>NZ_MVHT01000009.1 GCF_002086275.1 Mycobacterium intermedium | reverse complement strand
TCCAATTATTCCTTGCAGGACAGGCACTTTCGCATATCTACACCCCGAAACTCACAACGTTTCACGAAAAATCCGGGCTAGAGCTGCATTACGGGCGGTTTTCGGCAATCCCGAAAATTACGACGCGAGAGTCAATTACGGTCGACATCCTGGTGACCGCGGACGAGCACCTCTTCCTGGCTGTACAACGTGGCGCCGCCGGTTGCGAAGTTCGCGACATCCGCACTGGCCGAACGCATCTCGTCGGACTTGAGCGCGGCCTTGAGGGATTCCGCGGTCTCGAACCACAAGTCGGCCACCAGGTAGGGCGGGGCGGGCACGTCGCGGCCGAGCGGGCGCGGCCGTCCGGTGGTGAAGCGAACCAAGCCAGGCACTTTCAGTGTCAGCGGAATGTGAGTGCTCTGGTAGTGCTCGTCGAAGGCCGCCGGGTCGGCGGGCTGTCCGTACTGCACGGTGATCCGGAACATCAGCGCCCCTCGGTGTTCGCCGGCAGTTTGGCAACCAGCGTCAGGACGTCGTACGTCGCCACCGGGGCGCCGTCCTGGTTGGTCACCACGGCGTCCCAGCGGACTTCGCCGTAGTCGGCGGACAGGCGCGGGGTCAGTTGTTTGACGGTGAGCGTGACCGTGAGGGCGTCACCGGCCTTCACCGGGGTCAGGAAGCGCAAGCCGTCGACACCGAAGTTGGCCAATACGGGACCCGGGTTGGGTTCGACGAAAAGTCCGGCCGCCAGTGACACCACCAGGTAGCCGTGTGCCACGATGCCACCGAACAGCGGATTGCCGGCTGCGGCAACGGGATCGGTGTGCGCGTAGAACGTGTCACCCGTGAACTCGGCGAAGTGCGAGATGTCCTCCAGGGTGACCGTGCGGGGTCCGCCGATGACGGTATCGCCGATCCGAAGTTCCTCGAGATGTTTGCGGAACGGGTGTAGGCCGTCGGTGTCACGGGCCGCTCCTGTCGTCCAGCGTCCCGTGATGGCGGTCAGCATGTCCGGCGACGCTTGCACCGCGGTGCGCTGCATGTGGTGCAGCACCCCGCGTATTCCGCCGAGTTCCTCGCCGCCGCCGGCGCGGCCCGGACCGCCGTGAACCAAGGTGGGCAACGGGGAGCCGTGACCGGTGGACTCCTTTGCGTCGTCGCGGTCCAGCACGAGGATGCGGCCGTGATAGGGCGCGAGATCCAGGACGAGGCGACGGGCGATCTCGGGGTCGTGGGTCACCACCGAACCGACCAGGCTGCCCCGGCCGCGCGCGGCCAGGCGTACCGCTTCGTCGAGGTCGTGGTATCCGATGACGGTGCTCACCGGGCCGAACGCCTCGACATCGTGTGGCGCGGCGACGGAATTGTCGTCGACGCGCAGCAGCAGTGGGGGCAGGAAGGCGCCGCTGCCCGCGTCCGCGCCGCGCACCGGGAAGTTGTCCGGGTCGCCGCTGACCAAAGTCGCGGCGTCGGTGAGGAATTTCAGCGCCCGTAGCACCTCGTCCCGTTGGGCGATGCTGGCCAAGGCGCCCATGGTCACGCCCTCGGCTTCGGGGTGGCCTACGACGACGGCGGCGAGGCGGGCGGCCGTGGCGTCCACGACGTCGGCGACGAGGTCCCGCGGCACCAACGCCCGGCGGATCGCCGTACATTTCTGACCGGCCTTGACGGTCATCTCCGTGACGAGTTGCTTGACGTAGAGCTCGAATTCGGGGGTGCCGGGGGTGGCGTCGGGCCCCAGTATGGAGCAGTTCAGGGAATCGGCTTCGGCGTTGAACCGCACCCCGTTGTCGACGAGGTTGGGGTGTACGCGAAGCCGGGCCGCGGTGGCAGCCGAACCGGTGAACGCGACCAGATCGTGCTCGTCGAGTTCGTCGAGCAGTCCGTGCGGGTGGGCGCAGGCGAGTTGCAACGCGCCTTCGGGCAACAGCCCGGATTCGATGATGCGCCGCACCAATTGCTCGGTGAGATACGACGTTTGGTGGGCCGGCTTGACGATCGTCGGCACGCCGGCGAGGAACGCGGGTGCCAGCTTTTCCAGCATGCCCCAGACCGGGAAATTGAAGGCGTTGATCTGCACCGCAACACCGGGGCGCGAGCTGTAGATGTGCTGTGCGACGAAAGTTCCTGCACGACCTATGCTTTCGGTCGTACCGTCGAGGTAGATGGTGTCATTCGGCAGTTCTCGAACGGCCTTGCCGGCGTAGCTGAGCAGGGTTCCGATCCCGCCGTCGATGTCGACGGCGGAGTCGCGCCGAGTGGCGCCGGTGGCGAAGGACAACGGGTAGAACTCGTCCTTGCCGGCCATCAACAGCTTGCCCAGGGCCTTGAGGCAGCTGGCGCGCTCGGGGAAGGTGAGCGCACGCAGCGCCGGCCCGCCGACCCGACGGGCGTAGCCGACGGCCGCGGCATAGTCCAACCCCTCGGTGGAGTACCGCGCCACCTCCACCCCGGTGCTCGCGTCGGTGAGCGGGATGCCAGCGTCATCGGCCGAGGTCCACCGACCGGATACGAAACTTTGTAGCATTACCAACCGTCCATTCGTTCGGTTATTAATCGCTGCAACTTTGGCAGTCGTGGTCGGTCGCCGTCAAGAGGGGTCGATGCGCAGGCCGTCGAAGAGCACGTTGACGACGGAGTCGGCCAGTTGGTCGGCGTCGAGATCGCGGGATGGCCGGTACCACTCGATCAGCGAGTTCACCGTGCCGAAGATGAGGCGACTGGTCAGCATCGGGTCGATGTCGGGGCGCACGCTGCCTTCATCGCAGGCTTGCTGGACCAACTGGCCGACGATGTGGTCGAACTCGCGCCGGCGGGCGAGCGCGCGACGCTCGACGGGCGTGTTGCCCCGGATCCTGAGCAACACCGTGACATACGGCAGTTGCTCGACCAGGACGTGAATGCTGCGCCGCACAAGGTGTTCCAGCCGATCGATGGCCGGTCCGGTGGTTGCCTGGGGTTCTTTGGTCGCCGCGAACAAGGCGTCCAGCGCCCGATTGACCGCCAACTGCAACAGTTCGGACTTGCCGCGCACGTGGTGATAGATCGAGGATTTGCTGATGCCCAGGCGGGCGGCCAGGTGCTCCATGCTGGTGCCGTCATAGCCGCGCTGGTTGAACACCGAAACCGCGACGGACAGCAGTGTGTCGAGGTCGTAGCCGGGTCGACCGACTCGACCGGTCGAGCGCGCAGGCGGGGCAGCCATGGACACCATCATCGCATCACGGCACTGCGCGGCGGTGCACACTCGCCGCGGGTGAGTCGTGCCGCCTTGATTACCGAACGAATGGTCGGTTAATGTGGCCGACATGACTACGCACATCACCGGACACACGACGATCAGCTACGCGGTCGACGGCGGCGTCGCCGCCATCGTGTTGGATCGTCCCGGAGCCTCCAACGCCCTGAACCGCGAGCTGAAGGAGGAACTCCTGGCGGCGTTGACGCGGGCGGGCTCCGATCCTGCGGTGCGAGCGGTGACGCTGACCGCCTCGGGTCGAAACTTCTGTGTCGGCCAAGACCTGGCCGAGCATGTTGCGGGGCTACGTGCCGATCCTGCGCACGCCATGAACACCGTGGCCGAGCACTACAACCCGATCGTGTTGGCGTTGACCGCGATTGAGGTCCCCGTCGTGGTGGGCATCAATGGCGCCTGCGTCGGTGCCGGACTCGGGATTGCGCTGGCGGCCGACATCCGCGTCGCCGCACGCGGCGCCAAGTTCGGCACCGCGTTCTGCGGCATCGGGCTGGCCAGCGACTCCGGGCTGAGCGCGTCGTTGCCTCGATTGGTCGGCCGGGGCCGCGCGACCGGTTTGTTACTGCTCGGCGACACCATCGACGCCGACACGGCCCACGCGTGGGGAGTGGTGCACCGCGTGGTGCCAGACGCCGATCTCGCCGCCGAAACCGCCGCGCTGGCAGGCCGGCTGGCCGCCGGCCCGACCGCCGCGTTCAAGGCCGTCAAACAACTCCTCGCCGGCAACGCCGGCGCTGAGCTCGGCGATGTTCTGGACCGGGAAGCCGAAGCGCAGCGACGGCTCGGTGCCTCGATCGATCACTCCACCGCGGTGGAAGCCTTCGTGGCCAAGCAGCGTCCGACGTTCGTGGGTCGCTGACCCCGTGGCATCCACTGCAGTCGGAGAGCGGGTCGAGCCGCGAGACCCCATGCCGGACGGATATCGCAGCACACTGATCCGACAGATCAGCCAGCATGCGCATTCGGAGATCATCGGCATGCAGCCGGAAGGCTCCTGGCTGACCCGGGCGCCTTCGTTGCGCCGTAAGGCGATCCTGATGGCCAAGGTCCAGGACGAGGCCGGCCATGGGATCTACCTGTACTCCGCGGCCGAGACGCTCGGGGTAGACCGGTCGGAGCTGACCGCGAAGCTGATTGCGGGCCAACAAAAGTACTCGTCGATCTTCAACTACCCGACCCTGAGCTTCGCCGACGTCGGGGTGATCGGGTGGTTGGTCGATGGCGCGGCGATCTGCAACCAGGTGCCGCTGTGCCGCAGTTCCTACGGTCCCTATGCCCGCGCCATGATCCGGGTGTGCAAGGAAGAGTCGTTTCATCAGCGGCAGGGTTTCGAACTGCTGCTGACCATGATGCGCGGGACCGATGCCCAGCGGGCCATGGTGCAAGACGCCGTCGACCGATGGTGGTGGCCCACGCTGATGATGTTCGGCCCGCCCGACGACCAATCACCCAACACCGAGCAATCCATGGCTTGGGGGATCAAACGCCACACCAATGACGAACTGAGGCAACGATTTGTCGACATGACGGTGCCCCAGGCCGAGGTGCTGGGGGTACACCTTCCCGACCCGGACCTGGCCTGGAACGAGGGGCGCGGCTGCTACGACTTCGGTGCTCCCGACTGGTCGGAATTCTTCGCCGTCATCGGCGGTAACGGGCCCTGCAACGCCGAACGACTGGCCACCCGCAAGGCCGCGCATGACGACGGCGCGTGGGTGCGAGAGGCCGCCCTCGCCCACGCGCGACGGATCGCAGGGGAGGACAGATGACCGGCTTTGTCGACGCCGCGTGGCCGCTCTACGAGGTGTTCGTGCGCGCCAAGCGCGGCCTGAACCACGTACACGTGGGCTCGATACACGCACCGGACGACGCCATGGCGTTGCGGCACGCGCGGGATGTGTACACCCGCCGCAACGAGGGCGTCAGTATCTGGGTGGTGCCGTCGGCCGCGATCACCGCCTCCACTGCGGACGAGAAGGAGTCGTTCTTCGCACCGTCCAACGACAAGGTGTATCGCCACCCAACGGCTTATGCCATTCCCGACACTGTTCCGCACATCTGAGTTGGAGACCGGCGAATGAATGATCACGAGTCGGCGTATGCGGGGCTCGTCGACGTCGACACCCACGACCAGTGGGCGTTCGGGACGGGCTTCGACGACCCGCTGGCCGGGGTTGACCTCACCTTTCCGGCCGGGATCGACGGGACGGATCTGGCCACCTACTGCCTGATGCTCGGCGACGACGCCCTGATCGCCGCGCAGCGCCTGGCCGAATGGAACTGCCGCGCACCCGAATTGGAGGAGGAGGTCGCGCTGGCCAATATCGGGCTGGATCTGCTTGGGCAGGCCCGACTGCTCCTCGCGCGGGCGGCGGCCGCCGACCCCGGTCTCGTTCCCGTCTTGCCCAGCGGTTCCCCGGTGCCCGCCGAGGACGCGCTGGCGTTCTTCCGCGACGGACGGGATTTCCGCAACGTGTGCCTGGTCGAGGCGGACAACGGTGACTTCGCGGTGACCGTGTTCAGGTTGCTGGTCTTCGCCACGTTCCGTCTCGCGGTGCTACAACGGCTGCGCGGGTCAAGCGATCCGGTGCTGGCCGCCGTGGCCGACAAGGGCGCGAAAGAGGTTACCTACCATCGCGATTACGCCGCACGTTGGCTGATCGCGTTGTCGCTCGGCACCCCCGAATCCCGCCGCCGCACCGAGCTGGCGCTGCATACGGTGTGGCCGTTCGTCGCCGAACTGTTCGCCACCCACCCGGTGGAAGCCCGCATTGCGGCCGCCGGCGCGGGAGTGGACCCGGCCACGATTCGTCCCGAATTCGATGCGGTGCTGGCAGAGGTGTTGGATGCCGCCGCATTACCGGTCCCGGAGACTCGTGACGGCGTGACCGCCGGCCGCGGCGGCATGCACACCGACGCCTTGGTGGAACTCCTGGCTGAAATGCAATGTGTTGCCCGCGCACATCCCTCGGCGCGGTGGTGACCGGATGAACAGCCACACCCTGGAGCTTGCCCGGCAAGCCGCCGCCGAAGTCCGCGATCCGGAATTGCCCATGCTGACCCTCGCCGACCTCGGAGTGCTTCGCGACGTGTGTTGCCGCCACGGCCGGATCGTCGTCACCATCACGCCGACCTACAGCGGTTGTCCGGCCATGTCCGCCATCCGCGCGGATGTGGCGAAAGCGCTGTCGGCGGCCGGATTTGCCGACGCGGAGATCCGCACGACACTCAGTCCGGCCTGGAGCTCGGATTGGATCACCGCGACCGGACGGCGAAAACTCGCCCGGCATGGCATCGCCCCGCCGGGGGCGGCGCCCGCCCGCAGCAAGGGGCCGATACCGCTGACCCTCAAGACCCGCCGGCACGCCGTGCCGTGCCCGCGCTGCGCATCCGCCGACACCGAGCCGGTATCCGAGTTCGGTGCGACGCCGTGCAAGGCGCTGCACCGCTGCCGGTCGTGTCGCGAGCCCTTCGAGCGGGTGAAGGAGATCTGACGTGACCACGCTCCAACCGTCGTCCTTTCACCGGCTGCGGGTGGCAGCCGTGCAACCGCTCTGCGATGACGCCGCCGCGGTCACCTTTGCGGTCCCCGACGCTCTGAAGTCCGAATTCGCCTTTCGCCCTGGGCAATCGGTCACGCTGCGCAAGAGCGCCGACGGCAGGGAACACCGGCGCTGCTACTCCATCTGCTCACCGGCGGGCGGAGCGCTTCGCATCGGCGTGCGCGAACTGCCCGGTGGCGTCATCTCCGGCTGGTTGGTCCGCGACGTCCGCCCCGGCGACGAGGTGGAGGTGCAAACCCCGTCCGGAAGCTTCGTCGCACCTCCGGGCAAAGGCGGCCGCCATGTGCTGATCGCGGCGGGGTCGGGGATCACACCCATCCTGGCGATCGCCACTGCGGTTCTGCAGCAACCCAATTCGCACGTAGTGATGGTCTACGGAAACCGACGCGCTGATTCGGTCATGTTCGCCGACGAGCTCGCCGACCTCAAGGACCGTCACGGCTCACGGCTGGAACTCATCCACGTGCTGTCCCGCGAACACCGGGTGGCGGATTTGTTCAGCGGCCGCCTTGATGCCGAACGGATCCGTCGGCTGCTCGATGCGTTCGTCCCCGTGGCCGACGTTGACCACTTCTGGCTGTGCGGCCCGCTTGGCATGGTGCTCGACGCCCAGCAAGTCCTGGGCGAGTACGGAGTACCCGACGACCGCATTCACCGGGAACTCTTCTTCGTCGAAGAGGTTGCCCCGGCGCCGGTGAGCCGGACCGAGCCCGGCCGCACCGGGCCGCGGAGTCAGGTCACCATCGTGCTCGACGGCCACGCGAGCACACTCGACCTGCCGCGCGACACCACGATCCTCGACGCCGCGCAACGCTTTCGGGACGACCTGCCGTTCGCGTGCAAGGGCGGGGTGTGTGGCACCTGCCGGGCCAGGGTGACGGCCGGCGAGGTGGACATGCGCCGCAACTATGCGCTCGACACATCGGAATTGGCAACCGGTTTCGTGCTGACCTGTCAGTCGCTACCCACCAGCGACACCGTAACCCTCGATTTCGACGCATGAGCGCGGAAACGGAGGATCAGCGATGACGAAGCTGATCGATCGCCCCGGCTTGGACCCTATCGAAAACGCCTCGCGCGACGAGATCCAAGCGCTGCAGCTGAGCAGACTGCGGTGGTCGCTGCAGCACGCCTACGACAATGTGGCGCACTACCGGTCGGCTTTCGACGCCGTCGGTGTGCATCCTGCCGACCTGAAGGAACTGGGTGATCTCGCGCTGTTCCCGTTCACCGGCAAGGCGGATCTGCGGGCCAACTACCCGTTCGGGATGTTTGCGGTCGCGCAGTCTCGGGTGTTGCGCCTGCACGCCTCGTCCGGCACCACCGGCCGGCCCACCGTCGTCGGCTACACCGCCGCCGACCTGGAAACCTGGGCCAACCTGGTGGCGAGGTCGCTACGGGCCGCCGGGGTGCATCCCGGCGACAAGGTCCACATCGCTTACGGCTACGGACTTTTCACCGGCGGTATGGGCTTGCATTACGGCGCCGAGCGGCTCGGCTGCACCGTCATACCGATATCGGGCGGCATGACCGAGCGCCAGATTCAGCTGATCGCGGACTTTGCCCCCGACGCGATCATGGTCACGCCGTCCTACATGCTGACCATCGTCGACGCCATGTACGAGGCGGGCATCGACCCGCGCGCGTCCTCCTTGCGGACCGGAATCTTCGGTGCGGAACCGTGGAGTGAGGAAATGCGCGCCGAACTGGAAGGCACTTGCGACATCGACGCGGTCGACATCTACGGCCTCTCGGAGGTCATGGGTCCCGGCGTCGCCCAGGAATGCGTGGAAACCAAAGACGGCCTGCACATCTGGGAGGACCACTTCTACCCCGAGGTCATCGACCCCGATACCCAGGCGGTGCTGCCCGACGGCGTCGAAGGAGAACTGGTCTTCACCTCACTGACCAAAGAGGCGTTTCCCGTCATCCGGTACCGGACCCACGACCTGACCACGCTGCTTCCCGGGACAGCGCGTTCGATGCGGCGCATGCGACGGATCACCGGCCGCAGCGACGACATGATCATCCTGCGCGGCGTGAACGTGTTTCCCAGTCAGATCGAGGAACACATCCTGACCCAGCGCGCCCTCGCACCGCAGTTCCAGTGTGTTCTCGACCGCCGGGGACGGCTCGACCGGCTCACCGTTCGGGTGGAGGGTCGCCGCGGGGCCACCGCTGAGCAATGCCAGGTGGCCGCGGACGAGCTGACCCGGCAAGTCAAGAACCGCGTCGGCGTCAGTGTCACCGTGGAAGTGGTGCAACCGGGCGCGGTCGACCGGTCGACGGGCAAGGCGAAACGGATTATCGACCGGCGTCCCGCAACCTAGCCACCTCGTCGGGTGTCAGGATGCCCGCCTCGCCCAGCTGTCCCACGAACCGCCCCAGGCGCGGATTGAGTTGCGACGCTGCGGAAAACAGCCGTTGTGCCGATTCGGTTCGTCCCCACCGGGCATGCAGCACCGCGGACCAGAACGTCGCCTCTGGATTGGAATCCAGCGCCCGGGCGGCATATGCGAGCTCACCGGCGCCCGCACCGAAACCTTGTTCGCAGCGGCGTTCACCGACCACGGCGCCGTCCGGGTCGAAAACCACCCGCGACATCCGATCGAAGCCGTCGCTCAAACTCACCAGCCGGGACAGCTCACCCACGGGATCGCTGTGGTCCTCCACCCGCAAGTCGCGGATGACGCCGTCCCACGGCGCGTCGCCACCGGCGCTGCCACCACGGCCGGCGACCACCAGCAGCGCCGCGGACTGGCTGCCGCGAATGTCACCGCCGGCGTTCTCCGCGTTGGTCAAGCCGGCGACCAGGCGGTGGGAAAGATCGCCGTCGGCGTCCTCGTGGCCGCGCAGCAGGGCGGAGACCACGTCGTCGTTGTCCAGCATGTTGCCCAGGGCGACCGCTTGATCGCCAACGGCAACCCCGAACGCGCCGACGCAGCGGCGTCCGCAGTGAATCCCGATGCGTCCCTCGGCATCCAGAAAGGCGACCTGGCGCACTTCGGGGTGGGTGTCCTCATCGAGCAACTGGTCCAGTGCGTCGCCCGGCGTAAAACCCGCCCGCATCAGCGCCAGACCCCGGGGACCGTAGGAGCGCAGCGCGAACGCTTGCGTGGCCACCACTCCGACGCCGGCCTCGGCCCACGTCACCACCGAGCCCACGCCCAGGTAGTGCGACTGCGATGCGACGCCGAGCTGTCCCGTAGCGGCGTCGCGAGCCAGCAGGGAAAAGGTCACCGCGTCAGAATTCGGTTTCCGCGCAGAGCTGTTCGTAATGCCTCTTGTACTCGGCGGTCTGAGTGAGCGGCATCAGCGCGGCCAGCTTGGCGACGTTGCCGGTGACCTTGACCCGGCCCTCCATGAAAGCCGCCGTCGGGGCGAGCTCGCCGCGCAGCATCGCGATCGAGTCGGCGTAGGAGGCCGCCATGGTGCCGTCGGCAGACGGGTCGTCGCCCAACGACTGTTCGACCATGCGGCCGTCCTGAACGTCGGCGTAGTAGCGGATCTCGCCCCCGCCCGGTGCCTTGGTCAGGCGGTACTGCACCCGGACCGACGCCCCGGGGCGCGGGGTGAAGGCCTGCTGCAATTCACACTGCCGGCTCAGCCATTCCTGTGACACGTACTTCACGTGTGTACTCCTTCCTTGGATCCACTGGCGGGGCGATCTGGTCCACGACGGCGAGTAGCCGCTCCGCGGTGATCGGCAGGGTGTCGACGACCGAACACGCTCGCTCGTCGCCGAATTCGGTGCTCAGGGCGTCCCGGATGGCGTTGGCCAGCGCGGCGGGGACCGGAATGATTCCGCTTTCCCCGACGCCCTTGGCGCCGTTGGGGGAGAACGGGGTCGGCGTCTCGAGGTGGACCAGCTCGACCGGGGGCACGTTGGCCGGCAGCGGGGGGAAGTAGTCCCACAGTGACTCCACCACCGGCCGGCCGTCGTCGGTGTACGGAAGTCTCTCGTAGAGGGCCGCGCCAATGCCCTGCGCGACGCCACCGACGATCTGGGCTTCGACGTTGCCCGGGTTGAGCTGTACGCCGCAGTCGTGTCCGAAGACGAGTCGCTGAATGCTGACCGTCCCGGTGTCGCGGTCGATGTCGACCACCGCGGCCGCGGCACCGTAGGAGAACGCGAACGCGCGCGGATCGTGGGTATACGACGCTTCCAGGGACGGCTCGAAGTCGGGCGGCAGGTCCTTGGCGTGGTACGCAGCCGCGGCGACGTCCGGAAGGGAGATGCTGGCCCCGGATCCGTTACTGAACAGACCGTTCGCTTCCTCCAGGTCCGCGACATCGACCTCCAAAAGGTGTGCGGCCAGTACCCGCAGCCGGTCACGAAGCTTGCGTGCGGCCAACATCACCGACGATCCGGCGACGCCGGCGCCCCGGCTGCCGCCGCTGCCGTATCCGGTGTACGGGCAGGCCAAGGTGTCTCCGTAGACCACCGACACCGCGTCCAGATCGACGCCCACCTCGTCGGCGGCGATCTGGGCGAGCACTGTCTCGAGTCCCTGTCCCATCGGCACCTGGCCGGTCAGCACGGTCACCAATCCCGAAGCGTCCATGCGAATTACGGCTCGATCATGACCGGCGTTGTTGATCCCCATCATTGCCGCGGTGAGCGACGGGCCGAAATTGCTGGCCTCCAGATAGCACGCGACGCCGGCACCGACGAGGTGCCCGGCAGCGCGGGCGCCGGCCAGGTCATCCTGCAGTCGCGCCCAATCAACCTCGGCGGCGACCAGGTCGAGCAACTCGCCGTAACGTCCGCTGTCCAGGCACATCATTGCCGCGGTCCAATACGGCAACTCGTCGGGACGCAGCAGGTTGCGCCGGCGGATTTCGATCGGATCGATCCCCAGCCGCCGCGCGCCCTCGTCCATCGCCCGTTCGATCGCGAAAGTGGCCTCGGGCATACCGAATCCGCGGTACGCCCCGATGGGTGTCTTGTTGGTGACCACGCCCACCAGTTCGGACAGCGCGTCCGCGACGCGGTACGGGCCCAGGACCATGGCCGCGGCGACGACGCCGGTGCCCAGGCCCACCATGTACGGAGTGGCGCCGCAATCCAGCAGCACGGTAGCCCGAATCCCGGATATCGTTGCGTCGGAAGCGAATCCCACCTCCAGATCGATCACCGTGCCGCGGCCGTGCACGGTGGCGGTGAACGCCTCCGCGCGGCTCTCCACCCACCGGACGGGACGGCCGACGGCCCGTGCGGCGAACGCCACCAGTGTCTCCTCGATATAGGCGCACGCCTTGTTGCCGAATGCGCCGCCGAGGTCGGGACACTGCACCCGGACCCGGCTTTCGGGGATCCGCAGGGTCGCCGCCAGCGACGCCTTCACCTGATGCGGCGACTGCGTCGAGGTCCACACCGTGACCGACTCCCGGGCGATATCCCAGGCTGCACGCACCCCGCGGGTCTCCAGCGACATGCCCGCCACCCGGTCGTTGACGTAGCGGCCGCGGACCACCACCGCCGCGCCGTCGAGGGCCGCCACGACATCGCCGGCTTCAAAGCGGGTGCGGCCGAAGACGTTGTCGGGCCAATCGTCGTACAGCACCGGCCGGCTGGTGGCGGACGGTTCCACGATGGGCGGCAGAGTCTCGTAACAGACGTCGACGAGTTCGGCGGCGTCCTCGGCGAGATAGGCGTCGTCGGCAATGACGGCGGCGATGGGCTCGCCGACGTAACGCACCCGATCCGTGGCCAGGCACCAGGTGGGCGCCTCGCGCTGGATCTGCGCGCTCCACATCATGCCCATCGGGTCGGTCGCCGCGCGCACCTCCGCTCCGACGAGGACGGCGCGCACGCCGGGGGCCGCGGCGGCTCGCGCGGTGTCCACCGAGATGAACGCGTGCGGCTCACGGGATCGAACTATCACCAAGTGCAGTTCGCCGGAGAGGCTTTCGTCGGCAAGATAGCGGCCGCCACCCGCGGCCAACCGGGGCAGGTGCAGCCCGGGTGCCGATCTGCCGACGTGGCGTGGGCGGTTCATCGGCTCTGCTCGACGATCGCGGCGGCGACCAGTTCCTCGGCCGCGGCCAGGATGGGCGTGTAACCCGTACAACGACACAGCGACGCGGCCAGCCGATCACGCAGCTCCGCTCGCGTCGGCCGGGCACCGGCATCGACTTCGGCGAGCAACTCTTCCAGTAGCACGACAAACCCCGGCGTGCAGAAGCCGCACTGCAACGCTCGGTGCCGCACCAGACATTCCTGCACGGGCGACGGTCCCGGCGAGTGATTCAGACCTTCGATCGTGACGACGTCACAGTCCGCGGCCTGCACCGCCAACGTCAAACATGCTCGCGCGGAGCGCGAATCGATCAGCACGTTGCAGCTGCCGCACAGCCCCTGGCCGCAGCCGACGTGTGTGCCGGTAAGGCCGAGCCGATCCCGCAGAAAATCGACGAGCGACATCCGCGCTGGCACGCACGCCCGCACTGTGCGCCCGTTCACCCGCATTTCGATGTCCAGGTCACTCGTCACGGCAACTCCTGTCGGACTCGCGCCAACAGCCGAGCGATCACCCGACTCGCCAGCCTGCGGCGATGCTGCGCGGAACAGTGTGCATCGCTGTCGAATTCGAGGTCTTCGGCGAAGGCGCGGCCGGCCTCCGCCACGGCGGTGTCGTCGAGCCGTCCGCGCAGGGCGGCGGTGACCGGCTGGCCCGCCAGCACCGGCACCTGGCCCGCACCACCGACGGCGATGCGAATGTCGACGACTTCACCGTCGGTGATGCGCGCGTTGACCGCGGCGCTGAGCAACGGGGTATCGCCGGCACCCCGCAGGGTGACCTCGTCGAAGAATCCGATGCCCATGGGCCGGTGGAAGATCGCCGTGTGCAGCAACTCGTCGGGCCGTAACGCTGTTCGATGCGGACCGAGAAAGAACTCTTCCGCGGGAATCCGTCGGAATCCGGTCTTGCATCCGGCGATGGCGGCGGCGACGATCTCGCCGCCGAGAGCGAGCAGACACACACCGAGTTCGGCGGCGGGGTTGGCGTGGGCCAGGCTGCCACAGATGGTGCCGCGATTGCGGGTGGTCACCTTGCCGACCCGGGGGAGCGCTTGCGCCAGGATGCCGAATTCGCCTATCTGGGCGTACTGTTCGGCGCAGCGTTGGGTGACCGCGGCTCCAACCTGCAGGCCGCTCGGCGTCGCGTACAACCCGTGCAGGCCGGTGATGCCGGTGACGCAGACCAGGCGTCGCGGCCGGTCAAGCCGCCGAACCAACAACGGGAGCAGGCTCTGGCCGCCGGCGAGAATGCGTGTCCCCGAAGGGTCCCGGGCCAGCGCTGCGCATGCCTCGTCGACGGACTTGGCCGCCAGATAGTCGAATGAGGCCGGGTGCACTGTCAGCTCGTCACTGGCCGAGGCAGGCGTCTGCTGGATCGGTGCAAGGCAGGTGTTCGGAGATCAGGTGTGCGATCAGGCCGGGGTCCTCGAGGTGGGCCAGGTGGCCCCGCCCAGCCAGCACTTGGCAGCTGGTACCGAGCGAGTCCGCCAGCGCCGCGGCACGGTCCGGCGGACAGGTGAGATCGTGTTCGCCCGTCAGTACCAGGGCGGGTGCGCGCACTTGCCCGGCGATTTCGGTGACATCGGTGGAAAATGCCTCGCGCAGAATCGATTCCGCGACAGCCGGGTCGTTGCGTGCGGCCAGTCGCGCGGCTTCGTCCAGCAAGACGGCGTCGGTGCCGGGCGCGAAGCTGACCGCGGCCATTTTCCGAAAGAACGCCAGGCTTCCGAGGCTGCGTAGCTCGGCGGCAACCGCCTCGGGGTCGATCAGGTCCGCGACCGTCAGTGCGCCGCCGATCAACGACAACGATCGGATCCGGTACGGAGCCTCGGCGGCTAGGGCGAGACACACCGAAGCGCCGAACGACGCCCCGACCAGGTGCACATAGTGGATGTCCAACCCGTCCATGGCCGCCTCGACGTCGGCGGCGTAGTCGTCGACGCCGTACGAAGTGCCGGGTTGGGAGTTCCCGTGCCCGCGGAGATCCACGGCGACGGTCGTGCGTCCGTGCATGCGATTCATGACCGGAGCCCATTGGTGGGCTTCGCCGTTGATGTGGTGGATGAACACCACCGGTTCGGCTTCGCTGTCCTGCACTCGCCGCAGGCCCGAAAGAGTACCGGCCGGGCCGGGTATCGAAAAACGTTCCATCTCAATCACTTCCCGGGCGCCAATCTCACCGACCGCCCATCTGGTTGGGCACGTGGGTGGAGAAGTGGGCGTGCACGAGTTCCCACTTTCCGTCGCGCCGGCGCCAGATCTCGGTGGCGCGCATGCCGGCGTTGAAGCTGCCAAGGTTTCCGAAGTCGGCCTGATAGCGGCTCAGGTAGGTGACCCAGGCCGCGTCGCCGACCACCTCGACGCGTTCGTCGCGCAGGTCCGCGCTCAACGCCTGCCCACCCATCGCGGCGGACAGCATGTCCCACAGCGCGGCGATGTGGTCTTGGCCGATGTACACCGAGCCGTTGAGGTTGTACCAGACCAGCTCGTCGGGCACGGCCGTCACATGGTCGCGTAGATAGCTCGAGTCGAGTGGGCCGTTCGCATCGACGAATTCGCGATGCAGCCGCAGCACCTCCTGAGCGTCGTGATCCAGCACGGTGTTGATGTCGGTCATCTCGGTTCCGTCCTTCGGGTCAGGGCTTGCCTGTGACTACCTATGACTTGGCGGCGAGTAGGGGGCGACACTCGGACAGCTGCCGAATCAGCTCAGGCAACTGCTCGGGCGGCGCGAACGGCGCGATGGCGATCTCGTCGATGCCGGTCTCGGCGTACGCCTGCAGCGAGTCTGCGAGTCCATCGGGCGGACAGACCATCGCGACCGCGTCGACGACCTCGGGAGTGAACACCTTGATCGCTTCGAACGGACCACCCCGGTCGATCGCATCCACCAGTGCGCCGGCCGGAATCGCCCCCGCGGCAAGGTATTCGGTGGTCGCAGCGTCAAAGGTGGACAACAGCGCGGCAACCTGCGTACGGGCCTTCGCCGTGTTGTCGGTGATGAATGCGGCAACCACCGCAGAGATCCGGAAGCTCTCCCGGGGCCGCCCGGTCTCGGCGAGAATCGCTTCCACCCGCCGCACGGTGTCGGTCAGATATTTCCGGGAGGACCCGGCGCTCAGGCAGACGCCGTCGGCGTAGCGCGCGGCGGCTTCGACCATGCGGGGACGGACCGCCATGATGTCCAGCGGCGGGGGAGCGGCCAGCGGGTTGAGTTTGTACTGCTCGAACCGAAACCCCGGGAAGTCGGCGGTGAGGTCGCCGCCGGCCAGTGCGGTCGACAGCGCCCGGTGCAGCGCAACCGTCGAATTGACCGGCTTCTCAATCGATTTGCCGAGCTTGGCGATCATGTCGGGAACGCCGGTGCCGATCGCGGCGCGCACCCGGCCCGGCGCGATCTCGGCCAGTGAGGCGAGCTCCATGGCCGTCAGCCCGGGATGGCGGCCCGCGGCGCTGATGCCCATGAGCACCACCTCGAGGCGCTCGGTTTCACGCAGGAACACGGTCGCCGGCACCACCGCGTCGTGTGCGCAGATGTGCTCGGCGTACCAGAGGCCGTCGAACCCGCACTCGTCGGCGGCGCGGACCGTCGGCAGGCTGGCCAGGATCCCGCCAAACCCGGTGAACGACAAGCTAAGTCGCACGGTGACAAACCTCTGTTTCTGGGGTTTCGGGGGCTTCTCTTAGCGTTTCGAAGCTCACGTAACTACATGTGTGACATGATGTCAACAATATTGTTCCAATTAGCGTCGCGAACGTGTAAAAATAGGGTGAACATCGCGTTGTTCGACTTGATCGCGGAAAGAGGCGCCCGATTTGGCCAACCGACAGAGCGATCTGCAGGCGCGTCGGCGCGCGAACCGGCGAGACGCTCGCCGCCGGTTGCTCGACGCCGCACATAGCCTGCTGGAGCAGCGGCCGTGGGCGGAGATCTCGCTGGACGACATCACCTCCGCCGCGGAGGTGGCACGCACCGCGTTCTATCGCCACTTCGAGGACCGCCAGCACCTGCTGATGGCGATGCTCGACGACGTCGGTCTGGAGTTGGACCACGTCGCCGACGACTGGATGGCCGAATCCGATGATCCGGTCGCCGAATTGCGCCGCAGCCTGGAAAACCTGACATCGATATTCGTCGAGCACGGCAGGTTGATCCAGGCGATCTCCGACACCGCGCGCCACGACCCAGAGATCGGCGCCCTCTACCAAGCCCTCGCGGACCGACTCGCCGCGGCGACCGCGCGTCGCATCAAAGCCGACATCGACGCCGGACGCAGCCAGGTCACGGAAGCCGACGAGGTCGCCCGCGTCCTGACGTGGATGAACGAACGGTATCTGCTGGACTGCTTCGGGCATCCCCCGTTCGGCGACCCCGTCGCGGCCACCACCGCGCTGATCACGGTGTGGGTCAACACCCTTTACGGCCCGCCGCCCGCGCGGCGGTGAGCCACCGCCTGGTGGTCCGCGGGGGCCACGTCTTCGACCCGCGGTCGGGAACCGCGGCGCCCGCCGACGTGGTGATCGACGGGGAGCGCATCGTCGACGTGGGACCGGGCCTGGACGGTGACACCGAACTCGATGCCCGTGGCCAGTTGGTGGTGCCGGGCTTCATCGACTGTCACGTCCACGTCACGCTGGACGACGTCGACACGATGCGGCTGATCCAAACCCCGTTCTCGCTCCGCTTCTTTCAGGCCGTACGCAATCTTCGGCTGACCCTGCACGCCGGTGTGACCACCGTCCGCGACGCCGCCGGCGCCGACCTCGGTGTCAAGGAGGCGGTCGCCACCGGCTTGGTCGAGGGACCGGACATGCAGATCGCCATCGGCGTGCTCAGTCCGACCGGCGGTCACGGCGACGAGTGGATGCCGTCCGGCGAGTGCGTACACGCATTGTGGCCGCCGCATCCGGGTTGCCCGTCGACCGTTGTGGACGGTGTCGAGGCGATGCGCCAAAAGGTGCGCGAACTGATTCGGGCCGGAGCCGACGTGATCAAGGTGGCCACCACCGGCGGCGTGATCAGCCCGCGCAGCGACCCACGCCGCGCATATTTCGCCGACGACGAACTCGCCATCATGATGGCCGAGGCGCGCGCCGCCCGGGCGCACGTCATGGCGCACGCGCAGGGTGCCGAAGGCGTCAAGAACGCGGTGCGCGCCGGCGTTCGCTCCATTGAGCACGGCGTCTACCTGGACGACGAAGCTGTCGATCTGATGCTGGCACACGGAACCTGGCTGGTCCCAACGCTTTCCGCGCCGCACGCCATACTGCGCCAGGCACTGGCAGGTAGCGGGCTCACCGAGGCCGCCCGCAGCAAGGTCGCCGAGGTTCTGGACGCGCACGAAGCCTCGGTGCGGCTCGCGCACGAGGCGGGTGTGCGCATCGCGATGGGAACCGATGCCGGCATTGCGCCACACGGAGACAACCTGCGTGAACTCGAACTGCTCAGCGACCAGGGCCTGTCCGCGGTCGATGCGTTGCGGTCGGCAACCACGCAAGCGGCCGAACTGCTCGATCGCGGTGCCGATATCGGTGAACTGGCCCCCGGAAAGCGGGCGGACCTGGTCCTGCTGGACGGCACCGATGTCGCGGTGACAGGTCTGGCGAAACGGGTCCGCGCCGTGATTCGTCGGGGCCGGCTGGTGTCCGTGGTCGCGCCTGCCTAGCCGCGCTTCGGTGGACAAACCCCCGAAACTGCCGCGGTCTGGATGCAGTTTGTCCGGAGAATACGGACGCTTGAAGTCAATCCTGCTGCGCGCGGCTACGTTTCGCAGGTATGGACGACGCATTGCTTTGGGACGGTGAACTGACGCTGATCCGGCATGATCCGCAAACCGGCACATCGTTTGTCATCCGAGTGGATTCACTTCAGCTGGGGCAGGCCGCCGGCGGCACCCGAGCCGCCCAGTATGCGTCGCTTGCCGACGCCGTTGAGGAGGCCGGAAGGCTGGCCGCCGCAATGACATTGAAGATGGCGGTGAGCAATCTGCCCATGGGCGGGGGTAAGTCGGTGATCGCATTACCGGCCCCACGGCGATCCCTCGACGAGTCCACCTGGCGCCGCATCCTGCGGCTGCACGCCGAGAACATCGACAAGCTGAACGGAACCTATTGGACCGGGCCGGATGTCAACACCACTTCGGCTGACATGGACATCCTCAACGGCACAACGGAATTCGTCTTCGGCAGGACGGCCGACCGGGGCGGAGCCGGTTCGAGCGCCGGCAACACCGCCGTGGGAGTGTTCGAGGCGATGAAGGCCACTGCACACCATTGCGGCCTCGGCGACCTGGCGGGACGAACCGTCCTCGTCCAAGGCCTTGGTGCCGTCGGGGGACATGTCGCAACGCTGGCCGCCGAAGCCGGCGCGGTGCTTGTGGTTTGCGACGTCGTGCCCGAGCGGCTGGAGTGGGCGCGGGAATGCGGCTGGTCGGTGGTGCGGCCCGAAGCCGCCGTCAGCACACCGTGCGACATCTTTTCGCCGTGCGCCCTCGGTGGTGTCATCGACAGCGCGACCGCGGCCCAGCTTCCCGCGACCGCGGTCGTGGGGGCGGCCAACAACATCCTGGTCGAGGAGAGCGCCGGGTTGATCCTGCGCGAACGGGGCATCGTGTACGCCCCCGACTTCGTCGCCAACGCCGGCGGTGCGTTTCACCTTGTCGGTCACGAGGTGCTGGGTTGGAGTGACGAGACCGTCGCGGAGCGCACCAAGGGCATCGGGAACACGCTGGCCCAGGTCTTTTCGATCAGCGAGACGAACGGAATCAGCACCGATGCCGCCGCGCGCATGCTCGCTCGACGGCGTGCCGAAGCGGCGCGGGGCGCCATTCCCGCCTGACCGCGCCTGGGCGGCCCTGAGCGTTCAGAACAACTCCGACTGCATTCCGTCGCACTCTTCGAACATCAGCCAGGTCCGGCTGGCCCGGACTCCGGCCAAGCTGTGAATCTGCTCGAGCACCACGTCGCGCAGGGCCGCGTTGTCGGGCGTGCGGACCACGACAAGGACGTCGAAGTCGCCACCGACCAGGACGAACCGCTCGACATAACGCAGCGTCTTCAGTTTCTGGGACAACCCGCGCCAGGAGTCCTGTTGGATGGACAGCGCGATGAGCGCGGACGTCGCGAAGCCCGCCTTCTCCAAATTGATTCGCGCGGTGAAGCCTTCGATGACACCCATTCGCTCGAGTCGTTCCACGCGCGCGTAGACGTGGGTCCGGGAGACGTGCGCCCGTTGGGCGAGGGCCAGCATCGAGATGCGTCCGTCTTTGACCAGTTCCCGGATCAGTCGCCGGTCCACCTCGTCAAGTTGCACCCGGGAGGGCGCTGCCTCGGCCATGTGTCCACCGCCTCGTGTCGGTCGTCGGAAAGTTTGAACAATATGTCGGGCAAGTGCATGGCGGCAAGCAATCTGTTTGGAGATGGAGCCTGGATGTGGTCAAAAAGACCAGCACCAGCCAGGATCAATTGACAAGTAGCTGTGATGGAGGCCGTGGTGAGCGTTGTCGAGAGCTATCAGAAATACCTGCCTGCCGATGTCGCGGTGCAGTACCTCGATTCCGCCGGTCGCCCGACCCCCAGCACGGCTCGCTACCCGCGACCGGACGGTGCGCGGTTGGTCGAGATGTATCGAAAAATGGTGTTGGGCCGGCGTTTTGACGAGCAGGCCACCGCGTTGACCAAACAGGGACGATTGGCGGTCTATCCGTCGTCCCGCGGACAGGAGGCATGCCAGATCGCGGCCGCCATGTCCTTGCACCCGCGTGACTGGATCTTTCCCACCTATCGAGACTCGATGGCGCTGGTTGCCCGCGGCGTCGATCCGGTGGAAGTCCTGGCCATGTTCGCCGGTGACTGGCACTGCTGCTACAACCCCGTCGCACACCGCGCGGCCCCGCAGTGCACCCCGTTGGCCACCCAGTTGCTGCACGCCGTCGGCCTGGCTCACGGGCACACCTGCAACCGCAACGAGCTTGTCGTGCTGGCACTTTGCGGTGACGGTGCCACCAGTGAGGGGGACTTCCATGAGGCCCTCAACTTCGCCGCTGTGTTGAAGGCGCCGGTCATCTTCCTGGTGCAGAACAACGGGTTTGCGATCAGCGTGCCCCTGGCGCGCCAATCGGCGGCTCCGTCATTGGCGCACAAAGGGGTTGGTTACGGAATAGGCAGTGAGCAGGTCGACGGCAACGATCCGGTGGCCATGTTGGCCATCCTGGACGAGGCGCGGCGCTACGTGCTCGATGGAAACGGGCCGGTCATCGTCGAGGCGCACACCTACCGCATCGACGGGCACACCAACGCCGACGATCCGACTCGATACCGGGCGTCGGATGAAGTGCAGCGCTGGGCCGAGCGAGACCCGATCGCGCGACTCGACGCCTATCTGCGGGCCGTGGGCCTGATCGACGATGCCGACGTCGAGGCCATCAAGGCCGAGGCCGAAACGCTTGCGGCGACCGTGCGTACCGGAATGAACGCCGACCGGCCGGTCGACCCCGACGACCTCTTCCGGTTCGTGTTCGCAGAACCCACCCCGGCGTTACGCGAGCAGCATGCCCAAGCCCGCGCGGAGCTGGCCTCCGAACTAGAGCCAGTCGCACCGCAATGACCGTGTTGACCATGGCAGCAGCCCTCAACGCCGCGCTGCGCGACGCACTCGGCCAGGACGAGTCGGTGGTCGTGTTCGGTGAGGACGTCGGGCAACTCGGCGGAGTTTTCCGGGTCACCGACGGTTTGGCCGAAACATTCGGCAGCGAACGTTGTTTCGACACCCCGCTGGCCGAATCGGGGATCGTCGGCTTTGCCGTCGGCATGGCGATGGCGGGCTATCGCCCCGTGGTGGAGATGCAGTTCGACGCGTTCGCGTACCCGGCTTTCGAGCAGATCGCCTCCCACGTCGCCAAACTCCGCAACCGGACCCGCGGCGCATTGTCGGCGCCGATGGTGATCCGCATCCCGTTCGCCGGCGGCATCGGCGGCGTGGAGCACCACAGCGATTCCAGCGAGGCGTACTACGTCCACACCCCCGGGTTGAAAGTCGTTGTGCCGGCGACGGTATCGGATGCCTACGGGCTACTCCGGGACGCCATCGACGATCCCGACCCGGTGGTCTTCCTGGAAACCAAACGTCTTTACTTCGCCCGCGCCGACGTCGAGCTGCAACGCGGCGCGCCGATCGGGCGCGCCCGAGTGGCACGGTCGGGTAGCGACGTCACGGTCGTCGCCTACGGCCCGTCGGTCGATGCGGCTCTGGATGCCGCGGAAGTGGCCGCGGGGGAGGGTCGCAGCCTTGAAGTGATCGATCTGCGGTCCATCGTGCCTTTTGATGACGACACCGTCGCGGCGTCGGTCCGCAAGACGGGTCGCTGTGTCGTTGTGCAGGAAGCCCAGGGGTTCGCCGGGGTCGCGGCCGAGATCGCCGCCCGCGTCCAGGAACGTTGCTTCCACAGCCTGGCTGCACCGGTGTTGCGGGTCAGCGGCTTTGACATCCCCTATCCGCCGCCCCGGCTCGAACGCGTGCACCTGCCCTACGCCGACCGCATCCTGGACGCCGTCGACCGGCTGCAATGGGACGACCGGGTGGACACTCGCTGGGTGGCCGGCGCATGAGCGAACAGACGTTCCTGTTGCCCGACCTGGGCGAGGGGCTCACCGAGGCTCAAATCGTCGAGTGGAAGGTGAAGGTCGGCGACTCGGTGCTAGTCGACCAGGTGATCGTCGAGGTCGAGACCGCCAAAGCCGTCGTCGAGCTTCCGGTGCCGTTCGCAGGGACGGTGCTCGCGTTGCACGGCGACCCGGGAGCGACGTTGTGCGTCGGCGCTCCCGTCGTCACCGTCGCCGCCGTCGAACAGGCGAGCGCCGGGTCAGGCAATGTGCTGATCGGCTACGGCACCACCGCCGCGGTGTCTCGAAGCCGGCCAGGGCGGCGTCGTGCGGCGGTTCGACCTGCGGTGACCCCGGCGACGGCGACCGCGACCGCAACGACGGTCAAGGTGATCTCGCCGGCGGTGCGGAAGTTGGCCCGCGACAACGGTGTCGACCTCGTCGAACTCTCAGCGACGGGCCCGGGCGGTGTCATCGTCCGCGCCGACGTCGAGGAGGCCCGCGCCGCCGTCGGGAACGCCGACGGCGAACAACGCGTCCCGATCACGGGGTTGCGCAAAGTTATCGGCGCCAAGTTGTCGGTCAGCCGTCGGGAGATTCCGGACGCGACGACCTGGGTCGACGTCGACGCCACCGCGTTGCTCGATGCCAGGAGACGCATCGCCGCGGCGACGAAACAGGACGTGAGCCTGCTGGCGCTGCTGGCCCGGTTCGCGATTGCGGCCTTGCGTGAATTTCCCGAGCTCAATTCGTCGGTGGACACCGCCCGATCGGAGATCGTCCGCTACCGACACGTCAACCTCGGGATCGCCGTGCAGACCCAGCGAGGCCTGCTGGTCCCCGTCATCAAAGGAGCCGACACGATGGACACTGTCACGCTGTCGGCCGCCCTGGCGCAGACCGTGCAGGCGGCACGGGACGGCAAACTTCCTCCGGCGCAGCTGTCCGGCGGGACCTTCACGCTGAACAATTACGGTCTTTTCGGCGTCGACGGTTCCACCCCGATCATCAATCACCCCGAGGTGGCCATCCTGGGTGTCGGCCGCATCGTCGACCGGCCCTGGGTCGCCGACGGCGAACTCGCGGTGCGCAAGGTGACCCAGGTGTGCGTCAGCTTCGATCACCGCGTGTGCGACGGGGGCACGGCAGCAGGGTTCCTGCGACTGTTCGCCGACCTCGTCGAGAACCCGGTTGCAGCGTTGGGACGGTGCTAGGCGCTCGCACCGATCAGTTGGCCGCCTCGCCCTGCGGGGCGACAACGCGCGCCGTCGGCACGGCAGCGGCCGCCGGTGTCGCTGCTCGCGCCGCCAAGGCCGCCGGCAACGGTGTCACCGGCGCCGCCGTGGCGACTTCGGCCTCCACTGGCTGGGTCGCCGCAAGTGCTTGGATCGGCTGCGCGGCCGGTCCCGCGGGGGCTGCTGCGCCGGCGGGAGCCGTCGCTCCGGTGGCTGCGACCCGTCCCAGCGGTGCGACTGCCGTTGCCGCGGCCACACCTCCGGTCGGCGCGGCGGCCGGCGTGACCACCTGCGCCGAAGCCGGGGCGACTGGTGTGGCGTTGGCTGCCAGCGTTGCGCCCGCCGCCGGTGCCGCCTGGGCGCCACCCGTCGGAAGCGCCCCCATCGCGGCCTGCAGGGGGGCGCTGACCGCCAACCCGGCTTGCGATGCGGCTTGTACGGCGACGTTGTTCGCCGTCTCCGCCAAGGCGTATTGCTCGCCACCCATGGTCATCAGGTGCACGAACTGTGCGTGAAAAGCTTCGGCCTGGGCGCTGAGCGCCTGATAGGCCTGAGCGTGCGCGGAGAACAGCGCCGCAATGTACGCCGAAACCTCGTCGGCGCCGGCTGGCAATGCGGCAGCGGTCGGTACCGCCGCGGTCAGGTTGGCGTCGCTCAACGCCGAACCAATTCGCGCCAGATCCGATGCCGCGGCGGCAACGTATTCCGGCTGCGCGTGAACATAAGACATCTGGGCCCCTAGCTAAGGATGTCTGGCTTCCGCCGGTCCCCCACAGGCGGAGTCCTCCCCAGCGGATATTAGCTTGCCGACGGGTCGGCGCGAGGCGTTTTTGCCGATGCTTCGTAACCGGGCTATCGGAAGCGCGCGACGAGTTTCCGGACCGGGCGGAGTTGGCGCCCGTCGCGTCCGGGTCCCCACGCTCCGATCAACACCGCCGCCACGCCGACCAGCACCGCAATGGCTGTGGTGGATGAGTGCATCGCGGTCAGGAACGCGGTCTTGCTCAGATCGGCCAGTTGCTGTCCCTCAGGTCCCAGCTTGCCGGCGATTTCGACAGCCTTGGCCAGCGAGTCTGTTGCGGGGCCCCGGACGGCCGCAGGAAACTGCGCCAGGTGGGGTGCCAGTTCCTGCGTGTAGCGCCCGGCCAGTATCGATCCGGCGACGGCGATGCCCACCGCACCGCCCATCTCGCGCGCGGTGTCGTTGACCGCGGAGGCCACGCCCTGCTTTTCGTCCGGAACCGCTCCCATGATCGCGGCGGTGGTGGGCGCCGTGCAGAGTCCGATGCCCGTGGCCAGGATCAAACAAGGCCAGGCGAACTCGAGATAGCTGGAGTGCAGCCCGAGTCCCTGCATGCACCAGAAGCCCACCGCCATGGTCGCGGTGCCCAGGAACAGTACGAGGCGCAGTCCGAGCCGGGGGACGTACCACGATGACAACGCCGAAAGAATGCCCAGTGGCACCATGAACGGGCCTAGCGCCACGGCGGTCATCAACGGCGAGTAGCCCATGATTTGCTGGACGTATTGCATGGCGAGGAAGAAGAACCCGAACGTGCCGCCGAACATCAGGACGATCGTCGCCACCCCGGTCGTGAAGGCCGGGTCACCGAACAGGCGCACATCCAACAGCGGCTTTGGCCGCCGCAGCTGGACCACGATGAAGACCGCCGTGATCACCGCACCGGCGACGATTCCGCCCCAAACGAACGTGTCGCTCCAGCCCCGGTGGGGTGCTTCGAGGATGGCGTAGACCGAAATCGCCACCGCCGTGCCGATGAGCGCCGCGCCCGGCCAGTCGACGCGCGCGGCGTCGTGATCCCGCGAGGGGGCGACAGTGCAGGCCAGCGCGAAGACAATCAGCGCAATGGCGGCCAGGGACCAGAAAATCGCCTGCCAATTCCAGAAGTGCAGCATTGCCCCGGAACCCAGCATGCCCAAGACGCCGCCGGAACCGGACACGGCCGCCCAGATGCCAACGGCCTTGGCTCGCTGCTCTTTCGGGTAAGCCACGGTCAGCAGGGACAGCGTCGACGGCATCACAAATGCGGCGCCAACCCCGGCCACTGCCCGGCCGGCGATGATGTGCATCGGGTCGTGCAGTAGCGCCGGTGCGATCGAGCCAAGCGCGAAAACCAGCAGGCCGGCCAGCAGCGCGCCTTTTCTGCCATATCGATCGCCGATCGCGCCGGCCGGCAACAACAGACACGCCAGCGCCAGGGTGTATCCGTCGACCATCCAGGTCAGCTGGGTCTGCGTGGCCCCGGTTGCCTGGGCCAGATCGCCCAACGCGGTGTTCAAGGCCGTCATCGATGCGACGACGAGACCGACACCCACGCACGCCACTGCGAGGGTCCAGGTTCTGGCTTGTGAAGCGACGCCGGCAGAACCGCCAGGAACAACGCCGTCTACCGGCCCGTCTACTGGCTCAGTACGCTGGTCAAGCCGATCAAGGGCATGAACCATGGGTGGTTCGCCTCCTCCCCGGGGCGGACTAGTTTTCGAGACTAATAGTCTCGTAGGTAGACCAGTAGTCTGGTTTCCAAACAGGGAGGTGCGTCACAATCAGCGAGGGGAACAACGTCGATCCCCGCCCGGCGCGGTCCAGGGCGCGTTTGCTGGAAGCCGCCGCAACGCTGCTCACCACCGGGGGGCCGAGCGCGGTGACCGTCGACGCGGTCACGCGCGCAGCCAACGTCGCACGGGCCACCCTGTATCGCCACTTTCCCAGCGGCAACGACCTGCTCGCCGCGACGTTCAACAGCCTGATCCCGCCGGCTCCGATGCCCCCGGACGAGGGTTCGCTGCGGGACCGGCTGCTCGCGGTAGTCCTGGCGCAGGGCAAGTTCATCGCCGAAGCACCCGCTGTGATGACGGCCATGTCGTGGTTGGCGTTGGGCCCCGACCTTGCGGCGATGCCGGAGCCCGAGAACGCCCGCGGCGACAGCGCGATCAACACGCTGCGCGAGCGCATCGCTCAGCAGTATGCGGCGCCGTTCGATGCGATATTCGACAGCCCAGCGGCAGGCGAGTTGGGACTCAAGCTGGGAAGTGTGGACCGATCCCGGGCGATCGCCCTGCTGATCGGCCCGCTGGTGCTGGGGCGGCTGTCCACATTGCCGAACTTCGACTATCGGGAGTGCGCGCGGGCGGCCGTGGACGGCTTCCTCTACGTGCAGGGGATCAGCGCAGCGAATACCGGATCGGTAAGTGCTTGAGCCCACCCACGAAGGTGGTGGCGACGAGTTCGGGCTGGCCGTTCAATTCGATGGACTTGAGCCGCGGCAGGAGCTCGGTGAAGAAGCTGCTGATCTCCATGCGGGCCAGTGCCGCACCCAGACAGAAATGGATCCCATAGCCGAACCCCAAGTGCTTGTTGGGATTCCGACCGACATCGAAGCGGAACGGATCGTCGAACACCTCTTCGTCCCGGTTGGCGGAGACATAGGACAAATAGACGGACTCGCCTTTGGCGATGGGCACTCCGCGCACCGTGGTGTCCTCGGCGGCGGTGCGCATGAATTCCTTCACCGGCGTCACCCAGCGGACCATCTCCTCGGTGGCCAGCGGCATCAGGTCGAGGTTGTTGGTGAGTCGTTCGAGCTGGTCTGGGTTCTCGATCAGGGCCTGCAGCCCGCCGGCAATCGTCGCACTGGTGGTGTCGTGTCCGGCGGTGGCGATGATCACGTAATAGGACGCGGTGTCGAGATCGGAGAGCGGTTCGCCGTTGATGCGTGCGTTGGCGATCGCCGACGCCAGATCGTCGGTCGGATTGGCTCGACGGGCCGCCGTGAGGTCGTTGAAGTAGGCCAAAAATTCCAGCAGAACGTTCAGTTGTTCTTCCGGCGTGGTGCCGCGCCGAAACTCGGTGTCGTCACCACCAAACAATTCCTGGGTCAGGCGCAGCATCCGCGGGAAGTCCGATTCGGGCAGGCCCAGCAGGGAAAGGATGACGTAGAGCGGGTAGTGCTGGGCGACCTCGGTGACGAAGTCGCATTCGGGTCCGACCGACAGCAGCTTGTCGACGTGGATTTTGGCCAGCTCGTCGATGCGGACCTTCAGCGCCCGCATGGCTTTGGGGCGAAACCAGTCCGCTCCGATCGCCCGGACATCCCGGTGATGGGGATCGTCCATGTGGACCAGCGTGCGCAGCCCCATGCCCGCGTCTAGCAGCGAGTGCGACAGATCGTCGGCCTCGGCGGTCGCGAGCAGCGGCCGCGGCGCACTGAGGAACAGGTTGTTGGCGCGCTCGATCTCCATCACGTCGGCGTGCTTGGTGATCGCCCAGAACGGGCGAAACGGGGGACGGTCGACCCACGACACCGGCGCCTTGGCGCGCAGGTGCTTCATCGCCGCGTGCAGCCGCGCCTCATCGGCGTAGGAGGTCGGGTCGGCGAAAATTTCGGCTGCTGCATCGACGATTCGTGTGCTCACCTGCGCTCCTCGGGCTTGTCCTGGGGTCTGCTTCCATACTGCTCGGCGATGGAGAGTCGATGACGAGCCGATGGGGACGGGCTGAGGATGGGCTGGGCACGTCCCGGCTCAGTCGCCGGTCCGGTCCCTGATCCGCTGCCTGACGGCTTCCTTGCCGGTGGCCAGTGTCGCCGAGCCCCGGCGGGTTGCGCTCCACCTGAATTCGTTGTTGACGATCCAACGCACGTACAGCAGTTCGGAATGCTCCAGCAGTTGAACGGCTTCCAAAATGGGCTCCCGCACGGGTCGCGCAGGCTTTATCAGGCCAGGTTGTTCCGGATAGCCGCGGAACATCCACGCGGTGAAGTCGGCCAATCCCAGCTCCGGCACCCGCCGGGCTACGGCCGGGTCGAAGGCGGACATGAGCTCGGCGGCGAGCTCAGCCGGCGGTGCAGTGTTTATCCAGTCGATCATCGGCTGCGCGGGGTCAGGTTCACCCGGATTCGGCCCAAGCACGGGTGGAGCCTAACCGTGGGTCCGGGTGCCCGCCCAGGATGGTCTATCGGCGCAGCTAGTGTGGGGTTTAAGTGGCGTGAGGCCGACGTGTTTCACCCGGCGGCCCGGCGCGGCGGCACCGATGACCCGGGATTTGGCCTAGGCGGTGATCTGGGGCATACTGTTCAGGTTGCCCTGCGCCAGGTTGCTCCTGGACGGGCATACGACCAGCGCCCACCAGGGGCGCGTCCGGTCCCATCCTTGGAGCGCGACTATTTCGGTCGCCTACAAGGCTGCGTGCGGGTGACACACCCGAGCGCGGGGGAGCGGGTGGACCACGACAGGTAAACAGCGGCGCAGTATCCGGCGCGACGCTCGACCGGCCCGTAATCGGGCGGCGAAGCGTGCCGGGGGGCACCAGGTCCGGTGACGGACTTCAAGTGTGGGAGATGAGGTAGGAGAAGCGTGGCGGGACAAAAGATCCGCATCAGGCTTAAGGCCTACGACCATGAGGCTATTGACGCGTCGGCGCGCAAGATCGTCGAGACCGTCGTACGCACCGGAGCCAGCGTCGTGGGGCCGGTGCCGCTGCCGACCGAGAAGAACGTGTATTGCGTCATCCGCTCTCCGCATAAGTACAAGGACTCGCGGGAGCACTTCGAGATGCGCACCCACAAGCGGCTGATCGACATCCTCGATCCGACGCCGAAGACCGTTGACGCATTGATGCGCATCGATCTTCCGGCCAGTGTCGACGTCAACATCCAGTAGGAGCTTGGGCAGCGATGGCGAGAAAAGGCATTCTGGGTACCAAGCTGGGCATGACGCAGGTATTCGACGAGAACAACCGAGTCGTGCCGGTGACGGTAGTCAAGGCTGGGCCGAACGTGGTGACCCGCGTCCGGACCCCAGAGCGTGACGGGTACAGCGCCGTGCAGTTGGCCTACGGCGAAATCAGTCCGCGCAAGGTCACCAAGCCGGTGACCGGCCAGTACGCGGCCGCGGGCATCAACCCGCGCCGGCACCTGGCCGAGTTGCGGCTGGACGACCCGGAGGCGGCGGCCGAGTACGAGGTCGGCCAGGAGCTGACGGCGGAGATCTTCGCCGACGGCACCTACGTCGATGTCACCGGCACCTCCAAGGGCAAGGGCTTCGCCGGCACCATGAAGCGGCACGGCTTCCGCGGTCAGGGCGCCGCCCACGGCGCCCAGGCGGTGCACCGGCGGCCGGGTTCCATCGGCGGTTGCTCGACCCCCGCGCGGGTGTTCAAAGGCACCCGGATGGCGGGCCGGATGGGCAACGAGCGGGTCACCGTCCAGAACCTGCTGGTGCACAAGGTCGACGCCGAAAACGGCGTCCTGCTGATCAAGGGCGCGGTCCCCGGCCGCACCGGCGGACTCGTCGTGGTTCGCACCGCGATCAAGCGAGGTGAGAAGTAATGGCCGCACAGGGGTCAAACAGCCTGAAAATTGACGTCAAGACGCCGGCCGGCAAGACCGACGGCTCGATCGAGCTGCCGGCCGAGCTGTTCGACGTTCCGGCGAACATCGCGTTGATGCACCAGGTGGTCACCGCCCAGCAGGCGGCGGCCCGGCAAGGTACGCACTCGACGAAGACTCGTGGCGACGTCAGCGGCGGTGGCCGCAAGCCGTACCGGCAGAAGGGAACCGGTCGCGCCCGGCAGGGCTCGACGCGCGCTCCCCAGTTCACCGGTGGCGGCATCGTGCACGGTCCCAAGCCGCGCGACTACAGCCAGCGCACACCGAAGAAGATGATCGCCGCCGCGTTGCGCGGGGCGCTGTCGGACCGGGCACGCAACGGGCGTATCCACGCGGTCACCGAAGTGGTGGAGGGCCAGACGCCTTCGACCAAGAGCGCCAAGGCATTCCTGTCCTCGCTGACCGATCGCAAGCAGGTGCTGGTGGTCATCGGGCGCAGCGACGAGACCGGCGTCAAGAGCGTGCGGAACCTGCCCGGCGTGCACGTCCTGGCGCCCGACCAGCTCAACACCTACGACGTGTTGCGGGCCGACGACGTGGTGTTCAGCGTCGAGGCGCTCAACGCCTATATCTCTGCCAACACGGCTACTGCAGAGGAGGTTTCGGCCTGATGGCGACCATCGCTGACCCTCGTGACATCATCCTGGCCCCGGTCATCTCCGAGAAGTCCTACGGGCTGCTGGACGACAACGTGTACACCTTTGTGGTGCACCCCGATTCGAACAAGACGCAGATCAAGATCGCTGTCGAGAAGATCTTCTCCGTCAAGGTCGCATCGGTGAACACCGCGAATCGGCAGGGCAAGCGCAAGCGCACCAGGACCGGCTACGGCCAGCGCAAGAGCACCAAGCGCGCCATCGTCACCCTGGCGCCGGGCAGCAAGCCGATCGACCTGTTCGGAGCACCGGCCTAGCCGCCGAGCGAGAGAAAGATCTGATTAGACATGGCAATTCGCAAGTACAAGCCGACCACCCCCGGTCGTCGTGGCGCGAGCGTGTCCGATTTCTCCGAGATCACTCGCTCACACCCGGAGAAGTCGTTGGTTCGCCCCCTGCACGGTCATGGCGGCCGGAATGCGCACGGTCGCATCACCACCCGGCACAAGGGTGGCGGCCACAAGCGGGCCTACCGGGTGATCGACTTCCGTCGCAACGACAAAGACGGTGTCAACGCCAAGGTCGCGCACATCGAGTACGACCCGAACCGCACGGCACGCATCGCGTTGCTCCACTTCCTGGACGGGGAGAAGCGCTACATCATTGCCCCGAACGGACTTTCGCAGGGTGACGTGGTGGAGAGCGGCGCCAACGCCGACATCAAGCCCGGCAACAACCTGCCGTTGCGCAACATCCCCGCGGGTACCTTGGTGCACGCCGTGGAGTTGCGTCCGGGCGGTGGCGCCAAGCTGGCGCGCTCGGCCGGGTCGAGCATCCAGTTGCTCGGCAAGGAGGGCAGCTACGCCTCGCTGCGGATGCCCAGCGGCGAGATTCGCCGAGTCGACGTGCGCTGCCGCGCAACGGTGGGCGAGGTCGGCAACGCCGAGCAGTCGAACATCAACTGGGGCAAGGCCGGTCGTATGCGGTGGAAGGGCAAGCGCCCGTCCGTCCGCGGTGTGGTGATGAACCCGGTCGACCACCCGCACGGTGGTGGTGAGGGTAAGACATCCGGTGGCCGTCACCCGGTCAGCCCGTGGGGCAAGCCGGAAGGCCGTACCCGCAAGCCGAACAAAGCGAGCAACAAGCTCATCGTCCGTCGCCGTCGCACCGGCAAGAAGCACGGGCGCTAGCGCCAGGCATGTGAGTCGAGGGAGTAGCCAACAATGCCACGCAGCCTGAAGAAGGGCCCGTTCGTCGACGACCATCTGCTCAAGAAGGTCGACGCGCAGAACGAGAAGAACACCAAGCAGGTCATCAAGACCTGGTCGCGCCGGTCGACAATCATTCCGGACTTCATCGGCCACACCTTTGCTGTGCACGACGGGCGCAAGCATGTCCCGGTGTTCGTCACCGAGGCGATGGTTGGTCACAAGCTGGGTGAGTTCGCGCCGACGCGCACCTTCAAGGGACACATCAAGGACGACCGGAAGAGCAAGAGGCGATGAGTACGGCTACTGAATATCCCTCTGCGACAGCCAAGGCACGCTTCGTGCGGGTGTCGCCGAGAAAGGCGCGCCGGGTGGTCGACCTGGTACGCGGCAAGTCGGTGGCGGACGCGCTCGACATTCTGCGCTGGGCGCCGCAGGCCGCCAGTGAACCGCTGGCGAAGGTGATCGCCAGCGCCGCGGCCAACGCGCAGAACAACAACGGCCTGGACCCGGCGACCCTGGTGGTGGCCACCGTCTACGCCGACGAGGGTCCGACCGCCAAGCGCATCCGCCCGCGTGCCCAGGGGCGCGCCTTCCGGATTCGCCGGCGCACCAGCCACATCACGGTGGTGGTGGAGAGCCGTCCGCCCAAGAACGAGAAGTCGGCGAAGTCCTCACGGGCGCGCCGCGCGGAGGGGAGCAAGGCCGCCGCCAAGAAGGCTCCGGCATCAAAGGCTCCCGCCAAGAAAGCACCCGCGAAGAGTTCTGAGACTTCTGAGGCGAAGGGAGGCTCAGACTAGTGGGCCAGAAGATCAATCCGCACGGTTTCCGGCTGGGTATCACCACCGACTGGAAGTCCCGCTGGTACGCCGACAAGCAGTACGCGGACTACGTCAAGGAGGACGTCGCGATCCGCCGGTTGCTGTCGTCCGGACTGGAGCGCGCGGGAATCGCCGACGTGGAGATCGAGCGGACCCGCGACCGGGTGCGCGTTGACATCCACACCGCCCGTCCCGGCATCGTGATCGGTCGCCGTGGCACCGAGGCCGACCGGATTCGCGCGGATCTGGAGAAGCTCACCGGCAAGCAGGTGCAGCTCAACATCCTCGAGGTGAAAAACCCCGAGTCGCAAGCACAATTGGTGGCCCAGGGCGTTGCCGAGCAGCTGAGCAACCGCGTGGCCTTCCGTCGTGCGATGCGCAAGGCCATCCAGTCGGCGATGCGTCAGCCCAACGTCAAGGGCATCCGGGTGCAGTGCTCGGGTCGCCTCGGCGGCGCCGAGATGAGCCGGTCGGAGTTCTACCGCGAGGGCCGCGTTCCGCTGCACACGCTGCGGGCGGACATCGACTACGGCCTGTACGAGGCCAAGACCACCTTCGGCCGTATCGGCGTGAAGGTGTGGATTTACAAGGGCGACATCGTCGGTGGCAAGCGCGAACTGGCCGCCGCCGCGCCCGCGGGCGCCGACCGTCCGCGTCGTGAGCGTCCGTCGGGCACCCGTCCGCGTCGCAGCGGTGCGTCCGGCACCACGGCGACCGGAACCGACGCCGGCCGGGCCGCCGGCGGTGACGAAGCCGCCGCCGCTCCCGAAGCCGCCGGGTCGGCCGTTGAAGCGCAGAGCACGGAGAGCTGAATCATGTTGATTCCCCGCAAGGTTAAACACCGCAAGCAGCACCATCCCCGCCAGCGCGGTATCGCCAGTGGCGGCACCTCGGTGAACTTCGGCGACTACGGGATCCAGGCGCTCGAGCACGCATACGTCACCAACCGGCAGATCGAGTCCGCTCGTATCGCCATCAACCGGCACATCAAGCGTGGCGGCAAGGTGTGGATCAACATCTTCCCGGACCGGCCGCTGACCAAGAAGCCTGCCGAGACCCGGATGGGTTCGGGTAAGGGCTCGCCGGAGTGGTGGGTGGTCAATGTCAAGCCCGGCCGGGTGCTGTTCGAGCTGAGTTACCCCAATGAGGCGATTGCCCGGGCCGCGCTCACCCGCGCGATCCACAAGCTGCCGATCAAGGCACGCATCATCACCCGAGAGGAGCAGTTCTGATGGCAGTGGGAATTTCCCCTGGCGAACTGCGTGAGCTTACCGACGAAGAGCTGATCGAGCGGTTGCGCGAGTCCAAGGAAGAGCTGTTCAACCTGCGCTTCCAGATGGCCACCGGCCAGCTCACCAACAACCGCCGGCTCCGTACGGTGCGTCACGAAATCGCGCGTATCTACACGGTGCTGCGCGAACGAGAGCTGGGTCTGGCTTCCGGGCCGGACGGTACCGATGGCGAAGGCGATGGTAAGGATTCGTAATGGCAGAGGCTAAGACTCCCGCGAAGGCCGCTCCGAAGCAGGCGGCGACCAAGGCGGCCGCGGACGCACCCGCAAAGGAAAAGGGCCCCAAGCACACCCCGGCCAACCCGAAGCCGCGCGGTCGGCGCAAGACGCGCATCGGTTACGTCGTGAGCGACAAGATGCAGAAGACCATCGTGGTCGAGTTGGAAGACCGTATGCGGCACCCCTTGTACGGCAAGATCATTCGCACCACCAAGAAGGTCAAGGCGCACGACGAGAACAGCATCGCCGGTATCGGCGACCGCGTTTCGCTGATGGAGACCCGGCCGTTGTCGGCGACCAAGCGCTGGCGGTTGGTGGAGATTCTCGAGAAGGCCAAGTAGCGGTCAAGTAGCTCTCGCGAGCAGACGCTCAGCCCCCGTTTCGGACCGAAATCGGGGGCTTATGCGTCTGCTCACCTTATTTACTGGGCTTTACTGGGCCGCCCGGTGAGCTCCGGGCCGATGCGATGCACGAAGTTGCGCAACCGTTCCAGCGTCGCGGTCTCCGGATCGCTCAGGCGGAGTTGCAGCAGTTCCAGACCCGAGGCGTACAGAATGCGCGCGGTGTAGTCGGGGTCGTGGAGTTGGGGATAGATGCGCAGCAACTCACTCCGCAGGAACTCACACACCAAGTCCTTGGACTGGGCCAGTCGGGTGTGCAACTGCGGGGGAGCGCCCTGGGGCGGGAAAAGGAACAGCCGCCAGGTCGCCGTGTGAGCCTCGATGGCGGCCAGCACCCCGTCGAATGCCCGAACCAGTGGCTGGTTGTCCGCGCTCGGTTCGCCCAATCCTTCGATCGCCTCGGCGAATTGGGCGCCGGCGCACGCCGCCTCGCGGTCGATCAGCGCGACGAACAACGCCGGCAAATCGCCGAACAGCTGGTAGATCAACGACCGATTGATGCCGGCCTCTTGCGCAATGCGCGCCGGCGTCGCCGCGTGGAACCCTTCGGCGTCGACGATGGCGTGGGTGACGTCCAGGATCTGCTCGCGCCGTCCTTCGGCGGTCATCCGCCGTCGGTGGGTGCTCACAGTCACACTTGACAGCATAACTAACAGATTGTGAGTATTAACTCACTCAGTGTTAGTTATCCGGAAGGCCGCAATGGTTGCGTATTACCCTGAGCTCGCGAAGCGGGTCCGAAGCCAATCCGATCTGCAGCCCGGCCTTTACGGCGACTTTGATTTCGAGCAGCAGCCGCTGCGACTGGCCACCGAGCCCGGCGTCGAATCCTCGTTGCCGGCCTGGGTCGCCGACCGCGACACCATTCTGGAGGACGAGCGGGTCCTCGAATTGATCAGCACTGCCACCATGCTCGGCGATGTGGTGGCGGATCCCTATGCGGCCCTTATGGGTAAATACAGCGTCTCGCAATTGATCGGCATGCTCAAGACCGCGTGCCGCGAGGGAGTCGAGGCGGTGCCGGACGCGCCGCCGGAACTTGCGTCGTTCATCGCTGCGATGGAAGACACCCCCGAGTGGATCGACTTCGACCTGGTACGCGAAGGCGCTCGACAGGAACGCATCCCATCGGCGCTGCTGGCGCCCTTCATCATCCGAGGGGCCTTCATCGCGACGTTCATGAATACCTACGCCGCTCTGCCGATGGCCCTCACCGGCGCGCTCACCGGCAAGCGGGCCGCGCGGCGCGTGAACGAGACGGCCAGCTTCTTCGCCGTCACCACCCTGCCCGGTGCGCTCGACCGGTATGGCCCCGGTTTTGAGGCCGCCGCCATGGTCCGGTTGATGCATTCGATGGTGCGCTACAACGCGCTGAAGAAATCCGACAAATGGGACGTTTCCATCTACGGCATGCCAGTGCCGCAGGTCGATCAGATGCCCGCCGGAATGATCGGCCAGTACCTGTTGGCCCGCCGGGCGCGCCAGCAAGGGCGAACGAAGTTCACCAAGCAAGAACGGGCCGTCGTCGAGTTCGCCAGGTATCGCTGCTTTCTGCTGGGTCTGCCCCCGGAGCTGTTGCCGTCGGAACCCGACGACATCATCCACGTCATGCATGCGCGCGCGGCCCTGCTGCGCGACGGGTTCGACGACATCTGCCGGGAACTCGTCGAGGGCACGATGGCGGCATATCTGCGGCCCAACGACTCGTTGTTCGACCGGTGCGCCGACGCGGTCGAGAAGAGTTTCAGCAAGCTGACATTCGTGCGCACCTTCTGCAACGGCGACCGCGAGATCGCCGAAGCGATGGGCGTGTCACTGGGGTCAATGGATCTGATCCGCGTCGCTCTCACCGCGCCCTTTATCATCGGACGCTTCACTGTGGTGAGCCAGGCCAGTCGCATCCCCGTGCTTGCCGATGTCGTCGACGCGTATGTCATCGGACTGCTCAAGCTGCGCCTGGCGACGTACGGCAAGCCCGAATTCGTCACTGACGCAGCGCACTACACGCCGACCCCACACCGCGCACCCGCGGTTCCGGTGTAGCTGACCCGAACCGCATAGCGGGCACTATAGAAATCCTCAGCTTTTTTGGCTCCGTCGCGTGTAATGTCCACGGACGTTCGGTAAGTCCATCACGGGAATGAGGTTGGTGGGAGATGGCTGAGAAGCCGGGGTCGACGGAGTTTCAGGGCAAGATCGAACTGGATATTCGCGATTCGGAGCCCGATTGGGGGCCGTACGCCGCGCCGACTGCGCCGGAGAATGCGCCCAACGTCCTGTACGTGGTCTGGGACGACACCGGAATAGCCACCTGGGACTGTTTCGGCGGCCTGGTGGAGATGCCGGCGATGACGCGTATCGCCGAACGCGGCGTACGCCTGTCGCAATTCCACACCACCGCCCTTTGCTCACCGACCCGGGCATCACTGCTGACCGGTCGCAACGCGACCACCGTCGGCATGGCCACCATCGAAGAGTTCACCGACGGCTTCCCTAACTGCCACGGCCGCATTCCTTTCGAAACCGCGCTGCTGAGTGAAGTGCTCAACGAACGCGGGTACAACACCTACTGCATCGGCAAGTGGCATCTGACGCCGCTGGAGGAGTCCAGCATGGCGGCGACCAAGCGGCACTGGCCGACCTCGCGGGGATTCGAGCGGTTCTACGGCTTCCTGGGCGGGGAGACCGACCAGTGGTATCCCGACCTGGTGTACGACAACCACCCGGTGACTCCGCCCGGCACTCCCGAGGACGGCTATCACCTGTCAAAAGACTTGGCGGACAAGGCGATCGAGTTCATTCGCGACGCGAAGGTGATCGCGCCGGACAAGCCGTGGTTCAGCTACGTATGCCCCGGCGCCGGCCACGCCCCGCATCACGTCTTCAAGGAATGGGCCGACAAGTACGCCGGCAAGTTCGACATGGGTTACGAAAAGTACCGGGAGATCGTGCTGGAAAGGCAGAAGGAGCTCGGGCTCGTCCCGCCGGACACCGAGCTTTCGCCCGTCAACCCCTATCTCGACGTGAAGGGGCCCAACGGCGAGTCGTGGCCGCTGCAGGACACGGTGCGGCCCTGGGACTCGCTCAACGACGAAGAGAAGAAGTTGTTCAGTCGCATGGCCGAAGTGTTCGCCGGCTTCCTGAGCTACACCGACGCGCAGATCGGCCGCATCCTGGACTACCTCGAGGAATCGGGTCAGCTCGACAACACCATCATCGTGGTGATCTCCGACAACGGGGCCAGCGGCGAGGGTGGGCCGAACGGATCGGTGAACGAAGGCAAGTTCTTCAACGGCTACATCGACACCGTCGAAGAGAGCATGAAGCTGTTCGACCATTTAGGTGGGCCGCAGACTTACAACCACTATCCGATCGGTTGGGCGATGGCCTTCAACACGCCCTACAAGCTGTTCAAGCGTTACGCCTCCCACGAAGGCGGCATCGCTGATCCGGCGATCATCTCCTGGCCCAACGGAATTGCGGCCCGAGGTGAAATCCGGGACAACTACGTCAATGTCAGCGACATCACCCCGACCGTTTACGACCTGCTCGGTATGACCCCGCCGGAGACCGTCAAGGGGATTCCGCAGAAGCCACTTGACGGTGTGAGTTTCAAAGCGGCCCTGGATGATCCGGCAGCCGACACCGGAAAGACGACGCAGTTCTACACGATGCTGGGAACCCGGGGGATCTGGCACCAGGGCTGGTTCGCCAACACCGTGCACGCGGCTACACCCTCCGGGTGGAAGCACTTCGAAGCCGACCGGTGGGAGCTGTTCCACATCGAGCGCGACCGTAGCCAAAGCCACGACCTGGCCGCCGAGTACCCGGACAAGTTGGAGGAACTCAAGGCACTGTGGTTTTCCGAGGCCGCCAAGTACAACGGCCTGCCGCTGTCTGATCTGAACATCATCGAGACGCTGACCCGGAAGCGGCCCTACCTGGTCACCGAACGAGCCAGCTACGTTTACTACCCGAACTGCGCCGATGTCGGCATCGGCGCCGCGCCCGAAATTCGCGGGCGGTCCTTTGCTCTCGTGGCCGACGTGACCGTCGATACCACCGGCGCCGAAGGCGTGTTGTTCAAGCAGGGCGGCGCACACGGAGGGCACGTCCTGTTCATCCAGGACGGGCGCCTGCACTACGTGTACAACTTCCTCGGGGAGCGTCAGCAGCTGGTCTCGTCGGATGCTCCGGTCCCGCTGGGCAGACACCTACTGGGTGTGCGGTACAACCGCACGGGGACCGTGGCCAACAGCCACACGCCACTTGGCGACCTCACGCTCTACTTCGATCACAATCCGGTCGGCACGCTCGCCGACGTGACGACACACCCGGGAACGTTCGGATTGGCGGGTGCGGGAATCACCGTTGGACGTAACGGTGGCTCCAGCGTGGCCAGTCGCTACAAGCCACCCTTCGTGTTCACCGGTGGAACGATCGCCAAGGTCACGATGGATCTTTCCGGTCGGCCCTACGAGGACGTGGAAACCGAACTGGCGCTCGCCTTTTCGCGTGACTGAATGACAGCGAGACGGTGGCGTGTCGCCCTTGGGATGGCCGTCCTGGTCTGGCTGCCGGCCGTCGGTTGCGAGCACATCGGCGGCGGATCGGACACCGCGCAATCGCGCCCTGATCCAATAGAGCCCGTGCCTGGGATCGCGGCGACCAGTTCCCAGCACATACCGCCCAACGCGACCCGCTGCGTCGTCACGCCGGGCGACGGGGAGGAGATCGTCGCTGCCGTCGCCGATCCCACCGCGCCGAGGATCACCATGAGGGTTCCCGACGGCTGGGCAGCCGAAGAGGGGACGGGCGATATCGCGCTGGTGATGTCGGGTCCGCACGCCATGTCTGCGACGGTGCGCATTGCACCGACTGACCCCACGCCGGAAAGCGCATTCCTGCGCTACACCGCGGCGCTGGGCGGTGCGATGCAACGCCTGAAGTTCGTCGTCACCGGCGCACAGTTCTGCGGCTACAGCAGCGAGATACTGAGCGGGATCCTGCGCGGTGAATCAACCAGGATCGACTTCGCCGACCGCATCACCCACATCCGGACCAACACCAACCACTTCCTGGTGACCATCCACGTCGAGGCACCTGCTGACACAGCCGACTTCGGGGCGGCAAAGGCGGTCCTGCTGCAAGACTTCGGCGTCGTCATACCGTGAAAGGCGAAAACCCCCCCGTGACCGCCGACGTGACCCAAACGCCACCCGGATCGCGACGAAGCCGCATGCTGACCACCGTCGGGCTGCTGCTGGCCTTCCTCGTGGTCTATGCGCTGTCCCTGGTTGGCGTGCACCTGCTGGGCAGATCCGGCCTTCCGTTGCCGCCGGTCGACATCAGCAAGTATTCGGCAGACGACACGATCGTGCAGTTGCGCCTCGGCGAGCTCAAGCCCGTAGCGGACCGGCTGTCGGTGAGCGTTCTCGTCTATCCCAAGGAATCGTTGTACGACAAGACTTTTGGTGATCTGACCACCGATGCCGTGGTGCGTCTGTACCCGGCCAACGACCTGGGGGACTTGCAGTACCCGGTGGGAAAGGTTCCCGGACAGGTCGCAACCAGCATCGAAGCCCGCGGCACTCCGGCCAATTGGCCATTCGACACGTACACGACGGATGTCATCTCGGCTGATGTGTTCACCGGTCAGGGCAAAGACCGCCACGTCGATACTGCTCGCGTCGAGGTGGTGGGGGCGTTGGAAGGTTGGGACGCCACCGTCACCCGCGTCCACGACTCGGACAATCCGGACCCGAACAGCGCCGACGACGTGGTCATCACGCTGCACAGGGCCAAGGGCACGCTCATCTTCGATGCCGGAATATGCCTGGTGTTGGTCGCGCTGCCCACACTCGCACTGTGGGTGGCCATCCCGATGGTGTCGGGTAAGGCCCCGTTCCTACCGCCGTTTGCAACGTGGTTCGCCGCGATGCTGTTCGCCATCGTCCCACTGCGCAACTTTCTTCCGGGCTCGCCGCCGCAGGGCTCGTGGATCGACCAGGCGCTGGTGTTGTGGGTGTTGATCGCGCTCGTCGTTGCGATGTTCCTTTATGTCCTCGCGTGGCACCGGGATCGAAAGAAGAAGACCTGAGCGTTGGGTCCTGTGGTCCGAAATATGGTTCGACAAACAGTGATTCGTTGCTCTTGATCCGCATCGACGGGCTGGCGGGCTGATGGTCAAACGCTTGAGATTGATCGCACCCTCGCGCGGGCGGTAAGGGTCCGCTACCATCGCATCGGGCATTTGCATCTACCAACAGACTTCACGAGCGATGGGCTGGTTGACCGATGACCGCTAGTGCTCCGCCTCCACCACCTTCACCGGCTTCATCCTCAACACCGTTTTCTGAGGCTGTCGAACATACCGCGCCACCGCCCCGCCGCGGTGCGCCTCGCGGCTTGGTCGTGCTGGCGATTGTGTTGGGCTTCCTTACCGTCTACTGCCTGTCGCTGTTCGGTTTCCACCTGTTGTCCAAGTCCGGGGATGCGCTTCCGCCGCCGGATTTGGGCACTGTCGAAGACACCGTCGTGGTGGTCCGGTTGGAGGAGATGAAGACCAGCCCGAATCCGCGTCTCTCGGTGAAGGTGCTGGTGATCCCCGAGGACGACATGTACGACAAGCGTCTCCAAGTCCTGAAGACCGACACCGCCGTCCGCTTCTACCCGGAGAACGACCTGGGCGATCTGCTCTATCCGGCGGGAAAATCGCCGGCGCAGGTGTCCACCACACTCGAGGCGCACGGTAGTCCCGCCACCTGGCCGTTTGACTCCTATCGCACCGACCCCATCTCCGCCGATGTGCTCGTGGGGCAAGGCGACGATCGCAAGTACATCCCTGCGCGCGTGGAAGTGACCGGGAAGTTGGAGAATTGGGACGCTACGGTCACGCGTGTCCATGATCCCGCGGACACCGATAACCCGGACAGCCGCGATGACGTCATCATTACCCTGCGCAGGTCGAAGACCCCGCTGATCTTTGACCTGGGGCTGCTGCTGGTCCTTTTCGCGTTGCCCACCTTGGCGCTCGCGGTGGCGACCCAGATCGCATTGGGCAAGCGGAAATTCGCGCCGCCGTTCGTCACCTGGTTCGCCGCGATGCTGTTCGCGGTCATACCCATACGCACGTTCCTGCCCGGCGCACCCCAGCCGGGCGCGTGGGTGGACCAGGCCCTGGTGCTCTGGGTGCTGTTCGGTCTGGTCGGGGCGATGGGTTTGTATATGTGGAGCTGGTACCGGCAATCTGACTAGGTGCTGACCGAACTGGTTGACCTTCCGGGCGGAACCTTCCGGATGGGATCTACAAGCTTTTATCCGGAAGAGGCCCCGATCCACACCGCGACGGTGCCCCCCTTCGCGATAGAGCGGCACCCGGTGACCAACGCACAATTCGCTGAGTTCGTCGCTGCCACAGGCTATGTGACGGTCGCCGAGCAACAGATCGATCCGGCGCTTTACCCCGGTGCGGATCCCGCGGACCTGGTCCCGGGGGGTCTGGTCTTCCGACCCACGCCGGGTCCGGTCGACCTACGCAACTGGCGGCAATGGTGGGAGTGGGTGCCAGGTGCTCACTGGCGTCAGCCATTCGGCCCGGACAGCGATATCGCCGACAAGGCCGACCACCCCGTGGTGCAGGTGGCGTATACCGACGCCGCGGCCTACGCCCGCTGGGCTGGGCGGCGGTTGCCCACCGAGGCCGAGTGGGAATATGCGGCGCGGGCCGGCAGCACCTCGGATTACGCCTGGGGTGACGATCCGCAGCCCAATGGCCGGCTGATGGCCAACACGTGGCAGGGCAAGTTCCCCTACCGCAACGACGGTGCGCTCGGCTGGGTGGGGACTTCGCCCGTCGACACCTTTCCGCCGAACGCATTTGGGCTGACCGACATGATCGGAAACGTGTGGGAATGGACGACGACCGAGTTCTTCGGACATCACCGGCCTGACCAACCGCCGAAGGGCTGCTGCACGCCGTCTGGCCGCCCAGATCCGACTGTCAATCAGACCCTCAAGGGGGGGTCACACCTGTGCGCGCCGGAGTACTGCCACCGCTACCGGCCGGCCGCGCGTTCGCCGCAATCCCAGGACAGCGCGACCACTCACATCGGATTTCGCTGCGTGGCGGATCCCGCCAACCAAGAAGACGGGTAGCGGTGGTCTGACGAGACGGCCGTCCGCAAGCCCGCCGGTTGCTACGATCTGACCTCGTGTCGGTAGATGCGCGGCCGGGCGGCGAGTCGCCTGCCGACCCTGAGCCGGCACCGGCCAAACCGGGGCAAGTGCAGTCTGATCACAGGCACATGTCGGTGCGTCAGCACCTCGTGCTCGATACGTCGATCATCGTCGGTGTCGCGCTGGCCTGGATTCTCTTGATACTGAGCTACCACTGGTTTGCCCAGCCGCCGCTCCCCAAGGTGGATCCCCACACAACCGCCGAAACGGTGGTCGTGCTGCACCTACAGGATCTGAACACCACGGAGCAACGCCTCGGCATGAAGGTGTTGTTGAAACCCGACGCAACGATCCTGAATCCACGCCTGCACCGATTGACTGCCGACACCGCGGTGCGGTTTCCGTCGCAAGAGGATCTGGGGGAACTGCAATATCCGAAAGATCAAGCGCCGCAACCATACGACGCGACAGTGGAGGCTCGGGGCGATCCCCTGCACTGGCCCTTTGACACCTACACCACCGACCCCATCCGGGTTCAGTGGCTCGCCGGGGCGGGCGAGTCCCTGCACTACGAGAACGCTCGCGTCGAAGTGGATGGCGTGGTCGACGGCTTCGATGTCTCTCTAGAACGCGTCGGGGACGACCCGAACGACCCTGCCGACGCGGTGATCATCAAATTGAGCCGGGCCACCGGACCGCTTTTCTTTGACATCGGAATCTGCCTGGTGCTGATCACGCTGCCGGCGTTGGCGATGTTCGTTGCCATCCAAATGGTCACCCAGCGCCGGGCATTCGTGCCGCCGTTCGGCACCTGGTATGCCGCGATGCTGTTCGCGGTGGTGCCGTTGCGCAACTTCCTTCCGGGTTCGCCGCCGACGGGCGCGTGGATCGACCAGGGGCTGGTGATCTGGGTGTTGCTGGGCCTGGCCGCGGCCATGGTGATTTACATCGTGGCGTGGTATCGGGACAAAAATTGATAGTGGAACAGCCGGGCGGATCGGCCTCGGCCTAGAGCCAACCTGCCTACCTGCCGCCGCCGAGGCCGCCCGTGCCGCCCGTGCCGCCGGTGCCACCGGCAGCACCCGTAGCCGGGTTGCCGGACGTGCCGACATTGCCCACGGCGCCGACGGTTCCGTCCCCGGTTCCGCCGTGTCCGCCGGAGCCGCCGAATCCGCCGTCGCCGGCCGGGCCCTTTGTCGTGCCGGTGCCGCCCACCCCGCCGACGCCGCCGGCACCACCGGCACCACCGTTGCCGCCACGCAGGCCGGTGCTCGGCATTGCGTTGCCGCCCGTGCCACCGACGCCACCGACACCGCCCTGCCCGCCCGCGCCGCCGACCGCGCCCGGGCCGGTCGCGTTGCCGCCCACACCACCCGTTCCGGCGACGCCGCCCTTGCCACCGCCCCCGCCGCTGAAGATTCCGTTTCCAGGCGAGCCGGACCCACCGGCCCCGCCCGTGCCGCCCGTGCCGCCGGAACCGGCGATGTTTTGCAGGATTCCGCCAGAGCTGGCACCACCGGTTCCCCCGGCGCCGCCGACCCCGCCGTAGCCTCCGGTCAGGCTGCCCTGGGTACTCGACTGGGTGATGTCGCTGCCGCGGCCGCCGTCGCCGCCTTGCCCGCCGTTGCCGCCGGTCGCGTACAGGTCGCCGGTTCCGGCGGCGCCGCCGGTCCCGCCCTTACCGCCGGCGCCGCCCTGCACGCCCGTGTATGTCCCGCTGTCGATGTAGTTGGGCTTGGCGGCGCCGCCGGTCCCGCCCTTGCCGCCGTCGCCGTTGTAGCCCGCGCCACCGACCCCGCCGTTGCCGCCGAAACCGCCCGCGCCACCAGATCCGTTGATTCCGTTCGCGCCCCCAGCGCTGCCGCCGCGGCCGCCCTGACCGCCCTTACCGCCGAAGCCGCCGTCGCCACCGAGTGCGCCCGCCGAGGTAGCGGCGGATCCGCTGCCCCCGGCCCCGCCGTCGCCACCGTTACCCGCCTTGCCACCGTCGCCGACCGTGCCCCCGACACCGCCGGTGCCCGCCACGCCGCCGGTTCCGCCGTCACCGCCGGCCCCTCCCTGGCCACCGCCGCCGGCGCCGGTCCCGATATCCGCGCCACCGGTGCCGCCGGTACCGCCGGTACCGCCGGCTCCACCGGCACCGCCGGAGCCGTTGAAACCGCTGGCGGTTGAGTTGCCTCCGGTGCCGCCGTTACCGCCGTTGCCGCCGCGATAGCCATCGGCCGCAAGGCCGCCGCCCGGCCCGCGCGAAGCGCCGACGTCGCCTGCGCCGCCCGATCCGCCGTTGCCACCGTTTCCGCCCACGCCGGCGTTGCCGGCGCTGCCGCCAAATCCCAGCAGTCCGCTGGCGCCGCCCGCACCGCCGACTCCGGCGTCACCGCCGGTTGCGCCATGGCCGCCGTTCCCGCCAACCGTGCCATAGCCCAGGCCGACGCCTCCCGTCCCGCCATCACCTCCGGCGCCGCCGTTACCACCCAGGCCGCCGACCCCGCCGCGGCTGAACAGGCCGTGAGCGGCACCGCCGACGCCGCCCGCGCCGCCGGTGCCGCCGGCGAAGCCGTCGCCACCGGCCCAACCACCAGCTGCCCCCGCAGCGCCAAACCCGCCGACACCACCGTTACCGCCGGCCCCGCCGACGCCACCGGAAGAGAAGGCGAAGGCCCTGCCGGCGCCCCCGGCGCCACCTGTCCCGCCGGTCCCGCCGACCTGGCCTGGCGCCCCGGCGGCACCGTCACCGCCGGCACCGCCCGCGCCACCGTTGCCGGCCAGGTAGCCGCCGGCACCTCCGGTGCCGCCGGTCCCGCCGGACCCGCCGGTTCCGAGACCGACGCCCCCGGCGCCGCCGGCACCGCCGTTGCCGAACAGCAATCCGCCCGCGCCGCCGGCGCCGCCGGCGAACCCGGGCGCTCCGACGCCGCCGACACCGCCGGTCCCGAACAGGACCGCGGAGCCCCCGGTGCCCCCTGCGGCGCCGGCCCCGCCGACGCCACCGGCGCCGCCGTTGCCGAACAGCAACCCGCCGGTGCCGCCCGATCCGCCGACGGCGCCGCCCGCACCGGCACCTCCGGCCCCGCCGTTGCCGATCAGCCCGGCGGCCCCGCCGTTGCCGCCGCGACCGTCGTAGCCGTTGCCGCCGTTGCCCCACAACAGGCCGCCGGGTTGCCCGTTGGGGCTGGCCGCGGTGCCGGCGGCGCCGTCGCCGATGAGTGGACGCCCGAGCAAGAACTCGGTCGGCGCGTTGATCGCGCCGAGGACCGACCGTTCGAGTTCCTGTAGGGGCGCGACGTTGGCGGCTTCGGCGAGGCCGTACGCCGACCCGCCGGAGGCCAATGCCCGCACAAACTGATCGTGGAACAGCGCAACATCCCTGGTAAGGGCCTGGTAATCGCGCCCGAAACCGTCGAACAGCGCCGAGATCGCCACTGACACCTCGTCGGCCCCGGCGGCCAGGACTTGGGTGGTGGAACCGGCCGCGGACGCGTTGGCCGCGGCGATCGCAGCTCCGATTCGGCTCAACTCCCCGGACGCCGTCGCCAACGTCTCGGGTACTGCAGTCACAAAAGTCGACATGGGACTCCGCTCACCGGCATGGGCTCGACGCCGAAAGGCTGGCTCAGTAGCTCTGGCTAAGTAGCTGCGGTCACAGTGTCACGGTTGGACCGGTGCACTTCGTCACCGAATTCGGTTGACCGCCAACGCGGTGGACGTCCTGCGATGCCCCGCACCGGGCGGGCCGCCGCACCGGCCACACTCACTCCGCGACGATCCCGGCAACGCTTGGTTATGCGCTCTAGCTGCTGTTGAGCACGGACAGCAATGCTGGACTCGAGGGGTGCCGCGCCCGCAGAGAGTTCGCGCAGCGCACTTTCGGCGAGCAGTGCGACCGGGAATGCGTACCGGGCTTTTCCATAGAAACACGGTGACGCGAAACATCAACGAACTGACGGAAAACGGCGGCTCGGGTGGCGGCCGCGATGGCAGTGCCTCGCCCGGGGATGGGCAATGTCACTGCAGGGAGTCTTGCAGGGTGGGCGAATTTGGCGCTGGGCTGGCCGTCCCCTAGACTCTAGGGGTTGCCTTGGGCAGACCTCGGCCGGTTCACCGGCCCCGCGTGCCCTACGACGACAAACAGACCGCGCACGTCAGGTGAGTTTCTCCTGCCGTGCACACGTCAGAAACAGGTCAGGAGATCTAGTGATTCAGCAGGAATCGCGGCTGAAGGTCGCCGATAACACCGGCGCCAAGGAGATCTTGTGCATCCGTGTGCTCGGCGGCTCGTCGCGACGCTACGCCGGCATTGGTGACGTCATCGTCGCCACCGTCAAAGACGCCATCCCCGGCGGCAACGTCAAGCGTGGGGACGTCGTCAAGGCGGTCGTGGTGCGCACGGTCAAGGAGCGCCGCCGTCCCGATGGCAGTTACATCAAGTTCGATGAGAACGCGGCAGTGATCATCAAGCCCGACAACGACCCGCGCGGGACGCGCATCTTCGGGCCGGTCGGGCGGGAACTGCGCGAGAAGCGGTTCATGAAGATCATCTCGCTCGCCCCGGAGGTGTTGTAGATGAAGGTCCACAAAGGCGACACCGTGCTGGTCATCGCGGGTAAGGACAAGGGCGCCAAAGGCAAAGTGCTGCAGGCTTACCCGAGCCGCAACCGGGTGCTCGTCGAAGGTGTCAACCGGATCAAGAAGCACACCGCGGTCTCGGCCAACCAGCGCGGCGCGCAGTCCGGCGGCATCGTCACCCAGGAGGCGCCGATTCACGTGTCGAACGTGATGGTCGTCGACTCCGACGGCAAGCCCACCCGGATCGGTTACCGCGTCGACGAGGAAACCGGCAAGCGGGTTCGCATCTCGAAGCGCAACGGCAAGGACATCTGATGACTACTGCAGAGAAAGTTCAGCCGCGCCTCAAGCTGCGCTACCGCAACGAGATCCGGGACGCGCTGCAGCAGCAGTTCAACTACGCCAATGTCATGCAGGTCCCGACGGTGACGAAGGTCGTGGTCAACATGGGGGTCGGCGAGGCCGCCCGCGACGCCAAGCTGATCAACGGCGCCGTCAACGACCTGGCGCTGATCACCGGTCAGCGGCCGGAGATTCGCCGCGCGCGCAAGTCGATCGCACAGTTCAAGTTGCGCGAAGGCATGCCGGTGGGTGTGCGCGTGACGCTGCGCGGCGACCGGATGTGGGAGTTCCTCGACCGGCTGACCTCGATCGCGCTGCCGCGTATCCGCGACTTCCGCGGCTTGTCGCCCAAGCAGTTCGACGGGGTGGGCAACTACACCTTCGGGCTGGCCGAGCAATCGGTGTTCCACGAGATCGATGTGGACAAGATCGACCGGGTCCGCGGCATGGACATCAACGTTGTCACCTCGGCGACGACCGACGACGAAGGACGAGCGCTGTTGCGGGCCCTCGGCTTTCCCTTCAAGGAGAACTGAGCAGATGGCAAAGAAAGCACTGGTCAACAAGGCGCAGCGTAAGCCGAAGTTTGCGGTGCGCGGCTACACCCGCTGCAGCAAGTGTGGTCGCCCGCGCGCGGTGTTCCGCAAGTTCGGGCTGTGCCGGATCTGCCTGCGCGAGATGGCGCATGCGGGCGAGTTGCCCGGCGTGCAGAAGAGCAGCTGGTGACAGGACGCGGGGACTAAAACCATGACGATGACGGATCCAATCGCAGACTTCTTGACCCGTCTGCGCAACGCCAACTCGGCGTACCACGACGAGGTGACCCTGCCGCACTCCAAGATCAAGGCGAACATCGCCCAGATCCTGAAGAACGAGGGGTACATCAGCGACTTCCGCACCGAGGATGCTCGGGTGGGCAAGTCGCTGGTGGTGCAGCTCAAGTACGGGCCCAGCCGCGAGCGCAGCATCGCCGGCTTGAAGCGGGTGTCCAAGCCCGGCCTGCGGGTGTACGCGAAATCGACCAACCTGCCGCGAGTGCTCGGCGGCCTTGGCGTCGCAATCATTTCGACGTCCTCGGGTCTCCTCACTGACCGTCAGGCAGCCAGACAGGGCGTGGGCGGCGAAGTCCTCGCATACGTTTGGTGAGAGGGAAGAACCATGTCTCGCATTGGTAAGCAACCGGTCCCGGTTCCCGCCGGGGTCGACGTAACGATCGACGGTCAGAACGTCTCGGTGAAGGGGCCCAAGGGCACCTTGGAGCTGACCGTGGCCGAGCCGATCAAGGTCGCGCGCAACGACGATGGTGCGATCGTGGTCACCCGTCCCGACGACGACCGGCGCAACCGCTCGCTGCACGGGCTGTCCCGCACCCTGCTGGCCAACCTGGTCACCGGTGTGACGGAGGGTTACACCACCAAGATGGAGATCCACGGCGTCGGCTACCGCGTCCAGCAAAAGGGCAGCAATCTGGAGTTCGCGCTCGGATACAGCCACCCGGTGGTGATCGAGGCCCCCGAAGGCATCACGTTCGCGGTGCAGGCACCGACGAAGTTCACGGTCTCAGGGATCGACAAGCAGAAGGTCGGTCAGATCTCGGCGAATATCCGTCGCCTGCGCCGTCCCGACCCCTACAAGGGCAAGGGCGTGCGCTACGAAGGTGAACAGATCCGCCGCAAGGTCGGAAAGACAGGTAAGTAGTTATGGCGCAATCTGTTTCGGCAACACGACGGGTTTCCCGGCTGCGTCGGCACGCGAGGCTGCGCAAGAAGGTCGCAGGCACCGGGCAACGCCCCCGGTTGGTGGTGCACCGCTCGTCGCGGCACATCCACGTGCAGCTGGTCAACGACCAGAACGGCACCACCCTGGCCGCCGCCTCCTCGATCGAGGCCGATGTGCGTGGCCTGGACGGAGACAAGAAAGCCCGCAGCGTGCGGGTCGGGCAACTGATCGCCGAGCGCGCCAAGGCCGCCGGCATCGACACCGTGGTCTTCGACCGCGGCGGTTACACCTACGGCGGACGGATCGCGGCTTTGGCCGACGCCGCCCGCGAGAACGGATTGAGTTTCTGATGAACGGAAGGACCGCATAATGGCGGAGCAATCGGCTGGCGGCCCGACAGACAGCCGTGGCCAAGACAGCCGTGACAGCCGCGACTCGCGGGACGGGCGTGGCCGCCGCGACGGTGGCGGGCGCGGTGGCCGTGATCGGGACGGGGACAAGAGCAACTACCTCGAGCGGGTCGTCGCCATCAATCGCGTCTCCAAGGTGGTCAAGGGTGGTCGGCGGTTCAGCTTCACCGCTTTGGTCATCGTTGGTGACGGCGCAGGGATGGTCGGTGTCGGCTACGGCAAGGCCAAGGAAGTTCCGGCGGCGATCGCCAAGGGCGTCGAGGAGGCTCGCAAGGGCTTCTTCCGGGTGCCCCTGATCGGCGGCACCATCACTCACCCGGTGCAGGGCGAGGCGGCCGCCGGTGTGGTGCTGCTGCGTCCGGCCAGCCCGGGTACCGGTGTGATCGCCGGCGGCGCGGCGCGTGCGGTGCTGGAATGCGCTGGGGTGCACGACATCCTGGCGAAGTCACTGGGCAGCGACAACGCGATCAACGTGGTGCACGCCACCGTCGCCGCCCTCAAGATGCTGCAGCGCCCGGAGGAGGTGGCCGCTCGCCGCGGTCTGCCGATCGAGGACGTTGCTCCCGCCGGCATGTTGAAGGCGCGACGGGAAAGTGACGCGCTGGCCGCGGCCGCTGCGCGCGAGGGAACGGCATAACCATGGCAGACCTGAAGATCACCCAGGTGCGCAGCACCATTGGTGCGCGCTGGAAGCAGCGCGAGACCCTGCGCACACTGGGTCTACGAAAGATCCGGCACTCGGTGATCCGCGAGGACAACCCCCAGACCCGCGGGCTCATCGCGGTGGTGAGCCACCTCGTAGAGGTGGAGGAGGCCAAGTGACTATCAAGCTGCACGACCTGAAGCCCGCGCGCGGGTCGAAAACCCCGCGCACCCGCGTCGGTCGCGGTGAGGGGTCCAAGGGCAAGACCGCGGGCCGCGGTACCAAGGGAACCCGGGCCCGCAAGAACGTGCCGACCACCTTCGAGGGTGGGCAGATGCCCATCCACATGCGGCTGCCCAAGCTCAAGGGCTTCCGCAACCGCTTCCGCACCGAGTACGAAGTCGTCAACGTCGGTGACATCAACCGGCTGTTCCCGGAGGGCGGCACCGTCGGTGTCGACGAGCTGGTGGCCAAGGGCGCCGTCCGCAAGAACTCGCTGGTGAAGGTCCTGGGCGACGGCAAGCTGACGGTGAACGTCGCGGTGACCGCGCACAAGTTCAGCGGCAGCGCCCGCGAGAAGATCACCGCCGCCGGCGGCTCGGCCACCGAGCTCTAGTTTTTCCGCCGAGCAGACGCAAAGGCCCCGGTTTCGTGCCCGAAACTGGGGCTTGCGCGTCTGTTCGGCGTCCTAAGTGAGGTGCGGGATCACCTCTGCGGCAAGGCGTTCCATTTGCTCGCGGTCTTCGGCGACCGTGGCCCCAACGGGGTTGAGTAGCAGTAGCTGCGCCCCCGCGGCTGCCACCTCCTGCAGCCCGCGGACCACGTCGTCGGGGGTTCCCGACACCGACACCGACTCGATACCCGACATCTTTCCGTAGATGCGACGCAGTCCCGCCATCACGCGTTCGCGGGCCCGGTCGGCATCGTCGTCGATCATCAGATAGACCCGTTTGCCGATGGTGAACTGCGTCGGGTCTTTGCCCTGGGCGGCGAGTTCGCGGCGCACGGTCTGCACGGCACCGGCGAAATCAGCGGTTGTCGAGGATCCCGCGCCCATGAACGCATCACCGTGGCGCACCGCCCGGGCCAGGGCCTTGGGCGCGTGCGCTCCGAACCAAATCGGCGGGTGTGGTCGCTGCACCGGTTTGGGCTGGATGGGCAGGTCGTCGACATCGCGAAACCGGCCGTGGAAGGTCACCCGCGGTTCGTCCGACCAGGCCGCCTTCATCAACTGCAGCCCCTCGGTGAAGTAGCTGACGTAGCTGTCCTGGTCGACACCGAAGGCGGCGAACTTGCGACGACCGCCCCCGGGTGCGACGCCGATGTCGAGCCGGCCGTGGCTGAGCCGGTCGATGGCGGTCACAGCCGAGGCCAGTTGCAGCGGGTCGTGCAGCGACGTCACCAGCACAGCAACGCCCAGGCGCAACCGCTGCGTGCACGCCGCCGCATACGCCAACAGCTCCAGTGGGGCCAACAGCGGTGTGTCGCCGATGATCTGCTCGAGTGTCCAGCCGCCTTCGAAACCGAGTTCCTCGGCGCGGCTCAGATACGAGCGAAGCCCGTCGATGTCGAAGCCGGCGGGGCCGTTTGGGGTTCCGGAATCGAGCTGGGGGATCGAGATGCAAAACCTCACCCTGACCACGGTACGGCGGCCGGTCGGTAGGCTGGCTTATTATGCTTGCCTTTCTGGATTTTCTGCCGGGTGTAGACGACATGCGCGCCTTGGCCACTCGCGTCGACACGGCGCGTCACCACGGCGTACCTAACGGCTGCGTGCTCGAGCTCAACCTGCGGTCCATTCCACCGGAGACGACGGGCTTTGACCCGTTCACCCTGTTCTCCGGCGGTGACAGGCAGATATCACTGCGCGCCGCGGTCGCCGCGATTCATCGCGCGGCCGAGGATCCTCGCGTCGCCGGACTGATTGCCCGCGTCCAGCTTCCGCCTTCCCCGGCCGCGGCAGTTCAGGAGTTGCGGGAGGCCATCGCGGCCTTCAGCGAAGTTAAGCCGTCCCTGGCCTGGGCCGAAACCTACCCGGGCACCTTGTCCTACTACCTGGCTTCGGCGTTCCGCGAGATCTGGGTGCAGCCCTCGGGTGAGGTGGGGTTGGTCGGTTTCGCCGGCACCGCGATGTTCCTGCGCGACGCGCTGGACAAGGCGGGCATCGAGGCGCAGTTCGTCGCCAAAGGCGAATACAAATCTGCGGCAAATGTTTTCACCGAAGACGGCTTCACCGAGGCGCATCGTGAAGCCGTCACCCGGATGTTGGCGAGTCTGCGGGAACAGGTATGGCAGGGCGTCGCGAAGTCGCGCAACCTCGACGTCGCCGTTCTTGACGAACTGGCCGACCGGGCACCGCTGTTGCGGGACGATGCGGTGGCATCAAAACTGGTGGACCGCATCGGCTTCCGCGACGAGGCCTACCTACGGATCGCGGAATTGACCGGCACCAAAGACATTTCACCGGAGTCGATCGACACTGACGACAAGTTTCCGCGAATATCTCTGGCGCGCTACGCCAGTTCGGCCCGACCTAGGCTGGCACCGCCGGTGCCGTCCGTTCCGGGGCGTAAGTCCAAGCCGACGATCGCCGTCGTGACCGTCGAGGGTGCGATCGTCAACGGGCGGGGTGGGTCGAAGGGCCTACCGATCGGCCCCTCCAACGCGGGCGGTGACACCATTGCCGCTGTCCTGCGCGAGGTTGCGGCCGAGGAGTCGGTGTCGGCCATCGTGCTGCGGGTGGACAGTCCCGGCGGTTCGGTCACGGCGTCGGAAACCATCTGGCGCGAGGTGAAACGAGCGCGCCAGCGCGGGAAGCCGGTGGTGGCGTCGATGGGCGCGGTCGCGGCGTCCGGTGGCTACTACGTCTCGGTGGCCGCCGACGCTATCGTGGCAAACCCGGGCACCATCACCGGCTCGATCGGGGTGCTTACCGGCAAGCTGGTGGTGCGCGACCTCAAGGACCGCTTGGGTGTCGCCTCAGATACGGTGCGCACCAATGCCAATGCCGACGCCTGGTCCATCGACACGCCGTTCACGCCGGAGCAACAGGCGCACCGGGAGGCCGAGGCGGACCTGTTCTACAACGACTTCGTCGAGCGTGTCGCCGAAGGCCGAAACTTGAGCGTGGAGGCCGTAGATGCCGTGGCGCGGGGCCGGGTTTGGACCGGAGCCGATGCCCTCGAACGCGGCTTGGTGGACGAGCTCGGTGGCTTTCGTACCGCGTTGCGCCGGGCGAAGGTGCTGGCCGGGCTGGACGAGGACACCGAGGTTCGCCTGGTGGGTGTGCCGGGCCCGTCGCTGTTCGATCTGGTGCGACCGCGAATCTCGGTGGAAGCCTTGGTGACCCGCTCGATCGCCGGGCTGATCGGACAGGCGGAAGAGACGCTCACCGGCGCCAACGTGCTGTGGCTGGGGGAGTCGCGCTTCTAAGGCTTGGGTCAGCTGGACAGGGCGGCGCTGATGAAGATGATCTCGCCCAGTGGGTCGTCGTCTGCCGGTGCGGGAACCGGGATGCCGTTGCGCTTGAACAGCTCAGTTCGGGTCACACCCTCGACGTCCCAACCCTTGCCGCGCAGATAGTCGACGACGTGGTTGCGCTCGCCGGGGTACACCAACGACGCCATGTCGATGTCCACGCCGAAGTCGCGGAACGAGCTGCTCATCTCCCGTGCCCGGTCGACGTCGAAATCGACTATGCCCGGCACGAATTCGGTCGCTATGGTGCTGCCGGGGGCACTGAGGGCGGCGATGTTGTCGAACAATCGGTCCTGGGCCTCGGGCGGCAGGTAGATCAACAGCCCTTCGGCCAACCAGGCCGTCGGCGCCGTCGAGTCCAGGCCGGCCTGTTGCAGCGCAGCCGGCCAGTCACCGCGCAAGTCAATCGGGATGGCGCGCCTGGTCGCGGTGGGCTCGGCGCCGATACCCGCCAAAGTCGTTGTCTTGAACTCGATCACCTTCGGCTGGTCTAGTTCGTAGACGACGGTCCCATCCGGCCACGGCAGTCGGTAGGCGCGGGCATCCAAACCGGAAGCCAATATCACCGCCTGCCGAACTCCACCATTGGTGGCGTTCAGGAAGTAGTCGTCGAAGTACTTGGTGCGCACGGCCATTCCATCGATCATCGCCTGCGCGCGAGCCGGGGAACTGTTGTCGAACGTCGCGAGATCCAGCTCGCCATCCATCATCTTGATGAAGAAATCCACGCCGACCGCACGCACCAGGGGGTCGGCGTAGGGGTCGTTGATCAAGCCGCGAGGATCTTTGGTCGCCATTGCGCGACCGGACGCGACCAGCGTCGCCGTGACTCCGACGCTGGACGCCAGATCCCAGTTGTCGTCGTGAGTGCGTGCCATGAAAGTAACCTTATGCGTGCCCGCTACCCGGTCCGTTTCTCGGTAAGCGTGCCGCTCACGTAGAACAGGTCGGGCATCGGCACGTCTTCCTCCTCGATGGGCGGAAGACCGTTCGCGGCCAACAGGTCCCGAGCGTTGTTCTCGGTCAGCGACCATCCGCGGTCGGCCAGGTAGGCGGCGGCTACGTTGCGGTCGCCGAAGTACACCAGCCCGGTCATGTCGAAATCGAAACCCTGCGAGCGCCACCGCTCGGAGATGTGCTTCATGCGCTCTTTCATCCGCTCCTCGTGGTCAGGGTCGATGTTGCGGATGCTTTCGGTCGCGATCCGGCTGCCCGGTGCACTGAGTTCGGTGATCGTGTCCAATAGCCGGTCCTGCGCGTCCGGCGGCAGGTAACCCAGCAGGCCCTCGGCGCTCCACGCGGTCGGTTGGCCCGGGTCGAACCCGGCCGCCCGGAGCGCGGCGGGCCAGTCCTCACGCAGATCGACGGCCACCGTGCGACGGTCTGCGGTGGGGGAGGCGTTGAGTTCAGAAAGGGTGCGGGACTTGAACTCGATCACCTGCGGCTGGTCGATTTCGTAGACGACAGTCCCCGCGGGCCAGTCCAACCGATAGGCCCGCGAATCGAGCCCGGACGCCAGGATGACTACCTGCCTGATACCGGCGCCGGTCGCGTCGAGGAAGAACTCGTCGAAGAACTTGGTGCGGATGGCCATGTTGTCGGCCATGCGTGCCATCGAGGTATTCGGCTGTTCCGCGTCGTCGATCTCGGTGGGCGTCAATTCCCCGGTCGCCAACCGGGTAAGCATGTCGACACCCACCGCCCGGACCAGCGGTTCGGCGAACGGGTCGTTGATCAGTGCATTTTCGGCCCGGGAAGCGACCGCGCGGGCCGCTGCGACCATCGTCGCGGTGACTCCGACGCTGGATGCCAGGTCCCAGGTGTCGCCCTCATATCTCGCGGTGCCACTGGACGCCATCTACTTCCCCCAATTCTGGACGCTGATACTTAGCTTACGTAACAAGCATTCGAGCGCAATTAGTTCCAACCCGGGTCGACCGTGGCTACCTTGATGGGCATGTCGCAAATCACTCCGGGCGAAGGGTCCTTTGAGGTGGCCGGCAAGCGGGTGCTCATCACGGGTGCCTCGTCGGGAATTGGAGCCGCGCTGGCCAGGCAGTTGGCGGCGCAGGGCGCGGTGGTGGGGCTGATTGCCCGTCGCGAGGACAGGCTGGCCGATGTCCTGGCTGACTGCAAAAGGAGCTCGCCGGACTCGCAGATGTGGGTCGCCGACCTGGCCGACACATTGCATGATGGCCCGCTGGCTTTGCGTGCCTGGCATGGGATGGGGGGTATCGATGTGCTGGTGAACAACGCGGCGATCCCGAAGCGGCGCTCGGTGACAGAGCTCAATGTCGTCGAGGTGGAGACGGTGATGCGGGTCAACTTCATCGCTCCGATGCGGCTGACCCTGGCGCTGCTGCCGCGGATGCTGGCGCGCCGTTCGGGCCTGATCGTGAATGTGTCGAGTGTGGCCGGCCGGATGGGCATACTCCACGAATCGGCCTATTGCGCGAGTAAATTCGCGTTGTCTGGGTGGAGTGAGGCGATCGCGGCGGACTTGAAGGGCACCGGGGTCTCGGTGAAGTTAATCCAGCCGGGCCCGGTCGACACCGACATCTGGGATCAGCCGGACAACGACGAGCCGATTTATCAGGGGCCCAAGGTGCCACCCGAGGAGGTGGCCGCGGGCGTCATCGCCGCGATGGGCAGCGACCGGTTCGAGCACTATCTGCCCGATCTGAAGGCGGTCGTCGATGCCAAGAACGCCGACCTCGACGCGTTCATCGCGGGCGCGGCCGCCATGGCTGCCGAGCCGAACAGCGACAGGCATTGACGTTCCGATGAAGGCTCAATGAATGCGGCGTGCCACCGGAACCCTTCGAGGTCGATGATGACGTCAACCCGCTGGCCGAAGAATGTGCGCCGCACCCCAACGCGCATTGCGAGAAGTGCCCGACCCTAGCCGGAACGGATGGCTCGATAGTAGGCGAGTTGTCCGAATACGCGGTGCCGTTGGGTGGCGACCTGTGTGCACTCGAATCCCACCTCACCAAACAACCGGGGGATCGCGTCCCCGAGGTTCCCGGCGGTGAGGTGGTTGTGCCGCATGAACCGCGACGCGAGGCCGCCGCGCTCGGCCGGGTCGCCGCCGATGTCGACCAGGTGTAGTCGGCCGCCTGGACGCAGCACCCGGAAAGCCTCTGCGGCCGCATCGGCCTTCGCATCGCTGTCCAGATGGTGCAGCATCATCGACGACAGCACCCGGTCGAATTCCCCGTCGGCAAACGGCAAGCGTTGGGCGTAGGCGCGCTCGAGGCGGATCCCGCTGAGTCCGCGCACCTTTCGTTGTGCCCGGCGTAACGCCAACGGATCCGGGTCGCTGCCGATCACTTCCGCCGCGGGCTGAGAACGCTTAGCACGGATCGTGAGATTTCCAGTGCCGCAACCGATTTCCAGAACGTGCTGCCCGGGGGCGAGTTCGGCCTGCTCGATGAGTTTTCGGTAGACACCGTCGAGGCCCAAGAGGCGCGCGAGCAGGTCGTAACCGGGCAAGAACGCATCGTGGCCGGCGGCTGGCAGGTAGTCATGTGGATGATGTTTGGTCACGCTATCCATATTTATACGCAGCTGAGTCGAGTAATTGGGCGATTATTGCGCATACTTGGACTATTTTTGATTAAGTGACGCACGCCGCTCGGTTGATCCGCTACCGCGGTGGCGTGCCGGTGTATCAATACCGCACCGACCCGGACATACCCCCGGTCTCGGTGCACCGACGACGCAGCGGCGACGCCGACGACCTCGCGGAGCGCGGCCGGCACATCCATCACTTCCCGGCCCTGTGGTACGTCCCCGCCGCCGGGCAGGTCTACGTCGCGGCCGCTGGTGCGGTGCTCGACCCCGCTCGGATGAACCAGCTGGATGAGGGGGTCGCGGTGTTCTTCGACCCCGCCGCTCTGGGCGAAGACGCCCGGTCACCGTGGCCGGCGTGGCGGGCGCATCCGCTACTTTTCCCGTTCTTGCACGGACATTCGGGTGGGATGCTGCGCTTGGACGTGCCCCTGGCACGCCGAGCGGCGTGGGACAACGCGATCCGATCGATCGAAACCGAGTTGGCCGGGGGAGAGGAAGGCTACCGACAGGCCGCGCTGGCGCATCTGACGCTGCTATTGATCGAGCTCGCTCGCCTGGCCCGCGACGTGGTGGACGATCTTCGGCGTAGCGGAGAACCGCTACTGGCAGAAGTGTTCGCTGTGATCGATCGTCGGCTCGGTGAGCGGCTGTCGCTGCGTGACGTGGCCCGCGACCTCGGCGTGACGCCCGGACACCTGACCACCGTCGTGCGGCGGCGCACCGGCCGCACCGTCGGCGATTGGATCATCGAACGGCGGATGGCCGAGGCTCGCGGCTTGCTGGCCACAACGGATCTATCGGTCGCTGAGGTGGCCAGCCGGGTCGGGATCGCCGATCCCGGCTATTTCAGCAGACTCTTCAGCCGGGTGCACGGCGTCTCGCCGCGGCAGTGGCGTGCCAGGCAGGGCTGACGCTGTTGACAGGGTTCTCCGAACGCTGTTCTAATCAGAACACCGTTCGAATTCAGCCACTGTTCGAAAGTGGGATGACGCACCATGGAGGCTGCGCCCAGGGCACCGGTGCTGCGCTACGGCGCACTGGATCGCGCCCACCTGACCAAGCACCTCTACCAACTGGCCAAGCGCGTCGGCGTCGATCGGGTCACCATGCGCGCGCTGGCCGCGGAGGCCGGCACGGCCCCGTCATCGGTGTACTACCACGTGCGCGACAAGCGTGAATTGCTCGACCTGCTCATCGAATCGGTGCTCGCGCAGATCGAGGTGCCGCAACAGGGGGACTGGGAATCGCGGTTGATCGCGCTGTACACCAACGCCAGGAAGGTGCTCGTCGACGTGCCGGGAATCGCCAGCCTGCTCCAGGAGCACCCGCACACAACCGCGGCCACCGAGATGGACCGGGCCGCGCGCGCCATCCTGCGCGAATGCGGGCTTCGCAAAAGGCAATTCGAAGCGGCACACGCAACCTTGTACATCCACCTGTTGGGTTCGGTGCAGCTCGCACAGAGCGACTGGGCATTCGGATACGGGTTGCGCCTGATCCTCGGGGGGCTGCGCGATGAGATGGGGGCCAACTCGTGACAACGGCGGTCGACCTCGCGCAGCCGGCGATCTGGGCGTCCCGATTCCCCGACGATCTGTTCGCCGAACTGCGGGCCCAGACCCCGGTCTTCCACCAGCGACTCACTGACGACGTGAAATTGGCGGTGGGCCGCGAATTCTGGGTGTGCACCAAACACGCCGACGTCGCCCGGGTGCACCGGGATTACGAGTCGTTCACCGCGACCCGTGGCCCGTTGATCCAAGACGTGCCGTTGTTCGACGCCTATCCGGCCATCGTGAGCCTGGACCCGCCCGATCACACCGTGCGTCGCAGGGTCATCACGCGCGCGTTCACCCCGCGTGCGGTGGCCAAATTGGAGAACGGCATTCGCCACCGCGCGAAGGCGCTGGCCGGCGCATTGCTGGACGCCGGCGGGGGAGATTTCGTGGATCTGGCTGCCGGACTGCCTATCTCGGTGATCGGTGACATTGTGGGCATCCCCGAATCGGACCGGCCGCACGTGTTCGGCCTGATCGAGTTGGTGGTGAAAACCACGGGCGGACAGATATCCGTGCCCGACGGTGGCGACATCCAGCCGTTCCTGGAGTTGTTCCAGTACGCCAGCGCGCTGACGGCCCGCAAGCGTGAGCATCCCGAGGACGACATCTGGAGCGTGTTGTGCACCACCGAGATCACCGACCAATCGGGTGAGAGCTTCCTGCTGCCGTCCAACGAACTCGAGATCTTCTTTTTCGTTCTCGGGCTGGCGGGGGCGGACACCACACGAAATGCGTTGTGCGACGGCATCCGGGCCTTTGTGTCCAACCCGGATCAGACCGCGATCTATCGGTCCGACCCTGGGGCGCGGCACACGGCGGTCGAAGAGGTGATCCGGTATTCCACGCCGATCATGTTCTGGGTGCGGGGCGCGACCAAAGATGTCGTGTTGGGGGACACGATGATCCCCGAGGGTGCGCGCGTGGTGACGATGTTGCGCTCGGCGAACCGCGACGAGGACGTGTTCGCCGACCCCTACCGCTTCGACATCCGCCGGGATCCCAACCCGCACCAGTCATTCGGCGGCGGCGGTGCCCATCACTGCCTGGGCGCGATGCTGGCGCGTGCCGAGGTCAGGGCCGCGCTCGACGAAATCCTGTTGCACACCAACGACATCGAGATCGGTGAGCCGACCATGACGTTGCCCAGCCTGACCAACAACATGACCGTCTACGACTCACTGCCGATCCGCCTGTAGCGGCTCGATGTCTAGCCACTGATCGACGTCGAAGTGGTCGTCGACGGCGCGCAACCTTGCGCCGCCACGACCGGGATAGTGCGCGGGGATGACGGTGGCCCCGGTGCTTGCGGCCTCGGTGAAGATGCGGTGGCGGGTGGCCGCCGCCGCGGACGCGTCGACGTCGAATGCGCACGCGTCGGTCGGTCGACGCACCTGTAGCGGGCTGTGCGTGAGGTCGCCGACGAAGACCGCCGGCTCGCCCGCGTCCAGCCACAGCACCGAGGAACCGGGCGTGTGTCCCGGCGCCGGCCGCAGTCGTAGCGACGGGCTGATCTGGTAGTCGTCGGACCATTGCACGACCTGTCCCGCCTCGTCGACCGGTGCGACGCTGTCCTCGAACACCAACCGATCGCCGCGCTGCGCGAGCTCCTCCTGTTCGTTGCGCGGCGACTGACGCGCGCCGGCCCCGTCCGGGTGAAAATGGCGGTAGTCGGGCGCGGGCACCAGGTAGCGGGCGTTGGGAAACGTCGGCACCCAGGCGCCGTTTTCCAGCATCGTGTTCCACCCGACGTGGTCGGAGTGGACATGGGTATTGATCACCACGTCGACGGCGTTGCGGTCCACGCCCGCCGACCGCAACCCTTCTAAGAACCCGGTCCGCAGGTGATCCAACGGCGGCATGTGCGGGCGTGACCGGTCATTGCCGACACCGGTGTCCACGACAACGGTCAGCCCGTCGACCTCGATGACCCAGCTTTGGATCGCGATGTGCCACAGGTCCGCATCAGGGTCGAAGAACTCCGGAACCAGCAGGTCGGCGTGGTCGCGCCAGCCCGACGCGGGTGTGTGCGCGAACAGTCGGACCGGTAGATCCCATCGCAGTTCCAGGACTCGGGTCACGCTGGCGCGACCAAGTTGGACCCGGCCCGTCACTGGTGGGCGCGCAGGTAGCTGTAGACGCCGGCGAAGTTCCGGTTGACGTCCTCCGGAATCGGCACTGGGCCACCGAGAGTCCTTGCCCCCCAAACTATTTGGGCGGTGCGCTCGACCAGCGCGGTGATGTGCATGACCTTGTCCGGCCGGGGGCCTACCGCCACCAGACCATGGTTGGCGATCAGCGCGGCGCCCCGGCCCTCCAGCGCCTTGACCGCGTTCACCCCAACGTCGGGTGTGCCGGACGCGGCGTACTCGGTGCAGCGCACGTCCCCGCCGCAGAACACGGCGAACTCGTCGACGCAGGCGGGGATCGGCTGGTGCGCGATGGCGAACATGGTCGCCCACACGGGATGGCTGTGGATCACGCTGCCGATGTCGTCGAAGGCGCGGTAGCACGCCAGATGCAACTGCATCTCGGTCGACGGCATGCGACCCTCTTTGGCTTGCAGCACGGCGCCGTCCGGATCCACCAGGACCAGATCGTCGAGCGCCATGTCGGCGTAGTCGACCGACGAGGGCGTGATGACCAGATTGCCGTCGGAGCGCCGGGCCGAGATGTTGCCGGCCGTGCCCTCGACGAGACCGCGGCGCAGCATGTCCTTGGCCGCGGCCAGCACTGCTGTCTCCGGGTTCTCCACGAATTTCATCAGCCCAGCACCTCCGGGTTGAGGATATGGACGGGCGCGTTGCCCGTCAGCAGCGCCTCTAGATCGTCGGCAACCAGCTGCGCCTGCCGCGCTTCAGTGTTCCACGTGGCACCACCGATGTGCGGGGTCAGTACGACGTTGCTCATCCCCACCAGCGGGTGGTCGGTGGGCAGCCATTCACCGACGAAATGATCCAGCCCGGCCGCGGAGACCTTGCCCGAGCGCAGCGCCGCGACCAGCGCGTCGGTGTCGTGCAGCTGAGCGCGCGCGGTGTTGAGGAAGACGACGCCGTCACGCATGGCGTCGAACTGCTCGGCACCGATCATGCCGACGGTGTCGTCGGTGACCGGCGCATGCAGCGATACGACGTCGGACTTGGCCAGCAACTCGTCCAGGCTGTGCTGAGCCTCGTCGTTATACGGATCATGCGCGATCACCCGCATGCCCAATCCGGACAGCCGCCACCGCGTCGCGCGACCGACGGCGCCCAGGCCCACCAGGCCGGCGGTGAGCCCGTTGATCTCCCAGCCGCGGAACCGCTGGTAGGGGATGGAGCCGTCGCGGAAGATGTTGCCGGACCGCACGTCGGCGTCGGCGGTCACGACGTGGCGGGTAACCGAAAGCAACAGCGCCACCGTCAGTTCGGCAACCGCGTCGGCGTTTCGGGCCGGAGTGTTGAGCACCGGAATTCCGGCGGCGGTGGCGGCGGCGATGTCGACGTTGTTGGGATCCCCGCGAGTGGCGGCGATGGCGCGCAGACCCAGTTCCAGCACCGGGCCCTTGACCGAATCGCTCTCCACCACGAGGATTTCGGCCGCTTCGGCGGCGATCCGCTCGGCCAGTTGCTCGGCACTGTAGATTCGCAACGACCTTTGATCGTGCTCGCTTATCCACGGGTCGTACACCACGTCGGTCAACTGCCGGAGTTTGGCGAATCCCGGCCCTCGCAACGGGGCCGTCACCAGGGCGCGCGGTCGAGGAGTCACGTACGCCAATGCTGGCGTACCGTTGCCCGCGTGTCACGTACTGATGTCACACTCGGCATCGATATCGGGACCACCGCGGTCAAAGCGGTAGCCGCCGACGAAAACGGTCGCGTGACCGCGCGGGCGCGGGTCGCCCACCAGCTGCGCGTGCCGGCCCCCGACCAGCTCGAGCACGACGCCGAGGAGGCCTGGCGCCGCGCGCCGCTCGCGGCCGTGGAGCGGTTGGTCGAAACACGGCCGAGCGCCGTGGCGGTGTCCGCGATGGTGCCCTCGATGACCGCCGTGGACGACGACGGGCGGCCCCTCACCCCGGGACTGCTGTACGGCGACAGCCGGGGCTGGGCGCCGGGCGCCGCGGTCGAACAGCCGCTCCCGGCGGTGGGCGAGGCCACCGAGTTTCTCCGCTGGACGGCCGCCCAGGCACCGGACGCGGCCGGCTACTGGCCGGCACCTGCGGTGGCCAACCACGCCCTGGGCGGTCAGGCGGTGATCGATTTCGCAACCGCGATCACCACCCTTCCCCTCTTCGACGGAACCGCCTGGAATACGGACGCATGCGCCGATTGCGGTGTGGCCGTTGACCAAATGCCCCGCGTGGAAAAGTTTGGCGCGGCCGTGGGAGAGGTGCCTGCCAGCGGTTCGGTGCTGGCGGTGGGAGCGATCGACGCGCTGTGTGAACAATTGGTCGCCGGTGCCGACAACGAGGGCGATGTGCTGGTGCTGTGCGGCACCACTCTGATCGTGTGGACGACCATCACCGGGGTGCGGCAGGTACCCGGCCTGTGGACCATCCCGCACACGCTGCCCGGCCTGAGCAAGATCGGCGGCGCCAGCAACGCCGGGGGGCTGTTTCTCGATTGGGTCAATCGGGTTGTGGCGCCGGGGGTTTCGCGAGACCTAGATCCGAGGCGGGTGCCGTTGTGGCTGCCCTATATTCGCGGCGAGCGCACGCCGCTGCACGATCCGCATCGTCGCGCAGCGTTGCACGGGCTGGACCTCACGCACGACGGCACGTCGCTGCGCCGGGCCGCCTACGAGGCATCGGCCTTCGTGGTGCGACAGCTCATCGAGTTGAGCGGGGCGCCGGTGGCGCGCATCGTTGCCTCCGGTGGAGGCACCCACGTGCAGCCGTGGATACAGGCCATCGCGGATGTGACCGGCAGGCCGGTGGAGGTGTCTGCTGTTGCCGAAGGTGCCGCATTGGGGGCGGCCTTTCTGGCTCGGATGGCGGTCGGCCTGGAGTCGTCGATCACCGACGCCGCGCGCTGGGCCCGCATCGGGCGCACGGTCGAACCTCAGCCGGCCTGGGTGAGCGCAACCAAGGACCGCTATCACCGGTTCCTGGAACTCAGTGGATCGAGGCTGGCTTAACGATCGTTGCACAGCGGCGGCCGTGGCGTTCTACGCTAGTGCAATGACCGACCACGACCAGACCGCTGTTCGTCGAGAGATTGCCGATGCTTTGCTCGCCGCGCTGGAGCGCCGGCATGAGGTGGCCGACGTCATCGTCGAAGCCAAGAACAAGGCCGCCGCGGTGGAAGAGATCGTGAAACTGCTCGGCACGTCGCACGCCGCCGCCGAGGCGGTGATGAGTATGTCGTTCGATCAGCTGACTCAGGATGCGCGCGCCAAGATCCTTGCCGAACTAGAGGATTTGAACAAGCAACTGAGCTTCGCGCTCGGCGAACGACCCGCGAGTTCCGGCGAGACCCTGGAGCTGAAAGCGTTTTCGCCCACCGCGGACCGCGACATCTTCGCGGCGCGCACCGAGGACATGAAGGCGGCCGGCGACGGATCGGGTCGAGCAGCCGGATCGGTCGACGACGAAATCAAGGCCGCGATCAAGCGATTGCATGACGAGGAAGCCGCGTGGTTCGTGGCCGTCGATTCCGGCGAAAAGGTCGGATTGGTGTTCGGCGAACTTCTGCAGGGCGAGGTGAATGTTCGGATTTGGATTCATCCGGAACACCGCAAGAAGGGTTACGGCACTGCCGCCCTGCGCGCATCGCGCGCGGAGATGGCATGGGCCTTCCCCGCCGTCCCGATGGTCGTGCGCGCACCGGCGGCCAAGCCCAGCTAGACCGGCGCCGTCGCAGCGAAACTCATTTGCCCGCCCGTACGGGCTCATGATCAAGCCCGTCAATCATTGGTGCGCCCCGGCAGTCCACGTGCAGCCTTGTGGCGGGAGGTTGTCTGTTCTTGCCTGAGCCTCAGTTGAGGCTCGCCTGACGCTAGCTGCTAGCCGCCGTGGAAGCCGTGGAAGTCGTTGTGCCCCTTGGAGAAACTGCAACTGAATAGGTCATCTCCGTGGATGGGTTCGAAGGATTCGGGCTTCGGGCGCAACGTCCCGCCGGAAAAGCCGCAAGGGAGACGCATTGGCCGCCAATGTGTTTCGGCAACCTGCGATGTCGAGTTTCCGAACGGAGCCGTGCTGCCCGAGCGTCGGCGGGGACGACTCTAATTCTTGGTCGCGGTCACCGCGACGATGTTGCGCAATTGGCCCGCCTCCTCGTCCGGAAAGACGCGCCCGTAGTCGGTGAACAGGTCCCGGCGCTGCCGGGTGGTCACTTGCCAACCCCGATCTGTCAGGTACTCGACGACATTGCTGCGTTCGCCGTCGTAAAACAGGCCGGACATGTCGATGTCGCAGCCCAAGTTCGCCCAGCGCCGGCTGAACTCCCGGGCGCGTTCGCTCATGGTCGTCGAGGTGTCGGGATTGAACTCGGTGGCCACCCGGCTCCCGGGTGCGCTCAGCTCGGTGATGTTGTCGAAGAGCCGGTCCTGGGCTTCGGGTGGCAGATACATCAGCAAGCCTTCCGCGCTCCACGCGGAGGGTCTTCCGGGGTCGAAACCGTGGCGCCGCAAGGCGGCCGGCCAGTCGTCACGCAGGTCAATGCTGACCGTTTTCCGGTGGACCGACGGCACTGCTCCCTGCCGTGACATGGCTTCGTTCTTAAAGGCGATCACCTCGGGCTGGTCGACCTCGTAGACGACGGTGCCGCGCTGCCACGGCAGCCGGTAGGCCCGGGCGTCGAGACCGGCGGCCAAAATCACCGACTGGCGGACGCCGTCCCCCGCGGCGGCGAGAAAAAACTCGTCGAAGAAGCGGGTGCGCACGGCCATCGAATCCTTCATCAACTGCAGGTCGCGTTCGGTGCCCTCGACCCGCTCGCCGTTGACCAGGCGGGTGAAGTAGTCCAGGCCCACCGCGCGCACCAGCGGCGCCGCGAACGGGTCGTTGATCAGCGGGTCGGCATCTTCGGAAGCCAGGGCGCGGGCGGCCGCGACCATGGTGGCCGTCGCGCCCACGCTGGAAGCCAGATCCCAGGTGTCTTGGTCACTGCGAGTCATGGGGTCTCCCGACCTTCCTTCTGTATTTAGGGCTGCTTTGGGAGCCGTCAACGACTCAGGTCAGCTCGGCCCAGACGTAGGCCACCCGGCCGAACGGGGCATCATCGCCGTCGATCGGAGGCAGTCCGTGTTCGGCCAGCAGCTCGGCGTCATCGGCGGTGACGGTCCGCCAGCCGTGGTCGCCAAGATACGAAGCCGCATCCCTGCGCTGGTCGAAATACACCAGCGCCGCCATGTCGAGTTCCAGGCCGTGCCGTCGCCACCGGTCGGAAACACGATTCATGCGGCCCCGGAGTTCCTCTTCGTTCAGCTCGTTGATGTCGAGCAGGCCTTCGGTGGCGACCCGGCTGCCCTTCGCGCTCTGGGCGGTGACCTGGTCGAGCAGCCGGTCCTGGGCCTCGGCCGGCAAATAGCCCAACAGGCCCTCGGCGATCCAGGCCGTGGGCTGGGCGGCGTCGAAACCGGCGGCCTTCAGCGCGGCGGGCCAATCGTCACGCAGGTCAACCGCCACAGTGCGGCGGTCCGCCGTGGGGCTGACACCCAGGTCGGTCAACGTCGCCGTCTTGAAGGCGATCACTTCGGGCTGATCGACCTCGAACACGGTCGTGCCGGCCGGCCAGGCCAGCCGGAAGGCGCGCGAATCGAGGCCGGCCGCCAAGATGACCGCCTGCCGGATGCCCGTAGCCACCGCGTCCAAAAAGAAGTCGTCGAAGAACCGGGTGCGCAGCGCCATCGCGTCGGCGAAGCTGCGCAACCCCCTGGCCTCGTCCTCGTCCATCTCCGCCGGGTCCAGCTCGCCGCCGGCCATCCGGGTGAAGAAGTCCACACCCACCGCGCGCACCAGCGGCTCGGCGAACTGGTCGTGCGCCACCGCGTCGGGATTTCGATTCGCCGCGGCCCGGGCGGCGGCGACCATGGTGGCCGTCAAACCCACGCTCGATGCCAGGTCCCAGGTATCGCCCTCAAACCGCGCGCTGCCCACTTGCGTCATTTATGCCCCTGACGTGTCGTAACCCATTAATTAGCAAATATAATGAAGCGCACACGGGGTCGTCAGCCTGGCGGCCTGGGAAAGACCTGTGCAAACTAGCTGTTAGTCTCGTACACGATTTGACGCGCTGGAATTGGTCGGGCCGTACGTCCTGGCCTGCGGGAGTGGGCGCGTGATGCAGGAATACCCCCGCTTCGCAGGAGGAAGATTTGCTTTCGGCTTTCATCTCATCGCTGCGAACAGCCGACCTCAGACGGAAGATCCTCTTCACGCTCAGCATCGTCATTCTGTATCGCGTAGGCGCGTCGCTGCCGTCGCCCGGCGTCAATTTCAAGAATGTGCAGCAATGCATCAACGAGGTCAGCGGCGGCGAGTCCGGACAGATCTACTCGCTGATCAACCTGTTCTCCGGCGGCGCACTGCTGAAATTGACGGTTTTCGCGGTGGGCGTCATGCCCTACATCACCGCCAGCATCATCACGCAGCTGCTCACCGTGGTCATTCCCCGCTTCGAAGAACTGCGCAAAGAAGGCCAGGCCGGCCAGGCCAAGATGACGCAGTACACGCGGTATCTGGCCATCGCCCTGGCCATCCTGCAGGCCACCAGCATCGTGGCCCTGGCCGCCAATGGCGGGCTGCTGCAGGGCTGCACTCAGGACATCATCGCCGACCAAAGCATCTTCACGCTTGTCGTCATCGTGCTGGTGATGACGGCGGGAGCCGCCCTGGTGATGTGGATGGGCGAGTTGATCACCGAACGCGGCATCGGAAACGGCATGTCGCTGCTGATCTTCGTCGGCATCGCGGCCCGCATCCCCGCCGAAGGCAACCAGATCCTGGAAAGCCGCGGCGGGTTCACCTTCGCCGCGGTCTGCGTGGCCACGCTGGTCATCATCGTCGGCGTGGTGTTCGTCGAGCAGGGCCAACGCCGCATCCCGGTGCAATACGCAAAGCGCATGGTGGGCCGGCGGATGTACGGCGGAACCTCGACGTATCTGCCACTCAAGGTCAACCAGGCGGGCGTTATCCCGGTGATCTTCGCCTCGTCGCTGATCTACATCCCGCATCTGATCACGCAGCTGGTCCGCAGTGGCAGCGGCGGTGTCGGCCACAGTTGGTGGGACAAGTTCGTCAACACCTACCTGACCGACCCCAGCAACCCGGGTTACATCGCCATCTACTTCGGGCTGATCATCTTCTTCACCTACTTCTACGTGTCGATCACGTTCAATCCCGACGAACGCGCTGACGAAATGAAGAAGTTCGGCGGCTTCATCCCCGGCATCCGCCCGGGCCGTCCGACCGCCGACTACCTGCGTTTCGTGCTAAGCCGAATCACCCTGCCGGGCTCGATCTACCTGGGCGTTATCGCTGTATTGCCGAACCTGTTTCTGCAGATTGGCAATACCGGCGGAATCCAGAACCTACCCTTCGGGGGTACCGCGGTTCTGATCATGATCGGCGTCGGTTTGGATACGGTCAAACAGATCGAGAGTCAGCTCATGCAGCGCAACTACGAAGGGTTCCTTAAGTGAGAATCGTTTTGCTGGGCCCGCCCGGAGCGGGGAAGGGAACGCAAGCCCAGAAGCTGGCCGAGAAGCTCGACATCCCGCATATCTCCACTGGGGACCTCTTCCGTCACAACATCCAAGAGGGCACCAAGCTGGGTCTCGAGGCCAAGCGCTATCTGGATGCCGGGGACCTGGTGCCCTCGGAGCTGACCAACGCGCTCGTCGACGACCGGCTGAACGATCCCGACGCCGCCAACGGCTTCATCCTGGACGGCTACCCGCGTTCGGTGGAACAGGCCAAGGCGCTGCACGACATGCTCGAACGCCGGGGCTGCGACCTCGATGCGGTGGTGGAGTTCCGGGTTTCCGACGAGGAGCTGCTGAAGCGGCTCAAGAGCCGGGGCCGCGCGGACGACACCGAAGAGGTCATCCTCAACCGGATGAAGGTCTATCAAGCCGAAACAGCGCCGTTGCTGGACTACTACAGCGATGAGCTGAAGACCGTCGACGCGGTCGGATCCCTCGACGAAGTGTTCGCGCGCGCGTTGCGAGCACTGGGCAAATAGCTGTGCGTGCCCTGGCACGGCTGCGGGGCCGCAAAGCCGTACCACAGCGCACCCCCGGCGAACTCGATGCGATGGCGGCCGCCGGTTCGGTGGTGGCCACCGCGCTAGAGGCGGTCCGTAAGGCCGCGGAGGCTGGCGTGTCCACCCTCAGCCTCGATGAAATCGCCGAGTCGGTGATCCGCGAAGCGGGCGCCATCCCGTCGTTCCTCGGCTATCACGGGTATCCGGCATCGATCTGCGCCTCGGTCAATGACCGGGTGGTCCACGGCATCCCGTCGGCCACCGAGTTACTGGCCCCCGGAGACCTGGTGTCCATCGACTGCGGCGCCGTGCTGGACGGTTGGCACGGGGACGCGGCGATCACGTTCGGGATCGGCAACCTCATTCCGGTGGACGACGCGCTCTCGCAGGCCACCAAGGAATCGCTGGAGGCCGGCATTGCTGCAATGGTCGTCGGCAACCGGTTGAGCGACGTCTCCCATGCCATCGAGACCGGCACCCGTGCCGCCGAGGCCCGTTATGGACGGTCATTCGGGATCGTGGACGGCTACGGAGGCCACGGCATCGGCCGCCAGATGCACATGGATCCGTTCCTGCCCAACGAGGGCTCGCCCGGACGCGGGCCGCTGCTGGCCGTGGGCTCGGTGCTGGCCATCGAACCGATGCTCACCCTGGGAACGGGCAAAACGGTGGTGCTCGACGACCAGTGGACGGTCAAGACGGCCGACGGGTCACGAGCGGCGCATTGGGAGCACACCGTGGCGGTAACCGAGGACGGACCGCGCATACTGACTGTGGCGTGACTCTAGCTTTGCCGATCACCAGGCACGGTTGAACTAATCGCCTACTCGACTCGTGTCACTTTGCGGAGGTGGTCGAGTGGCTGAGGTAGCCGGCGGAGCGGCTGCAGAAGCCGCATTGATGAAGGCGCTCTACGACGAGCATGCCGCGGTTCTGTGGCGTTACGCGCTGCGTCTGACGGGCGATACGGCCCAAGCCGAGGACGTCGTCCAGGAGACGCTGCTGCGGGCGTGGCAACACCCGGAAGTTATCAACGACACACAACGGTCGGCGCGGGCCTGGTTGTTCACGGTGGCGCGCAACATGATCATCGACGATCGACGCAGTCCGCGGTTTCGCAACGTCGTCGCATCGACCGACGTAGACGGCGCACCGGAGCAGTCCACACCGGACGAGGTGAATGCCGCCCTGGACCGGCTGCTGATCGCTGATGCAATAGCCCAGCTGTCCGCGGAGCACCGGGCCGTGATCATCCGGTCGTACTACCGCGGCTGGACGACCACCCAGATAGCTACGGATCTTGGAATCGCGGAAGGAACAGTGAAGTCGCGCCTACACTATGCAGTGCGGGCGTTGCGGCTCACTCTGCAGGAACACGGAGTCACAAGATGACACCCGAACAGCCCATCCGGGTGGTCTTCGGCTCCGAATGCTTAAGGGGTGACGGGAGATGGACGACATGACGACGCCGCTGCGTGCGCTTGGCCCGCCGGTGGACCACAGCTACGCGACGTGGGACGCCGCGTATGTGCTGGGGTCGCTGTCGGCGACGGAGCGACGCGAATATGAGGCGCACATGGCCGAGTGCGCGGCTTGCCGGGCCGCTGTCGCCGAAATGAGCGGTGTGCCCGGACTGCTTGCGAAGCTGAGCCGCGAAGACGTGGCCGAGATCGACGAGTCCTTCTCGGCCGCTGGGGTTGGCCCGGCGACACCGCCGGTGTCACCCACCTTGTTGCCGGCCCTGCTGGAAGCGGTGCGCAGAAGGCGTCGGCGTACTCGGGTGGTGGCGTGGGTCGCCTCGGCCGCGGCAGCCGTGGTGCTGGCGTTCGGCGTGTTCGTCGGCATCCAGGGGTTCTCGACACCGGCGCACGAGGTGACGGCGTCGGCGCAACCGATGGCTCAGGTCGGGACTTCCCTACTGGCGTCGACGGTGACGGTCACCGGCCAGCATTGGGGAACATTCATCAACCTGAAGTGCGTGTGCCTGGCACCGCCGGACGCGCCGCACGACACGTTGGCCATGGTGGTCGTCGGTCGCGACGGCAGCCAATCCCGGTTGGCGACCTGGGTCGCGGCACCAGGCCACACCGCGACACCGGCCGGAAGTACCGCGCTGCCAGTCGACCAGATCGCCGCCGTGCAAGTGGTTTCCGCTGACACGGGCAAGGTGCTGTTGGAGCGCTCACTGTAGCTTCTTGAACGGGCGGTGAACCTTAGGTCGCGGCCCGTCGTATTACAGACATGCCCAGGACGCACCGGGTGGTCGACCACATCGTCGAATACCTCGCCGAAATGGGAGTCGACCACATCTTTGGTGTGGATGGCGCCAACATCGAAGATCTCTACGACGCGGCGCATTTCCAGTCGTCGATCACCGCGGTGTTGGCCAAGCACGAGTTCTCCGCCGCCACCATGGCCGACGGTTACAGCCGCAGCGGAGCCGGTCTGGGCGTGGTGATGGCCACCTCCGGTGGCGGCGCACTGAATCTGGTCGCGGGACTGGGCGAGTCGTTGGCAAGCCGTGTTCCGGTGTTGGCGTTGGTAGGTCAACCCGCCACCGCGATGGACGGTCGGGGCAGCTTTCAGGACACCAGCGGCCGCAACGGGGCATTGAACGCCGAGGCGGTGTTCTCGGCGGTGTCGGTCTGGTGTCGGCGGGTGCTCACTGCCGCCGACATCGGCTCCGCCCTGCCTCGTGCCATCGCCGCGGCACGCGCCGGCGGTCCCGCGGTGCTGTTGTTGCCCAAGGACATTCAGCAGGGCTATGTCGAGATCGGTCACCCCGGCGAACGCTTGCCCGACCGGCGGCCCGCGGGCGACCCGAAAACCATCGCGCGGGTACTGCGCAACGCGGGCGGCCCGGTCACCATCATCGCGGGCGAACAGGTCGCCCGTGACGACGCCAGGGTCGAGCTCGAAGCGCTGAGAGGGGTGCTGCGGGCACGCGTCGCGACGGTTCCCGACGCCAAAGACGCCGCCGCCGCAACGGGTTTCGGGTCACCGCTACTGGGGGTGACCGGAGTGATGGGTCACCCCACCGTGGCCGAAACGCTGGCCGCCAGCGCGGTGTGTCTGGTCGTCGGGACTCGGCTGTCGGTGACCGCACGCGCCGGGCTGGAGGAGGCGCTGGCGTCGGTGCAGACGGTTTCGATCGGGTCCGCGCCGCCGTATCTTGCCTGCACTCACGTGCACACCGAGAATCTGCGCGACTCATTGCGGATGCTGACCGCCACCCTTTCGGAAGCGATGACCGAACGGCGTTCGTCCAACGGGTTTCACGTGCCCTGCAGCGCGCCCTTCGGCGAGGTTGGAGGGTACGGCGACAAGGAACTGACGACGCCACCATTGACCGCCCCAGGTGTGCGCTACCGCGACGCCATGGCGGTGCTGGACGGCGTGCTGCCCGACGGCACCGACATCGTCGTCGACGCCGGCAACACCGGTGCGGCCGCGATCCATTACCTGCCGGCTCGCCGAGGCGGCAGGTTCACGGTCGCGCTCGGCATGGGCGGCATGGGCTACAGCTTCGGTGCCGGCATCGGAATGGCGTTCGGGCGCGCGAACAGCGGCCGTCCCGACGGCCGCACCGTCGTAATCGCCGGGGACGGCGCGTTTTTCATGCACGGCACCGAGGTACACACCGCCGTGCAATACCAGCTGCCGCTGACCTTCGTCCTGTTCAACAACAACGCCCACGCCATGTGCGTGACCCGCGAACAACTCTTCTACGACGACCTCTACAGCTACAACCGATTTCGGGCGAGCAAGCTGGGAGCCGGGCTGGCCGCGATGTTCCCCGGACTCACCTCCGTCGATGTGGCTGAGCTCGATCACTTCGCCGACGCGCTGCGGGCGGCGTTGGACGTCGACGGGCCCGCGGTGGTGAGCGTCGAGTGCGCCGCCGACGAGATCCCGCCGTTCGCACCGTTTCTCGCTCGGACAACCGAAAAGGAGAACCAAACCGATGTCATTAAAAGCACTGCCAGCGCTTGAGGATATCGCCGTTTCGATCGACGGCGTGATCCGCGTCGAGACCACCCCTCGCGAGCGGGCCACCCCAATCATCATGGAGATGATGCGGTCGGTGTACCCGCACGATCAAGTCTTCGGCGAGTACTGCACCGTCAACGATTTCATCGACTGCCCGCCCGACGAGCTGTTCGCCTACCTGGCCGACACGCGCAGCCTGGAGGAGTGGACCTACAGCCTGCGCGGGTTCACCAGTACCGAGGATCCCGGCCTGTGGCTGGCCCATGACCGGCTCGGTTCGGAGACCAAGATCTACACCCGCACCGTGGCCAACAAGCAGGCCCGGACCGTCGACTATCACTGCGCCTGGGATCAGGGCGAGCACCTGTGGATGATCTACCTGATGCGGGTGATCGACGCCCAACTGGTGCTGAACAAGCCCGGTTCCGTTGTGCTGTGGACCAATTGCCATCACCCGTTCTACGACAGCAACCCCTACCCGGAAACCGCGCCGCCGCAGCGACCGGTATGGGTCGGCGACTTCTGGGACATGTTCGGTGCCGGCCATCTGCTGGAACTGAAGAACCTCAAGGCCATTGCGGAATACCGGTACCACAACGGCCTGCCCGTCACCCCAGACTGGATGAGGTGACACAGTGAACCCAGTCGCCGTCAGCCTGATTGACGTCTCCACCTACCTACCGGGCGAACCGATCGGCGCGGACTATTACGCGCAGTTCGCCGAATCAGACGACCTGCGAGACAATCTCATGTTTCGCGCACCCAAGTTTCGTCATCACGTGGCCCAAGACGAGAGTGCCGCCGACATGGTCGAGCGTGCCGCGCAAGGCTTGATCGAGCGCCACGGTCGCGACGTCATCGAAAGCGCCGACGTGTTGATCACCCACACTCAAGTGCCGGACATGGCGTTCTACGGCGAGGGTGGCGGCATTGCGCACCGGCTGGGCATGCGCCCGTCCTGGGTGCTCGATCTGCACAACGGTGGTTGTGGCGCATTTGTGTTGGCGCTCAACGTCGCCCGCAAGCTGCTGTCGACGGGGGAGGGCCGCACCGCGGTGATCGCCGTTGCCCAGAATGCCGCCGGAGAATTCTTCGATCAGCCCGGGATCCGGCGGAAGGCGCAGTCGGCCGTTCCGGGTGACGGGGCCGCGGTCGGCTTGGTCACGCTGTCGGACCAGTCGCCGATTCTGGGTATCGAATGCCGCACCTACGGCGAATACGCCGGCGAGATGACGCTCTCCTTCGACCCGCCCCGCAAGTGGTGGCAGGCCGGCCCCGGCGAGGGCAGCATCGGGTTCACCGACAGCAAGATCACCAAGGTGCTGGCCCGTGGCAACCGGCTGGTACCCGAGGTGGCCCTTGCCGTCTGCGATCGAATCGGCCTGCGCGCCAAGGATATCGATCTGTTCGTCAGCAACCAGCCCAACCGGGTGTTCCTGCGCAACTGGCGCGAGGCGCTCGAGTTGCCCAAGGAACGCCACCAGGACACGTTCGACGAGTGCGGTAACCTGTTCGGCGCGGGCATTCCGGTGAACCTGGACCGGGCCATATCCGACGGCCGGGTCAAGAACGGCGATGTGGTTCTGATGGCCGCGTTCGCGCATGCCGGTGACTTCGCCGGCGCCGCGGCCGTGCGCTGGGGTGGGCGACCCTGATGCAGCCCGTCCCGAGTGTGGTCGACGACGGGATACCCGGTGTGCTGCCACACGCGATCGATCCTTTTGCGTTGTCGCTCAACGAGATGCCTTTCCCGCCGCTGCCGGCGGTCCGGACGGCCTTGATTCGCTCGGTCGATGCGGCCAACCGCTACCCGGAGTTGCTGCCAGAACGGCTGCGCCGGTTGATCGCCGGTCATGCCGGAGTACACCCGACCCAGTCGGACCAGGTGGTGGTGGGTGCCGGTGCGACGGGCGTGATCCTGCAGGCACTGCATGCGCTGACCGCACCGGGCGATCGGATGGTCATGGCGGCCCCCACCTTCGACGGATATCCGATCTTCGCCGAGATGGCCCGACTGGTCTCGGTGCATGTCCCGCTCGACGAGCACGGTCAGCACGATCTTGACGCACTGGCCGACGCGGCGACCGACGCTCGGATGGTGGTCTTGTGCCGGCCGCACAACCCGACCGGCACCATCGAGCCCAGGGCTGCGGTGCTGAGATTCCTGCGGCAGGTGCCGACGGACACCGTCGTGTTGCTGGACGAGGCGTACATCGAATTCGTCGCACCCGAGCATCGGCTCGACGTTTCGGAGTTGATCGAGCGATTCCCCAACGTGGTGGTGGTGCGAACCTTCTCCAAGGCGTACGGCCTGGCCGGATTGCGCATCGGCTATGGCCTCGCCTCCGTCGAACTCGCCCGGGCGCTACGAGCTCAGCAGCCCCCCTTCGGCATCGCGATCACCGGCCTGTTCGCGGTTGCGGCCTCCTACGACGCCGAAGACCAACTGCTGCAACGGGTTCAGTTGATCACCGCCGAACGGCGGTATCTGCGCAAGCGGCTGGGCGCCCTGGGGATCTACACCACGGACGCGCACGCGAACTTCGTCTATCTGCCGTCGAGGGGTCGGCAGTGGGGCGGGGAGTTGACCGGCAACGGGCTGCGGGTCCGGGTGTATCCCGACGGCGGTGCGCGCATCACCGTGGGCAGCCGGGCGTCCACCCAGGCGGTGTTGGCCGCGGTGGGGAGGCCGGCTTGAGGGTGCTCGTTGTCGGCGCCGGCGTCGGCGGTGTTTCCGTCGCCCGGGGTTTGGTGCGCGACGGGCACGACGTCACGGTGTTCGAGCGGCGACCGGATGTGGAGGCGGGTGGGGGTGCCGTCACCATCTGGCCCAACGGGGAGACGGTGCTGGGGCAGCTAGGCGTCGACATGGACGGGGCCGGCCAGGTGTTATCCACCGTGCGGGTTTTGACGTCCAGCGGCCGCGCGCTCGCCACGTTCGACGTGACCGCAATGGTGCGGCGTTGGGGTGCACCGGTTCGGATGGTTCCACGCCGCGTGCTGCTGGAGCGCTTGCTGAAGGGCTTTCCCGCCGAACGCATCCGGTGCAACTCCCGGGTGGTGGCGGTGGTCAGCGGGCGCTCAGCGGGGCGCGGCGTCCGGGTCGAGTTCGACGACGGCCGTTCGGCCGAGGGCGATCTGCTGATCGGTGCGGACGGCCTGCACTCGACGGTGCGAGCCGTGGTCGGCGGCGGGCACGCGAAGCCGACCGGGTGGTGCAGTTGGCAGGGGTTGGTGACGCTGCCGGACCTCACGGAAAGGCATGTCGCCCAGGTGATTATCGGCAACCGTGGTAACACGGGGCTGTGGCCGGCCGGTGAGTGCGACGTGCAGTGGTGGTTCGACCTGCCGTGGTCACACGACTTCGTCAGGCCGCACCGCCCGATCGAGATGATCCGGGCCCACTTCGCCGGATGGTCCGAGCTGGTCGATCGAGTCCTGGCCGCCCTGACCGACGAAGACCTCGCGCCTTCGCCATACCCGCACTATCGCCACCCGATCCCCCCTCCGGCGCGAGGTGCGGTCACGCTGCTTGGCGACGCCGCGCACACCATGCCACCGACGCTGGCCCAGGGGACAAATCAGGCGCTGCTCGACACCATGGTGCTGTGCAAGGCGATCTCGGACGTCGGCGACAACACCAACGCCCACGACCTGTCCGGCGCGCTACGTCGGTACGAAAGATCCAGGCGGCGCAGGGTCAGGGCGGTGTCCAAGGTCGCGTCGCTGCAGGTGTCGCACAGTGAGTCGGTGCTCACACCGGCGGCGATGATCTCGGACCGGCTCCATACCTGGGCGTTGCGGGCATTTCTGAGTGGGACCAGTCACCGCCGGATGTCGGCGCAGATCAGCCGCGACCTGTTGGCCGGGGGTGTGCGGTGAGCGAGCAGGCCGATCTGGTGCGCGTGCGCGGCGGGATCGATGCGCCGTCGCGCTGGCTCTGGTTGGTCAAGTGGTGTGTGCTGGCCGTCCCGCACTACCCCATCCTGATCGTGCTCTACCTGGTCTATCCGATACTGACTTTCGTTGCCGGCGTTGCGATTTTGTTCACCGGACGGTATCCGCGCCCCATCTTCGACTGCAACGTCGGAGTGCTGCGTTGGTCGTGGCGCGTCATGAATTTCCGATTCCCGATGAACACCACCGACAAGTACCCGCCGTTCACCCTCGCCGCCCGGCCGGACTATCCCGGCGACCTCGAGGTCGACTATCCGGAGCGGCTGACCAGGTGGGTGGTGTTGGTGAAGTGGCTGCTGGGCCTGCCCCAAATAGTGCTCTGCTGGGCGATGGAGCCGCTGCTGCAGGTGCTGTGCGTCATCAACGCGGTGTGGCTGTTGTGCACCGGGACGATCAACCAAGGCATGTTCGATCTTCTGATGGGCATTGTCCGATGGCGGTATCGGGTCGCGGTCTACGTATCGCTGATGCGCGACGAGTATCCGCCCTACCGATTGGATGCTGGTAATTACGTGCGGTAATCCGTTGTTCCCCTATGTATATCGGCTCGGGATGCCGGTGTTCGACCGATTGTTCTACAACCGGTATCGCCGAGCGGCGATCGCTGATGCGACCGGCCGACTGCTGGTCGTCGGACTCGGTCCCGGCGCCGACCTGAAGTTCCTGCCGTCGACGGTGACCTCGGTTGCCGCAGTCGAGCCGGTGTCCGCATTCCGGCGGGCGGCGTCGCGTCTTGCCGCTCGACATGGCATCACCGCCGACATCGTCGACGGGACGGGCGAGTCGATCCCGTTCTCCGACAACAGCTTCGACTCGGTTTACGTGGGGTTGGTGTTGTGCTCGGTCGATGATGTCGCCGCCACGCTGGGCGAGATCCGGCGGGTGCTGGTTCCCGGCGGCAGGTTGGTGGTCCTCGAACACGTCCGCGGCGGGGGTCTGGTGGGCCGACTGCAGGATCTGATCGCCACGCCGTGGTCCTGGCTGTCCTCCGGTTGCCATCCCAACCGTCGGACGGTCGACGCCATCGCCGCGGCGGGGTTCGACACGTCGCGACTGCGCCGCATTGCCCGGACTCCGGTGCCTTTTCCGTGCAAACCTCATCTGCAGGGATTTGCCACCCTAATCGTCAATTAACCGGCGCGTGAATACGCAACAATCTTGAATTCATTGCGCACAGAGGTATAAAATTTGATTTGCTTGAACAGGGGGCTGTCATGGTTGATTTTCCAATGCTGCCGCCGGAGATTAATTCGGCGCGCTTGTTTTCCGGTGCGGGTTCGGCCCCGATGCTCGCGGCCGCCACGGCCTGGAACGGATTGGCGGACGAATTGTCCGCGGCGGCGTCGTCATTTTCGTCGGTGACGTCCGGGCTGGTGGATCAGGCGTGGCAGGGTCCGGCCGCGCAGTCCATGGCGGCCACCGCGTCTCCTTACGCGGGGTGGCTCAACGCGGCCGCAACGCAGGCCGCGGGGGCGGCCGGGCGGGCGCAAGCGATTGTCGACTCGTTCGAGGCGGCGCGGGCGGCGACGATTCATCCACTGTTGGTGGAGGCCAACCGAAATGGCTTGGTGCAGTTGTTGATGTCGAATCTCTTCGGGCAGAACTGGCCGGCCATCGCGGCCATGGAGGCCGACTACGAGGCGATGTGGGCGCAGGATGTCGAAGCCATGGCGGCCTATCACGCCGGGGTCTCGGCGGCCGCCGCGCAATTGGCTCCGTGGCAGCAGTCGTTGCGCAACCTCGCCACCCAAGTCGCCGGATTCCTGGGCTTCAACCCGATCACCAACCCGGTGCCGGGAGATCCGTCCTTCGAGAGTCAGACCCAGACGTTCGGGCCGTTCACCCTCACCGCTCTTGGTGACGCGGCCGATAATGACTTTGTCGGCTTAAAGATTTCGAGTCCGTTCTTCACCAATACTTTGACTTCGGGATTTGAATCCTCGACCGGCTTGGGTGCACCCGGACAGACAATTAACAACTTCCAGAGTCCGGTCCTGCCGTTCTTGAATAGCGGCATCGCCCTGCCCTTCACCGATCCGCTGGCCCCCCTGTTTATTGCATTGCTTCCGGTGGGTTTCTGATTTCACGCTGCACGGCGAGCAGACGCAAAATCACCCCGAGAAGGCCCGCCGCGGGTGATTTTGCGTCTGCTCGGCAGGCTTACTCGACGCTGACGGCCTCGATGATGTTCAACCGCGCGGCGCGCAGGGCGGGTGGCAGCGAGCCGAGCAGGCTCAGCACCAGCGCACCGACGGTGAAGACGAGCGCCATGTAGCTCGGCTGGAAGCCCACCTGGAAATTCATCGTGTCCCCGCTGACGAGGCTGAACAGCCACTGGTCCGTCAGGCCGAAAATCAGGCCCAAGACCCCGCCGACGACACCGATGCCCGCGGCCTCGGCCAGGACCATCCGGAGCGTGAAGGGGCGGCTCGATCCCATGGCGCGCAGGACACCGATTTCGCGGCGCCGTTCCAGCACCGACAGCGTCAGTGTGTTGAGCAGCGCGACCGCGGCCACCAGCACCACGATGATCCAGACGGCGTTGGCGATGAACATGCTCTGGTGTAGTGGCGCTTCCAGGCCGGCGAGTTCGGCGTGGCCGTCGTACACGTGGTAGGGGTTCGGTACGGCCCCGCGGACGTCGGCCAGCAGTCGTTCCGCGTTGACGCCGGGTCCGGCGGTGATTTGCAGCGTGGTGGCCGCCGGGCGATCGAACCATGCGCGCAGCTGTTCGAGGCTGATACCGACGGTCCCGATGACGGTCGAAAAGAACGGCACCAGGGCCAGCACGGGTACCTGCTGCACGCCGTGCGGCGTTTGCAGGCGCAGCGCGTCGCCGACCCGGACGTCCAGGGTTTTACCCAGATTCTGCGAGAGCACCACGCCGCGGCCGGCCAGCACGTCGTTGCGCACCTTCGCGTCAAGCGCGCGGTAGAGCGCGTCGGCGGTTCCAGGGGAGAACCCGTCGAGCAGTACCCGGGTGCCGCCGACCACGGCGAAGGCCAACGCCCCCTCGGTGACGCGGGCCACCCCCGGGACCGCGGCCACCGTCGCGGAAAGGCCCTGCGGCAGAACGCTGGTGGGGTAGCGGTCCGGCGGATCCGCGCTCACCCACACCGGGACATCCGCGACCGGGGCGAAGATGCCGCGAGCCGACCGGATCATGTCGTTGTTGGTGCCGGTGATCGCCACGGTGGTGACCACGGCGATGAGCACCGTCATCACCGTTGCCCAGACCCGTCGCGGTGCGCGCTCGATGGTCGCCGCCGCCAATGCCCCGACCGACCCGAACACCCGCGCTGTTGCGGCGGTGGCTCTGACGATCGGCACGGTAAGCGCGAAGCCGAGCGCGATCTCGGCGCAGAACACCGCCGACATCGCGATGAAGGCCAACGCCCCTCGTTGGTTGGCCACCACCGCGATCGACGCCGCCAGAACGGCGACCGCTGCCAACCCGCACGCGACCCGCAGCCAGCGGGGCACACGGTCGGCGGCCGACACCCCGACCGGCGCCAGCGCCTCGATCGGTGACACCTTGTACACCTGCCGGGCGGCCATCGCCGAGGCGGCCACGCTGGTGAGCGCGGTGGCCAACACGGCGAGCGGTATCGCGTAGGGGGGCAGCCAGTATTCGATGCGGGCTTCCAGTCCCTGGGTGATCGCGGGTGGCAATCGGCCAATTGCCATGCGGCCCATCAGTATTCCCAGCGCTGACCCGATCGCTCCGCTGATCAGGCCGAGGATCGCGGCTTCGGCAAGCATGTCGCGCACAATGGTGGCCCGCCGCCCGCCGATCGCGCGCAGCATCGAGATGACGGGTCGGCGCTGGGTGATGGCCATGGTCGCGGTGGTGTAAACAAGGAAGGCGCCGACCGCCAATGCGACCATGGCGCCCATCAGGCCCATGTAGTTCATCAGCTTGACGCCGTCGCCCGCCCGGGCGCCACGCATGCTCGGTTCCGCGACGAGCGCCCGTCCCTGCACGGCTGCGGTGACCTTGGCGCGGACGACAGCGAGGTCGGTGCCCGGTTTGGTGGTGATCAGGATCGAGTCGAGTTGTCCCTGTCGCCCGGTGACGTTCTGAGCCAACGCAAGTGGGGCGAGGACGTAGTGCCCTTCGTTGAGGGCTGCCAGACGCTTGCCCGTGAGCACCTCGGTGACGGTGACCGAACCCGAACCCAGCTGGAAGGACTCGCCTTTGGCGTGGCCGACGCCCGGGCCCACCCGAACACCGTTCGGTGCCGGAGTCGAGCTGGGGGCCGGTCCAGCCAAACCATGCTCGACGACGGCATCTTTCAGAGCCCCCCGCAACGCGGCGACGTTCGCGTCCGCGCCCAGCAGCAGGACCGGTCCCGACGCCGTGGATGCCGAGGTCCGGATCATCGGCACCGCGTTCTCCACACCGGGCACCGCGGCGACGTCCGCCCTGATGCTGTCCGGGAATCCTGCATCGGTGATGCCCGAAACTTCCAACTCGGCGACACCGGCGATGCCATGCGAAAGCCGATCGACCGACTCGCTGATCGAACCGAAGATGCCGAAGATGGCGACCAGATACATTGCGGAGACGGCCATTACGGCGATCGAGGCGAATGTGCGCCGCCGGTGCACCGCGAGCTCGCGCAGGCTGAACAGCCGCAACCGGCTTGCCGCGGCCGCGATCCCCGAGCCGGGTCTCACTGCGGGACCGCCGACAACTCGTCGGAGCCGACTCGGCCATCCTGCAGCGTGATCACCCGGTCCGTCGCCGCCGCGGCGTCCGCGTTGTGGGTCACCATCACCACCAGGCGGCCGCGGTCGGCGTCGTGCGCCATCTCGGCCAACAGCGCCAAGATCGAGGCGCCCGTGATGGAGTCGAGGTTTCCGGTCGGTTCGTCGGCCAGGATCAGCGGGGGATCCATCATCAACGCGCGGGCCACGGCGACCCGCTGCATTTGCCCGCCGGACAGTTCGGCGGGTCTGTGGTCGATCCGATTGCCCAGTCCGACCCGGTCCAGCAACCGGATGGCATCCGGCTTGGCCTTGCGCAACCGGACGCCGTCGAGCAGCCGCGGCACCGCGACGTTCTCCCAGGCCGACAGGGTCGGCAGGAGGTTGAAGAACTGGAAGATGAAGCCGACGCGGTGATGGCGAAACTCCGACCGCTCCTCGTCGCTGAGGCGGCCGATCTCGTCGCCGGCGAAGGTGATCGACCCCGAATCGGGGGAGTCCAATGCGCCGAGCAAGTGCAGCAATGTGCTCTTGCCCGCCCCCGACGGGCCCACGATCGACACGAAGTGCCCGCCCCGGAGCCCCAGGCTGATCTCATCGAGAGCACGGACGGTCTGACCGCCTACCCGGTATTGGCGCACCACATCGCGGAGCTGGATGTCCAACCCATCGCTGGGTGCGTCGCGACCCATATGGGGTACAACGAGGCTCGGCCCGGGCCGGTTCAGCGCAACTAGTGGTAAGAAAGGGCGTGGCCGCCTCGCCGAAGCCTGATCCCATCGCGGCCGCCCGCGCCAACTGGGAGCGCGCCGGGTGGTCCGACGTGGCGCAGGGCATGGTCGCGGTGACGTCTGTCATGCGGGCGCATCAGATTCTGTTGGCGCGCGTCGAGGCCGCGCTACGGCCGTATGACCTGAGCTTCTCCCGATTCGAATTGCTGCGATTGTTGGCCTTCAGCCGTACCGGCGCGTTGCCGATCACCAAGGCGTCCGACCGGCTGCAGGTGCACGTCACCAGCGTCACGCACGCGATACGCCGCCTGGAGGCAGACGGGTTGGTGCGGCGGGTGCCGCATCCCACCGACGGCCGAACCACGCTGGTAGAGATCACCGACCTGGGTCGCTCCACCGTCGAGGACGCCACCGTCACGCTCAACGAGCAGGTGTTCGCCGACATCGGTATGTCCGAGGAGGAATCGCGGGCGTTGGTGTCGTCCATCGAGACGCTGCGCCGCAACGCGGGTGATTTTTAGGCCGGTCATTATCCGAAATGCGAAAGACAAGTCGGGTAGTGTCCGCCTAGCGAATTTCGTCCTAGGAGGCAGAACGATGGTGTTGCGGGCACGCCTGGTCGCCGCTGTGTTGCTCATTGCGGTTCTCGCGTCGGCGGGGTGCTCACGGTTCCTCGGCCGAGCCTTGCATCATTCACAACACGCCTCCCCGCCGGCGGCGACCGCATCGCCGGCCCCCGGAGCCCCGGTGCCGTCGCAAGGGGGAGGTGTGACCATCTCGACCGGCCCCGGCGTGCCTTCCAGCGTCCAACAGCAGTGGACCACCGAGAACCTGACCAAGGCTTTCAAGGCGATCAACGCCAGGATCGGCGCCAACCCGGCCGACTACCTCGAGGTCACAGTTTCCTTGACCGCGGTACAGGTGAAGGCGATTGACCCCAAGAAGCGGGAGAACGTCGATGAGTACGAGTACCGCGGCACAGGGGGCGTAGAAATCTCGCCGGTCGATGTCAGCCACAACGAGCCGGGAGCTATCGAGGAGAGCAAGTTCTCGAGCGACACGGTCAAGCCGGAAGTGCTCAGTGCCATCTTGAATTCCGCCATCAAGGATTCTGGGGTCGAGGACGCGAAGGTCAGCTCGTTGACGGTGGACAAAACCTTTGCCAACGATCCCGAACCCCATATCTCAGTGCCGGTCAGTGGCCCCCGCGGCTCAAAAGTGTTGCAATACAACCTTTCCGGCGAGCTCACCCGGGTAATCTGAGTTCGCTCAGCTGCCGCGCAGCGCCTCGATCACGGCGCTGAAGTCCTTGCCGGCGTTGGCGGCGTCGGACTCGATGAACGCGGCGTAAATCTGGGCCGCATGGCTGCCGAGCGGTGCCGACGCGCCCGTTGCGGCGACCGCGTCCATGGCCAGACCCAGGTCCTTGTTCATCAAGGCGGCCGCGAACCCGGGCTTGAAGTCGTTGTTCGCCGGAGAAGTTGGAACCGGACCTGGCACCGGGCAATTGGTGTGCACCGCCCAGCAATTGCCGGTCGCGCCGGTGATCACGTCGAACAGCGACTGCGCCGACAGCCCGAGCTTCTCGGCCAGCACGAAGGCCTCGCCGATCGCGATCTGCTGCACGGCCAGCACCATGTTGTTGCACACCTTGGCGGCCTGCCCCGCGCCTGCCGCGCCGCAGTGAATGATCTTGCCGGCCATGGGTTCCAGCACCGGGCGGGCCCGTTCCACCGCCGACTCCTCGCCGCCGACCATGAATGCCAGCGTCCCGGCTACCGCGCCTTTTACGCCACCGGAGACGGGGGCGTCGACTTGCTGCATGCCGTGGGACTCGGCCAGTGCGTGGGCTTCGCGGGCGTCGTTCACCGAGATCGTGGAGCTGTCGATGAACAACGCGTTCTCGCGGGCGGCCGGAAGGACCTCGGCGTAGCAACGCTTCACCACGTCACCGTTGGGCAGCATGGTGATGACGACGTCGGCGCCGGCCACTGCATCGGCGGCGCTGTCGAACAGCGTGGCGCCGCTGGCTGCTGCGGCGGCGGCGGCCGCCGGCACCGGGTCGAATCCGCGCACGGCGTGCTTGGCCGCAACGAGATTCGCCGACATCGGACCACCCATGTTGCCGAGCCCGAGGAACGCGACCGTCAGATGCTCAGTCACCGCGTCCTCCTAAGCGCTTGCCCGGAACCGTGCGGACTCGGCCCGGCCGATGACGACCCGCATGATTTCGTTGGTCCCCTCCAGGATCCGGTGCACGCGCAGGTCGCGGACGATCTTTTCCAACCCATATTCACGCAGGTAACCGTAGCCACCGTGCAATTGCAGTGCCTTGTCGGCGACGTCGAAGCACGTGTCGGTGACGTAGCGTTTGGCCATCGCGCACAGCTCGACCTTGTCGGCATCGTTTTCATCAAGCGCAGTTGCCGCCCGCCACAACATCATTCGCGAAGTTTCCAGCCCGGTGGCCATGTCGGCCAGGGTGAACCGGATGGTCGGCTCGTCGAGCAGGCTGCCGCCGAAGGCCTGCCGGTCGCGCACGTATGAGCCGGCCTTCTTGTAGGCCGCCTGGGCGCCACCCAGTGAGCAGGCCGCGATGTTGAGTCGGCCGCCGTTGAGGCCGTTCATCGCGATGCCGAAGCCGGTGCCCTCGCCTTCGGCGCCGCCCAACATCGCGTCGGCGGGGACGCGGACGCCGTCGAGGATCACCTGCGCGGTGGGCTGGGCGTTCCAGCCCATCTTCTCTTCCAGCGCGCCGAAACTCAGTCCCGGCGTGCCCTTTTCGACGATGAACGCGGAGATCCCGCGCGGGCCCTCACTGCCCGTTCTTGCCATCACCACGTAGACGTCGGACGCACCGGCACCGGAGATGAATTGCTTGACGCCGTCGAGCACGTAGTCGCCACCTTGCTTGACGGCTCGGGTGCTCAGCGCGCTGGCATCCGATCCGGCACCGGGCTCGGTGAGGCAGTAGCTGGCGATGGCGTCCATGCTGGCCAGTCGGGGTATCCAGCCCTTGCGTTGCTCTTCGGTGCCGAAGCTGTCGATCATCCACGAGCACATGTTGTGGATGGACAGGAAGGCGGCGGTGACGGGGTCGGCGATGGCCAACTGCTCGAAGATGCGCACCCCGTCGAGGCGGCGCAGTCCGCTGCCGCCCACGTCGTCGCGGCAGTAGATGGCCGCCATCCCCAGCTCGGCCGCCTCGTGCAGCACATCGGTCGGAAAGTGGTGGCTGGCATCCCATTCCAGTGCGTAGGGAGCCATCCGCTTCTCGGCAAAGGCGGCCGCCGTTTCGGTGATCACCCGCTCTTCGTCGGTGAGGGTAAACATAAGTGTCCGCCGATTTCGTTAATTCATTGTGGGGATGACGAATTCGGCGCCATCCTTGATGCCGGAAGGCCACCGCGACGTGACGGTCTTGACCTTGGTGTAGAACTGGATCGACGCGGTGCCGTGCTGGTTGAGGTCGCCGAAGCCGGAACGCTTCCAGCCGCCGAAGGTGTGGTAGGCCACCGGCACCGGGATCGGCACGTTGACGCCTACCATGCCGACCTGTACCCGCGAGACGAAGTCGCGGGCGGTGTCGCCGTCGCGGGTGAAGACCGCCACGCCGTTGCCGTACTCGTGCTCCGAGGGCAACCGCAGGGCTTCCTCGTAGTCATGGGCGCGGACGATGCACAGCACCGGGCCGAAGATCTCGTCGGTGTAGATCGACATGTCGGTGGTGACGTGGTCGAACAGGGTGGGCCCGATGAAGAAGCCGTTCTCCAAGCTGGCGTCACCGTAGGCGAGGTCGTCGCTTCTGCGCTCGCGCCCGTCGATGACGATCTCGGCACCCGCCTCGACGCCCTGGCCGATGTAGTCGCGCACCCGGGCCAGCGCTGCCTCGGTGACCAGCGGGCCGTAGTCGGCCTTGGGATCCAGGCTGTGTCCCACCCGCAGGTTGTTGATGCGCTCAATCAGCCTGGCGCGCAGCCGTTCTGCGGTCTGCTCGCCGACGGGGACCGCGACGCTGATCGCCATACAGCGTTCGCCTGCGCTGCCGTATCCGGCGCCGATCAACGCGTCGACGGCCTGGTCGAGGTCCGCATCCGGCATGACGATCATGTGGTTCTTGGCGCCACCGAAGCACTGCGACCGCTTGCCGTTGGCGGCGGCGGTCGAATAGATGTAATGCGCGATGTCCGAGCTGCCGACGAAGCCGACGGCCTGGATGTCGGGGTGGTGCAAAATGGCGTCGACGGCTTCCTTGTCGCCGTGAACGACCTGGAATACCCCCGGCGGCAGGCCGGCCTCGAGGAACAACTCGGCCAGTCGAACCGGGACCGACGGGTCGCGCTCGCTGGGCTTGAGCACGAACGCATTTCCGCAGGCCAGGGCTGGGCCGGCCTTCCACAGCGGGATCATCGCCGGGAAGTTGAACGGGGTGATGCCGGCAACCACGCCCAAGGGCTGGCGCAGGGAGTAGACGTCGATGCCCGGCCCGGCACCTTCGGTGTAGTCGCCCTTGAGTAGGTGCGGGATGCCGATGCAGAACTCGACGACTTCGATGCCGCGCTGAATGTCGCCGCGGGCGTCGGCCAGCGTCTTTCCGTGCTCGAGGGACAGCAGCTCGGCCAACTCGTCGATGTTCTTGTTGACCAGGTCGATGAACCGCATCAACACCCGGGCGCGACGCTGCGGATTCCAAGCAGCCCAGCCCTTTTGGGCCTCGACGGCGGAGGCCACCGCGGCGTCGATATCGGCCTGCGACGCCATCGGCACTTTCGACTGGACCTCGCCGGTGCTGGGGTTGAAGACGTCAGCGGTGCGGGTGGACTGCCCGGTGGTGCGCTGCCCGTCGATAAAGTGCGGAATTTGAGTGGTCATGGTTGTCCCAACCGGGTAGGAAGTATCGGAGATACTTGCATATCCTAGTAACGAGGGGAAGGCGATGCAAATGAGGCTGTCGGGCGTCGGCGTGTGGAGTGGGTCGTTGCGGTACGGCGACAGCGGCGAGGCGGCCGAGGCGGCCGCGGAACTGGAGGAACTGGGCTTCTCGGCACTGTGGATTCCCGACGTGAGCGGCGCCGGGCTCCTCGAAGCCGTGGAAAACCTGTTGGGCGCCACGAAGCGCGCGGTGGTCGCGACCGGAATCCTCAACATCTGGATGCACGAGCCCGCCGAGGTGGCCGATTCGTTTGCCCGGTTGACCGCCGACCACGGCGACCGATTCCTGCTGGGCATCGGCGTCAGCCACGCCCGGTTGATCGACGCCAAGGAGCCCGGCCGCTACCGCAAACCGCTGGCCGCGGTGACGGCATTCCTGGACGGATTGGACGCCGCGGAGCGTCCGGTGCCCCGGGACAGTCGGGTGATCGCCGCCCTGGGTCCCAAGATGTTGCGCTTGGCGGCCGAACGCGCCGCCGGCACTCATCCCTACCTGGTGTCACCCGAACACACCGCGCAGGTCCGACAGGAGTTGGGCGACGGACCCTTAGTGCTACCGGAGCAGACGGTGATCCTCTGCGAGGATCGGGAATCGGCCAGGGCCGTCGGAGTCGGCTGGTTGCGCAACTATTTGTCGCTGCCAAACTACGCGAACAACCTTCGCCGCCTTGGCTTTTCGGACGAAGACATCGATACCGTGAGCGACCGCCTGTTCGACGCGATCATCGCGTGGGGAGATGAGGACGCCGTGCTGCGCCGGATCGAGGAACACCGGTCGGCCGGCGCCGACCACGTGTGCGTCCAGGCGTTGGATGCCGACCCGAGGGCGTTTCCCCGCGAGCAGTGGCGGCGAATCGGTGCCGCGCTGCGGTAGCCGCCCACTGCACCAGCCGGTCGTGACGGGGTTGCCCCGTCTGCGGCGTCACAGTGCGTGACAGGGAATCGGGTTGTTCGCGCACCAATTCGGGTCGTTCGGAGGTGGCCGGTACCCGGGCGGGAAGAAGGTGCCAATTGGATGCACGCTTCCGTCCGGGTTCAGTTCGTAGGCGTGGCAGAGGGTCATGTCCCAACTGACATCGGCATTCGGTAGGGGTTGGCCGGGGCACCAGGAGGGGAGTGCCTGGGCGGTGCCTGCCAGCGCCAGCCCTACCAATCCCATTCCGCCCGTGGTCAATACGGTGGCGGCAAGCGCCGTGATTTGTCGCTTCATGCCGACAGCGTGCGCCGAAGATCTTGCAGAATTCTTGCGTCGGTGGATTTAGGTGGGCAGCAGGTCGAAAACGATGACGCCGGCTGGGTCGTAGGATCCGAAGATCGGCATCAGGGTGTACGGGTAGGTGTCGTGCACCGTGCTGGAACGATCACGTCCGAGCGCCCGGGCCGCCGTACGCTTAGCGGGTGAAAGGGGCAACCAAAGCCGATATTCTCGCCGCGCTCGATGACAGCGGGAAGCGGTTCGTCTCGTTGGTCCGGGGGCTCGATCCGGATCGCGCCGCGCGGCCGGTACCTGGGCTTGCGTGGACGGCCGTGGAGACTGCGGCGCACGTTGTGACCGTGCTGGGCAGGCTGCTTGGCGATCGTCGACGCGCTACCACTAACGGCGGGGTTGCAGAGCTGAATGCGACCTGTCTGTCGGAGTACACGGACCGAGCCATAAACGATATCGCCGACCGGCTCGAGGCAAATCTGCGTACGGTGATCGACCGCGTCTACTTCAAAGTCGATTTCGACCGGCAGTATCCCTTCCACGGTGGATCGACGATCTCCGGCGGTGGTGGGGCTCGTTGGATCTTGTGCGAACTGCTCGTCCACGGCTACGACATCGCCGCTGCCACCGGCAACGAGTGGGAGATACCGGCCGCGGCGGCATCCATCGCGATTCGTGGCCCGGCTGAGTCGATGAATCGACTGGTTGAGAGCAAAACCTCTACCCGACATCGGGTGCATCTGGGAAACGACGACACCGTCGAATTCGTCGCACCCTCGGCACCCCGGCCTGCCGGTGACGAGTCGATCGACGCGCAACCCGACGAGTTGCTCCTGGGGTTCTTCGGAAGGATTGAAGTGTCCGATCCGCGTCTGGCGGTGGTTCTGGCTGATCTGCCGCACATGTAGGTAGCTCTGGGCGGACCTTCAGCCGAGGACCGCGCGGAGATTGAACGAGATCAGCGGCGCGGTGAGCATTTCGACCACCTTGCCGCCGCCGCGAGCCGGAACTGTGTAGCCGCTCCGCGCTGCCGCATTTTCCATCTCTTTTCCAATAATCAAGGCAGCTCGGTTTCCGGCGCTAACGGCGGCAAAAACGGTCCCCCTACTTCTGCAGGAGCTGGTGCCGGAACTGGCAGACCTTCGCCGGGAAGAACGGGAGCACTCGAAAATCCGGCCGGTTGCATATGGTCTTTGCACGCATTCGGAACGGGGACCATATACCATTTCCAGGCACCGGGTGGATTTGGTGCCGGTGCCATGCTGTTGTCGGGGCACCGCCACGTACAACTGACACCGCCGACACCCGGGCCCCCGAGGCCGAGGGTCGCGCCCCCGGCAAAAGCCCCGCCCACGTCGACAGCTACGCCGCCCGCCTCACAGTGCATATGTGATCCATTGATTTCAGTGGGCCAATCACAGTAAGCCCCCTGGGCAAGAAAAACGTTTGATCCGGTGAGGACGGCTGGGTAATCACACAAACCGGCGTGAGCACTCGGGGAGGGGGAAATGACTATTGTGCTGGATACGATTATCGGAACGAGCCAGACTTTATTCATTGGCTACTCCACCTGCGTTCTCATACTGTCAAAATCGGACCCGGGAATTTCGCGGCCATCCTGTCGGAACGGACTTCAGCACTTGTTCCAACGTTTTGTGGGTGGACCCGTATAGCCCTGCCGGGCGTCCACCGAATCCGCTATCGGAGGCAAGCGAAGCCGCGTAGGCCGATACGCCGCCAGCCACATGCATCCCCCAAGTTCTCCGCCGTTACCAACAACTTCGGTCAACTTCGGCGATGTGTTACGTAATGAGCTCGCGCGTGGCCCCGCGTAGGAGACGGGGCATCCGATCGCCCGTCGTAGCGTCGTCGTTGTCTCGGCATCAAGCCGGTGGTGGCAGCAGTTTTAAGTGGGCAGCAGATCGAAGACGATGGTCCCGACGCCGGTTGGGTCGTAGGAGTGGTAGATCGGCATCAGGGTGTACGGGTAGTTCCCGGTGTTGAAGACACCGCCGGATCCCAACGCCGCGGTCACCATCGTGGCGCTGGTACCACCGAGCGTTATCTGCTCGTAGATCAGCGTATCGCCCACCATGACATAGATTTTCGTCCCAGCCGGAAGTGTCCCGCCCACGGGGATGTGCTGTAGTTCCGCGGGCAACAGGTTGAGGGGTATCGCGCCGTTGACGCCGCCCGTGTCGACGGCGCCTTGCGTCACCGTCTGGAAGCCGGTGTCGTTGATCCGCAACAGCAACTGGTTGGTGAACGGTGATCCGGTGGCGCGAGCGAATTCGGTGAGTGGGTTGTCGCCGAACTGAAAATAGCCTTGAGGCTGATTCACCAGGATTCCGTGGGCGAGGACGCCCGGCAACTGCTGCACGGCGGTGAATGTGAAAGCCGGGTGGTTTGCGTTTGCCCCCACGCCGATGAGGGTTTCGGGTGCCACCGGTGTTCCGTTGTGCACTTCGGAGGTGATGACGCCAATGGTGGTCGGCTGCGTCATGATTCCGTTCCCGAAGTTGACCGCCGCTCGGTATTGGTTGTAGGTGACGACGGTCTCGTCGCCGGGGCCGCCGAAGTTGTAGACGAGCCCGGTCTGGATCGGCGCGCCAAGGGCCGCCAGATCGACGTCCTGAGGCGCGAAAAACAGGGCGTTGGATCCGGTGTCCACGCTTGCCCGGACGAACGGCCCGCCGTCGACGGAGACCTGCAGCGTCGGGCGAGTCCCGTGCATGGTGAGCTGGACGGCCGCCGCGCCGCCGTCGGCGCCGGTGGCCCCGGCGTGGCCCAGCCAGTGGCCGCCCGCGCCGCCGACGCCTCCGATGCCGGAGATGACGCCGCCGACACCCCCGGCGCCGCCGTTGCCAACCAGGTGCCCGCCGTTGCCGCCGAATCCGCCGTTTGCGAAGGCCCCGCCCATGCCGCCGGTGCCGCCGTCGCCGAACCACAGCGCGCTGCCACCGCGGCCGCCAGTTGCGTAGGGGCCGCCGATCCCGCCGGCGCCGCCATTGCCCCACAGCAGGCCGCCGGTGCCGCCGGTGCCGCCGGTTCCGCCGGAAATGGTGACACCGGCGGGGGTGACCACGAACGTCCCGCCCTGACCCCCGGTGCCGCCGTCACCGAAGAGCAGCGCATTTCCGCCCGCGCCGCCGACTGCGGTCCAGCCGCCCAGCCCGCCGGTCCCGCCGTTGCCCCACAGCAAGCCGCCGGTGCCGCCGGCCCCGCCGGTCGCACCGTACCCGCCCATACCGCCCGCGCCGCCGTTACCGATCAAGCCGGCCGGTCCGCCGGCACCGCCCGGCACGCCGTCGGTGACGCTGGCGCCGCCGCGGCCGCCGTTGCCCCACAGGATTCCGCCCGCACCCCCGGCCGAACCGACTCCGGCGGCATTGGTGATCCCGTCGACGCCGTCCCCGATGAGCGGACGCCCCAACACGACGTTGGTGGGCAAGTTGATCAGCATCAGCACGTCGTGCTCGATGGCCTCCAGCAGCTGCAGCAGCGTCACCTCGTCCGCTTCGGCCGCCGCATAGGCGCGCACGCTCGCCTCGAGGGTTTGCACCAACTGGGTGTGGAAAGCCGCACCCTGGCCGCTGAGCGTTTGAAAGGCCGCTCCGTGCTGGGCGAACAGCGCGGCGATGGCGGCCGACACTTCATCGGCGGCGGCAGCCGCGATGGTCGTCGTCGGCACCGCCGCCGCCGCGCGTGCCGAACGGATTGTCGCGTCGAGGTTTTCGAGGCTTGTCACCGCCTCAGTGACGGCTTCCGGTGCCACGATCACGAACGACATAGCCCACTCCCACGCTGATCAGGCGGTCCGCACCGCTCTCGCGTTTCGGAGATAGTAGCTATTTACGGGCGCGTAAGGGCCAAGTTGACGACGTCTTTACACACTCCTTGCACAAGTGCCGCCGAATCTGCCATCGGCTCCAGACTTAGGGGCAGGTGACGTCGACTTCGAAGGGCTTGGTCACCAACTGCCCGGCGTTGTCCACACCCGTCGCAGTGCCGGTCACCCGGTAGCTGTCGCCGTTCTTGGTCGCCGTGGCACTGTTGCCGGGTGCACCGTCGGTGAAGCTCAGGACGACGCCGTCGACGTTGCCGAACCCGGCGCTGTGCACTGCCGATCCGTCTTGTTCGAGTCCGACGATGACGCCGGTGATCGGGTCGCCGATTTGGATGGAGAACCTGCCTTCGTAGCCGCTGCACACCACGGGGCCGGCGGTGTTCAGCGGTTGGCCGCCGATCAGGACGCGGGTTTCGCCCGCTGCCGCGGGAGTGATGGTTGCCGATGCGGAGCTGGTAGTCGCGCCGGCGACCACGGTGGTCGGCGTGTTCGACGATGTGGGGGAACCCTTTTCGCCGCCGGAACAACCGGCGATGGCCGCCATGAGGGACACCGCGCCGACAGCGATCACCAACTCAAGTTTCATCGACCTCTCCTTCGCGAACAGGACTGCGCACCCGCAACGGGCGGATCTAGTGAAACAGAATGTCGAATCAGTCGCCGCGCAACTGCGCGACGAACGCCCGGGCGTCCTCCCACTTGGGCAGCAGGCCGGAGGCGATCACATCCTCGAATGTCGGGGCTGCGGCGTCGCGGTCGGACAGGCTCGGAGCGGCCCCTTCGACCAGTGGCCAGTCGATGGCCAGGGCGGGATCCGTGGCCCGGATGGTGTGTTCGCGCTGCGGGTTGTATTCCGCCGAACACAGGTACATCACCGTCGAATTGTCTTCCAGGGCAAGGAAACCGTGGCCAAGTCCCTCGGAGATGTAGATCGACTTGTGGTTCTGTGCGTCGAGCCGGACTCCGTCCCACTGGCCGAATGTCGGTGAGCCAACCCGGATGTCGACCACGACGTCGAAGATCGCCCCGGTCACGCAGGTCACATATTTGGCCTGGCTGGGCGGCAACTGCGCGAAATGCAGACCGCGCAGGGCTCCGGCCGACGACACCGAGCAGTTGGCCTGCCTGATGTCCAAGGGGTGACCGGTGAGTTCGCGGAAGCCGTGGTCGGTGAACCACTCAAAGAACAATCCGCGGGAATCGGGATGGATCTTCGGCGTTATCTCCCAGGCGCCGGGGACTTTGAGTTCGCGTGCTTGCATCCTATTGACCGCGCTTTTCGTACTGAGCTTCCGCGGCGTCCTTTATCGGGCGCCACCACGGTTCGTTGTTGCGATACCACTCGATGGTGCTGCGCAAGCCCTCTTCGAAGTCGGTGTGCTTTGGCGCCCAGCCCAATTCGTCGTACAGCGTGGACGGATCGATGGCGTAGCGCAGATCGTGGCCCACCCGGTCGGTCACGTGGTCGAAGTCGTCGGGATCCCGGTCCATCAGTCGCAGCAGGGTGCGCAGCACGGTGAGGTTGTCGCGTTCCCCCTCCGAGCTGATCAGATAGGTCCGCCCGATCTGACCCTTTTCCAGGATCCGCCGGACCGCACTGTTGTGGTCCTCGACGTGGATCCAGTCGCGGACGTTGTGGCCGGTGCCATACAGCTTGGCGCGCCGACCGGTGAGGACATTGGTGATCTGACGCGGGATGAACTTCTCGATGTGCTGATACGGCCCGTAGTTGTTGGAGCAGTTCGAGATCGTCGCGCGCACGCCATAGGACCGCACCCAGGCCCGCACCAGCATGTCGCTGCCGGCCTTGGTCGCCGAGTACGGACTCGACGGGTTGTAGGGCGTGGCCTCGGTGAACCGTTGGGGCTCGTCAAGGGCGAGGTCGCCGTACACCTCGTCGGTCGAGACGTGATGCAACCGCACCCCGTGGCGGCGTACCGCTTCCAGGATGGTGAAGGTGCCGATGACGTTCGTGTGCAGGAAAGGCTCGGGATTGTCCAGCGCGTTGTCGACGTGGGATTCGGCGGCGAAGTGGATGACGGCGTCGGACTCGGCAACCAACTTGTCGACCAGTTCGGCGTCGCAGATGTCGCCCTCTACCAGCCGAATCGAGTCCTCGACGTCGGCCAGCGACTCCCGCCGGCCGGCGTACGTCAGCGCATCGATCACCGTCACCGCGTCGTCGGGATATTCGCGCACGGTGCTGTGCACGAAGTTCGCGCCGATGAACCCGGCCCCCCCGGTGACTAGGAGTCGCATGGGTCAAACCCTAACGGGTAAGGCCGAGCGGTCCCGCTAGTTCCTCCAGTACGGACAGCACCTCCTCATCGCCCGAGCGTCCCACCACCTGAATCGCCACATGGTCCGCCCCCGCTTCGAGGTGCTCGTCGAGGCGATGCGCGATCGCCTCGGGAGTGCCGTAGGCCACCACCGAGTCGATCAGCTTGTCGCTGCCGGGCTTGGCCACATCGGCCTGGGTGAACCCGAGGCGCAGCCAGTTGTTCACGTAGTTGGTCAGGCCCAGGTAGAAGTCGACGAACTTGCGACCGATGGCGCGGGCCTCCTCGGCATCCGTCGTCAGCACAACCTTGTGTTCCGGCGCCAAGAACACCGAGTTGCCGACCAGTTCGCGCGCCTTGGCCGTGTGTTCCGGGGTGGTCAGATACGGATGAGCGCCGGCGCTGCGGGTCGCCGCCAGCCGCAGCACCTTGGGGCCGAGCGCGGCGAGCACCCGTCGGCTGGTCGGCACCCCGGCGGCGTCGAGTTCATCGAGGTAGGACACCAGTGCGTCGTAGGGCTTGACGTACTCCTTGGTGTGCTCCGGATGGCCGGCGCCGACACCCAGGAGAAATCGTCCCGGGTAGGCGTTCTCGATCCGGTGATAGGACTCGGCGACGGCCGGGGCTGCCGCCGTCCAAATGTTGACGATTCCGGTCGCAAGCTGCAGTGAGGTTGTCTGCGCCAGGGCCGGCTCCGCCCACGCCAGCTCCGCGGGAGGCGAGTAGCCGATCCAGGCCGCCCCGTAGCCGAGTTCTTCGACCCCCGCCGCGAACTCCGGAGTGATGGAGGGACCCGTCCAGACACCGAATCGGCCGAGGTCGGGTTTGAGCGAAACGCCGCCAGTCATCTGCCGCTCCTATCGGTTGAGCCCGAGTGCGTCGGCCAGTTCGGCCAGCGCTGGAACCAGGTCTTCGCTACGGGCCAGGACCTGAACGGGCACGTGGTCGGCGCCGGCCTCGAGGTGCTCCCGGAGCCGGGCCGCGATGGCATCGGTCGTCCCGTAGGCGACAAGGGCATCGACCAAGCGGTCGCTGCCCGGCGCGGCGATGTCGTCACCGGTGAAGCCCAGCCGTTTGAAGTTGTTCAGGTAGTTCGCGAGGTCGAGGTAGATCTGCAGGGCTTTTCGACCTACCGTGCGGGCCTTCTCGGCATCGGTGGTGAGCACGACTTTGTGTTCGGGCGCCAAGAAGGCTTCCGGGCCGATCAGTTGCCGCGCCTGCGCGGTGTGCTCCGGTGTGGTCAGGTAGGGGTGCGCGCCGGCGGCGCGCTCTGCGGAAAGCTTCAGCACCCGCGGTCCGAGGGCGGCGACCACGCGACGATTGGCGGGCACACCGTATTCGTCGAGTTGGTCCAGGTACTCGGTCAGCGCGTCATAGGGCTTGCGGTATTGCGAGATCGCCTCCGGATGACCGACGCCGATCCCGAGCAGGAATCGGCCCGGGTACGCCTTGTCGATGCGGTGGAAGGACTCGGCGACCGGCTTGGCGGCGGCCGTCCAAATGTTGACGATGCCGGTCGCGACCTGCAGCGTCGTCGTCGCCTGAAGAATGGGTTCCACCCAGTCCAGCTCGGCCGGCGGTGAACCGCCCACCCAGACGGCCCCGTACCCCAGGGCTTCGATGTCCTTGGCTTGCTCGGGTGTGACCTTGCGTCCGAACGATCCGAAGCGACTTCCTAAACTGACGGGGTCGGGTTTGCGCACAGCTGAATCGGTCATGGTTGGACCAACTTGGCGGACTCCGGTCGTATTCCTGCCGTATTCCCTCGGCGTTTTGCGGCAGTGCCTCCGGGCGGGTATCGTGGACCAACGGTGCGGCGTCCGTGCCGGCTCTTGGCGTGCCCTGTCTGAAATCTGCGGATTCGTTCGCGGAATTTCCACCACCGGCCCACGTTTTAGTAGTCCGGAGGCATGCTGCGCCGATACAGCGTGCACTGACAACAAGTGAGGATCGCCAGAAAGTAATGGCAAAGAAGGACGGTGCCATCGAGGTCGAGGGTCGCGTGGTCGAACCCCTGCCCAATGCGATGTTCCGCATTGAGCTGGAGAACGGTCACAAGGTGCTCGCCCACATCAGTGGCAAGATGCGGCAGCACTACATCCGCATCCTGCCCGAGGACCGGGTGGTAGTGGAGTTGTCTCCCTACGACCTGTCCCGCGGCCGCATTGTGTACCGCTACAAGTAAGCCAACATCCGAGAACGAGAACAGGACCGAACTGCCGTGAAGGTGAACCCCAGCGTCAAGCCGATCTGTGACAAGTGCAGGGTGATCCGTCGGCATGGACGGGTCATGGTGATCTGCCAGGATCCCCGCCACAAGCAGCGACAAGGTTGATCACGGCGGCGATCGCAAGCACGGCACAGCCGGGCGCAGCGGGTCGCCGCCAACAGCAGGGCGGCGATCGCAAGCGCGGCACAGCCGGGCGCAGCGGGTCGCCGCCAACAGCAGGGCGGCGATCGCAAGCGCGGCACAGCCGGGCGCAGCGGGTCGCCGCCAACAGCAGGGCGGCGATCGCAAGCGCGGCACAGCCGGGCGCAGCGGGTCGCCGCCAACAGCAGGGCGGCGATCGCAAGCGCGGCACAGCCGGGCGCAGCGGGTCGCCGCCAACAGCAACGGCCCGCCGGCCCGCGAAACACAACAGAATGCAGACCTCCCAGCACCACTGAGCGGCTGGCATCTAGAGAGATGGGCTAGCTCAGCTGCGCCCGGACGGAGGCCGGGCCCCGCAGATCCGTACGGACTGCGGGAACGGACTGGGAAAAGACCTCCGCTGAGAAAGAGGAAACGCCACCTATGGCTCGACTAGTGGGCGTCGATCTCCCGCGCGACAAGCGCATGGAGATCGCGCTGACGTACATCTACGGCATCGGTCGTACCCGTTCGAACGAGATCCTTGCCGCCACCGGCATCGACAAGAACCTGCGTACCAAGGACCTCACCGACGACCAGCTGACGCATCTGCGTGACTACATCGAAGCGAACCTGAAGGTCGAGGGTGACCTGCGCCGTGAGGTGCAGGCCGACATTCGCCGCAAGATCGAAATCGGCTGCTACCAGGGCCTGCGGCACCGCCGCGGCCTGCCGGTGCGCGGCCAGCGGACCAAGACCAATGCGCGGACCCGTAAAGGCCCCAAGCGCACCATCGCAGGCAAGAAGAAGGCCAGGTAACCGATGCCACCGAAGAAAGCCAGTGCCGGGGGGCCCAAGAAGGGCCAGAAGACCCGCCGCCGGGAAAAGAAGAACGTCCCGCACGGCGCCGCGCACATCAAGAGCACGTTCAACAACACGATCGTGACCATCACCGACCCGCAGGGCAACGTCATTGCCTGGGCGTCGTCGGGTCACGTCGGCTTCAAGGGCTCGCGCAAGTCGACGCCGTTCGCCGCGCAGCTGGCCGCGGAGAACGCCGCGCGCAAGGCCCAGGAGCACGGCGTGCGCAAGGTCGATGTGTTCGTGAAGGGCCCGGGCTCGGGCCGCGAGACCGCGATCCGTTCGCTGCAGGCCGCCGGCCTGGAGGTCGGCGCGATTTCTGACGTCACCCCGCAGCCGCACAACGGCGTCCGCCCGCCCAAGCGACGCAGGGTCTAGAGGGTCGAGGAGGAGAACTTTCATGGCTCGTTACACCGGACCCGTTACCCGCAAGTCACGCCGGCTGGGCACCGACCTCGTCGGTGGCGACCAGTCCTACGAAAAGCGGCCTTACCCGCCCGGCCAGCACGGCCGCGCCCGGGTCAAGGAGAGCGAATACCGTCAGCAGCTGCAGGAGAAGCAGAAGGCGCGCTTCACCTACGGCGTGATGGAGAAGCAGTTCCGCCGCTACTACGAAGAGGCCGTTCGCCACTCCGGCAAGACCGGTGAAGAACTGCTGCGCATCCTGGAGAGCCGGCTCGACAACGTCGTGTACCGCGCCGGGCTGGCCCGGACCCGTCGGATGGCCCGTCAGCTGGTCACGCACGGTCACTTCCTGGTCAACGGCGTGCGCGTCGACGTCCCCAGCTACCGGGTGTCGCAGTACGACATCATCGACGTACGGGACAAGTCGCTGAACACCGTGCCGTTCCAGATCGCGCGGGAGACGGCGGGTGACCGCCCGGTCCCGAGTTGGCTTCAGGTCGTCGGCGAGCGTCAGCGGATCCTGATCCACCAGCTGCCCGAGCGCTCGCAGATCGACGTCCCGCTCGCCGAGCAGCTGATCGTCGAGTACTACTCGAAGTAACGCAGACCTCCGGCGCTGCGACCGCAGCGGCGGACACCTAACGGCATCAAATAGCGGGTGCCGAGAAGGAGAAGAAGAAACACCATGCTGATTTCTCAGCGACCCACCCTGTCGGAGGAAGTCCTCACCGACAACCGGTCCCAGTTCGTCATCGAGCCGCTGGAGCCGGGATTTGGTTACACCCTTGGCAATTCGCTGCGTCGCACGCTGCTGTCGTCGATTCCCGGCGCCGCCGTCACCAGCATCCGCATCGATGGTGTGCTGCACGAGTTCACCACCGTGCCCGGAGTCAAGGAAGACGTCACCGACATCATCTTGAACCTCAAGAGTCTGGTCGTGTCCTCCGAGGAGGACGAGCCGGTCACCATGTACCTGCGCAAGCAGGGGCCGGGTGAGGTCACCGCGGGCGACATCGTGCCGCCGGCCGGTGTCACCGTGCACAACCCGTCCATGCACATCGCCACCCTGAACGACAAGGGCAAGCTGGAGGTCGAGCTCGTCGTCGAGCGCGGCCGCGGCTACGTCCCGGCCGTCCAGAACCGCGCGTCCGGCGCCGAAATCGGCCGTATCCCAGTCGATTCCATCTACTCGCCGGTGCTCAAGGTCACCTACAAGGTGGACGCCACCCGTGTCGAGCAGCGCACCGACTTCGACAAGCTGATCCTGGACGTGGAGACCAAGAGCTCCATCACTCCTCGCGACGCTCTGGCCTCGGCCGGCAAGACGCTGGTCGAATTGTTCGGCCTGGCACGCGAACTCAACGTCGAGGCCGAGGGCATCGAGATCGGGCCGTCGCCGGCGGAGGCCGACCACATCGCGTCGTTCGCGCTGCCGATCGACGACCTGGATCTGACCGTGCGGTCGTACAACTGCCTCAAGCGTGAGGGTGTGCACACCGTCGGCGAGTTGGTGTCGCGCACCGAGTCCGACCTGCTCGACATCCGCAACTTCGGTCAGAAGTCCATCGACGAGGTGAAGGTCAAGCTGCACCAGCTGGGCCTGTCACTCAAAGACAGCCCGCCGACCTTCGACCCGTCGGAGGTCGCTGGCTACGACGTCGCCACCGGCACCTGGTCCACCGAGGGCGCCTACGACGACCAGGACTACGCCGAAACCGAACAGCTGTAACGTTCGGTGACGATGCGGCCGTGCAGCGGCCGCTGAGGAACCGGACACATGCACCACCGTCCGTCCCGGCCCTACCTGATACGGGGGTCGGCCCCCATTGAGGAGAAGTTGCAATGCCCAAGCCCACCAAGGGCCCTCGCCTCGGCGGGTCGTCTGCACACCAGAAGGCGATCTTGGCCAACCTGGCTACGTCGTTGTTCGAGCACGGTCGGATCAAGACCACCGAGCCGAAGGCCCGGGCATTGCGGCCGTACGCGGAGAAGCTGATCACCCATGCCAAGAAGGGCACGCTGCACAACCGGCGTGAGGTGCTCAAGAAGATCCGTGACAAGGACGTGGTGCACGCGCTGTTCGCCGAGATCGGTCCGTTCTTCGCCGACCGCAACGGCGGCTACACCCGCATCATCAAGGTCGAGCCACGCAAGGGCGACAACGCGCCGATGGCCGTGATCGAACTGGTGCGGGAGAAGACGGTCACCTCGGAAGCCGACCGGGCCCGTCGGGTGAAGTCTTCGAAGAAGGCCGCGCCCGTGGCCGCCGCGGCGGCACCGCAGGCCGCGGTCGAACCGGAGGCGACCGAAGGCCCCGCGGCCGACGAGGCCGCCGAAGAGGCGACCGAAACCAAGGCGGAGGCGACCGAGGCCGAGGAGACGGCCGCGGCTGCTCCGCAGGCCGCCGTCGAGGAGGCATCGGACGACGAGTCCAGCGAGTCTGGCGAGGCCGCCTCCGACGAAGACGCGTCCGAAAAGCCCGAAGAGGCCTCTGAGAATTAGCGAGGACGTCCGTCTGCGGCTCGATATCGCCTACGACGGAACCGACTTCGCGGGCTGGGCGATCCAGGCCGGCCAGCGCACGGTCGCAGGCGTACTCGACGAGGCGCTGACGACGATTTTCCGCACCCCGGTGCGGCTGCGCGCTGCCGGACGTACCGATGCCGGAGTGCACGCCACCGCGCAGGTGGCCCACGCCGACGTACCGTCGGAAGCACTGCCGCGCGCCTATTCGCGGTCGCCACGCCCCGGCGACGCGGAGTTCGTCCCGCTGATACGGCGGCTGGCCAGATTCCTGGCTGAGGACGTTCGGGTCATCAACATCACCCGTGCGCCAAAGGATTTCGACGCCAGGTTCTCCGCGTTGCGGCGGCATTACCGGTACCGGTTGTCGACGGCGCCCTACGGTGTGGAGCCGCAGTTGGCGCGTTATGTCACCCCGTGGTCTCGCGACCTGGATGTGGCTGCGATGGCGGCAGCCTCGCGAGAACTGTTGGGACTGCGCGACTTTGCGGCCTTCTGCCGGCACCGCGAGGGTGCCACCACGATCCGCGAACTGCAGCGGCTGGACTGGTCGCGAGACGGTCACCTGATATCGGCCCACGTCACCGCTGACGCCTTCTGTTGGTCGATGGTGCGGTCACTGGTCGGGGCGCTGCTCGCGGTTGGTGAACATCGGCGCCCGCCGGAGTGGTGTGCCGAGTTACTCACTGCGACAAGCCGATCCAGTGATTTCGCGGCCGCGCCGGCGCGCGGGTTGACGCTGATCGGGGTGGACTATCCGCCGGACGACCAGCTTGCGTCGCGCGCACTGATCACGCGGGATCTGCGCACCCCGAGTTAGAGCCGGGCTGCGATGAAACTCGCGGCCTGATTGGTAAATCCGGGAACGTAACCCAAGTGCGCCTTCCACTGATTGCCGTCGGAGCAGATCGGGTCACCCTGGTTGCAGAGGTCGAGAATCTTGTCGCCGAAGCGCGGGCTCAGGGCGGTCAGCAGACTGCCGGCGCGAGCAGACGGATTGCCGAAGAGGGTGACCGCAGCGACGTGGTCGGCCGCTTCGGCGGGTAGCGGCTCGTCGAAGCCCAGACCGGCGATCGGTGCGGTTGTGACGATGTCGATCACCGCAGCGCCCTGTGAATATCCACCGAGCACCAGCCTGGTGCGGGGGCACGCGGTGGTCATGTGCTTGATGTGCGCGCTGGCGTCGTTCGCGCCCTCCCGCGCGGCGAGAAAGTTCTTGCTGGCCGGATAGTTGACGGCGTACGCCGCAACGTTTTTGCGGGTCCTCTGCTTCAGTGAGCTGACCAGCGCGCTCCCGACGCGTCCCACTCCCGGAGGTTCGCCGGTGCCGCGGGCGAAGACCACCTCGACGTCCGGACAGCCCGCGCCGTGGGCTTTAGGAGCATTCGATGCGGGGGTCAGGGCAACCGCCAAACTGGCCGTCGTGATGACGACGGCTGCCCCGACCCGCCTCATGCCACGGCATATTACGGGCTATTGCGCGTATGTCAGTGGACCGCCGCGACCACTCCCGCCCCTGGCAGGGCGGTGCTGGGCACGGGTGGAACCGGGGCGGGCTCCTGCGGGGCCGGAACCTGCGGTACATACCCGGGCGGCATGTGCGGGACCCCGACGAGCGCCGACAGCTTGGACGCGACGAAACTCGCGGCCTGGGTGGTGTAGACGGGGACATAGCCCTCGGTGTGTCCGCTCCACTCGTTCCCGGCGCCGGCGTGGCAAATCGGGTCGACGGGGTTGCAATAGTCGATCGCCTTCGAGCCCAAGAGGGCGCTCTTGGTCGGCAGCGACCCACCGGCGCGGTCGGCGATGTCGCCGAAGGTCACGACCGCGGCGATGTTGTTCTGGTATTCGGGCGGCAGCGAGTTGCCCCAGTTGATGCCGCCGATCGGCACGCCGGCGACGATGTCCATCACCGAGGCGCCCTGTGAGTAGCCGCCCAGCACGATCTTGGTGTCAGGGCAGGACGACGCCGTGGACTTGACGTGATTGATCACGTCGTTGGCGCCGTCGCCGCCGTGCAACTGCAGCTTGCTGGCGGCGTAGTTCACGCCGTACGTGTCGATGGTCATGCCGCTGGCCTGCTGACGCAGCGCGTCGACGAACGCATCGCCGACGCGTCCCAGGCCCGGTGGCTCGTTGGTTCCTCGTGCGAAAACGACCTCGGCGTCCGGACAGTTGTCCGCGGAGGCAAGGGGTGTCTGGCCGGTTCCCATGGGCACAACTAGCAGCCCGACTGCCGTGCCCAGGGCAGCAAAAAGCCGCGATAATGCCTGATTCACCCCGAAATTCTACCCACCGCGCTCACGGCCCAAACCTGTGTGAAAGCTGCGTGCTTGTGGATAAACGGGCTATAAAGTGCTGCTCAGGGCCTAGCGTAACGGGCGGTGAGGACGTCCCGATTGCACGTCAGCGGCCACCGGTTCCTGCTACGGCGCCTGGAATGCGCGTTGCTGTTCCACCACGTCGATGTGCTCCATGAATCGCTGCGCGCCCGGACGAGGGCGCTGGCGCTCGGCTGCGTGTTGACGGTCGTCGCCGCCGCCGGATATGCGTTTGTTGCTTTGCTACGGCCCGATGCCGGGCTGGGCGGTGCGCAGATCGCGTTGGGGCAGGAATCTGGGGCGCTCTTCGTCCGGGTGCGGGATGTCTGGCACCCGGTGCTCAACCTCGCCTCGGCGCGGTTGATCGCGGGCACCGACGCGAATCCGAAACCGGTGCACGATGCGGCCTTTCGACACACCAAACGTGGTCCGCTGCTGGGCATTCCGGGGGCGCCGCAGCTGCTGGCGTCGCCATTGTCCGATTCCGAGTCGATGTGGACGATATGCGACTCGGCTGGGAAGACGACGGTCCTCGTCGGCCCGGTGGGGGAGCGCGACGGCCGGGTGGCAGACGATCAGGCCCTGCTGGTCACGGCTAGGGTGGGTTTGCCGGCTCAACTGCTGTACCACGGCCGTCGGGCTGCGGTCGATCTCGCCGATGGTGCGGTGCAGCGGGCGCTGCGGCTGGACCGGCGGGCTCCCCACGTCGTTTCCCCGGCGTTGCTGAACGCCATCCCCGAGGCGCCGCCGATCAGCGCGCCTCGAATTGTTGGCGCCGGTGGGCGCTCGGCCGCGGTGCCCGCGTTTCGGGTGGGCACTGTGCTGCGTATCACGCGCGCCGAAGGCGACGAGTACTTCGTCGTGCTGGCGGGTGGGGTGCAGCGCGTCGGCCAGGTCGCCGCGGACTTGTTGCGCTTCGGCGACTCGCAGTCCGCCGCGAACGTGGTCGCCGTGGCGCCCGACGTGATCCGCGCCGCGCCCGTCGTGGACACCCTGCCGGTCGCAGATTTCCCGGAACGGGTGCCGCAACTGGTCGACGGCGCATCCGTGTGCGTGAGCTGGGCTTCTGGGCACGCTGGATTGCTGCTGGACCGTGGTGTGCCGGTGCCCGACGGGCAGCAGCCGGTGACGTTGGCGCAGGCCGATGGTCCCGGTCCAGCGCTGGACGAGGTCTACCTGCCGCCGGGCCGCAGCGCATTCGCATCCGCACGCGGTCTCTCCGGTGAAGGTCGTCGGTCCGCGACGCGTTATCTGGTGACCGACACCGGAGTCCGCTACGCCATCGGCGATGACGAGGCGGCGCACGACCTCGGTCTGACCGCTCCGGCGGTCCCGGCGCCGTGGCCGGTGCTGGCCATGCTGCCCGCGGGGCCGGAGCTTTCCAGGGCGAAGGCATCCGTCGCCCGCGACACGATTGCCTTAGCCCCGCCGCGTTGAGACTGCAGTTTTGGCGGCGTCTTCTCGCACTTCTTCGCCCTACACGCAGAGTGATGCGACGCCCAGCACAACCAGACCCACGGTGCAACTGGCGCTCGGCATTCAGTCGCCCGCGACGCGCTTTCGCCTGGGACGTATTAACCCGACGGCGACCAGCGCAACCACGCAGCTCGCTGCGCCGAGCAATGCGACGTTACGGCCGCGTCGTTCCGGCTTCTCGCGGGTCTGTGGATCTGGGGGTGGGAGCGGTACCGCCTTGGCCGCGACCGGTTGCGGCATCGGGCCGGTGCTGATGGCGGCCAGCGGATCGACGACGCCGTCGCCGACCAAGGCGTCCCATCCGGCGGGCGGATGATGCGCCGTCGACTCGATACGCTGCATGACTTGCCGGGCGGTCAGCTCGGGGAACCGGGCCCGAAGCAATGCGACCAGTCCGCTCACCAGTGGAGCGGCATAGCTGGTACCGGCCAACGGTCTCGACCCATGTTCTCCCGCAACGGCATTGACGATTCCGCCACCGGTCGGGCTGAGGGACGTGACGCCCTCTCCGGTGGCCGCGACATCCACCCACGGTCCCGCGAGGGTGAACGCTGACGGGGCTCCGTCGGCGTTCACCGAACCGACGGTCAGGACGTAGTCGTCGTACCAGGCCGGGCTGACCGCGACGGTGACGGTTTGGCGGGTGGCGTCCGGGCGCTGCGCCGGGCAGTGTGCGTCGTCGGCCGCGTTGCCGGCGGCGGCAACTACGACGGCGTTCTTGCTGTCGACGGCGTAGGCCAGCGCGGCGCCCAGGGCGCGGTCGTTGAGCTCGTTGGTGGCCGGGACGCAGGCAACCGTGGAAATGTTGATCACCGACGCGCCGAGGTCGGCGGCGGTGCGGACCGCCTTGGCCATCGTGTCGACGTCACCCACGCCGCCGGCTGACCGGTCGCTGGTACGGGCGTATTTCCCGCTGGACTGGCGGATGCTGATGATCGTTGCGTCGGGTGCCACCCCGCTGAACTGGTCCGCCTTCGGATCGGGTGCAGCAGCAATGATTCCGGCCACCAGGGTGCCGTGCGCATCGCAATCCTGGGTGCCGTCACCGGTGGACACGTAGTCACCTCCGGCGATGAGATTTTGGAGTCGGCGGTGGCTGGCGACGCCGGTGTCGATGACGGCGACCCGCTGACCGCCGCCCCGGGTGAATTGCCACAGCCGCGGCAGGTCGAAATCCGCGAACTGAACGGGTGCGCCGGCGCCGGCGAGGGTGGCGTCTGCGCGCACCACCGCGCATTCCTCGCGCTGCACGGTGGGCTGCGGTGGTGCGGGTAATGCCGGTCGGGGCAGCCACTTTCCGTCGACAGGTTGCGGTGCGACCGCGTGTGCCGCCGACGGTAACGCCCATTGGGGCAGTGCCAGCAATGCCGCGACGAGCAGCAACCGCACTGCTCGGGCAGCAGCGGTAGCGGGCCTCACGTCAGGCCCAGTCGCGAATAGCGGTGAAGGCCCCGCAGTTCCAAACGGTCAGTGGCACCAAACTGACCAGCGCCAGGCACTCGAGCAACTCGACGACCCGTCGTGCGACAGGCGACAGCGACATGGCTTTGGTGGGAGCAACGAAGCCCAGGCACATGGTCGCAACCGCCAATGACGCCGCCACCGCAGCCACCCATTGGCCCGGGGCCAGACCCTTGACCTCGACCGCGACGAATGTTGTTGTGATCACCATCATTCCGCCGATGGTGGCAATCACGCCGATCGAGCGGGTGCGCAACAGCAGTAAGGAACCGGCTATCGCGCCAAATCCGACCGCGGCCCATTGCGGACTCGTCAGGACGGTGATGATGGCGCCAGCGGTCGCAGACGCGGAGAACGCGGCGTGTAGGGCGGTTAGCCAGTCGCCGGCACGGATTGCCTTGCTTGCAACATGATCGCTGGTATCGAGGTCACCTACGAGTGACAGGCGGGGTGACAAGCCGCTCAGCATGATGGAGATCCGCGGCGACAGCTCCAACAGGCCGAAGCACGCCAGAGTAGCCAGCGAACCGATGGCGGTCGGCGGCGACGTCGTCAGGACACCCGCCAGCGCGGCAACCGCGACCAACGCCGCGCAACACGCCACTGCCCGCAAAATAGCTTCGCCACAGCCTGTTACCCGCATCGCAAGAACCGAAACTGCCGTCGCCGCCGCCGCGGCGAGCAGGACGCGCGGCGCGCCCGCAGCCCCGGGGACGGCGAACAACCCCGCCAACGCCGCGAAGACCGTCGCAATGATTCCGAGGGTGATCCGCGTGGTCGGCCCACCCCGCTCGGGGTCATCGGCTTCAAGCGTCGCCGAAACAACTTCCGGCACATCATCACAGTGACGGACGGGTGGCGCAGGTGAGGATTGGGACAAAACCAGCACTGAGCCATCCCGAATGCCCTGCTGCGCCAACGTGGTCGTGCTCGGCAATGCGGGCGCACCCGGCAGTGACAAGTGGTAGCGCCTTGCGGTCTCGGCGGCGCGGATCCCCAGAATGCCGATAATCGAAGGGATCAACGCGGCGATTGGCAGTGCCGCCGGAAGTGTCAAATCTGCGGAGGCGGCGGCGGAGTGGATGGCAACCCGGCGCAACTCGCTGTCGAAAGCGGACACTGTTGTGACGCTAGCGATTTTGCGGGGCTCGGGTTAACGGCTATCCACAGGTGAATTGCGGCGGATTCGGACGCTGCATATGTTCCCGCAGCATGATCGAGGTTGCCGCGCCGCCGCCGGTTTCGCCCCTTGAGTCCACCGGCATAGCGGCGCGCCTGCTGCCACTGGTCATGTCCGTCGCAACGCTTTCAGTCATGACCACGGCGCTGCTTTCTGGTTCACCGGTCACCCGCAACCCAACGTTTATGGCCGTTCCGGTGATGATGCTGGGCTCGCTGGCAGTGGCGGCGATGACGGCACGCGGCCGGCACCGCGGCCTCGAGGATGACCGCATCGACTACCTGAGCTATTTGAGTGACTTGCGGCGCACCGTCGCCGAAACCGCCGCGAAGCAGCGATCATCGTTGGCCCGGACTCATCCCGGTCCCGACACGCTGTGGACGCTGATCGGCGGGCCGCGAATGTGGGAGCGGGGATCCGCCTCCGCTGACTACTGCCGGGTGCGGGTCGGCGTCGGTACCGTGCCGCTGGCAACGCGTCTCCTCGCACCGCAATTGCCGCCCGTGCATCGGTCAGATCCGGTGACGGTGACCGCGTTGCGGCAGTTTCTGCGGGCACACTCGACGATCGCCGATGCGCCGATCGCGATCCCGCTGCGAGAAGCGGAGACGGTGATCATCGACGGTTCGACATCCCGGGTACGAGGGCTAGTGCGCGCGATGGTTTGCCAGCTGGCCGTGTGGCACGCGCCGGACCGGTTGCTGATCGCGGCAGTGATCGATGATCGGCATCGCGTGCACTGGGAATGGCTTAAGTGGTTGCCGCACAACCAGCATCCGGGTACCAGCGACGCGGCGGGAGCCGCGCGGATGGTGTACCCGACTGTCGCCGAGGCCGAAAGCGCATTGGCCGGCGTCACGACGCCGCTGGTGGTGATCGTGGACGACGACGAGCGGACCGAAAGTGTGCGGGGTGCGACCACCATCGTGGTTGGCGCGGGCGGCGCCCGTGCGCCGGTGCGGGTTCGGCGGCTCGGTCAGGACGAAACGCTGGTCCGGCCAGACGACATGGACGTCGTTGACGCCCTGGTGTGTGCACGACTGCTGGCCGCACACCGTCCCGACGATGCCCGCGGATTCTGGTGCGACCGCACCGGTGGCGATCGCCTTCGCGTTCCGATCGGCACGTCCGCCGACGGCAAGCCCGTCGAGTTGGACATCAAAGAACCCGCAGCACAAGGAATGGGACCTCACGGTCTCTGCATCGGGGCAACGGGCTCGGGCAAGTCGGAATTGCTGCGCACGATCGCACTCGGCATGATGGTGCGCAATTCGCCGGAAGTCGTCAACCTGCTGCTGATCGACTTCAAAGGGGGCGCAACCTTTCTCGACTTTGGACGGGCGGCGCATGTGGCGGCAGTCATCACCAACCTCGCGCAGGAAGCGCCGTTGGTGGCCCGGATGTGGGATGCGCTGGCCGGCGAGATGCACCGGCGACAGCAGCTGCTTCGGAGCGCGGGCAATTTCGTCAGCGTCGCCGACTACGAACGCACCCGCCGATCGGGTGCCGAATTAAGACCACTGCCAACGTTGTTCATCATCGTCGACGAGTTCTCCGAACTGCTCAGCCAGCATCCCGACTTCGCGGACGTGTTCGTCGCAATCGGCCGGCTGGGCCGGTCCTTGGGCATGCACCTGCTGCTGGCCAGCCAGCGGCTCGACGAGGGCCGGCTGCGTGGACTGGAAGCCCACCTGTCTTATCGCCTTTGCCTGAAGACGCTGTCGGCCAGTGAATCACGCGCGGTGTTAGGCACTCCCGATGCATATCACCTGCCGAACAACCCGGGCGCCGGAATCCTGCGTGCGGCGACCGGCGAAATGGTGCGCTTCCAGGCGACATGTGTTTCGGGTCAGGTGCAGCGGAGTGCCCCCCGGGCTCCTGCCCCAGCCGCGGTGCGGTTGTTCAGCACGCATGGCACCGGGATTGACGCGCAAACCACCGGACCGACTGTCCTGCAGAAAGTTTTGGACCGGCTATGCCGACAGGGGCCGCCCGCGCACCCCATTTGGTTGCCGCCGCTCGACGACGCACCGGCGCTGGCCGATCTACTCCGTGACGGTGGCTTTGCCGCATTGTCCGTACCGGTTGGGATCGTCGACCGGCCGTTCGAGCAGACCCGCACACCGTTGCTGGTCGACTTGTCCGGATCCGCAGGCCATTTGGCGGTCGTGGGGGCGCCCCGAGCGGGTAAGTCAACGGCGCTGCGCACATTGATCATGGCGCTGGCCGCGACGCACGATCCGGGCCAGGTGCAGTTCTACTGCCTGGACTTCGGCGGCGGCTCCCTGGCCTCGCTCGGTGTCTTGCCGCATGTGGGTGCGGTCGCGGGTAGGGCGGCGCCCGAGCTTGCCCGGCGCATGGTCGGCCAGCTGGAATCGATCCTGCAGGCCCGGGAAGTCGGCTCCTCCGAGGCCCCCGGCCGCAGCGAGGTGTTCCTCGTCGTCGACGGCTGGTCCGCTTTAGGTGGTGAGTTTGCCGCACTTCAGGAATCGATCACTGCACTGGCAGCGCAGGGTCTTGCGTATGGCGTGCACGTAGTGCTGTCAGCGTCGCGCTGGGCCGAACTGCGCCCGGCACTGAGAGATCAGATCGGCACCCGCATCGAGTTGCGCCTCGGCGACCCTGCCGATTCCGAGCTGGACCGCAAGCAGGCGCGGCAGGTGCCCGGTGGCAAACCGGGCCGCGGTATCTGCCAAGAGGGCCTCCACATCATGATTGCCCGGCCCGAGTTGAAGGGGATTGGATTCCGTTGTGGTGGTGGTGAAGTGGCGCCGCCGATCGCCCTGCTGCCCGCACAAGTGGCTTACGACGACATCGTCCGAGGTGCGAATGAGGCGGGCCGTGGCCGCGACATCCTGCTCGGTCTCGAGGAACGCCGACTGCGGCCTGTTTCGGTCGATCTGGGGCATCACCTGCTGGTGCTGGGCGATAGCGGGTGCGGCAAGACGGCCGCTTTGCGGACCCTGTGCCGCGAGATTGTCCGGGCCGGGAATGCCCAGTTGTTCCTCGTCGACTTCCGACGCGGCTTGCTCGGTGTCGTCGAACCGGACCACCTTGGCGGCTACGCCATGTCGCCGCAAGCCCTCGGCGCGGTGATGCCGGGTGTGCTGAAGTTGCTCCAGGCGCGGGTGCTGCCCCCCAATGCGAGCCAAGCGCAGCTACGGGAAAGGTCTTGGTGGTCCGGGCCGGAGATCTATGTGGTCGTCGACGACTACGACATGATCACCGTAGCCAACCCATTGCATGACCTGCTCGAATACCTGCCGCACGCAACAGATCTCGGACTGCACGTGATCGTCGCGCGACGCAGCGGAGGCGCGGCGCGGGCGCTGTTCGAGCCGTTGCTTGCGGCCTTGCGTGACGGCGGGTGCCTGGGTCTGATGATGAGCGCTCGCCCGGACGAAGGCACGTTACTGGGCGCCGGCCGCCCGCGTCCGCTGCCACCGGGACGCGGCGTTCTCGTCGCACGTAACGGTACCGAGCGGCTCGTCCAGGTCGCTTGGTGCCCGCCGTGAGCATCCATCGGGCGGTCATCGAAGCGGGTCCCGGCGCGCTTCGCCAATTGTGTTGCAACACATGCGCGGTCGTTGACGCCGAGATCGTCGACGCCGCTCTGGGCGTCATCGACGACCCAGTGGCGCTGGTGGCGGAGCAACCGATGGCCGTCGTCTCGCTTTGGTCCGACGCACTGTCAGCCCTGTGCCGCGACCACCACGAGGGCGCGATCATCGTGCACCCATCGTGGTGGTCCCCGACCCGGGTGGACACCGTCACGCGGGCCGCACGAACGCTGACGGGCGAAGTGAGTGCGCGGCCGCGGTCATGGCTTCTGGCCCGCGCTCAGCCGGGCGTGGGGCCTGAAGCGTTGGCGATGGTCGAACTCACCGACGGGTTCGCCGTCGTATCGGGGTACTCGAAGACCGCCGCGGTGCGTCGACGCGGGGACGCCCGGGTCGTGGCCGAGGAGGTCGCCCGCGTCGTCGCCAAAATGACAGGCGCGACGGCGGTGGTGGTCGATGCCGCGCATGGTGTCGCCGACGCGCGGGAGCTCGCGACGCTGATCGCCGCCGCGATACGCGAAACTGCCGGCCGCACGGCGATGGAAGTCGGCGACGCCCGGTTGCGGCGGCTGGCCAGGGAGATTCCGCCAACCCCCCGCGCCTCGCATGTCGAAACCCCCAGATCCCGCGCCCGGGTGAAGGCGCGGCTGGCGGGCGCCGGCGTGGCGCTGGTCGTCGCGGGGCTGGCGGTATTGTCGGGGCTGGCCCAGACCCCGGAGCGTCACCAAACTGCGCCTTCCGCAGTGCAACTGCCGGCCACCTATCTGGTCGAGGGACGGGTGGCGCTGACCGTCCCCTCCGACTGGCCGACACAGCGTGTCGCGGGCGGGCCCGGCTCGGACCGGATTCTGGTGACGTCACCGTTGGATCCCGAGACGGCTCTGCACATCACCCAGTCGCCGGTACCTGGCGAGACGCTGGCGGACGCCGGCGCCCGATTGCAGCGGGCGATCGAAACGGAACCGGCCGGCGTGTTCGTCGACTTCAACCCTTCGGGCTCGAGCGCCGGACGGCCCGCGGTGACATACCGCGAAGTGCGCCCGGACCACGACGTGTGGTGGACGGTGCTGCTCGATGGGGAGTTGCGGATCGGCGTCGGCTGTCAAAGCAGGCGCGGCAGCCAGGATGCCGTGCGCGAGGTGTGCGAGCAGGCGGTCCGCTCGGCTCACGCGGTCGAATGAAGCGCAAATTGAATGGAACCAAACCAGGCCCGCGGTGGTCGTAATAGGCATGAGCACACTGAGCACCGACTTCGAGCTGATGCGCTCGGTAGCCGCAACCACCGACACCCGCAACGAAGAAATCAGGGCCATGCTGCAGGCGTTCATCGGGCGGATGAACGCCGTGCCGCCGGCGGTCTGGGGTGGCCAGGCCGCGGCGCGGTTCCGGGACGTTGTGGAGCGGTGGCATACCGAATCGACGCGGCTGTACCACGTCTTGCAGGGCATCGCCGCAACCATCCGGACCAACGAAGCCACGCTGCGCGAGGCCGCGCAGAACCATGCCCAGCGCATCGCCACCGTAGGCGTGGATCTCTGAGCGGGGGAGCACGACCATGGAACCGGTCTTGTCGTACAACTTCGACGCCATCGAGTATTCGGTCCGCCAGGAGATCCACACCACATCCGCCCGGCTCAACGCCGCGCTGGAGGACCTGAGGTCCCAGATCGCGCCGCTGCAGCAGTTGTGGACGCGCGAAGCGGCTGCCGCCTACCAGGCCGAACAGCTGAAGTGGCACCAAGCGGCCAGCGCACTCAACGAGATCCTTCTTGAACTGGGCAATGCGGTCCGCGACGGCGCCGACGAGATGGCGAGCGCCGATCGCCGGGCGGCCGTCGTCTGGGGCCGGTAGCCGCAGCTCACAGGCCCTGTGCCGCCCCGACGGATGGAGAGCCGTCGGGGCGGCACAGTTGCGTAATTTGTTTATTTTTTGACCGCAGCCGAAAACGCGCGCTTCCAGCTGATGGGCTGCGACAAAACCCTTCCGAACTACTCCGCTGAAAGTGTGTCCAAGGTCACATGCGGCGCGTAGCATCCCGAATCATATGGGGTTCGTTTGGGCCTCTTTGGAGGCTCACATGTCGTCTTTCCTCTTCACAACTCCCGACGCCCTGGCCGCCGCATCCTCGGAGTTAACTGCGATCGGAACCGCGATCCGTGCAGCCAACGCGGCGGCGGCGGGTTCGACAACCCAGGTGTTGGCCGCGGCCGGGGACGAGGTGTCGGCGACGATCTCGGCTTTGTTCGCCAGCTACGCCACGGAGTATCAGGCGATCACCGCGCAGACGGTTCTCTTTCATGAGCGGTTTGTCCAGGCGTTGACGTCGGGCGCGGCCAGTTATGCGGCCGCCGAGGCCGCCAGTGTGGGTCCTCTGCAGCCCTTGCTTGACCTGATCAACGCCCCGACCAACGCATTATTCGGGCGTCCGCTGATCGGCGATGGCGCCAATGGTGCGCCGGGGACGGGGCAGGCCGGTGGGCCCGGCGGGTTCTTGATCGGCAACGGCGGCAACGGTGGATCGGGCACCACCGGAGCCGGTGCGGGCGGTACCGGCGGGGCCGGCGGAGCCGCCGGTCTGTTCGGTAACGGCGGGATCGGCGGGACCGGGGGGGCCGGTGCTGCCGGCTTCGACGGCGGTACCGGTGGCGCCGGCGGTGCCGGGGGATTCGCCGGTGGTTTCGGAGGCGCCGGCGGGACGGGTGGGGCAGGTGGGGCCGGCACCTCCACGTTGGCTGCCGGCACCGGAGGGACCGGCGGCGTCGGCGGCGCCAACATGGCGCCCATGTTCTGGAGCGCCGGTGCCGGGGGCGCCGGCGGGATCGGCGGGACCGGTGCCCCCGGCGCCAGCGGCGACCTCATCACGCATGGCACTAACGGCTTAGGGGGCGGCACCGGCGGGGTTGGCGGGGCCGGCGGCAGCAGCTACGGATTGTTCAGCAACGCCGGCGCCGGCGGGACCGGCGGCATGGGCGGGACCGGCGGGACCGGCGGGAACGGCGGTATTGGGTTCGGCGGCGGCGGCTTCGACGGTGGTGACGGCGGCGTCGGTGGGAACGCCGGCGCAGGCGGTGCCGGTGGATCCGGCGGGTTACTCGGAACCAGCGGTCACGCGGGTGCCGTCGGCGTTGGCGGTACTGGTGGTCTTGGTGGCACCGGTGGCACGGGTGACATCGGCCCGTCGCCCAGTGGTACCGGCTATCAGGGCGGCAACGGCGGCAAAGGTGGCGTGGGCGGCCACGGCAGCACCGGCGGCCTCGGTGGCGACGGCGGTCAGGGTGGCACCGGTGGTAGAGGCGCGGACGGCGTCACCGGCGGCACCGGCGGCACCGGCGGCCTTGGCGGGTCGTCCGGGGCCGGCGGCACCGGCGTCGACGGGGGCCTCGCCGGCAACTACGGCACCGGTGGCCAAGGCGGAACCGGCGGCGCCGGCGGCGATAACAGCACCGCTTTCACTCTCAACGGCAATAAGCCCGGGCTGGGCG
>NZ_MVHT01000099.1 GCF_002086275.1 Mycobacterium intermedium | reverse complement strand
GTGCGGTCCAGCCACCTCGTGGTCTCAGCGGTCGTGTTGGTCAATGCCTCCCGGCGCGTCAGGTTCTCATCCAGCCACGCCAACGCCTCCTCGGGCACCACCCGCTCCGACAACGCAGCATCCGACGTCGCGGGCTCGGGGTCGAACATCGACAACTGGGCCTTGGATCGGATCATACTTGTGATTGTATGGACGAGCACCGACAAGTTTGATCGATGCGCTCGACATCCGACTCGCGCTGTGCGCGTAGGTTTTTCATCGCGGGGGATTCAGCTACGCAATAACGCCGGGATATTTGAGTTCGGGCGGCGAGTGCCGACTGGGTCAAGCGAAGTTTATTGCCAGTCCGTATGTTCCGGCATCCGCTCTGGGTAGGTGAACAGGCGGAACTGGTTTCGATGGCGGCACCGCAGGGGGCGGTTGTGGCGCCGGGGGAAGCGGTGGAGACGGCGGTCAGCGTGGAGATGGAGTCTCCTTGGGCAGTAACGGCCAGGGAGGTGATGGCGGAAACGCCGGGATAGGCGGTCGCGCCGGTAGAGGGTCCCCCAGCGGCCAACCGGCCCAACGGAACTCCCGGCAAGGGCGGAACGCTGTTCGGTCCACCCGGCACGCTCGGGTAACCGGCGCGTCTCCAACGATTGGGCCGCCTTCCCCGGCGGCCCCGACCGCCGTCGTTGTCGGCAACGCCGACGGACTCGATCGGATCGCAGCCATGTTTGTGGGCGAGTCCAACGCAGCTTCACGAATAGTGCGGTGGCAAAACCAGTTTGGTGCCCATAGATTGGCCCGACGCGCAGAGCGATCCCGGCGCGGTCGGGTAACCGCCGGCCGCCGGCCACAAGACCTATTACAACGGCCAACCGCTCGATTCGGTGTCATACCGAAACGGTGGCGCCGGAGGCAACGGCTGCGAAGGACGCGTGGATATCGCATCCAAAACCAAAGTGAGATAACGTCGCCAGCCGTCGCTGCCCGGTTCCATCGTCCACAGCACGCTGTGCAGCATCGCGATCAAACGTGGCAGATCGTCGGCGACCAGATCGGTGCGAACGAGGCCGGCCTCTTGCCCGCGGCGGGCAAGCTCGGCGAGCGCGTCATCAAGCTCAGCCGAAACGTCCATCGACAGTGAGCCGGCCTGGTGGGCCGCGGTCAGCAGGTTATGTTCCCGCGATGCAAGCGATATCGCCGCTTCGAGCAGCCGGGCGATGCCGTCCAGTGGGTCGGCGGCGCGACGGGCATCCTCGATCGTCGGGGCGAGACCGACGGCGATGCTTTCCAATGTGGCCCTGACCAAATCGGCCTTGGTGGGAAATCTGCGGTAGAGGGTGCGTTCGCCGACGCCGGCGCGGCGGGCGATGGCCTCGATCGGCGCGTCGGGACCCAGTTCGCGGTAGACGTCGCGGGCGGCGCGCACGATGCGGTCGACGTTGCGGGCCGCATCGGCTCGCAACGGTCGATCCTCAATCGCCGTCATCGTTGCCCCTATTTGACCGTTTAACCGATCGTTGACTGCCAATTAGCCGAAGTCTAGGCTTCAGCGTAACTGACAGATAACTGACACTTACGGAAACGGTGCTGATGTCAACAACTTCCGATTTCCGCTCGGACACCGATCTGCCGGTCGTCCCCATCCCGCGTCCCGCGCACTGCCCGTTGCAGCCGCCACCCGAATTCACCGCCTGGCGTGCGGAACCGGGTCTGCAGCGCGTGATGTACCACGGAAAGCCCGCGTGGATGGTGAGCCGCTACCACGACATCAGGGCGGCGTTGGTCGATCCGCGACTGTCCGCGGACACGATTCCCGCCATCGTCAAGCCGCCCGGCTCGGGTGACAAACCGCCGCCGATCATGTTCGCCCGCGCCGACGACCCCGAACACCATCGGTTGCGGCGAATGTTGACCACCAACTTCACCTTCCGACGAACCGAAGCCATGCGCCCGCAGATCCAGGAGATGGTCGACCACTACCTGGACGAGATGATCAGCAACGGGCCGCCGGCCGATCTGGTTCGTGAGTTCGCGTTGCCCGTACCGTCGATGGTAATCGCGCTGTTGCTCGGGGTGCCGCCGGAAGACCTCGGGCTTTTCCAGCACCACACCACTGTCGGTCTGGATTCCAAAACCACCGACGAGGAGAAGGGCGCCGCGTTCGGGGTCATGTTCGCCTACATCCACGAACTGGTCGAACGCAAAGTGCGCGAGCCCGGGGACGACATGATCAGTCGGCTGGCCACCGACTACATCGCGACCGGTCAGCTCGACAACGAGACGGCGGCGATGAGCAGCGTGATCATGATGCAGGCCGGCCACGAAACCACGGCCAACATGATTGCGCTCGGAACGGTCGCGCTACTAGAGAATCCCGATGTGTACGCACGGCTGGGCCAAACCGACGACAGCACGGTGGTCGCCAACATCGTCGAAGAACTGATGCGCTATCTGACCATCGTGCACAGCCAGGTGGATAGGATCGCGACCGAGGACTTCGTGCTCGGTGGACAGTTGATCAAAGCCGGGGACTCCGTCGTGATGAACCTGCCCGCCGGAAACTGGGACGCCGAATTCACCGACAGTCCCGAAACCCTGAACCTAGATCGAAACAACCGCGGCCACTTGGGCTTCGGCTACGGAGTCCACCAGTGCATCGGAGCCAATCTGGCCCGCGTCGAGATGCAGGTCGCCTTCGCCACGCTGGCCCGACGCCTGCCCGGGCTCCAGTTGGCCGTATCACCGGATGCGTTGCGCTTCAAGGAATCCGACATCTACGGTATGAAAGAGCTCCCGGTCAGCTGGTGAGCAACGAACTGCGGTTCGACGGGCAAGTCGCCGTCATCACCGGCGCCGGTGGCGGCTTGGGCAGGGAGTACGCGCTGCTGCTGGCGTCGCGCGGTGCCCGGGTCGTGGTCAACGACATCGGCGGATCCGTTACCGGCGAAGGCGCCAACAGCGAGGCGGCACATGCCGTCACCAAGGAAATCCAAGACCAGGGTGGTGAAGCCGTAGCGGACACCCATAGTGTGACGAATCCCGAAGGCGGCCAAGCGATCATCGATGCCGCGCTCACCGCCTGGGGGCGAATCGACATCCTGATCAACAACGCCGGCATCGTCGGCGACGCCCCATTCGAGGACATGACGGCCGATCGATTCGAGCCGCTCCTGGATGTGCACCTGAGGGGAGCCTTCCATGTCACCCGGCCGGCGTGGCGGGTGATGCGCGAGCAGCGCTACGGCCGCATACTCAACACCTGCTCGGCCGCCGGAATACTGGGTGCGGTCAACATGAGCAACTACGGCGCCGCCAAGACTGGGCTGATCGGTCTCACCCGCGTGCTCGCCGCCGAGGGCGCCGACCGCAACATCAAGGTCAATGCCATCGCCCCAATCGCCTACACGCGCATGTTGGCGCAGTCCCTGGAAAGCGCCGTCCCAGCGTACGACCCGACTGCGCAGGCGATACTGGATGATCTTGCCAATCAATACCTTCGGAAGCTGGACCCGGCACTTGTGGCGCCGGTGGCGGCCTTCCTTACGCACCCGGACTGCCCGGTCTCCGGCGAGATCTACACGGTGGGCGCCGGGCATGTCGCACGCTTCTTCATTGGCCGGACCCGAGGTTTCTACCACCCTGCCCTGTCCGTCGAGGATGTGCGCGACCACCTCGACGAGATCCGCGACGAGGCCCGCTACACCGTTCCCAACGGCCCGGCCGACGAGATGGGCGAGCTCTTCGCGACGATCATGGACAACTGACGATCATTGACAGCTGAACGCTGTGCCGACGCCATCGGGCGGCGGGACCGAGCGCAGGCATCCGAACTGTTCGATCCCCGCAGGAACCAGACGAGCAGCCGACTGATGGGCATAGTTCACGCAGACCGCACCGGCTTGGTCGGCGCGGCACCGGAAATCGCCGAACGCCAACGAGTCCCCGCCGGCCAGTTCGGGGCCGTTGCCGCTGACGAACGGTCCGGGGTCCCCGCGAGCCGCCCCGACCCGCAAGTTGGTGCCGTCGAAGTCGACCCAACCGCCCTTCCATTCCCCGTAGGCAGTCGGCGGGGGAGGAGGCGGGTTGGTCAGCTTGACCAGGCAGGACAACGCGCCGTCGGTGTGTTTCGAGTCGGTCATGCAGACCACCGAAGCTCCGGCCGCGGAAAACGCGATGTCGTTGCCGAGCGGAGTGGTGGCGCCGTCGCGCGTCGCGCTGTGATAGCGGGCCGGATCGGCGGGATGACCTGCCTCGATCCATGCGATCACCGCCGAAATCGGCGCCCCTGCGGTCGGTGCGGGCGCTGCCGCCGGTGGGTTGCTGACCGATGGAATCTTGGTGATCGTCGAACTCGGCGCGGAGCTGGTCGGGGGACCCGCCGGCTGGTCGCTGCCGGTCTGCGAGCACCCGGCTATCAGCAACGACACAGCCAGCAGCACGGCTTTTCGCATTTCCTCAGGCTAGCCGCCACGCGCCGAAATTCGGGCGCTCAGCGCGCACTACGTCCATAGTGTCCGTTACCGTCGCTATATGCATGAGCGAACCATTCGCGCACGCACCACCGCCGGAACCATCGAAGGCTTCACGCGCGACGGGGTCAACCGCTGGCGATCCATCCCCTATGCCAAGCCGCCGGTGGGGCCATTACGCCTGCGTGCCCCGCAGCCCGTGCAGCCCTGGTCGGGGGTGCGCTACTGCCACGGTTTCGGCAACTGCGCTCCACAACTAAAGCGATACACCATGCTGGCCCCGGGCAAGTACCAGCCGATGGGCGAAGACTGCCTCACCCTCAACGTCGTGACCCCGCAGAGCCCGGCCGACGAGCCGCTGCCGGTCATGGTCTTCATCCACGGCGGCGGGTACATGATGGGCAGCTCAGCCACCCCCATCTACGACGGCGCGGCACTCGCCCGCCGCGGTTGTGTCTACGTGTCGGTCAACTACCGCTTCGGGGCGCTCGGCTGTCTGGACCTGTCCTCGCTGTCGACGCCGGAGATCCGAATCGACAGCAACCTGTATCTGCGCGATCTGGTGTTGGCGCTGCGGTGGGTGCGGGACAACATCGCCAATTTCGGCGGTGACCCGGACAACGTCACCATCTTCGGCGAAAGCGCCGGGGCGCACATCACCGCCACCCTGCTGGCGGTGCCCGCCGCGAAAGGGCTGTTCGCGCGGGCGATTTCGGAAAGTCCAGCGGCGGGCATGACGCGTTCGGCGGAGACCGCGGCGGAGTTCGCGCGGCGCTTTGCGCACCTGCTGGGTGCCCGCACCCAGGATGCGGCCAGTGTGCTGATGCGGGCATCGGCGGCGCAACTGGTGGAAACTCAACATCGCCTGATCGACCAGGGCATGCAAAATCGGCTGGGGGCCTTCCCCCTGGGGCCCATGTTCGGTGACGACTATCTGCCCATGGATCCCGTGGATGCGATGCGATCGGGCAAGGCCCACCGGGTGCCGCTCATCGTCGGAAGCAACGCCGAAGAGGGACGCCTGTTCACTCGCTTCCTGGGCATGTTGCCGACCAACAAAACGATGGTCGAGGAGTTGTTCGCGGACCTGGAACCCGAGGTGCGCGATCGTATTACGGCCGCTTACCCCAATTACCCCAAGCCGGAGGCATGCATCCAACTCGGCGGCGATTTCGCCTTCGGCGTCGCGGCCTGGCAAATCGCCGAAGCGCACGGCCAGCACGCGCCGACGTTCATGTATCGCTACGACTACGCTCCCCGCGCCCTGCGCTGGGCTGGTTTCGGCGCCACGCACGCCACCGAGCTGTTCGCGGTCTTCGACATCTATCGCACCCGGTTGGGCGCGTTGTTGACGGTGGGCGCAGACCGGCGCACCGCACTGTGGGTGAGCAACGAGGTGCAGCGGCGCTGGCGGGCGTTCAGCCGAACCGGTGTCCCGGGCGGGGACTGGCCGGCATACACGCAGGCAGACAGGGCCGTGATGGTTTTCGACCACAAGTGCCGCGTCGAGTTCGATCCGCACCAACACCGCAGGATGGCGTGGGACGGGTTCTCCCTGGCACGCTGACGGTCATGGACCCAGCCCTCGACCATGCGATAGAACGACCCGACGACCTGACCACCTCATGGCTGACCTCCGTCATCGGGGCGGGAACCGTCTCCGACTTCGCCGTCGAGCGCATCGGCACCGGCCAGATGAGCGACTGCTACCGGATCCGGCTGACCTACGCCGACGACCACGCGGACCACACCCGACCGGGCTCGGTCGTGCTCAAGGTCGCCGCCACCGACCCGGTGAGCCGGCAGACCGGGTTGGCCATGGGTCTGTACGAACGCGAGGTTCGTTTCTACCGCGACATCGCGCCGCGGCTGCCCGGACCGATCGCGCCCTGCTACCACGCGGCCGTCGACACCGCGACCGGGGTGTTCGACCTGCTGCTCGGTGATGCCGGACCGGCCACCGTTGGCGACGAAATCGCGGGCGCCACAGCCGAACAAGCCATTTTGGCGGTCACCGAGCTGGGCCGGATGCAGGGTCCGTTGCTCGGCGACGCCGCGCTGGCGGACGCGCCGTGGCTCAACCGCGATTCGCCGCTCAACCAGGCAATGATCAGTGGGCTGTACGCCGGCTTCCTCGAACGCTATGCCGACCAGATCGCGCCCGAACATCGAGAGGTGTGCGAACGGCTGGTCGCGGCGTTCGACGCCTATGCGGGTCGGGATCCCGGCATCCAGGGCCTGGTGCACGGCGATTACCGGTTGGACAACATGCTGTTCGGCACGCCGGAAGCCGATCGCCCGCTGACGGTGGTGGACTGGCAGACCGTTTCCTGGGGCGCGGCGCTGATCGACCTGGCCTACTTCCTCGGCGGTTCTCTGCCGACGCCGGACCGCCGGGCGCACTACGACAACCTCCTGGCGGCATATCACCGGGCGCTTGGTCCCAATGCGCCGATCAGCCTGGCCGAGGTGGTCGAAGGTGTGCGTCGGCAAAGCTTTTTCGGCGTCATGATGGCGATCGTCTCGTCGATGCTGGTGGTGCAGACCGAGCGGGGCGACCGCATGTTCATGACGATGCTGCAACGCCACTGCGATCATGCGTTGGACACCGACGCGTTGACGACGCTTCCGAACCCCACCTCGCCCGCGCCGCTGCGCCCATCGGACGAGGACGAACTGGCGCACGCCGCCGGCAACGAACCGTTGTGGAGCGAAAGCTGGTATGCCGACTTCGCCGATGCTGCACAGGGATTGGGTGGTTGGTTCCGGCTCGGTTTGATACCGAACCAGCACACGGCGTGGTTTCATGCGTTGTTCTGCGGACCCGATCATCCGACGGTCGCCGTGGTCGACGTCGAGGTTCCGCTTCCCGACGACCCTTGGGCGCTGCGTACCGACGCCGTCGAGTTCGCACACTCGGCCAGTGCGCCGTTGCATACCTACCGGGTCCAGGTGCGCGGAAGGGGTCAGGCCTACGCCGACCCCTCGGCGCTGCTGCGCGGGGAACCGGGTGATCCCATCGAGCTGGCACTGGATCTGGTGTGGACCACCGACGGAACCCCGTACCGGTATCGAGTGACCACGCGCTACGAGATCCCGTGCCTCGTCTCGGGTGAGGTAACGGTGGGGACCGGACCGACCGCCGCTCGCTATCAATTCGATTCGGTTCCCGGACAACGCGATCACTCCTGGGGAGTGCGCGACTGGTGGAGCATGGACTGGATGTGGAGCGCGCTGCATCTCGACGACGGAACGCACATACACGGCTTGAGTCTGCGCATTCCGAATACCCCCGCGATCAGCATCGGTTACCTTCAGGACGCCGCCGGGACGGTGACCGAACTGCAACAGGTGGACATTCAAAATGTGTTCGACGACAACGGATTACCGCGCAGCGCGACGCTGGCGCTGCAGCCGGGTGACATCCTCGCCAACATCGAGGTGCGCGGGCAGGCCCCCGTGCGGCTGGATGCGCTCGACGGGCGAGTGAGTCAGTTCCCGCGCGCCTGGGTCAGTATCGGCACCGCGGACGGCCGTGCCGGGGTGGGCTGGATGGAATGGAACCGCAACCTGTAGTCGTCGTGATGGGCGTATCCGGTTCGGGCAAGTCAACCGTCGGAGAGGCCCTGGCGAAACGCTTGGGGGTTCCGTTCCTCGACGGCGACGATCTGCATCCACAAGCCAACATCGACAAGATGACGAGCGGTGCGGCCCTGACCGACGACGACCGCTACCCGTGGCTAGAGCGGGTCGGGCAATGGCTGGCGGACCACCGTGACGGAGGCGTGGCCAGCTGCTCGGCGCTGAAACGCCGATATCGCGATCAGTTGCGGCGGCACTGCAAATACGTCGCGTTCCTACACCTCAATGGTTCGCAGGAACTGATTCGTCACCGCGTGGCGGAAAGGACCGGCCACTTCATGCCGGCCAGCCTGGTGAGCTCACAGTTCGACGCGCTGGAACCCCTGGGTGCCGACGAGCGCGGTGCCGTCGTCGACCTCAACGGGGACCAGGATGTTCAGGCGGTGGTCGACGCGTTCGTCAGGAACGCCACCAACGCTTCCGACGACCGTTGAGGTTGAGGTCGGCGAGTTGGTCGTCGAACCGGTCGCGCGCCGTGTAGGCGAGCTCGCTGCCACGCGCCGCGGCTCGATCGGCGAGTTCGCTGCCACGCGCGGCTGCGGTGTCGGCGAGATGGCTGCCGCGGTGACGTGCCGTTTCGGCGAGTTCCACGCCGCGTACCCGGGCGGTGCTGGCGAACTTCTCGCTGCGCTTGCGGGCTTCCTCCGCCAGCGGCGCCGTGCGCTCGGCCGCCGTAATCGCCAGCTCGCGACCGCGCCTGCGCGCCTTCTTCGCAATGGGAGCGCTCCTTTCGGCCGCCACATTGGCCAATTCGCGTCCCCGCTCGAGGGCGGCTTCGGCATACGGCGCGCTCTTCTCGGCCGCGGTGCTGGCCAGTTCTCGCCCGCGTTCGGCGCCGACATGCAAGCTGTGCACGATCCGGTCGGCCAGTTCGGCATCGAGCAACGCGTCGTGTGATGATCCCGGCAATGCCCCGGACACTCGCTCGGAAAGTCGCTCGGCGGCCCGACGTCCTCGCCAGCCCAACGAGGGTTTGCCGCCGGTGTCGGCGGCGGCGATGATAAGCCCGCCCAGCAGGCTCACATCGGTGATGAACTCGCGCCGCTTCTCCCGCTTGCGTTCCGGGTCTGCTTCGTTCCAAAACATGTGTGCGCCAAGATTTCCCGGAATGACGGTCAGCGCGAGCGCGGCCGACGCGACGCGTGGGAGTCGACCGGTGGCGAGCAACAGCCCGCCGCCGATCTGCACGGCCGCATTGATCTGAGCGAACTGCTCGGCATCTGGCGGAATGTGGCTGCTGACCGGCTCCGGCAGGGACTGCAAACCCACCACCGTGGGTTTGGCGGCCTCGGCCGCCGGTTTGGGATTGAGCAACGAGTCCACACCTTGGCTGATGAACACCGCTGACAGCATGGGTCGGGCGATTCTGCGGATCAACATGGTCGGGGGAGTTCCCCGGGTATCCAGTGCACAAACCAGCCAGTTGCCGATCCGGAGCTAGGGTGGAGTGCGTGCGAGCGTTGCTGATCGTCGACGTCCAAAACGATTTCTGCGAAGGCGGCTCCCTCCCGGTGACCGGCGGTCACGACGTCGCTCGAGCGATCAGCGAGTATTTGTCGAAGGACCACGGCTACCACCACATCGTCGCCGCCAAGGACTTTCACATCGACCCGGACGACCATTTCTCGCCTCGCCCCGACTTTGCGTCGTCGTGGCCGCCGCATTGCCGCGCGGGCAGCGCGGGCGCCGATTTCCCACCTGACCTGGATACGAGCCGATTCGAAGCGGTATTCCTCAAGGGCGCCTACACGGCGGCCTACAGCGGCTTCGAAGGGGTGGACGAGCACGGCACCCCACTGCTGCATTGGCTGCGACAGCGGGAGGTCGACGAGGTTGACGTGGCCGGTCTTGCCACCGATTACTGCGTGCGCCGCACGGCCGAGGACGCCGTCGGCGCCGGCTTGGCCACCAGGGTGCTGCTGGATTTGACGGCCGGCATTTCCGCGGAGTCGACGGCGCGGGCGCTGGACGAAATGCGAAGGGCAGGTATCGAGTTGAGTGGAGGGCGTTGATGGTTGCACCGAACCGGGCCGACTTACTGGCCGCAGTCGAACGATCGCCTCAGGCAGTGGGCGCGCACGACCGCGCCGGCTGGGTGGGCCTGTTCACCAGCGACGGCCAAGTGGAAGACCCAGTCGGGTCGCGCCCGCACGTGGGGACCGACCAGATCGGTCGGTTCTTCGACACCTTCATCGCGCCGCGCGACATCACGTTCCACCGCGACCTCGACATCGTCTCCGGCCAGACCGTGCTGCGCGACGTCGAGCTCGAAGTCTCGATGGGGTCCGGCGTGACGGTGTCCATCCCCGCACTGCTGCGTTATGACCTCCGAGACGTCAACGGCGAGTGGAAAATTGCCCGAATGCGGGCGTACTGGGAATTGCCCGCGATGATGGTCAAGTTCCTGCGTTGCGGACCGCGCGCGCTCTCGCCCGGTCTGCAACTGTCCAAGAGCTTGCTGGGCAACCAGGGGCTGAGCGGCACCGCGGGCTTCGTCGCCGGCTTCCGGCGGGCGGGCAAGCGGCACAAGAAATTGGTCGAAAAATTGATCTATACGGCCGCCGCGCGCGACAAGGGCACCGCGCTGAGCACGCTATCACCCGGTGCCACAATCACTTTGGGTGAGGAGGAAGTGCTCGACATCAGCGAATTCGTCGAGCAGCTGCGGGGGGCCCGCTGTCGCAAGCTGATTGGGGCGGGCCCCACCGTCGCAGCCTCGCTGGCCACCGATCACGGGCGTGGCTTGTTGTTCGCCGATGTCGCAAGAAGCGGCGACCAGATCAGCCGAGTCCGGTACTTCCCTGCATGATCGCCAGTGCCAGCGACGCGATCGACAACGCCAGGTAAGCGCCGGGGAAGGCAATGTTGGAGAAGACGCGCGCCCTGATGTGCACCATGACCGCGCCGATGAAATAGAGGACCAGCCCCACCGCGGCCGAGATCCCGATGAGCGGCAACCCGAGCACCCCGACGAGCAGGCCGACCGCTCCGGCGAGCTTCAGGGCTCCAAGCGTCGGCAGCCAGGAACGGGACACCCCCACTCGTGCCGAGTTGGCGAGCACGAATTGGGCTGGGATGAAGTCGGGCACGGCGATGCCCGCGGTGACGATCGCGGTGGTCAGTATGACCACGAGGTACGTGGTCTGCATTAGAGTCATGGTCAGGCCTCCTTTGCGGTAGTGCGTCTGAGAATCCGGTCATCTCTTTGACGACGCCAGACCAGGAAAGGTGACCCCCATGAATGCCACGACGGATCTGACGGGACTCGCGCAACGGTTCGACGCCGATCGCCGGCACCTGCGTTCGGTGGCCTTTCATCTCCTCGGTTCGGTGCCGGATGCCGAAGACGCCGTGCAATCGGCCTGGCTGAAAGCGAGCGGATCAGACTTCGGCGCAGTGCAGAACCTGACCGGATGGCTCACCACGATCACGGCGCACGAGGCGCTCGACCAGCTGCGCAGTCGTCGCCGACGTGCCGAACGACCACTGATCGAGTCCGAAGATCTGGATCAGATGGTTTCTGCCGCCGCCGACGAGGAGGTGCTGCTGGCGGACTCGGTCAGCAGGGCCCTCATGGTGGTTCTAGATCGCCTCTCGCCGGCGCAACGCGTCGCGTTTGTCCTGCACGACGTCTTCGCGGTGCCGTTCGAGACGATCGGAGAGCTGTTGGGCCGCTCGCCCGTCGCCGCCAAGAAACTGGCCAGCCGGGCCCGGGATCGGCTACAACCGGATTCCGCTTCGTCGGCCGCGCGCACGGCCGAGCACACCAAGCTCGTCGAGGCGTTCCTGGCGGCATCGCGCGGGGGTGACATCGACGCATTGCTGGAATTGCTTGCTCCCGACGTGGTGCGGCGGGTGGACCCGGTGCTGGTGCCGGCGAACGTCCCCACCGAAGTGCGCGGCGCGCGCCAGGTGGCAGAAGAGACACGGCAATTCGTCCAGCGGGCGCGCTTGGGTACCGTGCTGCTCATCGACGGGTCGCCGGGCATCGTGATCGCACCGGGCGGACGTGTGCAGGCGCTGCTGCGGATCAGCATCGGCGACGACCACCGCATTCGCGAGATCGACATCGTGGGCGATCCCGACCGCCTGCGCGAGCATGTCCTGAGCTTGTCGCCGGGTACGCCGTAGCCAATCGCCAGATCTGTAAGCGGGTGCAGAGCGCGCCGAAAATCCTTGATTTGCAGCCAAATCTGAATCGCAAGCCCAAGGACCTGTCCGGTGGGCAACGTCAGCGGGTAGCGATGGCGTCCGCGATCGGTCGAACGGTTCGGCAATCAACCGTTGGCTGGACCGATCAACAGGCGCTGCGCGGCCAGCCTGAGTTCCTCGATGCATTGGTCGATCGTGATGTCACCAACGCCGAGCAGGACCATGTCGGCGAGAAAGACCCGTCCGAGCACGGTCAATGACGGATCGAGAGTCAATGATTCCGGTACCTCGCGCCACCCGCCTATGGCGCCCCCCAACAGGTTCAGAAACATCTCGCGCACATTCAAGCGGAACTGGTCTGCGACCGGCCCCAATGCCAGCACCGAGGCCATCGTGGCGCGAATCATGGCCAGGTCTGTCGCGGCCTCCCGCACAATCTGCTCGATGGCTCCGTCCATCGCCGCGACTGGATCTGACGCGGCGGCGGCGATGACGTCCGGGATGCGCGCGGCGACTTCCTGGCCCCAGTCCAGCGCCGCCTCGCACACCACATGTTCCTTGGATGCAAAATAGCGGTACGCGGTCGCCCTCGACACACCGGCCGTTGTCGCGATCGACTCCATGGCCACCGACTCGTGGCCGTTTTCGCGAATCAGTTCCCGCGCGGCGCTGAGCAGCCGCTTACGCACCTCGAGCTGACGCGCGTCCAGCGTCCGATAAATCGTAAATGTACTTGCACTCACCAATTTGCCCCTATGTGCGTCGGCCGTGCTGATACAACTCACGATACAGTTGTACCAAGGATAAATTCATTATGCGGTTTAGCTGCGTGTTCGATTGAAATTACCTCACGGCGCCGGATTGGCGAGCACCCGAAGGGGTTGCTGGCCCGGGTGTTCCTGATCGCGCCAAGCTCTTGAGTACATTCTCGTCCTTCTGTGCGGGGCATGGGCGGCGCATTCTGGGTTTGCAAATGGACCAAGCTGTGCCCGTCCTGCTATCGCCGTCGCATACTGGGCAGCGTGACGGACAACTCCGGGGGCTCACCGCGTCCGCGCACCGGACGGGAACGCATCAAGACCCTGACCCAGGCCGCGCTCAATGTCGACGTCCGCGTCGAGCAAGTGGAGGCGCTCCTCGAGGGTCTCAGCACCACGCTCGAGGGCATGAACGTTTCGCTCGAGAACCTCGACGACACGATGGTTCGGTTCAACGACACCATCACCAAGATCGACGCGCTAGCACCGCGTATGGACGCTGTCGTCGACCGGATGGAGGCGACCGTGCATCGCGTGGAACGTATCGTCGGCCTGGTTGAGTCCGTGCTTTCACCGCTGACCGCTACCGAGGACGCGCTTCGCGATGCCGTAAACATCGTGAAGAAGATCGCCAGGCGCTGACGGCCCCGGCTGTCCCGCGTAAATCACTCCGGCGCAACCATTTTCGACGGCTCGCCCGGCGTGCCGCCGCGGTCATCTCGACAGGGGCTGCCTAGTATTGCCGGGTGATTGACCGCTATGGAACCGACGTGCTGGCCGGTGGAGGGCGCCGCAAGCCGCGCTCGGTCGAACATCCCGTTGAGCTCGGCATGGTGGTGGAGGACGCGCAGACCGGCTACGTGGGCGCCGTGGTCCGCGTCGAGTACGGCCGCGTCGACCTGGAAGACCGCCATGGCCGCACCCGCGGATTCCCGTTGGGCCCTGGTTTTTTGCTCGATGGCCAGCCGGTGATCTTGACTCCGCCGCGCCGCCCGGCGCCCGCCGCCAAGAAGCGGACGGCGTCCGGTTCGGTCGCGGTAGCGGGGGTGCGGGCGCGGGTGGCCCGCGCCAGCCGGATCTACGTCGAGGGACGCCACGACGCCGAACTCGTCGCCCAGGTCTGGGGTGAGGATCTGCGCATCGAGGGTGTGGTGGTCGAACACCTCGGGGGAGTCGACGACCTGGTGGACATCGTCGCCGAATTCAAGCCTGGGCCCGGTTCCCGGCTTGGTGTCCTGGTCGACCACCTAGTCCCCGGATCCAAAGAGGCGCGCATTGCCGACGCCGTGCGCCGCGGACCCGGCGGTGCCCACACTCTGGTCGTCGGGCACCCGTACATCGACATCTGGCAGGCCGTGAAGCCGGACCGGCTTGGACTTTCGGCGTGGCCGACGGTGCCGCGGCACGTCGACTGGAAGCACGGTGTGTGCGATGCGCTGGGCTGGCCGCACGGCAATCAGGCCGATATCGCCCGGGCCTGGCAGCGGATCCGGGGCCGGGTGCGGGACTGGAACGATCTGGAACCCGCGTTGATCGGCCGGGTCGAAGAACTCATCGACTTCGTCACGCAACCTGCCGCGTAGCGACTCGGCACTTGGCGCGCCCTGTGGCGCACATCACCCGTCACATCCGCGGCGTTGCAGGCACTAACCATGTGACGACCTGTATGGAGCACTGCCGCAACGAAACGGAGGAAGTCCATGACCGACGCGCTTGTCATCGACGCCGAGGGCCTTGACCGCTTGTCGTGCAACGCAAAGGCCGACCCCAGCACGGGCAAGAAGACCCTGCGGGCCAAGACGGTCTGCGAGTCCGGGTTCCGCAATATGACCTACGTGCGCGACCTCGCGCCGATGCTGGTCGGCGAACCGCCCGCACTGCTCGGCGACGACTCCGCACCCAACCCGTCCGAGGTCACTCTGGCCGCGCTGGGATCGTGCATTTCGGTGGGCTTGCTGGCCAACGCGACGCATCGCGGCGTGACGTTGACCAAGATCGAGGTTGAGATGGAAGGGGACATCGATATCTCGGCGGTCTGGGGGGTAGGTGACACCCCGGCCGACAAAACGCTCGGTATCACCGCAGTCCGCTGCAAGGTGACCCTGGCCGGGGACGCGGACGACGCAACGCTCAAGGAGATTCACGACAACGCAATTGCCTGGTCACCGGTGGTCAACACGTTCCGCCGCCCGGCGAGCGTCGATTCGACTCTGTCCATCGGCTAGCCGACCAGCATCGACCACACCGAACAGGAGGGGGTGCCCATGACCGCGACGGTCGACGCCGCGATCGGTCCGCTCGATTCGGAGCTGTTGCCCGACATCCGTGCCCACGCAGCTGATTTGGATCGCGGTGAGCTTAAGTCGCGCCGCAGCTTCGTGGGTCTGGGTGCCGCGGGTCTGTTGGGGGTCGGTGCGCCCCGAAACGCTCACGGCGCGCTTCCCCGGATGGCCGAGATCATCCGGCGCATCTCGGGGGAGTGCATGAGCACCGGGTTTTCCGTATGGGCCCACCGCATGGTGCTGGAATATCTGCTCACCGCGGATACGCCGTTCAGCAGGTCGGCCGCACAGCCACTGCTGGCCGGCACCAACCTGGGCGTGACGGGCATGGCGGCGGCGTTCAAAGACCTGGCGGGCTGCGGCAACCTCGAACTTGTCGCGTCGCGTGTTCCGGGTGGGTTTGCGTTGAGCGGGCCGATCAGGTGGGCCAGCAACCTCTACGACGATTCCCTGTTGGTCACGGGCGCACGGACGGAGGACGGGGACAAGCTCATCGTGGCGCTTCCACTGGCCACCCCAGGTGTCACGGTGGGTGACCATTTCAAGCTGCTGGCCATGGACAGCACGGCCTCGTCGTACCTGAACCTGACGGACGCATTCGTTCCCGACGAGCAAGTGTTGTCCACCGATTTCGCAGGGTTTCTGGGCGCCGTCCGCCCGACTTTCCTTGTGCTGCAGTCGGCTATGTGCCTGGGGCTGGCGCGCACCTCGATAACGCAGGCGAAAGCTGGCGCAACCGGGGTGAACGAGGTCTTCGCCGCTGAGGTCGAAAGGCTCGTCGAAAGGCTCGCTGAGACCGAGACGGTGCTGGCTGACGCTGCCGACGCCGTCGGGGGAGCGCAGCCCCCTGACCGGAAACAGTTGTTGTCGCTACGACTCGCTGCCGCCGAGATCGCCAGCGCCAGCGCAGCTTTGGAGATTCGGACCGCTGGGGGGAAGGGTTATGCGAGCAAGACACCGGCAAGCCGCCGCTATCGGGAGGCCGCGTTCATTCCCGTCCAGTCGCCCTCCGAGGCCCAATTACGTTGGGAGCTTGGGCGATGCGTCTAACGCTGGCTTCGGCCCATCGCGATGGTGACGTCCGAGACCCCTGAGACTTCGGCGACCGAGCATCAGATCGGTGGCATCCCATTGGCCAATCTGGTCCGCGACTTTCACCTGCCGATGGTGAAATTCGCTTGCACGCTGGTCAATTCCCCAGTAGCGGCCGAAGAGGCGGTACAGGAGGCGTGGGTGCAGGTGCTCAAGTCCTCCGACACGTTCGAAGGGCGGTCTTCGGTAGCCACCTGGCTGTTCGGAATCGTCAAGAACACCGTCTCGCGACATCGACGTCACGAGTCCAGGATTCGCGCACACGAGGTCCTGGCCACCGAGGACGCCGACCCGTTGTCGGGACGCATGCATCCCGTCGGCCACCCCGACGCCGGTCACTGGAGCATTCCCCCTGCGAAGCGGTTCCTGCCCGAAGACCAAACTGTGGCAAGGGAACTCGTCGAATACCTACGAACCGCATTGGATTCGCTGCCGGTACGCCAACGGCAGCTGATCATTCTGCGTGACGTCGTCGGCGCCTCCGCCGAAGAGGCGGCCGAAGTCATGGAAGTGTCGGCTCAGGCGCAGCGCGCGTTGTTGTATCGGGCTCGAGGCAACCTTCGAAACGAACTGGAAAAGCGGTACCGACAATGACCGTTTACGACAACACCGTCCCGGCCATCGACTGCGTCGACTTCGTCCGTCTGGTCGACGATCTGATCGATTCCGACCCCCAGCACTGGGGCCCGATAGTGGCCAAACACCTTGACGAATGCCCACCGTGCCTGGTCTATCTGCAACAGATGCGCGATCTCCGGGTCCTGCTGCACCATGTCTTCGACGGCGAAACGCTCACCGACGAGGACGTCGCCGGGGTGATCCGCACGATCGACGGTTTACGCAACGGCCGCCGCTAAAGCGCGTGCACTGAGACCGCCGTCGGCCAATGCCGGGTGCCATCGAGGTGATAGCTGACCGGTTGACCGGGCTCGAGCCCCGCCGCCGGCGGATCGACGAGCTCGGAGACATCGACGAAGAGATCCAGGCCGTCGTCGGCGGGTTGCACGAATCCGTAACCGTGCTCGCCGTCAAACCAGCGGATGGTGCCGTACCGGAGAGGCAGCGTCGGCTCCGGCAAGGTCGCGGTATCAAACGAATTGGTAGTGACCATTTGCGTGCCCTCCCCGTGAATATTCGGTCGACACACCAGACTTAGCCGTCGCCGCAGCCGAACTGTGGTTTCCATTGTCCCGCGGGCAGCCGCAAAATCCCTTTTGTGCGGGGCGTGTCGTGGGCTTTTGTGGCTGCTGGTGGTCACGATGCGATCAAGGGTGCGATCAGAGGTGGTGCCCAATGTCCCTTCCGCGGCGCCGCGCGGGTCCGATAGCGTCTGGTGGGAGCCCGCCGGCACGGCAGCGTTATGTTCCGCAGGAGGAGCGTGGAATGACAAGTGGCACACCCGAATACGGGATTTTGGTAGCCGTGGACGGGTCGTCGCCCGCAGAGGCGGCCATCGCCTGGGCGACCCGCGAAGCCATCCTGCGGCAAAGCCCGCTCACCCTGCTGCACGCCGTCACCCCCGTGGTGGTCGGCTGGCCGGTTGGGCAACTCTACGACGAAATGCCTGGCTGGCAGAAGGACAATGCCGAGCGGGTCATCGAACAAGCACGCCGGGTAGTCACCCGGAGCGCCGGTCAATCCGACCCGCCGCAAGTGCGCACCGAGCTCGTCTACGCCAACGCCGTACCCACCCTCATCGATGCCTCCAAGCGGGCGTCGCTGCTCGTGGTGGGAAGCCAGGGGATGGGAGCAATAGGGCGCGCGCTGCTGGGTTCGGTCAGCTCTGCCCTGCTGCACCACGCCCATTGCCCGGTTGCGGTAATCCATGGCGACGAGGGTTCGGTTCCGGACGCCAACGCGCCCGTGCTCGTGGGTATCGACGGTTCGCCGGCCTCAGACGCCGCGACCGCCCTGGCGTTTGAGGAGGCGTCTCGCCGTGGCGTCGACCTGGTGGCCCTGCATGCGTGGAGCGACGTCGGGGTTTTCCCGATCCTCGGGATGGACTGGCACGACCGCGAAAGCAAGGGTCAGGAGGTTCTCGCCGAGAAGTTGGCGCCGTGGAAAGAGCGCTACCCGGATGTCCACGTGCGGGAATCGCTGGTTTGCGACACCCCGAGCAAGTGGCTGATCGAGCAGTCCGACGACGCGCAACTGGTAGTTCTCGGCAGCCACGGCCGGGGAGGATTTCCCGGCATGCTGCTGGGTTCGGTGAGTTCCGCCGTCGCACAGTCTGCCAAGGTGCCGGTCATCGTCGTCCGCAGCTAACCCAGGAACAGGCGCAAAAGCCCACTTAAACCGTGGTTTTAGGGGATTTCACATCCGCTCGCAAGAGGGGGACTTTAGTCCCTTCGGCTGAGGGCTTTCGGACGGCGCGATCGCACCCCGGGGCTTTATAGCTTGGTCTCATGACCTATGTGATCGGACGAGAATGCGTAGACGTTGCCGAGAAATCCTGCGTGCAGCTTTGCCCCGTTGATTGCATTTACGAAGGCGCTCGCACGATGTACATCAACCCAAACGAGTGCGTCGACTGCGGCGCTTGCCGGCTGGAATGCCGCGTCGGCGCAATCTACTGGGAAGAGGATCTGCCGGAAGATCAGCGCGAGCACCTCGCGGACAATGCCGCATTCTTCAGCGAAATCCTGCCCGGACGCACCGAGCCGTTGGGGGATCCGGGCGGATACTCGAACGTGGGCCGAGTTGGCGTCGACACACCTCTGATCGCCGCCATGCCGCCTAACGCGGGTTAACCTGGAAAACAGAAGAAGGTAGCGAAATGTCCACGACCGGATACCATTCCGACAAACGGCTTGGCATTGTGGCGGGGGTTGACGGTTCGCCCGCCTCGAACGCGGCAGTGGTCTGGGCCGCCCGCTCGGCGGCCATGCGCAACGTGCCGCTCACCGTGGTGCATGTGGTGCCTACCGACGTGGCCACCTGGCCGCCGATGCCATTCCCGGACAGCTGGGGAGTTTGGCAGGAAGACGAGGGCCGCAAAGTCGTCGCCGCCGCGATCAAGCTGGCCGAAGAGGCCGTCCCGACCGACCGCAAGCTCGTCATCAAGAGCGAGATCGTCTTTGCCGCTCCGGTGCCGGCGATGGTCGAAATGTCAAGTGATGCAGAGCTGATGGTGGTCGGCGGTACCGGTCGGGGCGCCGTGGCGCGTGCCCTGCTGGGTTCGGTCAGCTCCAGCCTGGTGCGACGGGCGAGTTGTCCGGTCGCGATCATCCGGGACGAGGACCCCCTGATGCCGAACCCGCAGCGCGCGCCCGTCCTGCTCGGGATAGATGGCTCGCCGGCGTCGGAGGTCGCCACCGCGGTGGCGTTTGACGAGGCTTCGCGGCGCGGAGTCGAACTGATTGCGCTGCACGCCTGGAGCGACCTGGAGGTGGTCGAGCTGCCCGGCCTGGACTGGGAGGCGGTGAAGTCCGAGGCCGAGCGCAGTCTCGCCGAACGGCTGGCCGGCTGGCAGGAGCAGTATCCGGACGTGCGGGTTTGCCGCGTGGTCGTATGCGATCGTCCCGCCCGTCAACTGGTCGAGCGGTCGGAAGCCGCCCAGCTCACCGTCGTCGGCAGCCGTGGTCGCGGTGCCATCATGGGTACCCTGTTGGGCTCGGTAAGCAATGCCGTGGCGCACTCCTGCCGGATGCCGGTCATCGTCGCGCGGACGGCCTGAGCACAGCCGAGCGGCCCGCCACTGGCGCCTGGGAATGATTGAAAGGCGACATGAGGGGTTAACCAAGTCGCATGGCTGAGTTCAGAGTTATTGACCCACGCGGTGAAGTCGTCGCTACCAAAGAGATCGAGAGTGCCGAGGACGCGCACGCCTGGTTCGTCGATGCCGTCGCGGACAAAGAATTGGGTTGGCGGCTGGAGGTCAACGACGACGGCGAATGGGCCTTCTTCGAAAACAGCGACAGCGCGCCCAGCTGAGCGCGCTGTCGCTGTTAACCCCCGGTTAGCGCGTCTTCGTGGCGCCTACAGAGCGCCTGGCGCGATCGCGGGCAGCCAGCAGCAGCTGGTCGAATTCGGCTTGTGACGTAAGACTCGGTCCGGCCGCCCGGAATTCCGATCGGATTTGTTCCGCCAGTCGGCGGAGTTTGACGTTGGCGTCCTGCGACAACCACTTGAGTAGGTTGAATGCGGCTGCGTCGTCGAGGTCGTAGACCAGCATCAGCATGCCCTTGGCTTGCTCGATCGCGGCGCGGTTCTCGGCGATCTCGGCGAGCTTTGCGGTGACCACCTCGTCGGGCATTTCGTGGTCAGCTGGCGTGACATCGACGTAGAAGCCGTGCGTCCCGATGACCGCGCCGTCGTCGTCGCACAGCCGATCGCCGACCACCACGACGTGGTGTTCCTTCCCGGCCTTGTCGACGATCCGATGGCGGGTGCTGAACGCCTTGCGGTTGTGCAAGATGTCGTCGATGGTGGCCGCGACCTGACCGCGGTCGTCGGGGTGCTTGTGCGAAAGCACCAACTCGGTGGTGGGTGTGACGCTGCCGGGCTCATAGCCGTGCATTTGCTGGACCTGGTCGGACCATTCCCACCGTTGGTCCTCGAAGTAGAAACGGAATGACCCCACCCGCTGTGGCGCACCGCCGGCCAACGCTTGTTCGACGTCGGCAGCCTGGCCATCGAGATTCCAGGTCATCGCTGACCACGCCTCCTCGACTCAAGTTCACTGGACGCGACTGACGCCCTCGACGTGCACCGACGGCGCGGTGCGCGACAGACGAGAGGGCGGAAATCGCCGGATCCGTCAGTTTGCGGCGCTGGGGCTTAACGCCTAGGACGTTTCAAGATAGCGCGTCATGAGAGTGCCGGTCTAAACGACCCGACAACCCAGGCGCGTCGTCATTCGTGCTGGTCGAAGGCGTGTATACGTTGGTTGGCCTGGTCCCACCGGCGGCAACCGCTGCCGGTGCGAGACACCGGCTCGCGGTCGCCGCCGGCTAGCTGAGTCAGGCGTTGACCATCTCGCGCTGCGACTCCTCTTGCTCGATCACCTTGGGCTGCACGTCCTCGTGCTCGATCACCTGGTGGTGCCCATCGCCGCGGTTGACCGAAATCTTGCGCGGCTTGGCCCGCTCGGCCACCGGAATGTGCAGGCGCAACACGCCTTCCCGGTAGGTCGCTTCGATTTTGTCGGTGTCGAGGTTGTCGCCGAGCACCAGCTGGCGGCTGAACACGCCACGGGGACGTTCCGTGGCCAGCATCTCGCGGTTCGGGTCGAGACCGGGCCGTTCGGCCTTCACGGTCACCACGTTGCGCTCGATGTCGATGTCCAGCGAGTCGGCGTTGATCCCGGGCAGGTCGAATTCGACGACGAACTTGTCTCCTTCACGCCACGCATCCATCGGCATCACGGCGGGACGAGCCGCTGTGCCGAAGACTTGTTGCGCAAAGCGGTCGAGTTCGCGGAACGGGTCAGTACGCATCAGCATGGCGGTCACCTTTCTCTCCAATCTCGCATCTTGGGGTAAGGGTTCCTATGTCTTTCGACATAGATTTTATATATCAATGTCGACAGGAGAACGCAAGTGTGGTAAATGATTTTCCTGTGTGGTTAGTCGAGGAGGTTCCCTGATGGTCGGTCGCCCTGGCGGTAACGGTTCGCCGCCGACCGATCGTGGCGTGTATGGGATCTCGGTTGCGTCCGAACTTTCCGGCATACCCGTGCAGTCGTTGCGACTGTATGAGCGCCACGGGTTGCTGGCCCCGGCCCGTAGCGAGGGCGGAACGCGGCGCTACAGTGCCGACGACATAGCGCGGCTGGAACGCATCAGTGCCCTCGTCGATGCGGGCATCAACCTGGCCGGGATCGCGCGCATTCTCAATCTTGAAGACGACAACGCCGCGCTTGCCGCGGCAAATTCGTACTTGCGGTCCACCAACCGCAGCCTGCGCAACAAGGCGAAGAAGCCGAAGCCGCAGTCCGAGGACAGATCGCGTAGCTAGGCGACCACCCGGAAGTATTCGGCTTGAGGATCGGCCGGGTCGGGCAGTGTCATACCCGCCTCCACACCTGATCGCAGGTAGTCGACAACGCCGTCGGTGAGGCGTTCGCCGGGTACGACGGCGGGAATGCCCGGCGGGTACGGCGTGATCTGCTCCGCGGCGACGCGCCCGCCGGCTTTGCCCGCCGCCACCATCTCGGTAGGACCAAAGAACGCATCCCGGGGCAATTGCACTGTCTCTAGCTGCAGTTCGGACGGTGCAGGCAGCTGGATCGCCGGTGGCCGCTCGAACCCTCGTGCCGCTTCGCGCCATCGGGCCATCGCGGTGTGCAGCCGATCGGTGGTCTCCGCGTTGTCGGCGAAGGACATGGTGGCCAGAATCCGGCGATGATCGCTGAGTCCCAGGTCGAGCTGGCAGTGGTCGCGTAGCCAATCCGCGGCTTGGTATCCCGATGTGCCGGTATCCGCGACATCCATCAGCACCTGCGTCACGTCGAGGTCGCAGGACGCCTCCTTACCCAGCAACTCGTCTTCGAGGACGAAGATGTCGGGTATCTCGGCAAGTCTCTGTCGCAATCGGCCGGCCAGTTCCAGTTCGGCGCTGAGCAGATCGTGACCATGCTCGACCATCTGGCGGCGCCAACCGTCCAGGGCGGCGTACACCATCACGTTGGGGCTGGTGGTCATCAGCAGGTCGGCACACGAAGACAGCAGGTCGGGGTCCACCAGGTCGCCCTGCAGGTGAAACACCGAGCCTTGCTCGAATCCGGCACCCATCTTGTGGACGCTCACCACACACACGTCGGCTCCAGCGTCCATCGCCCAGGTCGGCAGGTCTTGGTGGAAGGGCAGGTGGGCGCCCCATGCCTCGTCGACGATCAGCGGCTTGCCGCGTTGGTGACACACGTCAGCGATGGCCTCGATGTCGGCGCAGGTGCCGTACGGGCTCGGGCTGACGATCAGCGCGCCGGCCGCATCGGGATGCTGCTCCCAGGCGGTTTTCACCTGGGCCGGTGACGGCGGGTGGGAGAAGTGGTGTTCGCTGTCCCAGCGTGGGGTGATCCAGTGCGGCTGCACGCCGGAAAAGATCAATCCCGCCACGATCGACTTGTGGCTGTCCCGCGCGACCAGCAGGCCACCCTGCGCACAGCCTGCCACGGCCATCATGGCTGCCTTGACCGAAAGCGAGCTGCCGCAGGTGGAAAAGAACGCCGTATCGGCGCCGACGGCGTCGGCCATCAGTTCCTCGGCACGCGCCAGATACTTTCCGCTGGACCGACGATCGTCGAGTCCGTTGGTGGCCAGCAGGTCGTTGCGGAACGGGTCCTTACCCATCACCGCGAGGACTCGGGCGTCGGTGCCGGCGCCCTGGCGGTGCCCCGGCGGTGTGAACCCGTACCGGTTGCTGTGGTGATAGTCGGAGAGCGCATCGAGCAGGGGCGCTTGCGACTGGTCCATGGCGGACGAATACCCCACGCTCGCCGGCGCAACCGCTGGGTTTGTCGCTCTTCCCGGGCGTCGACGTCACGCTGATATGGCAATCATTTTGTCACGGGGCAGGGTGACGCGGCGGCCACAACCGTCGTTGCGGCCGCCGCTTCGTTGACCAGTCAGCGGTGGG
>NZ_MVHT01000098.1 GCF_002086275.1 Mycobacterium intermedium | reverse complement strand
CCCATCATGCCCACCACCAGCCGGTATCAAGATCAAGATCTCAGCCCGCCACCGCAGGGTCGATCGGTGGATTCAGGTTTAGTGCACAAACTTACGCAGAACCGACCACGAAACCACAGGTCAAACCCCTACGCGCATCACCAACCCAAAATCGTGAGCCAAGTCAGGTAGGATCTGCATATCGGCGATATGTTGCGCGCGACCAGCTGAGATTGCGTCATCGCCGATCAATTAACGGCCGCGTCACGGCCAAGATGGGAGCGTCATATGACGCGACAACGAGGCCAACCCGTAACAGGCTCGACGTACACACCTCCCGAGAACACCCCACGCCTACGCCTGAAGCCCAAAGCGCCCACGTGCGGGTATGTAGATGGCGCATGGTGGCCGCACAGTGACGACCTCCCGAATGAACTTCCGGACTTGCTGAACGTGCTGTCCGTACGGCTTGGCCCGATCGAACGCGTGCTGTACAACCTCGCCGAATGGTCTACTGCCCCAACCAAATTACGTCTTGGAGGGCGTGTCGTCCGGCTCGCCGGCTTTTTCCGGCAACGCGCCAGTACCGTCGAAGTGGTCGGCGCGAACCAAAGGATCGTCTTGTTGGTGATACCCCCGTACACCGACCCGGAGCAAGCCCATGAATCCATGATGGCCGCCGCAGCTCCGAACAACGACTCGACGATCGACGGCTTGCTCCAGCGGTAGCGCCACGGCGCGCTTAAGACGAGTCGCTACAGACTGGGATGATACGAAGCCCAGGGGTGGGCAGATTCCAGTTGCGCCGCAACCCGGATGAGAACATCCTCCCGCCCATAAGCAGCGGCGAGTTGCACGCCAATGGGCAGGCCGTCGGCGTTGCGGTGCAAGGGCAGGCTGATCGCGGGCTGTCCGCTCATGTTGTACGGCGGCGTGAACGCCGCGAATTGCCCACCGCGGCGGTTCAGTGCGTTGGGGTTTTCGGGGTCGCTCTCGAAATCCGACAGCGGCACCGGCGGTTCGGACACCGTCGGCGTGAGGAGCAAATCCCACCCGTCCGCCCACCACTGCTGCAGCGCACGTCTGAAGGTGTAGATCGCCGACTGGGCCGCCGCGTAGTCGACCGCGCTGAACCGCTGCGCATGGTGAGCCAGGACCCAATTCACCGGTTCGACGTCCGCTGCGGTGACCTCCCGTCCGATCGTCTCGCTGATCCCGCGGATCGCCAGAGCCATCTGCGTACACCACAGCGCCATGAACTTCTTGGTCAACGTGGTGTCGGCCAGGCAGGCCGGCCACGCTGGCTCCACGATGTGCCCGAGTCCTTCCAGCATCGAACCCGCGGACCGCACCGCCGCGACGCAGTCTTGATGCAGGAAGTCACCGCGCGGATGCACGTCGAGCAACCCGATGCGCAGCCGGCCAGGATCGGCGCCCACTTCCTCGAGGTACGGGCGCTGCGGTGCGGGGGCGATCACCGAGTCACCGATGCCCGGGCCGCGGACCGCGTCGAGCAACCCCGCCGTGTCCCGCACCGTGCGGCTCACACACAGTTCGACACCCAAACCCACCTCGGCCCGGGCGGGCCCGACCGTGATCCGCCCCTGGCTCGTCTTCAGGCCAACCAACCCGCAGCACGACGCCGGGATGCGGATGCTGCCGCCCCCGTCTGAGGCGTGGGCAAACGGAACCATTCCGGCGGCCACGGCCGCCGCGGCGCCGCCGCTGGACCCTCCCGGAGTGCGTTCTGATGCCCACGGGTTGCGCGTCGGCCCCCAGGCGATCGGCTGCGTGGTCGGCAAGCTCCCGAATTCGCACGTATTGGTCCGCCCGGCGATGACGAGCCCGGCTTTTTTGAATCGGGACACCAGCGTGGTGTCGGCCGTATCGATCCTGCCCGCTTCTTTCAACGCAACATTGCCGTTGGACATCGTTTGGCCGGCGAAGTTGGTGTAGAGATCCTTGAGCAAAAACGGCACGCCGCGAAACGGGCCGGCGGGCAGAGCCGGATCCGCGGCGATCAACCGGGCATGTTCGAACCATTCGATGACCACCGCGTTCAACTGCGGATTAAGCCGCTCGATCCGCTCGATCGCCGCTTCCAGCAGCTCGCTCGGACTGATTTCACCCTCGGCCACCAGGGCCGCTTGCTCTGTGGCGTCCATCCACCGCGTCTCGTCGGCAAGGCCAGTCATGGTATGGGTCTACCACGGAGCGTTGTAGCGTTCTGCAAAAGGGGAAGGACGAGATGAGCGAAGAAGTACTGCGCGGCGTGATGGACCAATGGAAAGCCGGGATCGATGCGCACGAACCGCAGCGAGTGGCCGCGCTTTTCGCCGAAGACGCCATTTTTCAGGGGCTGCGTCCGTACAGCGTTGGCAGGCAAGCCGTTCACGACTATTACGACTCCCAACCTCGCGGCATGACGGTCTCCTACCGCATCCTGCAATCGCGTCGAATCGCCGAAGATACGGTACTCGGTTACCTCAACGCGGACTTCACTTTTCCCGATCCACCCAATCTCAGTGTGCGCATCGGTGTGCTGATGACGAGTGCCGATGACGGCTGGCAGATCAGGTTCTACCAGGCGTCGGTGTTCGGCTGACGTTCTCGCAGTCGGTCAGTCCGACGATGGGTCGATGTCCACGACGAAGCCCCGATTAGCCTGCAAGCGTTTTGCGACCGCCAACGCAACCCGAACGTCGGTGGGCGCCTTTTCCTTATCGCCGGTCGATGCGGTGAGTGCGAGCGCGATCATCACATCGGCATAGGTGATAAAGAGCCCAAACCAGTACGCCCACTTCATATTCGGATCAGGTTGCGACGCGAAGAAGATGATCAGGAAGATCGGCCCGACGATCCCGAAGACAAAGATCATCGCCTGGATGCCGAGGTACCGCTTGAACGTGGACACTTCACACACTCCCCTCACCCTGCCGGGCGAAGGCAGCATACCGCGCGCCGCCGTTACCCGTTGACCTCGTCGGCCTTCGTCGACCCCTGGTCGACCCGTCGCGCCCGGGCACGACGCTTCCCCTCATGCATCGCCGCAACCCGCGGGACCGGGATGGTGCGTCCACGCTCGATGAGGTCGCTCGGCAGCCTTTGCGGTGCAGGCATGGAGTCCATCCACGGTTTGCGCCCGGACATTGCCGCCAGTGCCGTATGCACCGTGAAATCGGCCGGACTGACGCGGTCGAGATCCGCCCAGTCCAACGGGAACGAAACCGGGGTGCCCGGGCGCAGCCGAGGGCTGTAGGCGGCGGCAACCGTGGCGCCCCCGGCGCGGGTCGAATCGATGAATACCTTGCCGCCGCGATCCTCGACGATGAAAGCCGTTGTGGCCAAGGAGGGGTCGATCGCTTCGGCGCGCGCGGCGAGCGCGCGGGTGGCCGCCGCGACGTCGTCGACCGGAGCGCTGTCATCGATCGGCACGAACACGTGCAAACCCTTCGCGCCACTGGTCTTGATCGCACCGGCCAGCCCGCAATCGGACAGCGCCTGCCGTACCAGGTAGGCGGCCTTGACCACCGCGGCGAAGTCATCGTCGGCCGGCGGGTCAAGGTCGAGCACCAGATGGGTGGGCCGATAGATGTTGTCGGCCAGGCCCAACGTCGGGTGGTATTCGACCGCACGCTGGTTTGCCAGCCATAACAGGGTGCGCCTGTCGTTGCAGAGCGGGTAGTGCACTTCCCGGTGTGAGGCCTCCGCCCAGATGGACACGGTTCGCACCCAGTCGGGGGTGTATTTGGGGACGTTCTTCTGCATGAACGGCGCGCGGCCGCGCAGCACCCGCAGCACGGTGAGCGGCCGGTCGACCAGCCCCGGCAACATCCGGTCGGCGACCGCGTCCAGGTAATTCACCAGGTCACGCTTGGTGGCGCCGGCATTGGGCGTCAAAGGCTGATCCAGGTTGGTCAGGTCCACCCCCGCGCGCTGTTCCCCGGCGCTCATTTGCCCAGACTACGTGCTGACCGGGTATCGCCTCGGGCGCTGTGGCCGGGTCCATTTGCTTGGTCGCGCGGAACTGTAGGGCTACCATCGCGAAAAGCGTTCGAGGGAGCACGCAATGGCAGCGCCGCAAATACCGCCAGGCTTCGATTTCACCGACCCGGACATCTACGCCGAACGGTTGCCGGTGGAGGAGTTGGCCGAGCTGCGACGGGCGGCACCCATCTGGTGGAACGCGCAGCCTCCCGACAAAGGCGGTTTCGGTGACGGCGGCTTCTGGGTAGTGAGCAAGCACCGCGACGTGCGCGAGGTCTCGCTGCGCAGCGACGTGTTCTCCTCGGCCGCGAAGTCGGTGGTGCCCCGCTATAAGGTGACCGGCGGCGGTGGCCAGATCGAAGCCGGCCGAGCGTCGATGATCATGATGGACGATCCGGAGCACAGTCGGTTGCGCAAGATCGTCTCCCGTGGCTTCACGCCTCGTGCCGTGGCGCGGCTGCGTGCCGAACTCGACGAGCGCGCACGAAGGATAGCCGCGGAGGCCGCGGCGGCGGATTGCGGCGATTTCGTACTCCAAGTGGCCCGCGAGTTGCCATTGCAGGCGATCGCCGGACTGCTAGGGGTTCCGGAGGAAGACCGCGAGAAGCTCTTTGACTGGTCCAACCGGATGATCGGCGACGACGATCCCGAGTTCGCCGAGTACGATGCGTTGGGCTCTGCAGGCGAAATGATGTGGTATGCAATGCAATTGGCGGCACGCAAGGCGGGAGCAGAGGGTTCGCGCCCACAGCACGGCGATCAAGACATCGTCACCACACTGATGGATGCCGACGCGGACGGTCAACTCACCGAGGCCGAATTCGGCATGTTCGTCGTCACGCTTGCCATCGCGGGCAACGAGACCTCACGCAATTCGATCACCCAAGGCATGATGGCGTTCACGGAATTCCCCGACCAATGGGAACTGTTCAAGGCGCAACGCCCGAAAACTGCCGCAGACGAGATCATTCGCTGGGCCTCGCCGATCACGGCGTTTCAACGCACCGCACTTGCCGACACCGAGCTCGGTGGCGTGCAGATCAAGAAGGGGCAACGGGTGGTGTTGTTCTACCGCTCGGCGAACTTCGACGAAGATGTCTTTGACGACCCTTTCACCTTCAACATCCTGCGAAGCCCCAATCCGCACTTGGCCTTTGGCGGCACCGGAGCGCACTACTGCATCGGCGCCAACCTCGCTCGTATGACGATCGACCTCATGTTCAACGCGATTGCCGACCACATACCTGCTCTGACGCCAGTCGGGAAACCCGAACGGTTGCGGTCGAGCTTCATCAACGGCATCAAGCACTGGCAGGTCGAGTATCACTAACCTCGTTCGGCGTAGCTGCGCCCCCGCTCGGCCCGCTCCCACAGCACACCGTCACCACCGGTAATGCCCTCCTGGATGAGCTCGCGCTTGAGGATCTTGTTGGTCGCGGTCTGTGGCAGCGCGGCGTTGATGCGCACGTACCTCGGCCATGCCCGCGCGCAGACCCGGACGCCAGCTCCGGCAGCCACCTGGCGCGCGCACCGGGGCCGCCCAGCCAATCGATGGCCAAGGCCGCAATCACTGTGCTGTGAACAACGTTGGGGCACAACGTTCGTCCGGCTTCAAGGCTGAAGACGCCCACGTCCGACAGGTATCCGCCGGAGCCGCCGTGCCTTTCGTCGATCGCCAACCCGAGCAGCCCCGCCCGCCAGCGCCTTCCACAGCCGTTCGGGCATGCGGTCGGCCTGAGGACCGCGCGCAAGGGTCGCCGGGCACTCGGCAGCCAGCAGACTGCGGCACAACGCTGCCAAATCGCGTTCGTCCGGCGAGGGAATCAACTTCATACGTCCGTCACCGCCCGTAGGAAGGCATGCCATGACCGCGCTGCGCGATCACATCCCGCAGCACCTCGTTGGTGCCGCCACCGAAGCGCATCAACGGCGACACCCGATAGAGGCGTTCGAAGAATCCATCACCCGGCGCAGCCGGGGCGCGGTGGGCCATCAACCCGTCCGGGCCGAGCAGATCGATCGCCAAATCGGCGATGCGTTGGCGCAATTCGCTGGTGAAGATCTTCTCGACACTGACCTCGACGGACGGGATGCTTCCGCCGTCAAGCAGCGAAGCGGCCTCGTAGCCCATCAATGTGGCGACTTCGACGTCCGCGTCGGCCTGGGCCAGACGCCGGCGAAACACCGGATCATCACCCGGCACGGCGCCGTCCCGCAGCGGCACGGCAGCCAACGCAATCAGCTCGTTGAGCGCCCGGCGCAGGTCGCCGGCGTTGGTCAGCGCGCCGCGCTCTAGATCGAGAGCTCCGGTGATATAGGTCCAACCCTTGTTGACCTCGCCGATCAAATTGGTGACGGGCACTCGGACGTCGTTGAAAAACGTTTCGTTGGTTCGATACCCGGACCACGCGTAGAGGGGCCGGATCTCGATGCCGGGACTGTCGATCGGGACCATGAGCACCGAGATTCCCCGGTGCCGACGCGCCTCGGGATCGGTGCGGACGCAAAGCCATTCGTGCGTGCAGCGCTGGGCGCCGCTGTTCCAGATCTTGGATCCGTTGATCACCCACTCGTCACCGTCGCGCACGGCACGGGTGCGCAAGCTGGCCAGGTCGGTACCCGCGTTGGGCTCCGAATAGCCGACAGCGCAAACCAATTCGCCCCTGGCGATGGGAGGCAGGAACTCCTTCTTGTTCTGCTCGGTGCCGTGGCGCATGATCATCGGGGCCACCGACGTCACGGTGAGATCGGGACCGGGCACACCGGCGTACTCGAACTCGCTCATCAGCAGGTGCTGATGCATGGCCGTCAGCCCCAAACCGCCGTACTCGGTTGGCCAGTTCAGGCCGAACCAGCCCCGCTCGCCGATCTTGCGGCGGAATGCCGCCACCTCGCCGTCGGGGTACTCGAGACCGTGCGCGGCGATCTCGGCCTTGAGCGCAGGGGTCGCATTTTGCCGAAGAAACTCCCGCACCTCCGACAGCCACTCCCGCTGCCCGGTGTCGAGTTCAAAGTCCATACCTGCCCCTTTGCAGGTCAGCTGACCGCTCGATTCGCGCTAACCACCTACCGCCTCTAGGCTCAATATTCACAGAACATAGCGGGGGGAATCGCTGATGGGTCTGAACACGGGGATATCTGCGTCCCGATGCGGAGTCGTAACACTGACGACGGCCGTGGCTTTGGGCGTTGCCGCATGTTCGTCGACGGTGGCCCCACCTGCGGCCGGCCCGACGACTTCGGCGGCGAATTCGACGGCCAAAGCCGCCCCCGCACCAGTTGTGCCGGTGACCCCGACGGCTACCAGGACCAATCCGCTGGCAAAAGATTGGAAAGTCTACGGCGGAACCGTCTATTACGGGTGCCCCGAACGATTCACCCTCGGCGGCTCGGCGCTGGACACAATTCGACCCAAAGTATTCGACACCAAATCCGGCGAATTGGTGTCCCCGGCGGTACCGGTGGCTCCCGCCGGCGTCCAAATCACCGGTGCCGCGTGCGCGCTGACCGGCACCACCGACAACGCCAAGGTGGCATATCTGGTCACCACGCTCACCCACGCGCAGCCCGACGTCACCAAGACGATCGCCTACGTATTTGATCTCAACTCGAACCAGCCCCTGGTGACCAAAGAACTCCAGCCGCCGAATCCAGACGTCAGACTGGCGGCACCCAAGAACTGGGGTTTCGCCGGAACAGCGTCCGGTGTGCTGTGGACCAACGCCTTCGCCGGATCCCCAAGGACCGTTGTTCTTTCCAACACCGACCTGGCGACCATGTGGGACGACCCGCAGTCCGGGCAGGCCTGGCAGGACGTTATTTCGTTCCAGCGCAACACCGAAGGCCGGACGGCCGGAGCGGAATTGCGGCTGCCGTCGGGCGATGCGATTCATCAGGACAACGACATTTGGACCGTTGACGAGGAACTATCCGACGGGCCCGACCGGCTCGTCAAGATCACCCGCCGGGACGGGTCAAATCCGCCGGTGATCTCCACGGTGTTTTACGACCTCAACTCCAGATCGATAATCAGGTTCGGCGATGCCGACCGGATATCCGGCGGGGGTTTGACGGCGACATTGGTTGACGGACAGCTGTTCATCGACGGCCACAATTCTGGGACGTCAGATTTCGGCTTCGGGGTGTGGAATCTGCGCACGCAGCATTGGGACCTCCAGATGAATCGAGACGAGGCCAAGCAATTGGCGATCACCAAAGTGGCGTATTTCGCTGGGCACCTCTACCTGACCAGCGAGGGCGGCAAGTATTCAACGATCGTCCTGCCGGACACCGCCCCGGTCCGATCGTCCTGGGCCGTACGACCCTTCGGACGGATCTCCGGGTGGACGCTGGTCTGCCAAGGCGAGACGGCGGAGCCCGCGAAGGGCGAGTGCCAGCAAATCGTATTGGTGAAAGACCAGGACGGTCACTATCCGGGTCCGTGGACGTAATCACCGCCTGCGTCGCGGCGAATGCTCTCACGGCGCGCCTAACCCTGTAGCAGTCAAGACGGGTTCGATAGAAACGTTCTTACTGGTACGCGGCGGGCCTGGCGGTGGCTTTCGAGTCCCTTCTCAGGCTAGGATGTGATCCAGCTCACGACATAGGCGTCGAGGAGGCGGTTCCGGTGATCGCTCCGAAGACGCTGATTGCGGTGATGGCGGCAGTGGTCGCGGTAACCATGGCAAACGTCCCGGCCGCACCTGCCGACCCTCCTGGCCGGCCAGCAGAGGAAGACGGTTTGCTGTTGCCGCGGCAGGCGGCCCCGCCGCCGCTTCGCGGAGCCCAAGGGTGCATCCGAGGTGCTTGCATACCCAAGCCAAAACAACGCCCACATCGCTAGCGCCAAACATCCTTCACCGCAGCTATTTTCGCAGCCGAGGGCGACCCCGGGACTCCAGTAACCGAGGCTGCTAACGTGACCGTCCATGGGTGCGTTGGATGGACGGGTTGCATTGATCACCGGTGGGGCCCGCGGGCAGGGACGCGCGCACGCATTGGCCCTGGCCGCGGAGGGTGCCGACATCGTTGCGGCCGACGCACCGGGTCCGATGGCAGGCCTCACGTACCCATTGGGCACCGAGGACGACCTGCATGAGACCGCCAAGCTCGTCGAGGAGCTCGGGCGACGCTGCCTGCCGATATCGGTCGACGTGCGCGACCCAGGGCAGGTTGACGCCGCCGTCCAGCAAACGGTGACCGACCTGGGCAGCCTCGACATCGTGGTTGCCAACGCCGGCATCGTCAGCACCGGACCCCTGCACGAGGTCAGCGACGAGATGTGGCGACAGCTGGTCGACACGAACCTGACCGGCGTTTTTCACACCCTGCGGGCGGCCATACCGGTGATGCGTCGCCAGCAGTTCGGCCGGGTCGTCGTCACATCGTCCATGGGCGGGCGCATGGGCATCCCGGATCTCGCCGCGTACAACGCCACCAAGTGGGGGATCATCGGACTGGCCAAGTCCGTGGCCCTGGAAGTCGCCAAGGAAGGCATCACCGTCAACGTCGTGTGCCCGACCACCACGCAAACGCCGATGGTGCAGCCCACTGGCGGTGAGGACGTGCCGGACGACTTGGTGCGCCGCATGATGAAGGCCAACCCGATACCGCGGCCCTGGCTGCAACCCGAGGATGTCAGCCGCGGGGTGGTGTACCTGGTCAGCGACCCGGGGGTCATCACCGGCAGCGTCCTCGAGATCGGCCTCGGCGGCAGCGCAAGAATCCACTGATCCACTAGTCGACACGCGCCCGACATGGAAGGCTAACGTCATGCCTGACCTCGCTGAACCTCGCTTTCTCGACGACCGTCTGGCCCACTGGGCTGCCACGACGCCCGATGACGAGGCGGTCGACTATCTTGACCGCAAGTGGACCTGGGCCGAGTGGAACGACAGGGTGCGCCGGTTGGCCGGTGCGTTGACCGAACTCGGCATCACGCGCGGCGATTCCGTGGCATTCCTGGACAAGAATCATCCGGCGTGCGTCGAGTTGACGTTCGCGGCCGCATCACTGGGTGCGGCCAACGCGATCATCAACTTCCGGCTGGCGGCCAACGAACTCGATTACGTGCTCAACGACTCGGGCGCCAAGGTGCTCGTCGTCGGTTCGGAGCTCAAGCCGAACATCGAGAAGATCCGCGACTCGCTCACCAATGTCGAGCACGTCATCGAGGTGACGCCCGACGGCGCCGAGGGCGACGAGTATGAGGCTCTGTTGGCCAAGTCGACACCCGTCGGCCGCTCGCCCGACGTCGAACCCGACGACGTGTGCATCATCATGTATTCGTCCGGCACCACGGGCCGCCCCAAGGGCGTCATGCTGACGCAGGCCAACCTGATCGCGCACACGGTCAACGCCGGCCAGGGTTTCAATGTCCAGCCGGGCGACAAGAACATGGTGTCGATGCCGCTGTTCCATGTCGGCGGCTCGTCGTACGCACAGATCGGTATCCACAACGGCGTACCGAGCGTGATGACCCGTGACGTCGATGGGATGACGCTTGCCGGCGCGATCCTGAAGGGCGCTAACAGAACATTCTTGGTGCCCGCGGTGCTCGCAAAAGTGTTGGACTCCGGTGAAGACGCGGTGAAGCTGTTCAGCGCGCTGAAAACGTATGCCTACGGTGCGTCGCCGATGCCGCTGCCGCTGCTGCGCTCGGCCCTGAAGGCTTGGCCGGACACCGAATTTCTGCAGGTGTACGGCCTCACCGAACTGTGCGGCGCCATCAGTCAACTGCTCCCCGAAGCACACCGCGCCGAGGACCACCCGGAGCGGCTGACAAGTGCGGGCACGGTGGTGCCCAACGCGGAAGTGCGAGTCGTCGACCCGTACACGCTCAAGGATGTGCCGCCGGGCGAGCAGGGCGAATTATGGTTCCGCTCACCGCAATTGATGAAGGGCTATCACAACAAGCCCGAGGCGACCGCCGAGGCGATCACCGAAGACGGGTGGTTCCGCACGGGTGACATCGGCCGCGTCGACGAAGGCGGCTACATCTTCGTCGAGGACCGGCTCAAGGACATGATCATCTCGGGCGGGGAGAACATCTACTCGATCGAGGTCGAGCGGGCGCTTGCCGAACACCCGGCAGTCACCGAGGTCGCCGTCATCGGGGTGCCCGACCCGAAGTGGGGCGAGGTGGTGAAAGCCGTCGTCGCACTGGAAGGCGAGGCCACCGAGGAGGAGCTCATCGCCTTCACCCGCGAGCGCCTGGCGGCCTACAAATGCCCGAAGTCGATCGACATCACAGACGCGCTGCCGCGCAACCCAACCGGGAAGATCCTCAAGAAGGAATTGCGCAAGCCCTATTGGGAAGGCCGCGACCGCGCCACGGTGTAGGCGGGCCGGCACAGGCTTGGGTCAGCGAGCCGGCGCAACCTCCGAAGCCATCACGTCGACGGATCGCTCCCAAACCCGATGCAGCCCAACTGCGCTCGCCAAGGCCGTAACGAAGTTTTTGTCCGCCTTGGCGGCGACGAGCACACCCGGCGCGTCCAGTTCGATGCCGGCGGCGGTGAGCGCCGCCGTACCGTCACCCCACGCGGCGACCGGCTTGCAGTGGCGAAATGCCTCCTGCAGCAACAGAACTAGTTTCAGATCAGCGGTCGGCTTGGTTCCCGCAGCCACGACCACCGCATCGAATTCGACGGACCTCGCGGTCAGCAGGGTCCGCTCGATGATCACGCTGCGGCGTCCGGCTTTCAGCACCCCGCCGATGGGAGCCGTCACCAACGGCGTGGCGTTGAGCCCCAACACGGCGTCGATCAACTTGTTGACCCCGGCCAGATCGGAATCCGGGCCGGCGATGATGCCGATCTTGCGCCCGTCGATCGGACCAGGGGTTTCCACCACCTGCGACAGTGCCGGAGACAGCAGAACATCCTTGGGCGGCTTGCCCTTTGGTGCGGGCAGACCCAGGCCGACGGCCACCTGCTTGCACAGGTCGGCGTCGACATTGGCCAGCACCTGGAGTTCGCGCTCTTTGATCGCCTGCTCGTAGCATTTGCCGAGTTCGAACGTGAACGCCTCAACGATGTGTGCCTTTTCGACCTCGGTGAGGCTGCGATAGAACATGGCCGCCTGGGTGAAGTGGTCCTCGAACGAAGACGGGTTTTCCCGGACGACCGGTCCCTCGACCCGTCGCGGGGTGTGCACATACCCGCCCTCGTCGGCAGCGGCCACCAGCGGCTCACCGTTGTCGATGGAATTCTTCAGGTACGGCGCCTGACCGGTATGAATTGCGGTCTGGTGCATGCCGTCTCGCAACATGTCGTTGACCGGGCAGTGCGGCCGGTTGATCGGCAACTGCGTGAAATTCGGCCCGCCCAGCCTGCTGAGCTGCGTGTCCAGGTAGGAGAACAGCCTCGCCTGCATCAGCGGGTCATTGGTCGGTTCGATACCCGGCACCAGGTGGCCGGTGTGGAAGGCAACCTGCTCGGTCTCGGCGAAGAAGTTGGTGGGATTGCGGTTGAGCGTCAGCTTTCCGATCAGCTTCACCGGGCACAATTCTTCGGGCACGATCTTGGTCGGGTCGAGCAGGTCGATCCCCTCGAAGGTGTGCGTACCGTCGTCCGGCATCACCTGGATGCCCAGTTCGTACTCGAAGAAGGCGCCGGCCTCGATGCTGTCGGCCATGTCGCGGCGGTGAAAGTCGGGATCGCATCCGGCGGTGATCTGCGCTTCTTCCCAGACCTGCGAGTGCACCCCGGCGACCGGCTTCCAATGGAATTTGGCCAGAGTGGTCTTGCCCTTCTTGTCCACGAGACGAAACGTGTGGACCCCGAAGCCTTCCATGGTCCGGTACGAGCGTGGGATGCCACGGTCGCTCATGTTCCAGAACACGTGGTGCGTGGCTTCGGTGTGCAACGACACGAAATCCCAGAAGGTGTCGTGGGCGGATTGCGCCTGTGGAATCTCGCGGTCGGGATGGGGCTTAGCGGCGTGGACTATGTCGGGGAACTTGATGCCGTCCTGGATGAAGAACACCGGCATGTTGTTGCCGACCAAGTCGAAATTGCCTTCGTCGGTGTAGAACTTGACCGCAAAGCCCCGGGTGTCGCGCACCGTGTCGGCCGATCCGCGCGATCCCAACACCGTGGAAAACCGGCAGAACACCTCGGTCTTCTTGCCCTTCCGCGCCAGGAATCCGGCCCTGGTCACCGACGCAGCCGTGCCGTAGGACTCGAAGATGCCGTGTGCCGCCGCCCCCCGTGCGTGGACAACGCGCTCGGGGATGCGCTCATGGTCGAAATGCGTGATCTTCTCGCGAAGATGGAAGTCTTCGAGAAGCGACGGGCCGCGATTACCGGCCTTCAGCGAGTGGTCGGTGTCGGGCAGTCGCACGCCCTGGGCGGTGGTCAGATACCGCCCCGACTGGGCACGCGCATCGAGGCTGCCCGCCTCGCCGTTGGTGTTTCCGGTAGGGCTGGCGGGCCTGGGCGCGCCTTGATCACGCTGGCGACGTGGCGGCATGAGGGTACTCCTGGTGTCTTTTGGTGTCTTTGTTGGCTACGGACGCCCGAGTACCCGAATCCTGTTGCGCTAAGCAACCGGTGCGTCGCCGGCCGTCAGCGCGCGCCGACGAAGTCGCGGAATTCCGCGGGTACCTCCGAAATGTCGACCCTCTTGATGAAATCAGGTGTGGCCACGGCGTTGTAGGTCTCCTCGCCGAGGATGAAGCCGTCGGCATCGAATGGCCAGACGACCAGCATGCGCAACGTCACCAGGTAGAACCCGTCCTGATCATCGACGGGAAAGCCCCGTCGCGCCGCGTCGGCGCCGTGGTAAACCGAACGGATGAAGCCTTCGGTGACGATGGTGTCGTCATCGACGACGATCCGGTCCATTTCCATCTCGAGGCACCACAAGCCGCCTTCGACGATCGTCTTTGCGTAGAAGTCCCGGACCGCATGCCGTCCGACCGGGCTCAAATCCGGAGGTGCTCCCCAGGCGATGTAGCGCGGGTCGGGGCTTAGCGTCGACATCACCAGATCGAGGTCTCGAGTCCGCTCCCCGACGGTGTGGTCCAAGAGTCGCTTGAGCATGAGGAGATGCCGCGGATTGGTTGTCTTGGCGATCCGCTCTTCGATGAGGCGGGACGTCTTGCTCGGGTCGATGATGGCGGTCATGTCTCCCCTTTACAGGCGCAGCGGCTGATGTTTGGAAACCCCTCGGAGCCAACGGAATTCGCAATCCCATGGCAGCAGCCGCCGTGTCCGCCGCGCGGCATCACGGCACCTGACGGACTGTCTGATCAGCGGACACTTACGCAGCATGACATGGCGCGCAACGGGCGTCGAGTGCCTGTTTTGCGGGCTGTTCAGCCTCGCCCGTCGCCGTCGCGCACGGCTAGGACGGGCCAGGTTTCGGGAACGCCCTTCAGGCGGTGGTGGCCGCGGTCGGCGAACGCGATGCGGGAGCCGAGCACTAACGGCGGGATTACGCCCGAGACGAGCACCTCGCCAGGCGCTGCGAGCGCCATGATGCGCGCGGCGATGTGCACCGCGATCCCGTGCACGTCCGCGTCGGCCATCTCCACTTCTCCGGTGTGCAGCCCGGCGCGGATGGTAAGGCCGAGGTCTTCCACCGCATCGCGGATCGCCTGCGCGCAATTGATCGCACGCACGGGCCCGTCGAAGGTCGCGAGCGCGCCGTCACCGGTGAACTTGACGACGGTCCCGCGCGCCCCGGCCACCTGCCGCTCAACGATCCGGTTGTGGGCGGCAAGCTTTGCGGTCCAGGCGTCGTCGCCCAGCTGTGAGGCGAGTTCGGTCGAGCCGACGATGTCGGTGAACAACACCGTGGAGAGCACGCGATTCGACGGTGTGGCGCTGCGACCGCCGGTGAGGAACGACTCGATCTCGTCGAGCACGCGATCCGACTCGCCGGCGAACCACACGTTGTCGTCACCATTGAACTCCACCAGCCGCGCGGTGGGGATGCGCCGGGCGAGGTCCAGCACGTGTTCGCGGTGCACATGACGATCGCCACGCCGCCGCAGCAGCAGAGTCGGCGCTTGGATGCTTTCGACTACTGGCCGAATGTCGGTGTGCAGGAAAAGATTTAGGATCTCTTTGAAGTACCCGGGGCCACCGGAAAGGCGTTCGCCGCGCGCCCACCAGCGCCGCTTCGCGCTGTCATTCGACCAGCTCGGCGCCAAAACGTCGACCACCCCGCCGGCGCCCACAGTCCGCTCGAACACCTCCAGGTATCGCGCGAGCGTCTTCTCCGGCATACCGAAGGGGTGATCGGGGGCCCGCACGTAGCGCGCGAAGGGGCTGACCAGAATCAGTGAACGCACCCGGTGCGGATGTATCGCGGTGAGCACCATCGCGGGCAGCCCGGACTCGGACATCGCGAACACGCAGGCACGCTCGCTCCCGGCCGCGTCGAGCACCGCGATGAGGCCGTCCGTCCAGGACTGCATCGCGGGGCGGTCTGCGATCGCCACCGCATCGGAGCTTCCAACGCCGAGCAGGTCGGTCAGGATCAGCCGACTGAAAGACGCCAACCTGTGTAGGTGTTCGGCCACGACGGGCTCGTCCCACAACAGATCAATCGGAAACGTCGCGGTCAGGACGAAAAGGACGTCGGGGCGCCCGTCTTCGCCATCACCGACGACCTGGTAGGCCACATGATTTTCGCCGTCCCGCGCATACCGCGTTTCGGGAGTCGCCACCATGTCATGAGCATTTCATGACTGGCGTTCATTCCGGTTGCAGGCCGGGCAGAATCCACTGGCCGTGCGGCGCTGTCATCAGTACGTGACCGATGCCGGCATCGTCGAAGGCACGCACGACATCGTCGAGTCCCTCCGTGAAGTGGGCCCAGCCGTCGACATGGGCCGGGATCACCACGCGGGCGGCCAAGATCTCGGCTGCTGCGGCAGCGCGTTCACTGGTCAGCGTCAGCGGCCGGCCGCGTTCCTTGGACGGCACGCTCGCCCGGCCTGCGAACAAGACCGCGACATCGACCGGACCCACCCGTCGAGCGATGGCGACGACCGCGCTGATCGAGGCGTTGTCGCCGCTGAGGTAGACGGTGGGAACGCCCGCGCCGCTCAACACAAAACCGGTGACTTCGCAATTGACACTTCCGGTTTCATCACGTTGCCCGTCGGCTGGACCGTGCACGGCGGGCACCGCTTGAATAGTCAGAGCTGTGGTGTCCCCGGACGCGGGTAGCTCAATCGATTCCCATGGCGCAAGGCCTCGAGCCGGCGCGCCAAGCCGAGCGGCGGCGCCGGGGTGAGTCAGTACCAGCGGCGCCGACAACGCGAAGCGCCGTCCCTGCTCATCGAGATTATCGGGATGCTGGTCATGGCTGATGAGCACGGCATCGACGGGTCCCAGGGTTGCGGGTTGCAGTGCGGGGCCAACGGTTTTCGTGAGATAACCGTGCTCCCCCGCTGCGTCGAACGTCGGATCGATCACCAGCCGTCGGCCCGCGATATCGATCACGGTCGTGGGCCCACCCAGCACGCTGAAACCGAAGCGTTGCCGCTCGCTGTGCACAGCATTCATTCGGACACCTTCTGTGACTTGACTCTCAATTCCAAAAAGCTTCCCGTTTCAGGTTTTTGACAGCAAACGATGGGAAGGCCCTATAGAGCACGATTCTTGCCCTCGATATTCCAGGAGCACATTTTTGTTGACCAAAGCGATCGTGTTCGACTCTGCAACCCAACTGGCCGTCAGTGTCGCATGGGTGGTCATCGCCGTGGCCGCGGCGTACGCCGCCGGCATGGCGTTGTCGTGGCTGCTGCAGCGGATGAAACGCCGCAGCGCGATCATCCATGACCTCGACGTGCTGACACGTGGGGCGCTGCGCGCCACGTTGATGGTGCTCGCGGCCACCACCGCCGTGCACCACACCAAACTCGCCGAGGCGCGTGGCTGGGTCGACCATGCGTTGCTGATCGCGGGAATGGCAACCGGCACCTGGCTGGCGGCCAGTCTGGTCTCGGTCGCGGAACGGCGCGCTATCGCACATTTCGTCGGAACCCAGATGACCGATGCCGACCGGCACCGACGCAAATTGCGAACTCAGATCACCCTGGTGCGCCGGTTGGTGGTGGCCGTCGTGGTCGTGTGCGGTCTGGCCGCGATCTTGATGACGTTCCCGGCGTTCTCCAACGTCGGCAAGACCTTGTTCGCCTCTGCGGGGCTGTTGTCGGTGGTGGCAGGACTAGCCGCCCAAACCTCGCTCGGTGCGGTGTTCGCTGGGATCCAGATCGCGTTCTCTGATGCCATCCGCGTCGGTGACGTCGTGGTGCTCGAGGACGAGTGGGGCCGCATCGAGGAGATCACGCTGACCTACGTTGTCGTGCACCTGTGGGATGAACGCCGCTTGGTGTTGCCTACCACGTACTTCACCAAGACTCCGTTCCAGAACTGGACGCGCAACGCCACCGCGCTGCTGGGCACCGTCGAACTCGACGTCGATTTCAGCGTCTCGCTGGACGACATGCGGGCCGAACTGGACCGGCTGCTGCGATCCAACAAGCTCTGGGATAACCGCGTCGGCGTACTGCAGGTCACCGACGCGGTCAACGGTTATGTGCGCGTGCGCATGCTGGTCAGCGCTTCCGACGCCGGAGCCCTGTTCGATCTGCGCTGCGACGTGCGCGAAGGAATGGTGCAGTGGCTGCAACGCGCGCAGGCCGGCGCGCTGCCTCGACGCCGTATCGAGCCCGCCGCGGTGCACACCTCAAGGCCAAGCGCCACCCCTGCCCGGCAAGCTGCCGACGCTCAGCCGCGCGCGGACTCCGGCCTTTTCAGCGGCAGTTTGGACGCCGAGCAACGGGGGCGCGCCTTCAGCGGCCCCAATGGCGATGCGACCGGTCGCTGACCCCGCCCGCGGTTGAGCCGCCGCGATTGGGGGTATGACCTGGGCAACCCTTCGGAAGGGCGACAGCTTCGGTGTGAATGAAGTGAGCGGCGATGGTCGGCTGGCTGGACAGGCTGCAGCAACGCAACCGCGGCGTGGGGCTGATCGTCGCCGTCGTCTACAAATACCTCGATGACCAGGGCGGTTACCTCGCCGCGCTGATCACGTACTACGCGTTCGTGTCGCTGTTCCCGCTGCTGTTGCTGTTGACCACCGGCCTGGGGGTGCTGCTCGCCGGCCGTCCTGACCTGCAGGCCCAGGTAATGCACAGCGCATTGAGCCAGTTCCCGGTTATCGGCAGCCAACTGCAGCAGCCCGAAGGCCTCAGCGGCGGGACCGTGGCCGTCGTCGTCGGCGTCCTGGGCGCGCTGTACGGCGGGCTCGGGGTCGGGCAGGCGGTGCAGAATGCGATGGACTCGGTATGGGCCGTGCCGCGCAACAAGCGCCGCGACGCGCTGCGGTCGCGGACACGCAGCCTGCTGCTACTGTTGGTGCTCGGCTCGGCGGCCATCGCGTCAACGCTCATTTCCGGCATCGGCCATGCAACCGACTCGCTGGGCATATTCGGCAAGATCGGCGTTGCGTTCGTGGCAGTGGTGATCAACGCGGCGATCTGCTTGGTCGCTTTCAGGCTCACGACGGCCCGCGAACTGAGCTATCGCCAGGTGCTGCCCGGAGCGATCGCGGCGGCATTCATCTGGCAGATTCTGCAGTGGTTCGGCGCCGGCTACGTGGGGCACGTGGTGAAGTCCTCGAGCGCGACCAACAGCGTCTTCGCGCTGGTCCTCGGATTGCTGGCCTTCCTGTTTCTGATCTCGTCCACACTGGTGCTCTGTGCCGAGATCAACGTCGTGGTGGTGGAGCGGCTTTACCCGCGTGCGTTGCTCACCCCGTTCACCGACAACGTGGACCTGACGACGGCTGACCGCAAGACCTACACCAAGAAGGCCAAGGCCGAACGCGTCAAGGGCTTCCAGCGCGTCAGCGTCAAGTTCGACGACCCGAACCGCAAGCCCACCGGCGTGTAATGATCTTGTAGTGCACGCAAATACAGATAAGTCCATCGAGTTTCGCGTTTTTGTCGAGCCACAACAAGGTGCCACCTACGGTGAGCAACTCGCCGTCGCTCAGGCTGCGGAGCGACTCGGCTTCGGCGCCTTCTTTCGCTCAGATCACTACTTTGCGATGAGCGGTGACGGCCTACCCGGGCCAACCGATTCGTGGGTGACACTGGGCGCGATCGCACGCGAGACGTCGAGCATTCGACTGGGCACGCTGGTGACCTCCGCAACCTTCCGCTACCCCGGACCGCTGGCCATCACCGTGGCGCAAGTCGACGAAATGAGCGGTGGCCGAGTCGAATTGGGTTTGGGCAGCGGCTGGTTCGAGCCCGAACACCGGGCCTACGGGATTCCGTTTCCCTCAGTGCGGGAGCGCTTCGACCGGCTCGGCGAACAGCTGGCGATTGTCACCGGGTTGTGGACCACACCGTCGGGCGAGACGTTCGACTACAGCGGCGAGCACTATACGCTCAACGGCTCACCGGCCCTACCCAAGCCGGTGCAATCGCCACACCCGCCGATCGTGATCGGCGGCACCGGCGCCAAGCGCACGCCCGAACTGGCCGCGAAGTATGCAGCCGAATTCAACGTTCCCTTCGTGCCGAAGGATGTTGCCGAGAAGCAGTTCCGACGGGTGGCCGACGCGGTCGAGGCGGCAGGCCGACCGGCGGACTCGATGGTCTACTCGGCCGCCTTCGTGCTTTGCGCCGGCCGCGACGAAGCCGAGGTGGCGCGCCGCGCCGGGGTGATCGGTCGGGAGGTCGACGAGATGCGGTCCAACAGCCCGCTGGTCGGCACACCTGCCGAGATCGTCGACAAGCTCGGCCCGTGGCGGGAATTGGGTGTGCAACGCATCTACGTCCAGACGCTCGACCTCTCCGATCTGGAGCATCTCGAGCTGTTGGCCGAAGAGGTGGTGTCACAGCTGGGCTGACGATCCGTCCGCCTACTGTCCTGAACCAAAGACGTACGCGTGGACGGGCCCCTCGTGTCCGCGCAGTTCTAACGAGCGCTGCGGCGTCCCGTCCGTTTGATCGTCGGCAACTCCAGCAGCAACGAGCAGCTCTCCACCGACGGCATGTTGCTGCATCCGCGCCGCAATATTGACGGGATCACCGAGGGCGGTGAAGTCGACCACGCCATGGCCCACATTGCCCACGTATGCGACACCGGCATTCACGGCCACACCGACCTCGATCCAGGGCTCTTTGCCGGTGCCGTACCCGACCGCCTTGAGCAGCTCCCGCCCCGCTTCGACCGCGCGCCGTCGGTAGTCCGGTCCGCTGATGCCCTTGACGAAGAACGCCATGACCTCGTCGCCGATCAGCTTGTCGATCACGGCGTCGTGTCGCAGCAGGGTCTGCGTGGCGGCACCGTAGAAGCGGTTCAGTAGGGCAGCGAAATCACTTGCGTCACAGCCCTGTCCGAGCGACGTGGACCCTCGGATGTCGGCGAAGAGCACGGCGATGTCCACCTCGGCGCCGCCTGGCGGCAAGGCATCGCAGCAACGGCTGCACAGATTTGGGTTCTTGCGGGACGGTTTGAAACCGGCGACGGCAAGCACACGCCCAGCCGGGCCCCCGAAGGGATTGCTGCACAGCTTGCATCGCGGCGCCGACGGCAGATGGCGAAACACGTGCCGTGCCCTTACCAATGTGGCGTGACCATCCGTCAGCACCTTGTCCCAGAGGGGTGGAACCGTCGGAACGGCGTGAGTTGCGATGTCGGCCATGACCATGCAGACATGATTCGCCGGACGACCCCTGCGACACATGGGGCATCCGCCTCAACATCCACATCGGTTCCCCGGTCTAACTACATCGCGCGGTTTGGGAATTAAATCGACCCGTACCATGCTGGGTAAATCATACTATACCCAGCGGTGCGCTACGGGCCTGTTGGTCCGCAAGTATGCCCAGGAAGGAACAACACCGTGCCGACCTATAACGCATGGCAAGTCACCGGTCATCGCCAATTCGAGTGGGTGCAGCGGGAACTCGTTGAGCCCGCCCCCGGCCAGGTCCGAATCCGCGTCCGGGCCTGCGGCGTGTGCCACAGCGACATGGTTGCCGCAGAGGGTTCATTGCGCGACTCAAGCGTGCCGTTGGTGCCCGGCCACGAGATCGTGGGCGTCGTCGACGCCGTCGGCGAGGGAGTGCGCCGGTTCCAGCTCGGTGACCGGGTGGGTGTCGGCTATCTCGGTGGACACTGCCACGAATGCGAGCCATGCCGCCGTGGGGACTTCGTGAACTGCGAGGACCAGCCCCAGCACGGCTCTACGACCGACGGCGGCTATGCCGAGTACGTTTACGCCCGGGCCAGCGGGGTGGTCGCCATTCCCGACGGACTCGACGACATCGAGGCGGCGCCGCTGTTGTGCGCCGGTCTCACCGTGTACAACGCGCTGCTGGACACCCAGGCGCCGCCGCGCTCGCTCGTCGCCATCCAGGGTTTGGGCGGACTTGGTCACCTCGCCGTGCAGTACGCCAAGGCCCTGGGCTATCAAACCGCTGTGGTCGCTCGCGGCACCGAAAAATCCTCCCTGGCAAGCAAGTTCGGTGCCGACCACTACATCGACAGCAACGTCGAGGATCCCGGCGAGGCGTTGCAGAAGCTCGGCGGTGCCGCCGCCATCGTGGCCACGGCCGCCAGCGGAGCGTCGATGTCGTCCCTCCCGGCCGGGCTGGCGGCCCGCGGCCGCCTGGTGGTCGTCGGCGTCGGACTGGACCCGATCAGCGTGTCGACGGTCGACCTGGTCTTCGGCGGCCGAACCATCACGGGAACGTTGACCGGGTCCGCCATCGAGAACGAAGACAACCTCAAGTTCAGCCTGTCCGCCGGCGTGGAGCCGATGACCGAGGTGATGCCGATCGATCAGGCACCGGCCGCCTACGAACGGATGATGGCGGGCGAGGCGCGTCTGCGAATTGTGCTCACTGTGAGTTGAGCTCTCTGCATACGTGAGTTGGCACCAAGAATTTCCGGAGGATCCGTCAAGTCGCGCGCCTCACCCTGGGTTACTCCCTCAAGCCAGAGACATCGCAAGGACTTCCGATGACCAGTCAACGAATCTATTGCGCGGCCGCCGCGGCCGCAGCTTTGCTGAGCAGCGCTGCCGCCGTGCCACCCACTGCGGCGGCAACGACAGTGGCAGCCAGCCAGCTGTACACGGTGATCGCTTACTCCCCGATCACCGGATACACCGGTTGGGCCAACAATGCCACCGGCATGGAAGAAGCCACCCATCTCGCATTGGGCAATTGCCAGGCACACGGCAGCGGCTGTCAGGTGACATCGTGGGCTCAAAATGGCTGTGCTGCTTTGGCTCTCGGATCTGGCCGGTGGGGCGGCGCGTGGGGCGCCAACGCGGACAGTGCTCGGGCCAACGCGCTGGCCATGGTCCGGGCGGGCCGCATCGTCGAACTGCATTGCACCGGATGAAAATTGCCGGCACCGCCGCCCCGGCTGCTGGTAGTGCGCTGGGGGTTAATGATTTTCCGTTGAGGTATCGAGCGGCAGTTGCGGCCTGTAACTTGACGGGAAGGGCGTGACGATAACTAGGAGTCCAACGTGCCGATATTCATGATCGAGCGCAACTACGCCGACGTGCTGGAACCGAGCCTTGAAACGGTGGACGGGATCAATCGCATCAATGCGGAAGAGAACGTTCGCTGGCTTTACTCGTTTCTGTCAGCGGACAAGCGAAAGACATACTGTCTCTACGAGGCACCGTCGCCGGAGGCTATCAAGACCGCGGCCGCTCGTGCCGGTCTGCCCGCCGACGTGGTCGTGCAGGTGACCGATCGCATCCTGCCGGACGGCGCCTTCACGGATATCTAACGCTCACCCGAGCAGATGGCGCTCGTTGGCGTACATCGCCGCTTGCGTTCGATTCGCCGCACCGGTCTTCAGAAGGATGCTGCGAACGTGGTTGGCGGCAGTGTTGATGCTGATGTAGAGACGCTCGGCGATCGCGCGGTTGCTCAGCCCATCGGCCAGTAGCCGAAGCACTTCAATCTCCCTGTCGGTCAGGCCATCTGGTCCTTGCGGCGCGGAGGTCAACAACGGATCCACCAAGTCAAGGACACGGGATTGGCCGATGGGCGCGGCGATCTCGTGTGCCCGCCCGGCAAGCCGCCGCGCCTCGTCAGTGCGACCGGCAGATGCGGCAAAGAGCGCGGATCGGGCCAGTGTCTCCGCAACATGTACTGGCGCGCCCATCTTCTGGTCCATCTCCAGTGCCGTGGCGAAGTGTCGCTCGGCTGCAGCATCGTCGCCGCCGAGTGCGGCGATCCGGGCGAGATATCGGTCGGCGCTGCCGAACAGCGCGACGAATTGTCCGGCCACCAGGTTCTTCCCGGCATACCGCGCCACGAACGGTCGCAGCGCGTGCAGGGCTTCCCGGTTGCCCAGCTGCAAGGCGGCCTCCACCATGAACACCAGCTCCATCGGCCACTGCGCTTCCTCGGTGTGATCTTGGAGATTGCGAGTCAGCAGGTGGTTCAGTGCGCGGGTCATTCCGCTTTCCGAGCCGAGTTCGGTGTAGAGCGCAAGCAGCCCGGGAACCCAACGGCCGGCAAACGTCTCGCTGCCGTCCACAAACCCGGCGAACCTCTTCAGGTCCCCCGTTTCCCGACGAATCATGAACATCTGCACGCCGTACGAGCCCTCGGTGCCATCTGCGCCGAACGTGTTGCCGGTGTGCAACGCGATGTCGGCCCACCGTTCCGCCCCGGTGAAGTCGCCGCGCAGATACATCAGCGCCTGATTGACGCACGCGCTGACGAAGCCGAAGAAAGGCTGTCCGCAGGCTTGGACCGACCGCTCCAGGTCGGCCGCCGAGGCGGCCAGGTCATCGGGCCGGCCGACTACATAGCTGACCATTGCGCGAAAGTGGCCCACCGAGCCAAGCGCGTCGTAGTCGCGAGAATGCTGCAAGCTGCGCATTATCTCGACCGAACGCTCCAGTTGGCTGTCGGACATTTCCGGGGTGACGCCGTGCCACAAGCTGGCGAGCAGCGCGTGCAGCAATACCGCCGAATCGCCTAACCTCGATTTTTCGTCGAGGGTGATTTCGGTCGGACTTGGCGATGGGGTGCGTGGTGTCTGGGGTTTGTGTGG
>NZ_MVHT01000097.1 GCF_002086275.1 Mycobacterium intermedium | reverse complement strand
TTTCATCGTCCCTTCCAGCCCGACCTCGGGCCACAGGACTCTAAAACAAGCTGGACTCATTCACAGGGAACACGCCACCAGAACTCGCCGACGCGGCGAGGGCTGCGTTGCGGGCCCGACCCACTGCGCCGCCTCCCCCGCCGCCGCGTCCGGCGCGGCTTGGCGATGTACCGACCCAGCTGGCGCCGGCGCAGAGTGTGATGCCGGAAGTATCGCCACCGGCCAGCGGGCCGCCGCCGAACACGCCGCAACCCAGCGCACCGCAACCCAGCGCGGAGCAGCCCCATCCGCCCGCCCCTCAGCGCAAGCGCACGCTGCTGCTAACCGCGCTCGGGTCCGTCGCCGTGCTGGCCATCGCGGCGGGCATCTTCGCGGTGCTGGTGCTCCCGAACACGAAGAACGACACCACCTCGTCGCCGGGCAGTTCTGACGTGTCGGAGACCGACGCACCCGCAGACCACACATCCGCTGCGTCGGCGACACCCAGCGTGCCCCCGCTGCCGGCGTTCGCGGCACCGGCCAATCTCGGCGCGAACTGCCAGTACCCGGCCGCGGCGGAACCGGCCGCGAAACCAGCCAAACCGCCGCAGTCGGGCAAGGTCCCGACCGATCCCCCGCAGATCCCCGCCACCCTCAGCACCGACCATGGCGACATCGGACTGCAACTCGCCAACAACGAATCCCCGTGCACGGTGAACAGTTTCGTCAGCCTGGCTCAGCAGGGGTTCTTCGACAACACGTATTGCCACCGACTGACCGTCACGGCGACTCTTGGCGTGCTGCAGTGCGGTGATCCGAGGAGCGACGGCACCGGCGGACCGGGGTACGAGTTCGCCAACGAATACCCGACCGACCAGTACCAGGCCGACGATCCCGCTCTCAGTCAGCCGGTGCTGTATCCGCGCGGCACCCTGGCCATGGCCAACGCCGGACCCAACACCAACGGCAGTCAGTTCTTCCTGGTGTACAACGACTCCGAATTGCCGCCGGAGTACCCGGTTTTCGGCACGATCGACGAGGCGGGTCTGGAAATCATCCATGCGATCGCGCAGGCCGGCGTGGTGGATGGCGCCGAGGATGGGCAGCCGCCAGCACCGTCACGGTCAAGTCGGTGCGGTTACGTTAACTGGGACGCCAGGGGTCAGAGCGCGGTCTGCCCGTCACTGCCAGAGCAAACCCGGAAGTCGGGCACCGGTGGGCACCCGCCTCGAAATATGCCTGAAAGTCAGGTGTTTTATCTGAATTGCGCCCGCCACATGCGGCGCAATCCACCTCTTGGCTAATTTTATTGTCACCAGCGTCAAATTCAGCTTTCAGAGGGGGGGCTGATCTATGTCGTTCATGTTGGTGCTGCCCGAGTCAATAGCCACTGCGGCAACGGATCTGGCGAAGATACAGGCAACGATTACGGCCGCGAACGCGGCGGCCGCAGTCCACACGACGACTCTCCTGCCGGCGGCCGCCGACGAGGTATCCGCGGCCATCGCCACGCTCTTCGGCACACAGGCAAACGAGTATCAGGCGCTGAGCGCGCGGGTAGTGGCGTTCCACGACCAGTTCGCGCAAACTCTGTCCGCCACCGCGGCGTCTTATGCGCAGACCGAGGGGCTCAATGCGGAGTGGTTGCTCAACGCGGTGAATGCGCAAACCCAGGCCTGGTTCGGCCGGCCGCTGATCGGTGACGGCGCGGACGGAACGTTGCCGGGACAGGCGGGCGCGCCGGGAGGTTTGTTGTACGGCAACGGCGGTAACGGGATGGCCGGTGACGCCCCGGGAATTGCCGGCGGCGCCGGTGGCGCAGCGGGACTGATCGGCAGGGGCGGTAACGGCGGTGCCGGTGGTGCGGGCGCGGTCGGTGGCGCGGGCGGCAACGGCGGATGGTTGCTGGGCAACGGCGGCAATGGCGGCAGCGGCGGGACGGGCGGCGCCGGCGGTAATGCCGGGCTGTTGGGCAACGGCGGCGCGGGCGGCGCCGGAATCGGCGGCGGGGCAGGCGGTGTCGGCGGCAACGGCGGGGTGCTGTTCGGCCACGGCGGTGGCGGCGGCAGCACCGCGGCGGCAGGCGTGGCCGGGGGGGTCGGCGGTCGGGCCTGGCTGTTCGGCAACGGCGGGGTCGGTGGCGCGGGCGGTGCCGGGGCCGCGGGCGTCACCGGCGGCGCCGGTGGTAGCGGCGGCCAGGGTGGATGGATCTACGGGGACGGCGGTTCCGGCGGCAGCGGCGGGGCCGCCGGGGGGACCGGCGGTGCGGGCGGTCAGGCCGGTTTGTTCGGCACCGGCGGCACCGGCGGCGCCGGCGGGATCGGCGACTCAGGTGTCGACGGCGGCGCAGGCGGGACAGGCGGTCTGGGTGGATTGCTGTTCGGCCAAGGCGGCGTCGGCGGTATCGGCGGCACCGCTGCCGGCCCGGGCTTGTCCGGCGGGGTTGGCGGCAACGGAGGCCGGGCAGGCCTGATCGGCACTGGCGGCGCGGGCGGGGCCGGGGGCAACGGCTCCGCCGGTGCCGACGGCGCGTCGGCCATCGCCCCAACGGATCCGTCGACGTCGGGCGGCAACGGCGGCAACGGCGGTGCCGGCGGAGCGGGCGGTGACGGCGGTGCCGGTGGCGCTGGCGGACTGCTGCTGGGCAATGGTGGAGTGGGCGGCAACGGCGGCATGGGCGGCGTCGGCGGCGACGGCGGCGCGGGCGCCAACGGCAGTCACGCCTCGAACTTCGAGGCCGTCGCGGGAAACGGCGGTGACGGCGGCAACGGCGGAGCCGGCGGTAACGGCGGAGCGGGTGGTAACGGCGGGGCCGGGGGCGCCAGCGGCCTGTTAGGCCACGCAGGCTACGACGGCCGCGGCGGACACGGCGGCGTCGGCGGTGCCGGTGGGGCACCTGGTGACGGCGGGAACGGTGGAGTCTCGACCGTCTTTGGCGGCAACGGCGGGAACGGCGGAAACGGCGGCGATCCCGGCGCCGGAGGACTGGGCGGCGCAGGGGGCACGGGAATCACCCCCGGCCTGGCGGGTGCGGCCGGTAGTACCCCGACAAGCGGCGGAAACGGCGGACACGGCGGACACGGCATGCCGGGGATCTTCCTAACCCCGGGCCAATCAGGCGGCAATGGCGGAAACGGCGGTAACGGCGGGCTGGTCGGCAATGGCGGAAACGGCGGAAACGGCGGAAACGGCTCCGATGGAACAAGTTTCTTCTTTGGACCCGGCGTTGACGGAGGTGCCGGAGGCCACGGCGGGGCCGGTGGGGCAGGTGGAGCACTGGGGGGTGACGGCGGAAACGGCGGTAATGGCGGCGTTGGCGGCAGAGGCGGCAACGGCGCAAACGGAACAGACGGTCTGGACGCCACCGCATCCGGCGGCCAGGGTGGCGATGGCACCAACGGCCAGAATGGCAGGGCCGGCGGAAACGGCGGGAACGGCGGAGCCGGCGGCGCGGCACCGGCGGGCAAGGCCGGAATGCAGGGCGCGGGCGGAGCCGGTGGCGACGGAGGCACTGGCGGAGTCGGCGGCAACGGCGGCAGAGGCGGGGATGGCTTCGCCGGCAGTGCCGGTGGGAACGGCGGCAAAGGCGGCGATCCAGGTCAAGGCGGAGCCGGCGGCATCGGGGGTCAAGGGTCGACGCATGGCGAGAACGGCGCGAAGGGCGCCATGCCTACCAGCGGCGGCAACGGCGGCGACGGGGGCCGCGGAGGCGACGGCTTCCTCTTGGGCGGAAACCCCAATGGCGGAAACGGCGGGAACGGCGGAAACGGCGGGCTGGTTGGCAACGGCGGTAGGGGCGGTGACGGCGGAAACGGCAGCACCGGCAGCCCTGGATTGCCCGGAATAGGCGATGGCGCAAACGGTCAGGCGGGCAGTGTCGGCGGTTCCGGCGGCCATGGCGGAGCCGGTGGTTCGGGCGGTGCCCTTGCCGGCGACGGCGGCGACGGGGGGAACGGCGGCAGAGGTGGCACGGGCGGCACCGGAGGCCAAGGCAGCAACGGCGCCGACGCCACCGAGCTCGGCGCCCACGGTCAAGCCGGCGGCAATGGTGGTAAAGGCGGCAAGGGCGGTGCCGGCGGCAACGGCGGAGCCGGTGGCGCCGCGCCGGCAGGTAAGGCTGGCACCTGGGGCGCGGGCGGCGACGGTGGCGCCGGCGGGACCAGCGGAGCCGGCGGCAATGGCGGCAACGGTGCAGCCGGAACGATGAGCGTCAACAACGGCATCGGCGGCAACGGAGGCAACGGCGGCGACCCCGGAATGGGTGGCGAGGGCGGCCTCGGCGGTTCGGGTTCCAAGCAGGGCAACACCGGTGCGACCGGCGCCATCGCCAGCAGCGGCGGCAACGGCGGGAACGGCGGAAAGGGCGCGGACGCCACCACCCCCGGCGGCACCGGCGCGGCCGGCGGCAACGGCGGCGACGGCGGCCTCGTCGGCAACGGCGGCAAGGGCGGCACCGGCGGTGCCGGCGGCCAGGGCAGCAGCGGAGCTGCGGGGGCGGTCGGCGGAACGGGCGGCACCGGCGGGGTGGGAGGCGCCGGCGGTAAAGGAGGTTCGTGGGCCGGCAACGGTGGCGATGGCGGCACCGGCGGCGTCGGTGGCACCGGCGGCACGGGTGGCGTCGGCAGCACGGGCAGCAACGGCGTATCACCCAGTGAGGGCTCCGGCGGGAGCGGCGGTGCCGGCGGGATCGGCGCGACGGGTGGCACCGGCGGCACCGGCGGCGCCGGCGGTGCCGGCGGCACAGCCGTTGCCGGACAGGCCGGCAAACAGGGCGCCGGCGGTGCCGGCGGGACCGGCGGGACCGGCGGCACGGGCGGCACCGGCGGCAACGGCGGCAACGGCGCTGTTCCCACCATCAACGATCCAAAGGCCGGTAACGGCGGCAAGGGAGGCTCCGGCGGCGACGGCGGGTTCGGCGGTGCCGGCGGTGCCGGCGGTCAGGGCTCCACTACCGGCGCTACCGGCGCCACGGGCGCTCGCGGTAACGGCGGCAACGGCGGCAACGGCGGGAACGGCGGCAACGGCGACCTCTTCAACGGAGCTGCCGGCAGTGGCGGCGACGGCGGCACGGGCGGCCAAGGCAGCACCGGCGGGAACGGCGGCAAGGGCGGCGACGGCGGCACCTCCGACAGCGGCCATGTGGGCGGCACGGGCGGCTGGGGCGGAAGCGGCGGCCTCGGCCTCGTGGGTAAAGGCGGCAACGGCGGCAACGGCGGCAACGGCGGTAGCGGGGGTACCGGCGGCCAGGGCGCTGCGGGCCTATTCGGCGGTCCGGGCGGCTCCGGCGGAGATGGTGGGAACGGCGGACAGGGCGGCGGTACCTGGAACCCCCAGGGCAATTACGTCGCGGGGCTCTCCGGCACGTCCGGTGGCGACGGCGGCCCTCCCACTGGGTCCGGCGCCATCTTCGGTGGCAGCGGCGGTAAAGGCGGGCTCGGCGGTCTCGGCGCTTTGTTCTAGCCCGTCCGTAAGCGTCTCTAGGCGTGCTCTAGGCGGCTCCTATGCTGCCGATGTCACCCCATACACGTCTAAATTTGCAGCGCTACATAAAGGTTTGACCGTCGCTGCCGTCGGCACCGATGAAGTCCACGACGTTGATTTGGACCGACCCACCCACGCCCGAGTCCGGTGGGTAGCCACAGCAAACTCAGGCGGCTCCTACGCCGCAGAAGTCACCCGATACACGTCGTATACGCCCTCGACGTTGCGCACCACGTTGAGCAGGTGACCCAGATGCTTGGGGTCACCCATCTCGAAGGTGAACCGGCTGATGGCAACTCGGTCACCGGACGTCGTCACCGATGCGGACAGAATGTTGACCTTCTCGTCGGCCAGGACGCGCGTCACATCCGAGAGCAACCGGTGCCGGTCCAGCGCCTCGACCTGGATTGCCACCAGGAACACCGACGAGGGTGACGGCGCCCAGAGCACCTCGATGATGCGCTCGGCCTGCTGCTGCAACGACGCGGCGTTGGTGCAGTCGGTGCGGTGCACGCTCACTCCCCCGCCGCGGGTGACGAAACCCATGATCTGGTCACCGGGTACGGGGGTGCAGCACTTGGCCAGCTTGGTCAGCACACCCGGGGCGCCCGGGACCGCGACGCCGACGTCTTCGGTGCTGCGTGGCCGGCGCGGCATGGTCGCCGGCGTGGACCGTTCGGCCAGTTCCTCTTCGGCTTGGTCGATTCCGCCGAGCTCGGCCAGCAGCCGCTGCACGACATGGCGGGCCGACACGTGTCCCTCACCGATCGCGGTGTACAGCGCCGAGACGTCGGTGTAGTGCAGTTCCCGCGCCACCGCACTCATGGAGTCCGCACTCACCAAGCGCTGCAACGGAAGTCCGCCGCGCCGGACCTCACGGGCCATGGCTTCCTTGCCGGCTTCCAGCGCTTCCTCGCGCCGCTCCTTGGCGAACCACTGCCGGATCTTCGTCTTCGCTCGCGGCGACACCACGAACTGTTGCCAGTCCCGCGAGGGGCCGGCGTTGGGCGCCTTGGACGTGAAAACCTCGACGACTTCCCCGTTTTCCAGCTTGCGTTCCAGCGCCACCAACCGGCCGTTGACCCTGGCGCCGATGCAGCGGTGACCCACCTCGGTGTGCACCGCGTAGGCGAAGTCCACCGGCGTGGAACCCGTCGGCAAAGTGTAGACGTCACCCTTGGGCGAGAACACGAAAATCTCTTGCACCGCAAGGTCGTAACGCAGCGACTCCAGGAACTCGCCGGGATCGGCCGCCTCCCGTTGCCAGTCGAGCAGTTGGCGCATCCAGGCCATGTCGTCGATTTCGGCTGCCGCGTGCGGATGCGGAACGCCGTTGCGGCCCTTGGTTTCCTTGTAGCGCCAGTGCGCGGCGATGCCGAATTCGGCCGTGTTGTGCATGTCGTTGGTGCGGATTTGCACTTCCAGCGGCTTGCCTTCGGGCCCGACAACCGTGGTGTGCAGCGACTGGTACACGCCGTACCGGGGCTGGGCGATGTAGTCCTTGAACCGTCCCGCCATCGGCTGCCACAGCGAGTGGACAACGCCGACGGCGGCATAGCAGTCCCGGATCTCGTCGCACAGGATGCGGATGCCAACGAGGTCGTGGATGTCGTCGAAGTCGCGGCCCTTGACGATCATCTTCTGGTAGATCGACCAGTAATGCTTCGGGCGGCCCTCGACGACGGCCTTGATCTTGGACGCGTTCAGGGTGGCGGTGATCTCGGCGCGTACCTTGGCGAGGTAGGTGTCCCGGGACGGGGCCCGGCCGGCGACCAGCCGCACGATCTCCTCGTACTTCTTGGGGTGCAGGATCGCGAACGACAAGTCTTCCAGTTCCCACTTGACGCTGGCCATCCCCAGCCGATGCGCCAGCGGCGCAATGACTTCCAGCGTTTCGCGGGCCTTGCGCGCCTGCTTCTCCGGGGGCAGGAACCGCATCGTGCGCATGTTGTGCAGGCGGTCGGCCACCTTGATCACCAGCACCCGGGGGTCGCGGGCCATCGCGGTGATCATCTTGCGGATGGTTTCGCCTTCGGCGGCGCTACCCAGTACGACGCGGTCCAACTTGGTCACCCCGTCGACAAGATGGCCCACCTCCTCGCCGAACTCCTCCGACAGGGCTTCCAGGGTGTAGCCGGTGTCTTCGACGGTGTCGTGCAGCAGCGCGGCGATCAAGGTGGTGGTGTCCATGCCCAGCTCAGCCAGGATGTTGGCGACGGCCAGCGGGTGGGTGATGTAGGGATCACCGCTGTGCCGCAGCTGACTGGCGTGCCGTTGCTCGGCCACCTCGTAGGCCCGCTGCAACATCGACAGATCCGCTTTGGGGTAGATCTCCCGGTGCACGGCTACCAGCGGCTCCAGCACGGGATTGATGCCGCTGTTGCGGGCGGTCATCCGGCGAGCCAGCCGCGCCCGAACCCGACGGGACGCGCTGCTGGTGGTCTTGAGTGTTTCTACCGGCGGTTCCGGCGTCTCGACGACCGGCGCCGCTTCCGGGGGCGCCGCTTCCGCATCGGGCAGCACCAAATCTGCTGGCGACGCAACAGCTTGCGTTGCGCTTGGGTTATCCGCCACGGTCGTCACCTCCGACCTTGAGGATATCGCTTCGCGGCGGGCTCAGGCGTAGCTCAAACTTTGAACCGCCAACGGCGCAATGGCTTCGCGACCGCCGAGCGCCGGAAGTTCCACCAACACGGCCGCCCCGGTCACGTTCATCCCGGCGCGCGTCAACAACCGCGCCGCCGCGCTCAGGGTTCCGCCGGTGGCCAGCACGTCGTCGATGATCACGATGCTGCGATCCTGCAGGTCGAGGCCGTCGGCCGGGATTTCTATGGCCGCGGGGCCGTACTCCCGGACATAGTCCTCGCCGATCACCGGCGGCGGTAGCTTGCCACGCTTGCGGATGGACAACACGCCGCAATTGAGCCGGACGGCAGCGGCCGCAGCCACCAGTGAACCCCGGGACTCGATCCCGGCCACGAGGTCGGCACCGGAAGCAATTTCGGCGAGCGCGTCGACGACCGTCGCGAAGCCGTCCCGATCGGCGAACAGCGGGGTGAGGTCTTTGAACTGGACTCCCGGCTCCGGAAAGTCTGCGACGTCCCTGGTCAGGGATGCGATCAACTGGGCAACGGGCGGAGAACTCATTCACGACCTCACGAGGCGTCATAGCGGCAACTGGTCGGCTCACTGGGTAAGAGACCAGCGGTCCATGTTCCACCCGGCGCCCCATCGAGTCGGGTTTTTGCTCACTGCGTACATCTTTTTCGACATCAGCAAAATCCGCTGCTGACGATACAACGGCAACGTGGGCAGGTCGGTCCAGAGAATCGGCGCCCCCTCGGCGAGCAACCGGATCCGTTCGCCGGGGTCGGCGGAGACGGCCAGTGCGCCGATGATCCCGTCGACCTGGGGGTTTGCGTACCCGGAGAGGTTGTTGCCATTGCCGCCGTGCAGGGCGTACGCGTCCACCAGCGACGACCCGCTCGATCCGCTGCCACTGGCCCCCCCGGTGCTGGACAGCAACACGTCAATCTTGCCTTCCCGTAGAGCCTGTGGCCCGGGGATATCCAGAGTCACGTCGGAGATGGTGATACCGGCGGGGGCGCAGGACTTCGCGATGGTGCCGATGGTGGCCGCCAGGCGTGCATTGGGTCCATGGAAGCCGATCCGGACCGTCAGCGGCGCTCCGCCCAGCGCATCGCGGGCGGCGGCCGCATCACCCTTGTTGAACGGTGCGGCCTGCGCGGCCCCGTCGGCCTCGGCGATGGGATCCTCGGTGGCCGGATTGAGCCGCGAATTGGCGATTGCCGTTCCGGCGTCCCGGGCGATCGCCTCCCGCGGGATGCACAGCGACAGTGCGCGGCGATTGCGGACGTCGAACAGCGGACCCTTCGGCGCGAAGATCAACTGCATGATCCCCGCCGAGGGCGAGTCGGTGCGTTGATAGTTGTCCGGCGTTGCCAGCGCACCCGAGGATCCGGCCGCGATATCGACCACGTCGACGCTGCGGTTGTTGACCCGGTCCTGGATGTCGACGCCCAGCGGCCGCACGGTGATCCGCTTGGTGACGGGCTTGGCGCCCCACCAGCGGTCGTTGGCGACGAGCACCACCGAACCGCCCGGCAGGACGGACTCGACCTTGTACGGCCCCGACGACGGGAAGCGTTTGAGGTCAGCGCCCGGTTTCAGGTCCCACGTCGAATTCCACAGTCGCGCAATGTTTTCCACCACGGGACCGTTGTTGTCCAGCAGTGCCTTGGTGACGTCGGTGCCGAGCAGGTCGGAGAGCACGTGTGACGGCATCAGCGATGTCGCCGTGAACAACTGGGTGTAGTCGACGAAACCGCGATCCGGGATGAACGAGACCCGGGCCTTGCGCTGACCCGGCGTGCAGTCGATGTTGGCGATGTCGAGGTAGCCGGCCTGTGTGGCGGCATCGAAACCGGGAAAGCGGCCGGACTGGGCGGCCCAGGCCAGCACGAGATCGTCGCAGGTTATCGGCTTGCCGTCGGAGTACACGGCGTTGTCGGCGATCTGATAATCCAGCACCAGCGGCGAACCGCCCACCACCGAGACGGTGCCGAAGTCGCGGTCGGCAACCACCTGCCCGTCGGGCCCGTGGTAGGTGAAGCCGGTGAGGGTACGGGCGAACGCCTGCGCTCCCGCCGACGCCGCGCCGATGACGGTGTTGACGTTGTAGGTCGGCAGCGCGCCATCGACTACATAGTCGATCTTGGCCGCCGTGCCGCCCGAACAGGCGGTCAACGAGGAGCCTGCGACGAGCGCTGCCGCAAGTCCGATGATGCGACACCACAACGTCGTCCGCCGCGCGGTGACCATCGGCGACTACCGCCGGGCGCTTCTCTTGCCGGTGGGACGACGGGTACCGGTCGGTCGCACCGGCCGCGCGCCCGGGGCCGGTTTGTTGGTTGCCGGTTTGGTGGCCGTGTCCGGCTGTGCTCCCGCCACCGCGGCCACCTCGGTGGGGGCCCCAGATTCCGTGTCCTGGTCCGCGATGTCGCTGTCGGCGGCGTCGTCGGTCGCCCGCGACCCCGCCGTGCGGCGCCGGTTGACCCGTCGGGTGTGGGTGCGCACCAGCTCGGTGCGCTCCCGCAGGGTGACCAGCAGCGGTGTGGCAAAGAAGATCGACGAGTAGGTGCCGACGATGATGCCGATCAACTGCACCAGCGCCAAGTCCTTCAGGGTGCCGACCCCGAGCAGCCACACCGCCACCACCATCAGCGCCAGCACCGGCAGTACCGAGATCAGGCTGGTGTTGATGGAGCGCATGAACGTCTGGTTGATCGCCAGGTTGGCCTGCTCGGCATAGGTCCGCCGGGTGGTGTGCTGGAAGCCGTGGGTGTTTTCTTCGACCTTGTCGAACACGATCACGGTGTCGTAGATGGAGAACCCGAGGATCGTCAGCAGCCCGATCACCGTCGCGGGCGTTACCTCAAAACCGACCAGGGCATACACCCCGGCGGTGACCGCGATGTCGAAGAACATGGCCGCGAGCGCCGCGATGGTCATGTACCGCTCGTAACGCACGGTGATGTAGAGGCCACACAGCACCAGGAACACCACCAGGGCGATTACCGCCTTCTTGGTGATCTGATCTCCCCAGGTGGCGGACACCGCCGCGTCGCTGATGACCTTCTTGCTGGGCTGGCCGTCGGCACCCTTGGGCTTGAACGCCTCAAACAAGGCGTCACGCAGCTTTTCCGTCTGCTCGTTGGTCAGCGTTTCCGAACGGATCTGCACGGTCGCCGCGGCCCCCTTGCCGACCGTCACCACAGCGTCGGGGTCCTTACCGATGGTCTTGTTGAAGACGTCCTCGACCTGATCCACCTGGATGATGCCGGACTCGCCCGCGGCGGGCAGTGACACCGTGGTGCCGCCCTCGAAGTCGATCCCCAAGGTGAACCCGCGAATGATCATGGCCAGGATGGCGATGGCGACGATGCCGCCACTGATGCCGTACCAGAGCTTGCGCTTTCCCACCACCTCGAACGCGCCGGTTCCGGTGTAAAGGCGATTCAGGAAGCTGTGCTGGGGCGGTTTGGCGTCGGGGCTGGCGGCACCGTCGGTCAGGCGCACCGCGACCGTGGGCGCTTCGGAGGCTTCAGGGGCTTCAGGGGCTTCGGCGGCGCCGTCGTCAGCCTTGACGGTCTTTGAACCTGCCTTGGCCTTCGAGGTGTCGCGCGACTTGCCTGCTGGCGCCTTGGTTGCGCCGCTCTTGCGACTGCTGGGCCGCACAGGTTTTGCCGTTGACTTCTGCGGTTCGGCGTCAGAGGTCAACTCCTCCGCATCCTGCGCCAGCCCCTTCTCGTTGCGATCGGAAGCCATGTGGTTATCCCCGTCCTGTCTTCGCGGCACCCGCTTGACTTCGGCGTTCGCGGGCCACCTGCTGAACAGCTCCCAGGCCGTTGTAGGCCGGCTTGGCCATCCTCGGCGACTTCGAGGCCAGGTACACCAGTGGCCATGTCACCAGGAACACCACGACGAGGTCCAGGATCGTGGTCAGGCCCAAGGTGAAAGCAAATCCCTTCACCTGGCCGATCGCCAGGAAGTAGAGCACCGCGGCGGCCAGGAAGGTCACGGCGTTGCCAGACACGATCGTCTTGCGGGCTCGCGACCAACCCCGTGGCACCGCCGAACGGAACGAACGGCCTTCGCGGATTTCGTCTTTGATGCGTTCGAAGAACACCACAAACGAGTCGGCGGTGGTGCCGATACCGATGATCAGACCCGCTATGCCCGCGAGGTCCAGGGTGTAGTTGATGACTCTGCCCAGCAACACCAGGATTGCGAAAACCATCGCGCCGGAAGCTACCAGCGACAAGGCGGTGAGCAGGCCCAGTACTCGGTAGTACAGCAGCGAGTACAGCAGCACCAGCAGCAACCCGATCGCACCGGCGATCAGACCGGCCCGCAGCGACTGCAGGCCCAGCGTCGCCGAGACGGTTTGGGCTTCCGACGATTCGAAGGACAGCGGCAGCGACCCGTATTTGAGGACGTTGGCGAGCTGGCGCGCGGCCGCCGCGGTGAACGGCGGCTCTCCCCCGCTGATCTGGGTCCTGCCGCCGGGGATGGCTTCATTGATGACCGGGGCGCTGACGACCTGCGAGTCCAGGGTGAACGCCGTCTGCGTTCCGACGTGAGCGGCGGTGTAGTCGGCCCAGGTGTTCGCCGCCGGCCCCTTGAACTGAAGATCGACGACGTAGCCGATGCTGCGTTGGTCCATGCCCGAGGAGGCGTCTTTGATCTGGTCGCCGCTGATGATCGACGGCGCCAGCAGATAAGCGGTCTTGTGGTCGGTGGAGCAGGTCACCAGGGGCAGGTTCGGGTCGTCATTGCCGGCCAGGATGTCCTTTTCCTTGCAGCGCAGGGATTGGTATTGCAAGGCCATCATCTGCAAGTACTGGTTGGTGCTCTGGCGCCACTTCTTTTCTTGCGCGATGCGTTCGGCGAGATCCTTGCGTGGATCCGGCGGCCCGGGCTGATCGGGCGGCGGCACCTCCGCCGGCGAGGGCTGAGCAGACGTCGGGGCCGGTGACCCCGGCGCGGGTGAAGAAGGGGCAGGCGACGCCGGCGCCGGAGACGCAGGCGCCTGCGAAGTCGGGCTGGGTTTCGGACTCGGGGCAGGCGAGGGCGCCGGGTCCTGCGGGAACGGCCGCGGCTGGGGTCTGGGGCTCGGTGCCGGCGGCTGGCCGGGCGCCGGCGAACCCGGCGCCGGGGACTGACCAGGCGCAGGCGACTGGCCGGGCGCGGGTGGCTGACCAGGTGCGGGCGAACCGGGGGCCGGCGGTTGTCCGGGCGCGGGCGAATTCGCCGGCGGGGTCTCGCCTGGCTGGGGCCCCTCATTGGGCTCTTCCGTCGCCGCCGGTACGGCCTGGATCACCGGACGGATGTACAGACGTGCGGTCTGTCCGAGATTTCGGGCCTCGTTGCCGTCGTTGCCCGGCACCGTGATGACCAGGTTGTCACCGTCGACGACCACCTCAGAGCCCGAAACCCCGAGCCCGTTGACCCGCGCGCTGATGATTTGCTGCGCCTGCGCCAGCGCCTCCCGGCTCGGCGCCGAACCGTCCGGCGTGCGGGCGGTCAACGTGACGCGGGTGCCACCCTGCAGGTCAATGCCCAGCTTCGGAGCCGCACGACCGTCCCCGGTGAAGAAAACCAGCAGGTAGACGCCGACCAGCATGAACGCGAATACCGACAGGTAGCGGGCAGGATGGACCGGCGCCGAAGTCGATGCCACGTTCCAACGTCTCCTTGAAAATCGATCTCGCCCGGGTGCGAGCCTCTAAAAGCCTCTGCAAAGACTACGTGCCGTAATTAGGCATCTTTCGCAACGCGGGTCTCGTCCGCGGTGTCGTCATCCTCAGCGGCGGTTGCATCCACGTCTTCGTCGTCGAATTCCGCGTCGTCATCCGGCAGGATCTTGTCGCGAATAGCAAGCTTCATCCACGTCGTGACGACGCCTGGCGCGATCTCCAGGTCGACGGTGTCGTCGGTGATGGCGACGATGTTGGCCTCGAGTCCGGACGTCGTGTGGACCCGATCACCCACTTCCAGCGACTCGTGCAGGTCGATGGTGGCCTGCAAGGCGCGTCGCTGCCGACGCGACCCAATGAATACAAACACCCCCATGATGATCACGAAGGGCAACATCAAGGCCAAAGCATCCATCGAACACGCCTGTCTTTCGTATCGGTATTGCTCGGTGCGCCGGGGTCGGCGTCAGTCCGTCCCGTTGGTCGCGCACCTCGTCGGGGGCTTGCGCCCGTTGTCCAGTCTGGCAGGCCGCGGATTGCGGCCCGGCGGCAGCGTTCGCCACGCGACGCGGCACACCGTCGGACGCGGGGCAAATGCTATCGAGCGCATGGGCCCCGAGTTCGCTCAGTGGCCAGGGTATTCACATCGAAATCCCACGCGAACGCCTCCCGAGCGGGGCACCGGATCAGGTTAGGCTTGTTCCGCGACGTGACCGCCGCGCCGCGAAAGGAGGATTCGTGGCCAGCCTCGAGCAGAGTCGGAAATTGGTCACGGAAATCCCGGGTCCCGCCTCGCTGGAGCTCAACAAGCGCCGGACCGCCGCGGTGTCCCACGGTGTCGGGGTTACCCTTCCGGTCTTCGCGGTGCGGGCTGGTGGCGGCATTCTCGAAGACGCCGACGGCAACCGATTGATCGACCTGGGCTCGGGCATCGCGGTGACCACGATCGGCAACTCGTCCCCACGGGTGGTGGACGCGGTACGTGCACAAGTCGCCGAGTTCACCCACGCCTGCTTCATGGTGACGCCGTACGAGCAGTACGTGGCCGTGGCCGAACAGCTCAACCGCATCACCCCCGGCGACGGCGAAAAGCGCTCGGTGTTGTTCAACTCCGGAGCCGAAGCGGTTGAGAACGCGGTGAAGATCGCGCGCTCCTACACCCGCAAACCCGCCGTGATCGCGTTCGACCACGCCTACCACGGCCGCACCAACCTGACGATGGCGTTGACCGCCAAGTCGATGCCGTACAAGAGCGGCTTCGGTCCGTTCGCGCCGGAGATCTACCGGGCACCGATCTCCTACCCCTATCGAGACGGCCTCATCGACAAGGAATTGGCCACCGACGGCGAGAAGGCCGCCGCCCGTGCCATCAGCGTCATCGACAAGCAAGTCGGCGCGCAGAACCTGGCGGCCGTGGTCATCGAGCCGATTCAGGGCGAAGGCGGCTTCATCGTTCCAGCCGAGGGGTTCTTGCCGGCATTGGTTACGTGGTGCCGCGAGAACAACGTGGTGTTCATCGCCGACGAGGTGCAAACCGGGTTTGCGCGCACGGGAGCTTGGTTCGCCTGCGAGCACGAAGGCCCCAATGGCATCCAGCCCGACTTGATCTGCACCGCCAAAGGCATCGCCGACGGACTGCCGCTGTCGGCGGTCACCGGCCGCGCCGAGATCATGGATGCCCCGCACACCAGTGGCGTCGGCGGCACCTTCGGCGGCAACCCTGTTGCCTGTGCGGCCGCGTTGGCCACTATCGAAACCATCGAGCAGGACGGGCTGATCGAGCGAGCCCAGCAGATCGAACGGCTGCTCATCGAGCCGCTGCTGCGCGCGCAGGCCGCGGACGATCGGATCGGCGACGTCCGGGGGCGAGGCGCGATGATCGCCATCGAACTGGTGAAGTCCGGGACCGCCGAACCCGACCCGGCGCTGACCCTGAAACTGGCCAACTCCGCGCACGCGGCCGGTGTCATCGTGTTGACCTGCGGCATGTTCGGCAACGTCATCAGGCTGCTGCCGCCGCTGACCATCAGCGACGAGCTGTTGACCGAAGGCCTTGAGGTGCTGACGGGGATTCTGTCCGAGCTCTGACGCGTCGCAGGTCTCGTCGCTGGGGTTGCCGTCGGGACCGCCGCGGCGCCACTCGAACAACGACGGGTGGCGCAATTCACAGCCACCTCGCAGCGGTCCGTCATTGTGGAATATCTTTACTTTAGCTAACGTTCTATCTATCAGCGCAGCGTTGCGCCCTAATTTTCTAATTTTCTGTATTCCAAGGGGATTCGTCATGTCGACTACTACCCGCGAAGAGCGGCTCGCCCGCCGCATAGAGGACCTTTACGCAAACGACCCCCAGTTCGCCGCCGCCAAGCCGGACGCGGAGATCGCGCAGGCGGTCGACCAGCCCGGGCTGGGATTGACAGAGATCATCGAAACCGTCATGCGTGGCTACGCGGACCGACCCGCGCTCGGCCAGCGGGCTGTCCAACTCATCACCGACCCTGAGACAGGCCGCACTTCAGCGCACTTGCTGACCCACTTCGACACCATCACCTACGGCGAACTGTGGGAGCGCACCGGAGCCCTGAGCAACGCGTTGTCCGCCACCGTCCGTCCGGGCGACCGCGTTTGCGTGCTGGGCTTCAGCAGCGTCGACTACACCACCGTCGACCTCGCACTGAGCCGCTTGGGTGCGGTGTCCGTGCCGCTGCAAACCAGCGCCGCGATCGCCGGACTGCGGCCGATCGTCACCGAAACCGAGCCCACTGTGGTCGCCGCGAGCATCGACAATCTCGCCGACGCCGTCGAACTGGTGCTGACGAGTGGTCACACACCTGATGCGCTGGTCGTGTTCGACTACCGTCCCGAGGTCGACGAGCAGCGCGAAGCCGTCGAGGCCGCACGGGCGCGGTTGGCCGGTATCCCGGTCGAGCCGCTGGCCGAGGTCATCGAGCGCGGCCGGACACTGCCCGCCGCCGCACCGACCGTCGCCGACGACAGTGACGACCCCCTGGCACTGCTGATCTACACCTCCGGCAGCACCGGCGCACCCAAGGGCGCGATGTACCCCCAGAGCCGGGTGCTCAACTTCTGGCGCAAGTCGAGCGCATGGTTCGTCTCGGCCGACGAGCCCTCGATCACGCTCAACTTCATGCCGATGAGCCACGTGATGGGTCGGCAGATCCTGTTCGGAACACTCTGTGCCGGCGGCACAGCGTATTTCGTGGCCAAGAGCGACCTCTCGACGCTGCTCGAGGATCTCGCTCTGGTGCGCCCGACCGAGCTGAACTTCGTGCCGCGCGTCTGGACCATGCTGTTCGAGGAGTTCCAGAGCGAGGTTGATCGGCGCTCACTCAACGGCGAGGACCGGGCGGAAGTCGAAACCCAGGTGCTGACCGAGATGCGCGAGGACGTGCTCGGCGGCCGCTTCGTGGTGGCGCTGACCGGCTCGGCTCCCATCTCCGCCGAGATGAAGGTGTGGGTCGAGTCGCTGCTCGGCGACCTGCACTTGGTGGAAGGTTATGGCTCCACCGAGGCCGGAATGGTGCTGATCGACGACGAGATCCGGCGGCCCACGGTGATCGACTACAAGCTGGTCGATGTTCCCGAATTGGGCTACTTCCTGACCGACCAGCCCCACCCGCGCGGCGAGCTGTTGGTCAAGACGCAGAGCCTGTTCCCCGGCTACTACAAGCGGCCGGAAGTCACCGCCAGCGTTTTCGACGAGGACGGCTTCTACCGCACCGGCGACATCATGGCCCAGGTCGGCCCGGACCGCTTCGTTTACCTGGACCGCCGCAACTTCGTGCTCAAGTTGTCCCAGGGCGAGTTCGTCACCGTGTCGAAGCTCGAGCCGCTGTTCGGCGACAGCCCGCTGGTTCGGCAGGTTTTCGTCTACGGCAACAGCGCCCGCGCCTACCTGCTCGCGGTCATCGTGCCCACCGAGGAGGCGTTGGCCCGGTTCGACTCCGTCGAGCTCAAGCAGGCGATCAGCGACTCGCTGCAGGACGTCGCCAAGGCGCATGGTCTGCAGTCCTACGAGATCCCCCGCGACTTCATCATCGAGACCACCCCGTGGACGCTGGAAAACGGTCTGCTCACCGGCATCCGCAAGCTCGCGCGTCCGCAGTTGAAGCAGCACTACGGCGAGCGGCTTGAGCAGCTCTACCAAGAGCTGGCCGAGAGCCAGGCAAACGAGCTGCGCAACCTGCGTCAGCACGGCGCCGACGGACCCGTCTTGGAGACGCTGTGCCGGGCGGCCGGCGCGTTGCTCGGAACCGCGGCCGCTGACCTGAATCCGGAAGCCCACTTCACCGACCTGGGCGGCGACTCTCTCTCGGCGCTGTCGTTCGCCAACCTGCTGCACGAGATCTTCGACGTCGACGTCCCGGTGGGTGTGATCGTCAGCCCGGCCAACGACCTGCAGGGCCTGGCCCGCTACATCGAAACCGAGCGGCAGCCTGGATCGAAGCGGCCGACGTTCGCCTCGGTGCATGGTCGGGACGCCGTCGAGGTGCACGCCGGCGATCTCACCCTGGACAAGTTCATCGACGCCGCCACCCTGGCGGCGGCTCCGAACCTGCCGGGACCCAGCGAGCAGGTCCGCACCGTTCTGCTCACCGGTGCCACCGGTTTCCTGGGTCGCTACCTGGCCTTGGAATGGCTGGAGCGGATGGATCTCGTCGACGGCAAGGTCGTCTGCCTGGTGCGGGCCAAGAGTGACGAAGAGGCGCGGGCCCGCCTGGACAACACGTTCGACAGCGGAGACCCGACCCTCCTGGCGCACTACCGGGAGTTGGCGGCCGATCACCTCGAGGTGCTGGCGGGCGACAAGGGCGAAGCCGACCTCGGTCTGGACCGACCGACGTGGCAGCGGTTGGCCGACACGGTCGATCTGATCGTCGACCCCGCGGCGCTGGTCAACCACGTGCTGCCGTACAGCCAGCTGTTCGGCCCCAACGCGCTGGGCACCGCGGAGCTGATCCGGCTGGCGCTGACCAGCAAGCAGAAGCCCTTCACCTACACCTCGACGATCGCCGTGGGCAGCGGTATCAAGCCGTCGGAGTTCACCGAGGACGCCGACATCCGCGTGGTCAGCGCCACCCGTCAGATCGACGACAGCTACGCCAACGGCTATGGCAACAGCAAGTGGGCGGGCGAGGTGCTACTGCGCGAGGCCCACGACCTGTGCGGTCTGCCGGTTGCGGTGTTCCGGTGCGACATGATCCTGGCCGACACCACCTACGCCGGTCAGCTCAACGTGCCGGACATGTTCACCCGGCTCATCCTGAGCCTGGTGGCCACCGGGATCGCGCCCGACTCGTTCTACGAGCTGGACTCCGAGGGCAATCGGCAGCGTGCGCACTATGACGGGTTGCCGGTCGAGTTCATCGCCGAAGCGGTGTCGACCTTGGGGGCCCAGAGTTCCGGCGGGTTCCACACCTACCACGTGATGAACCCGTACGACGACGGCATCGGCCTGGACGAATTCGTCGACTGGCTGATTGACCCGGACGTCGCCGGTTGCCCGATCCGGCGGATCGCCGACTATGGCGAGTGGTTGCAGCGGTTCGAGACGAGTCTGCGGGGCCTGCCCGAACGCCAGCGTCACGCCTCTTTGTTGCCGCTGCTGCACAACTACCAGAAGCCGGAAGCGCCGGTCCGCGGCTCCATCGCACCCACCGACCGGTTCCGAGCCGCGGTGCAGGACGCGAAGATCGGTCCCGAAAAGGACATTCCGCACATCACCCCGCCGATCATCGCCAAGTACGTCAGCGACCTGCGGCTGCTCGGCTTGCTCTAACTCTGCAACGCACCGATCGCCAACCCTCGCGGTTGGCGACCGGTGTTTGCGATCCGCCGTGCTTGTCGGCTACGGCTTACGGCGCGTGGCCGACGTGCGTCGCGGGCCGGTGTCGACGGAAGAAGCCGCCACCCTTGGGTTGTGGCTCGTCGGCGTCAGGAGCCGCGTCAGTTGCTACGCGCTGTTGTCCGCGCGGAGTCGTCTGCATTTCAGACTCCGCCGGGGTCGACGCCGTCGAGGCGTAGGGCTGTTGGGCGTAGGGCTGCTGGGCGTACGGCTGCTGGGTCGTCGGTGCGGACTCGATGTGCTCGGTCGTTGAGGTCTCGACGGGCTGAACGACCGGCTCGACGTCACGCGCCAACCGAGCAGCCGTCCGCGCCAATGCCGCCCCGGCCAGGAACGCGATCAGCGTTCCGAGGCCGGTGAAGTACGCCAACTCGAGCGCGGCGCGCTTGCGGTCGGTGACGGCGACGGGGTCGCCCACGGAACCCAGCTGCAGGAGCGGGGCAACCGTGGTGCCGACGACAAACCAGGCGCCGCCCAGGGCTGCCAGCCAGCCGCCGAGCATCGCACTGGCCCGGTTGCGGGATGCGATCAGCAGCAGGCCACCGACGACGGTGGCTACGCCTGGCAGTACCTCAAGCCAGCCGCGGGCCGCGGTCCAGGATTGGCCGGGAGTGTAGGCGAAATCGAAGTTGGGGCCGACGAAGGGAATCAACGCTCCCCACGCGCCCAAGATGACAAGTAGTAATCCGGTGACCGCGCCGCGGGACCGTGGCATGCGCGTCCGGGCGGGGCGGGTATCTGTGCGCTTCATGACGAACGGATACCCGAGGGTTTGGCCGGGTAAGCAATCGCGTGACAGATGGGGCTAATGAGGCGTAACGAGTATGAATTCTGGCCGCCATCTCGGCGGCGACCAAGCCCTCAGCCGGTGAGTCCGACCACCAGGAGCACGACGGCCAGCGCCGGAAAGGCGCCCTGGGTCAACGCGGCCCGGGCCTTGTCCCGAGCCGAGATCAGCAGCACCACTGCGGCCGCGGCCATGGAGCCGACACCCGCCAGGATGAGCGCGGCGCCCACTCCCTTATGCCCAGTGAGCAGCACCGCAATGCCGATCCCGGTAATGATCGCCAGAAACAGGTTGTAGAAGCCCTGGTTGAAAGCCAGCAGCTTGGTAGTTTCGGCCTCCTCCAGCGTGGTGCCGAATGTTGCGCGCGTCCGCGGCGAAGTCCAGGTCAACGACTCCATGACGAAGATGTACACGTGCAAGACCGCGGCGAGTCCGGCGAAAACCAAGGCGGCGGTGACCATCGTTCCTCCTAGTCGAACTAGTCGAACAACCCTTGCTGCATGACCCCGGCGGGCGGAGTCATCCCAAGATGGGTCCAGGCCAGCGCCGTCGCCACCCGGCCGCGAGGGGTACGGGCGACCATACCGGCGCGCACCAGGAACGGCTCGCACACCTCTTCCACCGTCGCGGCCTCCTCGCCGACCGCCACGGCCAGCGTCGAGACCCCGACCGGTCCGCCCCCGAAGCTGCGGGTCAGCGCCGACAACACCGCGCGGTCCAGCCGGTCCAGCCCCAGCTCGTCGACGTCGTAGACCTCAAGTGCGGCCTTGGCCACGTCGCGGGTGATGACGCCGTCCGCACGCACCTCGGCGAAGTCGCGGACGCGGCGCAAAAGCCGGTTGGCAATTCGGGGCGTTCCCCGCGAGCGCCGTGCGATCTCCGCGCCGGCCTCCACCCCGAGTTCGATGCCGAGGATGCCGGCGGATCGGGCCAGCACCCGCTCCAGCTCGGCGGGCTCGTAGAAATCCATGTGTGCGGTGAAGCCGAAGCGGTCGCGCAGCGGGCCGGTCAGGGCACCGGACCGGGTGGTCGCCCCGACCAGGGTGAATGGCGCGATTTCCAGCGGGATCGAGGTCGCTCCGGGCCCTTTGCCCACGACGACGTCGACCCGGAAGTCCTCCATCGCCAAATAAAGCATCTCCTCGGCGGGCCGGGCGATCCGATGAATCTCGTCGATGAACAGCACGTCGTGCTCGACGAGGTTGGACAGCATCGCGGCCAGGTCACCGGCACGTTCCAGCGCAGGTCCGGACGTCACCCGAAGCGAGGACCCGAGCTCGGCGGCGATGATCATCGCCAACGACGTCTTGCCCAGTCCCGGCGGACCGGACAGCAGAATGTGGTCCGGTGTGCCGCCCCGGTTTTTGGCTCCCTCGATGACCAGCTGCAGCTGCTCACGCACCCGGGGCTGGCCGATGAACTCCTGCAGCGAGCGCGGTCGCAAACTGACGTCGATGTCTCCCTCGCCGACGGTCAGGGCCGGTGAGACATCGCGTTCGGGGTGCTCGTCACTCATTTCGACTTACCCAACAACGACAGGGCGGCCCGCAGCGCGCTCGATGTCGTTGCGTCATGATCCGCGGCCAGCACCTTGTCGGTGGCCTCCTCGGCTTGCTTGGCCGCGAACCCGAGGCCGACCAGGGCTTCCACGACCGGGCTACGCACCGCATGACCATTTGTCGCGGCTGCGCCCGCGGTAGTGGCGACGGGACCGACCTTGTCACGCAGTTCCAGAACCATCCGCTCGGCGCCGCGCTTGCCGATGCCGGGCACCCTGGTCAAAGCGACGACATCGCCGTCGGCAAGCGCCTGACGCAATGCGGCGGCGTCGTGCACGGCCAGGGTCGCCATCGCCAACCGGGGGCCCACCCCGGAAACCGACAGCAGGGTCAGGAACAGATCGCGGGTTTCGGTGTCGACGAATCCGTACAGCGTCATCGAATCCTCGCGCACGATCATCGCGGTAATCAGCCGGGCTTCCGTTCCCTGCCGCAACGTAGCCAGTGTCGATGGTGTCGCGTTGACCCGGTAGCCAACGCCGGACGCTTCGATCACCACGTGATCGAGCGCCACCTCGAGCACCTCACCTCGAACCGAAGCAATCATCGCCCCGCCTTCAACTTTGCCAAATATGCCCTGCGCTGCTCGGCGGCCTTGGCCTCGGCCGCGGCCATGCGGGCGAGCATCGGGGCGCGCCAACAGTGACAAATGGCCAGGGCGAGCGCGTCGGCCGCATCCGCCGGCGTCGGTTTGGCCTGCAGCGCAAGAATTCTGGTGACCATCGCGGTGACTTGCGCCTTGTCCGCGGCCCCGTTGCCGGTGACCGCGGCTTTCACCTCGGTCGGGGTATGGAAATGCACGTCGATGTCGCGTTTCGCGGCCGCAAGGGCGATCACTCCCCCGGCTTGCGCGGTGCCCATCACGGTCATCAGGTTCACCTGGGAGAACACCCGCTCGATCGCCAGCACATCGGGATGGTGGGTGTCGAGCCAATGTTCGACGGCATCGCTGATGGTCAGCAACCGCTTGGCCAGCGGCGCCTCCGAAGGTGTACGCACCACATCGACGTCGAGCGCCGTGATCTGGCGACCGCGACCGCTCTCTACGAGCGACAGCCCGCATCGCGTCAACCCGGGATCTACACCCATCACCCGCACCGCATGCTCCCACAATCGCTTCCGAACAGTTGTTCGATAGCCTAGCGGGCGGGTGCGACACCCGCGAGCAGGACACGCGGTGACGGGTCAGGCTGGGCGGCCAGGGCTTCCGCTGCCAAGCAGGCCGCCACCGGCGGGTAAGCCTCCAGTTCCACCCGACCCGCCGACCGCCCCGCCATTGCCTCCCGCATTGGCCTGTGCATTGTCGTGCCCGCCCGTGCCACCGGCCTGACCGACAGCTGGGTTACCGGCGGCGTACCCGCCTCCGGCCTCGAGTGCGCCGCCGCCACCACCGCCACCAATGCCACCGCTACCGGTGGCACCGCTGCCGCCAGGCAGCAGGGGATCTCCGCCCGAAGCGCCGCCGCCGTTGCCGCCCGTTCCGGCGACACCACCCGGCAGGGCGGCCCCGCCGCCGCCACCACCGCCGCCACCCACAGCGTTGTTGAGGAAGGCTGACCCGCCGCCGCCGCCAGCGCCGCCGCCGCCGCCTTGGCCACCGGCGGTATCGGTGGTCGTGCCACCGGCACCGCCCGTACCGCCTTGACCGCCTTCCCCGGTGGACATCAGTCCGTTGTTGATGAGCGCGGTGCCGCCGGTCCCGCCGGTGCCGCCGGTGCCACCGGCGCCGCCAATACCGACAGTGCCCAGACCGCTGCCGGCGTTGCCGCCCTTGCCGCCGGCACCGCCGCCACCGCCGCCACCGCCCTGCACCCCGTTGCCCGATGCGAAGGTCTCGTTGCCGCCGCCGCCGTTACCGCCATTGCCGCCGAGACCGCCAGCACCGCCATTGCCGTTTGCGCCGGTGCTGGAGTTACCACCCGCACCGCCGACCCCGCCGTCGCCGCCGCTACCACCTTGGCCGGCTACGTTGCTTGCGTTACCAGTGGAGGCGGCACCGCCGGCGCCACCCTGGCCACCGCCGCCGCCGGTACCGCCCAGACCGCCGTTGCCACCGTCGGTAGCCGCGCCGCCAGCACCGGCCGCGCCGCCGGCACCACCGTCACCGCCGAGGCCACCAGTGCTTCCAGGACCTACACCGACACCCGCCGCTCCGTTGCCGCCGCCGCCACCCTTACCGCCGTTGCCGCCTTGGCCGCCATCACCGCCGCCCACGCCGCCGATACCAGCCCCGCCGGCACCCCCGGCGCCGCCCACGCCACCAGTGCCACCGTTGCTTCCAGCGCCGCCGCTGCCGGTTCCCGCAGCACCCTGTCCGCCGACGCCGCCCACGCCGCCCGTGCCGCCGGTACCGCCTACGTTGCCGGTCCCGGCCGACAACAGAGCGCCGCCCGCGCCGCCGGTACCACCGGCACCACCGTTGGCGTTGGCGCCGCCCGCACCACCAGCTCCGCCATCACCGCCGTCACCGCCGTCACCGCCCAGCGTGCCGCCGTTGCCACCGGCACCGCCGGTGCCGCCGACGCCACCAGCAACACCATCGGCGCCGGCGCGGCCCGACCCCCCGGTGCCGCCCTTACCGCCATCGCCCAGGTTCCCGCCGTTACCGCCTTTACCACCGGCCCTGCCATTACCGTCGCCGGTGACATTGCCCGAGGCACCATCACCACCCGCGCCACCGTGGCCCCCAGCCACCCGCACACCGTCCGCACCATCGATGCCTGGGGTCAAACCGGCCCCGGCCTGCCCACCCTTACCAGCTACACCGGTGTCACCGCCGTTGCCGCCGGCACCACCAACACCACCATTGACGCTAGGGGTACCGGCAGCACCCTTGCCGCCATCACCGGCCTGGCCACTATCACCCCCATGCCCGCCATTACCACCCACACCTTGGCTGCCCGAGGCGGCCTGAGCCGCCCCACCAGCCCCACCATTGCCGCCATTGCCGCCAGCACCGCTGGCACCACCGTTGGTCCCGTTGGCCCCGGCCGTGGTCGCGTTGAAGCCCTTGCCCCCATCACCACCGGCAGCACCATTACCACCATTGCCGCCAGCACCGCCGTTACCGGCCAGCACTCCGCCCGTACCGCCATCACCCCCGGTACCCCCCGAACCCCCGCTAGTGCCAGCTGTCCCGTTCTGTGTCCCGCTCGCGCCATTCACAC
>NZ_MVHT01000096.1 GCF_002086275.1 Mycobacterium intermedium | reverse complement strand
GGTGACCTCGGCGGTCGTGGTCGCCAACGCCTCCTGACGCACCAAATTCTCATCCAGCCACGCCAACGCCTCCTCGGATACCACCCGCTCCGTCAACGGCGCGGGCCCGGCATCGAACATCGACAACTGCGAGTCGAACATACTTTCGATTGTAATGAGCACCACTGACATTGACGCTGATAAAGCGGCCTAGTCGGCGATGACAATCAGGAGCCTGGCAGTTCCTCCCGCTCCGCCACGATTTCGTGGTCGCGGACGAAAAAGAGTGCGGAGTTGGGCAAGTCGATGAATTTCCGTTCGTCTTCCAGCAACGCCCTGCCCGCCTCGCGCCCTATCGCCGAGATACTGGCTGCGATCATGTCTTCCACACTGTCCCAATAGAGTTCGGCGACGCCGTCATAGGGCGGCACCTCGCAACCGCGTACGGCGGCCGCGGCACCGAGGCGTGGATCGGCGATGGCATGGCCCTGGGTGTACCGGCGAATCCCCAGCGCGGCCGCATAGCTGCGCACCAACGGCCCATGGCTTTCCAACCAGTAGCGGTGAAACTCCTCTGGCGACAATGTCGGCAGACGCCTGAGGCAGAAAACGACCTTGATCACTTGGACTCCCCTGTCGGTTCAGCGGCGCGCGTGGTAGACCTCGACCCATGGGAGAGCGTGTCACGTCAAGGTCGACGACGTCGTCGAAGCAGCTGATTTCATGACCGAACCCCAACGCCTGTCTCGATGACGAATAGGTTGGCGAAGCAGATTCCGTCACCACGCCACCGGGGCGCACTGCGTCCCCTTCTAGAGCCCCTTCTCGTCGGATTGCTCGCCGCCGCAGTCAGCATGGGCTGGGCCGGTCGGCCGTCGTACTGGTATGACGAAGCCGCAACCATCTCGGCCTCATACAGCCGATCCCTTGGCCAGCTATGGCACATGTTGGGCAATGTCGATGCCGTCCACGGCCTCTACTACCTGCTCATGCACTACTGGTTCCAGATTTTCCCGCCCACCGAGTTCTGGTCCCGCGCGCCAAGCGCTCTGGCCGTTGGAGGCACTGCAGCAGGGGTAGTGGTGCTGGGCAACCAATTGTCGACTCATACGGCCGCGATCAGCGCAGGACTTCTGTGCGCAGTCTTGCCCCGCGCCACCTGGGCGGGTATCGAAGCCCGCCCATACGCCTTGTCGATGATGGTCGCTGCCTGGCTCACGGTCCTGGTCATCTTTGCCGTGCGGCGTAACACCGTATGGATATGGCTGGCTTACGGCACCGCCCTGGCCGCGGCAATCGTGCTCGACGTGTATCTGGCGCTGCTGCTCGTGGCGTATGCCATTTTCGTTGGCATCTATCAACGTCGACGAGCGCTCGTGCTGCCGTTCGCACTTACCTCGGCCGCCGCAGTCACTGCCGTGGTGCCCTTTGTGCTGGTCGTGGCCGGTCAAGTGCATCAGATCAGTTGGGTCGCACCCATCGGACACCGAACGATCGAAGACGTCGCGGTCCAGCAATATTTCGAGAGGAACCCGCCGTTCGCGATCCTGTCGGCTTTGGTCGTGGTGGCCGCTGTTGCCGTTTGGCTGCGCCCGTCCCGGCGACCGGCGGAGGGAGACCGCCAGTTGCTGATCCTGGCGCTCGCGTGGCTGGTACTCCCGACCGCGCTGATCGTCATTTGGTCGGCGGTGGCCCACCCGATTTACACGCCCCGCTACCTGACCTTCACCGCGCCGGCGATGGCACTGATCCTGGGAGTGTGCGTCGCCGCAATAGCCGTCAAGCCATGGATCGCGGCAGCGCTAGTCATCGTGTTCACGGTCGCCGCCGCCCCGAATTATGTTCGGGTACAACGTCATCCGTATGCGAAGTATGGTATGGATTACAGCCAGGTAGCCGACCTGATAGTCGCGAAGGCGGCACCCGGTGACTGCTTGCTGGTGAACGACACAGTGTCGTTCATGCCCGCACCAATGCGACCGTTGCTGGCGGCCCGCCCGGATGCCTATCGGAAACTGGACGACCTCACCCTGTGGCAGCGGGCGACCGACCGCAATGACGTCTTCGACACCAACCTCATACCCGAGGTCGTCGCCGGGCCGCTACGCCGATGCAAGGTCGTGTGGATCATCACCGAGGCCGACAAGTCAGTGCCTGCCCACGAGCAGGGCACCGCGCTGCCACCGGGTCCGCGCTACGGGGCAACCCCGGCTTTCGTGGTTCCGCGCGACTTGGGGTTCCGGCTCGTTGAGCGGTGGCAGTTCAACCTGGTTCAAGTCATCGAAGCGGAGCGGTAGCCACCACCAGACGCCACTACCAGACGCGGATGTAATCGATGAGCATGGACGCCGGGAACGAACCGCCCGCGGGATCGCCGGCCCCGACTCCACCAACCGCAAGGGTGAACATGGGAGTCATCCAGTAACCGGGATTGTTGAACGGCCAGCGGAAGTCGTCGGCAGCGCCGCCGTAAACGTGGATGGGCTTCGGCGGAACGCTGAAGTACTGGGCACCATCACGGAAGAACTTGAAGCCGCCCTCATCCCAGCGCATTTGCCAGGTGTGCCAGTTCTCGTCCACCAAACCGGGAATCGACTTTCCCTCCCAGGTCTTCCCGTTCGATGCCGCATGGACCGTGGACCCGGGGGCCCACTCGCCGTTGCCGTACCACTCGAAGATGTCGACCTCGCCGTCGGGCAGCGGATCTTCGTTGACGGTCCAAAATGCGGGCCACAGGCCGGGGCTCAGGCAATCCAGCTTGATCCGCGCCTCCCAGGTGGTGTTGATCATGCCTCGCCAGTTACCACGCAGCTTGCCGCTGTAATAACCATCCAGCTCTCTGGTCGCCCTCAGCACCAGATTCGAATTGCCGTCTTGGAACACGTTGCGGCGATCGTCCCGGTAAATCCCGTCCACCGGCGGAAACACATCGTCCTGCCAGGTTTGCACCGTCCACTTACTGGGATCGGGACCCGAGCCAGCCGGACCGTCGAATTCGTCATGGAAAAGGTAGGGCCCGGAAGGTCCCGCGGACGGCGCTTGAGGCGGCGACGGGTGAGCCTGGGCTTCGGGGACGCGAATCGCGGCCGCGGCTGCCAGCATGCCTAATCCGGTCGTCAACAACATGCTGCGACGATCCATTGAGGTACCACCGTTCTTCAGAGCCGGGATCTCAGTCTGTCGCCTTCCCCCTAGCCAACTTCACAAACGGTTTTATACAACCACGCGCCGGGGGACTCGCGCATCTCGCCACACACGGTGGTCATCACTTCGCGACTACCCAACCGCGCCTCACCTGGTGTGACACGGTGTCCGGTAACACCACCGGCCAATAACCCGTGCCATCCGGCCACCGGGATGGTAGACCTCACCCATGGGCGAACGTGTCACGTTCCCGGGCTCCACGGGTCCGATGCTGGCTGGCATCATCGACAAGCCGGAAGGGGCCGTTCGCGGCTGGGGCGTCTTTGCCCACGGCTTCACGCTGAACAAAGAATCTCCGGCCGCATCACGGATCTGTAAGCAACTCGCAGCGGACGGCATCGGCATGCTGCGCTTCGATGCGTTGGGTCTCGGCGGATCCGAAGGAGATTGGGGTGACGGGTCGTTCACCGTCAAGGTCGACGACATCGTCAAGGCTTGCGAATTCATGGCCGAGCGAAATACGGCGGCCGACATCCTGATCGGGCACTCCTGGGGTGGCGCGGCGGTACTGGCCGCGGCCCGGCAGTCTCCGGGGGTGCGCGCGGTTGTTACGGTGGCCGCGCCCGTCAACCCCAGCCACGTGGAAAAACATTACGACGCAGTCGTCGACCGGTGCCTGTCCGAAGGCAGTGCAGAATGGATGGTCGGAGGACGGACGCTGACCCTCAAGCGGGCATTCGTCGAGGATGTCCGCGAGGCCCACCTGCACGACAAGATCAAGACCTTGCGAATGCCGTTGCTGATCCTGCACTCCCCCACGGACAACACCGTCGGAATCCAGAACGCCACCGAGATCTTCCGGTTGGCCCGCCACCCACGCAGTTTCGTGTCCCTGGAAGGCTCTGACCACCTGCTCACCGCTCGCGGTCAGGCTCGTCGGGCCGGACGGATCATCGGCGCGTGGGCCGACGCATACCTCGACGAGCAATAAGGGAAACGATGAAAACCACGGTGGCACTCGCCAATCAACCCGGCGCGGAATTCTCCCTCGAAGAGGTCGAGCTCGACGGCCCGCGCGACGACGAGATCCTCGTCCGGATCGTCGCAACGGGGCTGTGCCACACCGACATTCACCTCAAGGACAACCTACCCGCCCAAACCTTTCCCCGGGTCCTCGGCCACGAAGGCGCCGGAGTGGTCGAGGCGGTGGGCGCTGGAGTCAAGGGCGTCGAGGTGGACGACCACGTGGTGCTCAGCTTCCGTTCATGTCGGAAATGTGAAAGCTGCACCACCGGACCGGTCGGTTACTGCCCCTCGGCAATGCTGCTCAATTACCTGGGCATGCGATTGGACGGGTCGACGACCTACAGGCGCGGCGACTCTCCTGTCTTCGGCAACTTCTTTGGGCAATCGAGCCTTTCGAAGCACGCGATCGCCTACGCGGACAACTGCGTCGTCGTCGACAAGTCCGTCAACCTGACGAAGGTCGCCCCATACGGATGCGGCTTCCAGACCGGCGCCGGCACGGTGCTCAACGTGCTCAAACCGGATCCCACAGACAGCCTGGTCGTCTTCGGCGTCGGCGCGGTTGGCCTGGCCGCGTTCGCCGCTGCCAAGCATTTGAAAGTGGGAACGCTGGTGGCGGTCGACCCGCTCCAGAGCCGACGCGATGCCGCCGCCGCATACGGCGCGGTCGGTGTTGACCCGACCGCCACCGAAGACGTCGTCGCGAAGGTCAAGGAACTGACCGGTGGCGGCGCTGCGTATGCAATTGACACGACGGCGATCTCGCCGGTGGTGAAACAGGCTCAGCTGTCATTGCGCAACCGCGGAACCCTGATCGCACTCGGCCTCGGGGCCGAGGAATACACGATCGACGCGCGCGACCTATTGCAAACGGGCAAGGTGATCAGGTCCTCGATCGAGGGCGACGCGGACCCGCACGAGATGGTGCCGCAATTGATCGAGTTGAACGCCGCGGGCGAGTTCGACGTCGATGGCCTGATCGCTACGTACGCCTTCAGCGAGATCAACACCGCGGTCTCCGACATGCTCGCGGGAAGGGTCGTGAAGCCGGTGTTCGTCTGGTGAGGATGGACCGCCGTCAGGACCCTCCACTGCTAGCGTTGCCAGCCTCTGCCTTTGTCTTGTAATCGATTTCGACCTCTTGTTCGGGGCGCTGCGCCTCGGCTCGGAGGGAGTGGGTGTAGTAGGCCTTATCCGCTTCGGTGAGAGGAGGTTGCACGATGCTCCTGGGCCACAGCCGTCGGGCACGGACCACGTCGATTTCCATGGCATAGACGATGACGGTCGCCTGAAGCGCCAGCCACGCCAGAAGTCCAAGAACGACACCGAACATCCCGGCGACGGCCTGAGCGTGGCGCAGTTGGCGGTCCACAATGATGCCCGCCGCGGTGAGCAAGACTTGCCACCCCAAGGCGCTGATCGCGGCGCCCAACAGCATCGACCGAGCCGGCACACCGGAAGCCGCAACCCGAAACAGGATCAAGAAGAAGCCGCAACCTAATACGGTTCCGACGGCAAGGCTGACGAAGCGCGCAGGTAGGCCGCCGAAGCCCATCGATGCCGCGGCGCCGGCGGCGGTACTCGCAGCACCTGTGACAACGACAATGAGACCCAACAGTGAGAGCAGTGTGAAGGTCCGCAAGTACCGGGGGAAGAACCCCGGCCAGTCAACTTTGGGCACGGCCCACACGGTGTTCAGTGTCTTCTGTAAGGCATGGGCGAAACCTCGGCCACCAATCACTGCCCCACCGATTCCGATAAGTAGCGAGGGCACCGTGCCGCTGAACGCTTCGACGCCGAGTTGGTCGTGAATCTGGCCGCCGACGATGGGGAACTCGGCAAACGCTGAACTCACGACTTTTGCGTGCAGGTCGGGATGGCTGCGCAATACCTTGCCTAGAACGGCAGTGAACGCCAACAGCAGCGGAAACGTCGCCAGGAACGCGTGATACGTCAGCAGCGAAACCAGGTTGCCCGCTTGGTCATCACCGAATTTCTTGACCACCGCGATCGGGAAGCCGGCGATCGTGTGCCGCTGTTGCCAACGGTCGAACCTGCGGACTACCCGTTCGATCACGTTCGGCCGTGACTCATCCGCCTCCCCTCCATCACCGGCGTCTCCGTTGTCGCCGTCATCCATCGGTCAACCTCCCACGCACCCCTGCGATGGGATACCCCGAAACCCAACCCGTGCAACGACAATCGCGGCCACATTTGAGCAACGGTCGAGCCACTGCGTCAGCGGCGATCTGACTGAAGAGCACCGATGTTGTTGGAAGAGAAGATGAACGAGCCCTGCGGTTCATGACGCGGTTCACAAAAGGGTGAGCCCGGCTGACGGAGTGTCAGCCGGGCCCATGGGTGGAGAGACGTCAGCGTCTCATCACCCCGGTCCGCCCGCCTCCCAAGCGGGACCTGGGTCCGTAGACGCCGGCGACGATGGCAACACCGATCGCGGCCAGGACCACCTGAACCAGTAGCTCCATCCAGTCGACACCTGGCGTGGCGGTTGGGATGCCGAGCTTGTCAGCCAGCAGCGTGCCGAGCAGGGCTGCAGCGATACCGACCACAATCGTCAGCCAGATGGGGATGCGTTGTTTACCCGGGACGACGAGTCGTCCCAGCGCACCGACCACCAGGCCGATGAGGATGGCGCTTAGTACACCGTGAATTGTCATGTCGTTTCTCCCGTCGAGTGCATGATGCAGATCACATACCCGGCGGATATCGCCATCAAACGCATGCACAATTCCGCCTTTGCAGCGGGTCCCTGGACGCGAAGCTCCCGAGTATGACTTGTGTATGACCCCAAAGGGCCCTGGAAAACGGGTGCTGGCGTTGGTTATCGTCGCGCTCATGCTCGGTGGACTTGCCGCGACCCTCTGGGGCCAGCAGCGGCGGCTCATCTACTTCCCGACGCGCGGTCCGGTGCCGTCGGCGACCACCATCGCGCGTGACGCACAAGACGTCGTCCTGGAGACCGCCGACGGGCTTCGACTTGGAGCGTGGTATTTACCGGGCCCAGGCCCCACGGCGAGCCCAGGTCCGGCAATTCTGGTGTGCAACGGCAACGGCGGCGACCGCAGTGGCCGGGCACCGCTCGCCCTCGCCTTGCGCCGCGCCGGCTTCTCGGTATTGCTGTTCGACTACCGCGGCTACGGAGAAAACCCCGGGAACCCCACCGAGAAGGGCCTGGCCCTCGACGCGGCCGCCGCGCGCGCCTGGCTGGTTTCGCGCCCGGAAGTTGACCCCCGGCGTGTGGTGTATTTCGGCGAATCGCTCGGTGGCGCCGTCTCGTTGCGCCTTGCCCTCGAACATCCACCCGCGGCCCTGGTGCTGCGCTCGCCGTTCACCTCACTGGCCGACGCCGGACGGGTCCACTACCCGTATCTGCCGTTGCGCCTTCTGCTGTTGGACCGCTACCCGTCCATCGACCGAATCGGCGATCTGAAGGCGCCCCTGCTGATCATCGCCGGCGACCGGGACAGCGTCGTGCCAGATACGTTGAGCCGACGGCTGTTTGACGCCGCCGCTGAACCAAAGAGGTTCGTGTTGATAGCGGGCGCGGACCACAATGATCGGGAACTGCTCGACGGCGCCGAACTGATCGGCGAGACGTTGGGATTCCTCCGTGAACACTCGGTGCGGTAGGCGGTAGCGTGCTCGCATGGTTCAACAGTTGGATGCGGCAGTCAGGCAATCCCCGCAGGCCCGTGTTCAAACATGGCTGGCCGACTTCGAGTCCGCCCTGGCGGCACGCGACCTCGATCGCGTGGCTGCGAAGTTCACCCACGACAGCCTTTGGCGCGATCTGGTGACGTTCACCTGGAACATCAAGACGGTCGAGGGCCGCGAAGGCATCGCCGACATGTTGCGCGCACGACTCGACGACACTAACCCGTCGGGTTTTCGCACCCAGGAACCTCCGGTCGACGAGGGCGACGGTGTGACATCGGCGTTCATCGAATTCGAGACGGCGGTCGGACGTGCCGTCGGCCACCTGCGGCTCAAGGGTGACCTCGGTTGGACGCTGCTCACCGCGCTGAACGAGCTCAAGGGCCACGAGGAACCCATCGGTGCGCGCCGCCCGCTCGGGGCCGTGCACGGTCCCGACCCGGACGGCCTGACGTGGGCCCAGAAACGCTCGGAATACGAAGCCTCCCTAGGCTACTCGCGACAGCCGTATGTCGTGGTCATCGGCGGCGGCCAAGGCGGAATCGCCCTGGGTGCACGGTTGCGCCAGTTGGGTGTCCCGGCCCTCGTCCTGGAAAAGCACGCCCGCCCCGGCGACAACTGGCGCACCCGGTACAAGACGCTCTGCCTTCACGATCCGGTGTGGTACGACCACTTGCCGTATCTGCCCTTTCCGCCGAACTGGCCGGTGTTTTCGCCCAAGGACAAGATCGCGGACTGGCTCGAGTTCTATACGCGGGTAATGGAAATCCCGTACTGGACGTCGACCACCTGCCTCTCGGCCTCGTTCGACGCCGAGTCAAAGCTGTGGACGGTTGAGGTCGACCGCGACGGTGAACGGCACACATTGCGCCCCACCCACCTGGTGCTGGCGACGGGCATGGCCGGCAAGCCGAATGTGCCGGAGATCCCCGGGCAGAACGAATTTCGCGGAGAGCAGCACCACTCCAGCCAGCACCCCGGCCCGGACGGCTACGCAGGCAAGCGCGCCGTGGTGATCGGTTCCGGCACCTCCGCGCACGATATCTGCAAGGCACTGTACGAAAACGGTGCCGACGTCACCATGGTGCAGCGCGCCTCCACCCTCGTTGTCACCTCGGAGGCGGTCTTGGAAATCGGACTCGCCGGCCTGTACTCCGAGCAGGCTACGGCCGCGGGTATCACCACCGAAAAGGCCGACCTGACGGCGGCGTCACGGCCGTACCGGATCATCGCGGACTTTGAAAAGCCGATATCGGACGCGATGAGGCTGCGCGACAAGGATTTATACGACCGCCTGGAGCGGGCCGGCTTCCGGCTGGACTTCGGCGACGACGATACCGGGCAGTTCATGAAGTATCTGCGCCGCGGCGGTGGCTTCTATATCGATGTCGGTGCCTGCGATCTCATCTGCGACGGCCGCATCAAGCTTCGCCACGGTGCGGTGGACCGGCTGACCGAGGACTCGGTGATCCTGGCCGACGGCACGGAGCTCCCCGCGGATCTCGTCGTCTACGCCACCGGCTTCCGGTCGATGAACAGCTTCGTGGCCGACCTCATCGGTCCGGACGTGGCCGACAAGGTCGGCAAGGTATGGGGCTACGGTTCGGGCACCACTGGGGACCCCGGGCCGTGGGAAGGCGAGCTGCGCAACATGTGGAAGCCGACCCAGCAGGAGAACCTGTGGTTCCAGGGCGGCAACCTGCACCAGTCACGGCACTACTCGCTCTTCCTGGCGCTGCAGCTCAAGGCCCGTTATGAGGGCATCCCCACGCCGGTCTACGGCCTGCAAGAGGTGCACCACCGCAGCTAGACGGCCTGGCCTCACCAATTACCCTGGACCGCATGATGTCGCCCGTCGACCTCGACGTTGAACCGGCTACGTAATGACCGACATCGCCGTCGTCGGACTTGACTGCCGCTTTCCGAAAGCAAGCGACCCGGCCCGGCTGTGGAAGCTGCTGCTGGACAACGCGGACGGGATCGACGAGATCTCGCCAACCGAACGCTGGAACGCCGCCGCACTACTGGCCGACCAGACGATCAACCACCGCACCGGCGGGTCGATCAGCGACGCCGACGCCTTCGACAACGAGTTCTTCGGCATCCCGCCGCGCGAAGCGGGGGCGATGGATCCACAGCAGCGCCTGCTGCTGCAAACCGCTTGGCGTGCACTCGAAAACGCCACCCTTGATCCGCGGGCGCAGGCGGGTTCGAAGACCGGGGTGTTCGTCGGCGTGATGGCCAACGAATGGGCCCACCTGCACCTGGCGGACCACAGCCAGATCACTGCGCAGTCCGGCACCGGCAACGGCTATTTCATGACCGCCAACCGGCTCTCCTACCAACTGGACCTCAGGGGCCCCAGCCTGGCCGTGGACACCGCGTGCTCGTCGTCGCTGGTCGCCGTGCACCTGGCCGTCCAGGCACTGCGCAATGGCGAATGCGAGCAGGCGATCGCCGCCGGCGTGAACCTCGCCCTGACCCCCGCGCTCAATGTCTTCTACACCCAGGCCGGTTTGGCGGCCCCGGATGGGCGCTGCAAGCCGTTCAGTAGCTCGGCCGACGGCATCGGACGCGGCGAGGGCATCGCCGCCGTCGTGCTGCGCCGGCTGGACGACGCCGTCGCCGCGCGGTTGCCCATCTACGCCGTGATCAAGGGCAGCGCGGTCAACAGCGACGGCCGCACCAACGGCATCACCGCACCCAGCCGCTGGGCGCAGCAGCAGGTCATCGACGCCGCGTACCAGGCCGCTGGAATCACTCCAGCGCAGCTCAGTTTCATCGAGGCGCACGGCACCGGCACCCTGCTGGGCGACATGATCGAGGCGAAAGCCCTTGCCCATGCGCACCGATCCCGGCGTGACCAGCCCTGCGCGGTCGGCTCGATCAAGGGCAACCTCGGCCACACCGAGGGCGCGGCCGGTATCGCCGGCCTGATCAAGGTCGTGCTGAGCCTGCACCACGGCGTGGTGCCGCCGTCCCGCTTCGCCGACACCGAGAACGAGGCGCTGCGACTGGCCGACAGTGGGCTGCGGTTGCTGTCCGAACCGATGGAGCTGCCCGCCGACACCGTCTATGCCGGTGTGTCCAGCTTCGGCATTGGCGGCACGAATTGCCATGTGGTGCTGGCCACCGCACCCACCGATGAACCTGTGGCTCAACCCAAGTCGGGAGCCACCGGCGGAGGTATCCTCACCCTTTCGGCCGACTGCACCGACGCACTGCACCGCAACGCATTTCAGCTTGCCATAGACATCGAGAGCAGCGCCGCTCCGCTGTCTCAGCTGTGCTGGTCGACCAACCAGATCAAATCCCGGGGTAAGGTCCGGTTGGCCATCGTCACCGGCGACCGCGCCGAAGCCGTCGCGGCGTTGCGCGCTGAAGGTCTGGAAACCGGTGTCGCCGGCGGGATGTCGGTCGGTTGGCTGTTCAGCGGTCAGGGCACCCAGTACCCCGGCATGGCCGCGGCACTGCAAGAGAACATCCCGGCCTTCCGCGACGCGTTCGATCAGGTCGAGGCGGCGCTGCTACCGCACCTGGGCGTGCGGATCCGCGATGTCATGGATGACGACCGCATCAACCGCACCGAGTTCGCTCAACCCGGCATCTTCGCGCTGCAGTACGCGCAGGCACAGGCGCTGGTTGGGCTCGGCGCCGAACCGGCCTGGCTGCTCGGCCGCAGCATCGGGGAGTACGCCGCGGCCGTCCTCGCCGAGGTATTCAGCCTCGATGACGCCTGCCGTCTGGTCGCCGCCCGGGGCCGCTTGATGCAGCAGCTGCCCGGCGGCGGCGGCATGCTTGCCGTCCGCGGGTCGCTCAGCGAGATCGACGGACTGCCACTGGATCTCGCTGCGGTGAATGGACCCGAAGAGGTCGTGCTCTCCGGTGCGCTCGAGGAGATCGAGCGGGCGGAACGCACCCTGACCGAGGCCGGTGTGTGGGTACGACGGCTCAACGTGTCGCACGCCTTCCACTCCAGACTGATGGAGCCGATCACCGAGGAGTTCGCGGTCATCGCCGGGCGGTGCGACTATGAATTGCCCGCTTATCCAATCTATTCCACCTTGCACGGCCGGATACTCCGTGATGACGAAACGATGGATGCGGCCTACTGGACCGCGCACATCGTGGCGACGGTGCGGTTCGCCGACGCGGCCACCGCGGCGATGGAGGCCGATCCGACGCTGCTCGTCGAATTCGGACCCAAGCGAAACCTAGACTCGCTGGTCCTGCGAGCGCAGGAGGCCACTTCTGACGCCGTTCCGCCGACCGTGACGGTTGCGTCGGGCATCGCGGAAACTGTTGCCTCGCTGTACCGCCACGGCCTGAACCCAAAGTGGAACCTGCTGTATCCAGCCGAGGCTCGGGTGGCGCACCGACTGAGCGGCTACCAGTTCAGCACCGCCAATCGCTTTTGGATCAAGGAATCGGCCAACACGTCAACCTCTGCCTCGGCAGGCACCCCCACCAAGGACACAACGATGGACAACCTCATCGCGCTGTTCCGCGAACAAGCGGCCGTGCTCGCCGCATACAGTGGTGGGAATATTCCGACGGTGCCCACTGCGCCATTTCCCGGGGCCCTGACGACGAAGCCGACGAATAGCTCGGCGGACATCGTGCGGTCCGAAATAGCCAGGGTCAGCGGGTTTCCCCAGCAACGGCTGCGCGACGCCCACACCATCATCGGCGACCTGGGGTTCGACCCGATCATGGTGAAGGATTTGTTTGGCGGCCTGAACCGCAAACTGCCGGGCCGCAACATCAATCTGGCGACGTTCGGGCCCGCCACCACAGTCGCCGACGTGATCATGTTGGCCGGTGGCCGGACGGACGAATCCGCAACGGGCACAACGCCGAACGGGCCCGTGACGCCGGAATACCAGATCAGCGAGTTCGCCGAAGTCAAGGCGCTGGCCGAGCGTATCGCGCAGATCGAGGCGGCCGGCGTCGAAAACCCGTACTTCGTGGTGAACGACGGCATCACCAACGCCACCTCGATAGTCAACGGCGTCGAGGTGATCAACTTCTCCAGCTTCAACTACCTGGGCATGTCCGGTCACCCAGCGGTGGCCGAGGCGATGGCCGACGCGGTTCGGCGCTGGGGCAGCTCCTGCTCGGCGTCGCGGCTACTCGCCGGGGAGAAGCCGATTCACCGCGACTTGGAGCTCGAGTTGGCCAAACTCCTCGGCACCCAGGATGCTCTCGCGCTGGTCAACGGCTACGCCACCAACGTCACGGTGATCGGACACCTGCTCGGCGAGAGTGACCTCGTGATCCATGACAGCCTGGCGCACGACAGCATCGTGCAGGGCTGCAAGCTCTCCGGCGCAACCCGGCGTCCCTTCCCCCACAACGATCCCGCCGCCCTCGACGAAGTGCTGACCAACATCCGCCAGCAGTACCGCCGGGTGTTGATCATCATCGAGGGCGTCTACAGCCAGGACGGTGACATCGCCGACCTGCCCGCGTTCATCGACGTCAAACGCAAACACCAGGCGCTGCTGATGATCGACGAGGCGCACAGCATCGGGGTGCTCGGCGCGACCGGCGGCGGCATCGGGGAGTACTTCGACGTCGACCGCGGGGATGTTGAATTGTGGTCCGGCACTCTGTCGAAGGCGTTGGCGGCCTGTGGCGGTTACGTCGCCGGGACCAAGGAACTCATCCAATTCCTCAAGCACACGACGCCGGGCTTCATCTTCAGCGGCGGCATACCACCGACCATCGCGGCGGCCGCGCTGGCGGCAATCCGAACAATGCACAGCGAGCCGGAGCACCTGGTTCGGCTGCGCGAATTGTCCATGCTGTTCCTGCGCCTGGCCCGCGAGGCCGGCCTGGACACCGGCGACAGCTTGGGCACTCCCATCGTGCCGTGCATCGTCGGCGACTCGATAACCGCACTCAAGCTGTCGAACGCGTTACTGAAGCGCGGCGTCAACGTCAACCCGATGACGTACCCGGCCGTGCCCGAAGGCAAGGCACGGCTGCGGTTCTTCATTACGAGTTGCCACTCAGAAGACCAGATCCGTTACGCCATCAAGGTTCTCACCGAGGAACTCGCGCTCGCCAAGGCGGAAGCCTAGCAGCCGCGCATGGTGACATGCAGCCCGCTGCACCAACGCAGCGCCCGCGCCACCCTTGAGGCGCTGTTACGAGGGAGCGAGCCATGACCCTCGTCGCCGGCATCGATTCGTCGACGCAGTCCTGCAAGGTGTTGGTGTGCGACGCCGACACCGGGGACGTGGTCCGCTCGGGCCGCGCCGCTCATCCGGACGGCACCGAAATCGAGCCAGCGGCATGGGAATCCGCCACCCGGGACGCAATAGCCGACGCCGGCGGACTGGACGACGTCGACGCGGTCGCCGTCGGCGCACAGCAGCACGGCATGGTGTGCCTCGATACCGGCGGCCAGGTGGTGCGGCGCGCGTTGTTGTGGAACGACGTCCGGTCGGCCGAAGCGGCACTGGCCCTGGTGGACGAACTCGGCGGGCCCGACGCCTGGGCGCAAGCCGTTGGCCTGGTTCCACTCGCCGCCATCACGGTGGCCAAACTGCGCTGGCTGGCCGACCACGAACCGTCGAACGCCGATCGCACGGCGGCTGTCTGCCTGCCGCACGACTGGCTGACGTGGCGGCTCAACCGCGACGGGGGCGCTCTCGACATCGCGACGCTGACCACCGACCGCAGCGACGCCAGCGGTACCGGCTATTACGACGCCGCCGGCGGAAACTACCGGTTCGACCTGCTCGAGTTGGCGCTACGCGCCCGACGCCCCGAGCTGCCGGAAGTCCTGGGTCCGGCGGAACGAGCAAGCGGCGCAAGGATTTTCGGCGCCGGACTGGGCGATAACGCGGCCGCGGCGCTCGGCCTCGGCGCCGACGAGGGTGATGTGATCGTCTCGGTCGGGACGTCAGGCGTCGTGTGCGCCGTCACCGCCGACCCGGTCCGCGACGGAGCCGGTTTTGTCGCGGGATTCGCCGACGGGACCGGACGTTACCTGCCGCTGGTGTGCACGCTCAACGGTGCGCGAATCCTCGACGCCACCGCCGCGATGCTGCGGGTCGACCACGACGAACTTTCCCGCCTCGCCCTCTCGGCACCGCCGGGCAGCGCGGGCCTGGTCCTGGTCCCCTACTTCGAAGGCGAACGGACTCCGAACCGCCCCAACGCAACCGGCGCGTTGCATGGACTGCGGGTGTCGAACTCTCAACCGGCCAACGTGGCCAGGGCGGCGGTGGAGGGATTGCTGTGCGCGCTGGCCGACGGGCTCGCCCAACTCACCAAGCACGGGGTCGTCGCGCGGCGGATCCTGCTGATCGGCGGCGCCGCGCAGTCGCAAGCACTGCGCGAGATCGCTCCGATGGTGTTCGGGCTCCCCGTGCTGGTGCCGAGTCCTGCGGAGTACGTCGCACTGGGCGCGGCGCGGCAGGCCGCGTGGGCGTTGCGCGGCACACCGCTGCCGCCCGCGTGGCAGCCACCGGCGACACAGGAATACACCGCCGACCCGACACCGGAGGTGGCACAACGCTATGCGCAACTGCGTGATCTGACCGAAGGCGCGCCCTGAACCGGACGCGGCTAGTCGAGGGGACGGAACACCGGCAGTATCCGGTACTGCGCCGCAAAGGTGGCCTTTTCGTACTCCTCGCCCACCTCGCCATCGTGAGCGATGAGGGTGGGACCGTCGACGGCGGTGAAAGTGAATTGGGGGACCTGCATTTCGTGGTAGAGCGGGCTGCGCTGCAGACGTCCGAGGAGCATCGCGGTCAAGATCCGCAGTGTCGAAAACCTGGGGCCGGTTTCCAGGATTCGCACATCGATGAGCCCGTCGTCCATCCGGGTGCGGCGGGCGGGCGCGAACCCGGTCGGCACATACAGCGAATTCCCGATGAAGAACAGCGATGTCTGCAGTGTCTTGTTGTCGTAGCTGATCCGGACGGTCTGGTCCTTACGCAGCGTGTGCCACGTCGCGTAGAGCGCCGCCAACGGCTTGCCGATGCGGTGTTCTAGCTTCTCCCGCTGCTGGACGAAGGTGGGGTATGCGCCGATGCTGGCGGTGTTGACGACCATGCGATCTTCGTTGAGGCACACCAGATCAACACGGGACACCGTGCCGCGGCGGATCGCGTCGACGGTCTTGGCCACCGTGTCGCAGCCGATGTCTTTGGCGAAATGGTTGAAGGTCCCGGCAGGAAAGACCGCCAGCGGAAGCCCCGCCTGCAGGGCAACCTCGGCCGCGGTGGCGACGGTGCCGTCACCCCCGCCGACCGCCAGCACCTCGGCCCGCTCGGCCGCGCAGCGCAGCACCTCTCGCGGGTCGTCGTCCGGGCCCAGTTCGACGATTTCGACCAGCGGCAGCTCGGCTCGGACCTCGTCGATTACGCGTGCCCCGGTGCCGCTGCCGGACGCCGGGTTGACGACCAGGACCACTCCGGCCCCCTCCGGGCGCCGCGGGGCCTCGACCCGCAGCAGTTCCGTTCTAGGCAGGGCGGTTTCGGCGATCGGCGGGACGAGCCGGCTGCCCAGGACGGCGGTGCCGGCTCCGATGCCGAAGCCGATGACCACGTCGCCGGGGTAATGCGCGCCGGTTGCCACCCGAGACAGGCCGACCAGACCGGCCAGCATTGCCAGCGGAAAGCCCAACGTCGGGTTTTCCAGCCCCACCCCAACGGCGAACGCGGCAGCGCTCGCGGAGTGCCCGGACGGCAGCGAGTTGGACGTCGGACGACGCCGCACACGTCGGACCAGCGGCACCGATTCATACAGCGGACGCGGGCGCTGACGGATTCGCTTGGCGACCTGATTGGTGACCAAACTGGTCACCGCCAGCGACACGACGCCGCGGACGGCGCCCCGCTGCGCGGAGTACTTTCCGGAGGCGAAGAGCGCCGCCGCAATGGCGATCCAGAGCTTGGAATGATCGGCCGCGCGGGTGAGCGGTGGCATGGCCGTATCCAGCAACGGTGTCGGGGTTTCGGCGATCGCCTCGAACAACTCGCGATCAAGGGCACCCAAACCCTTAGTTACCCGCTCAATGCCGCGCGCGCGGCGCCAGGGCAGCCTGTCCATTGCACCCACACTATGTGGGCGTCAGCTCAGGCGTACCGGATCGTGGGGATGCGGCCGCAACGGGGTTGTCTCGATGGTCATCCAGCCCGATAGTGGCAGCGAGTCCAAAATCGCCATCAACTCGCCGGGATCGCGGGCTCGCCACAGCCCTAGTGTGCGGGGCCCGTCCGGGCCGTCGGCGAGCGTCCAGAGCCGTACCAGGTGCCCACCGGCTGCCAAGTCACGAGCGCGGCCGGCCTCCCGCGCCACGGCCTCGTCGACGTTGGACGCCGGGGTGCCCTGCGGCACCGTCATCGTCATCGTGATCAGGAACTCGGGCCCCTTGCCTGGCCGGATGGTCATCCCTTGACCCAGCGGGTCGTTCGGATGCGAACCGAGCGGCGTGACCTCGTCGAACCGCCAGATCTGCGGTGGAGCTGCCGCCACGGCGCGGTGCAGGTGTGCCTCGTCGTCAGCGTCGAACAGCGCCAGGGTGCATCCCTCGTCCGGTCGCAGGGGCATGCGCCACAGGCGCAGTAGTCGCCCCTGTGCAGCGAGCTCGCGGGATCGCGCGGCCTCCAGCGTGCGAACGTCGGCGGCCCGGCCTTCTGACGTGCCCTCGGCAAGGTGGGCCGTCAGGGTGACGAGAAATTCCATGCCTGCTGGCCGACCTGACCGATCGTGAACGGCTTGCTGAGATTCGGCACGAAAAGACTGTAAAGCTACTCCTGGTAAACCCGCACGACTACGGGGTCATCCGAGCTGACCACCGATCCTGGCGGCGGCTCGATGCTCACCGCGGTCCAGCACGACTCCAGCATGACCACTCGGTAGGCAGGATTCGTCGAAGACCTGCTCACGTCGGTGAAGCCCATGCGTTGCAGGGTCTTTCGCACCGTGTCGCCGTCTTTACCGCGCAGATCAGGAATGGTGATCCGGCTCGGAGGACGCTGCGGACTCACCACGGTGGCAATCGATGCGCTTTCTGCTAACAGTTGCTAGCTGCAATATTTGCGTTGGCGCAATTATAAGCCACCGCCCGGCCAAATGATCGCAGCGGTTTGGTCGGGATTCGGTTCGCCGGCCGCGGTGGCGAATCGGTCCAGGGCCGTCTTCAGCAGCTCTCGGTCCTTTGGCGCCATGTCACGCAGTATCCGGGTGACGGCGGCGCGCCGGTGTTTGATGACCTTGTTGACCAGCCGCCGCCCGGCGGAGGTGAGACTCAGAACGATGTGGCGTCTGTCGTTGACCGCTTCTTGCCGGTCGAGCAGCCCCGCCTTGATCAGTCGGTCGCAGATGCGACTGGCGTTGGACGGGTTGACCTCCAACGCTTCAGCCACCGCCGCAAGGTTCAGCGGACCCCTGGTGTCGATCATCACCAGGACACGCAATTGCGGAACGGTCACGCTGTCGTCCACCGCGGCGATGGACGCGGCGGCGATACCTACGAGCGCCCGCGACGCCCTCAGTACGGCTTCAATCTGGTCGGCCGAAGGCCCATCGCCAGGCACAGATCACCGCGACTAAAAGACGCGTACCCAGTCGACGAGCATGTCCATAGGGTACGTCCCAGTTGCGGGATCGCCACCACCGGAACCGCCGACCGCGAGGTTCAGCACGGGGAACACCGTGTAGTCAGGATCGTTGAACGGCCATTCCCGGAAAGGCTCATCCAGGTTCTCGATGCCCGTCGCCGGGACGCTGAAGTACGGCGGGTCGCCTTCGGCATAGTCGAGCCAGAAATACATGCCGGTGACATCCCAGCGCACCCGCCAGTTGTGCCAACCGCCGTCCACACCAATGGGGTGCGTCTCAAACGCGGTGCCATCCGGGTTGGCGTGCACGGTGGTCCCGGACGGCCAGGTCCCATTGCCGTACCACTCGATCAAGTCGATTTCCCCGCTACGGCCGGGATCGTCGTTGGACAACCACCAAGCCGGCCACATGCCCGGCCCCAAGCAGTTGAATTTGATCCGGGCTTCCCAAGTGGTTCCCACGCCGCCACGCCAGAGGCCGTGGACCAGGCCGCCGAAATAGTTGTTGCCGTCCCTGGTGGCGCGCAGCACCAGGTTCGAGTTGCCGTCCAGGAACACATTTGCGCGGTTGTCGCGGTACTGGCCCCAGAATTGCGGCCGGTCGAAGCCGACGGGGTTTCGGATCGGCGTCCGGAAATTGGAGATTGCCCATTTCGACGGGTCCGGCGCCGAGCCTGCGGGACCGTCGAATTCGTCGTGCCAGAGGAAGCCGCCGGCCGCTCCGGCGGTGGGCGCGAGGGGTGCGGGCGGAGCTTTCGGGGGTCCCGCAGGAGTTTGCGGGCGAGACGGGTCGGCGAGGGCATTCGGGGCGGGGATCGCGGCCGCAAGGGCACCAAATCCCGCCATCATGATCATGCGACGACGGTCCATCTGAGGCATAAGAATGGGACGATAGCAGTCCGCGTCGCGCCGCGTTGCTGTCGGCACTTCCACTCGAAGGTCTCGTCACGTGGCTTGTGGATCACCACCCAATCTCAAGCGGACGCCGGTTCGCTCAGCTTGACCAGTGTCTTACCAATATTCACGCCGGTGAACAGCCCGTTGAGTGCATCAACGCACGACTCGATGCCGTCGAAGATGGTTTGCCGATGTTTTAGCTTGCCTTCGGCCTCCCACCGGCGCAGGTGCGCGAAGGCTTCGTCGAATCGGTGCCACTGGTCGAGCGCGTTGAAGCCTTGCATGAGTGCGGTTTTGGACAACAGGTTCACGTAGTTTGCTGGGCCCGGATGCTCGCCGGTCAGGTAGCTCGAGATGACCCCGCACAACACCACCCGTCCCTTCGGTGCGAGCCGGCCCAGCACCGCGTCCAGTATCGGGCCGCCGACGTTGTCGAAGTAGACGTCCACGCGTCGCGGGCAGTGCTCCTTGAGAGCGGCCGCCAGATTGCCCGCCTTGTAGTCGATGCACGCGTCGAAGCCGAAGTCTTCGACCACGGCCCGGCACTTCTCCGGTCCGCCCGCGATGCCCACCACCCGGGCGCCGGCGATTTTGGCGATCTGGCCGGCGATCGACCCGGTCGCGCCTCCGGCCGCCGAAACCACCACTGTCTCACCGGGTTGCGGCCGCCCGATGTCGGTCATCCCGAAGTAAGCGGTGGCCCCGGTGGGGCCGTAGACCGACATGATCGCCAGCTGATCGCTCTCACCGGGAATGGGTGTGCTGAAGACGTCATCGCGAATGATCACGTACTCCTGAAATCCCGTCAGCGTCGTCACGATGTCGCCGACAGCGTAAGCGTCACAACGCGTCTCGATGACCTCGCCGATCCCGGCGGCCCTGATCACCTCGCCGAGCTGCACCGGCGGCAGGTAGCTGGGCTGGTCGTCGAGCCAGGTCCGGACCGCGGCATCAAGGCCCACGTAGGTGGTGCGCAGCAACGCCTCACCTTCGCCCGGATCGGGTGCCGGCCGGGTGATCAGCTCGGTGTCACCAGGCTGAACCAACCCCTCTGGACGACGACGCAACACAATCTGACGGTTCGGCAAGTCGGCCACGACTGCGATCCTATTCGCACACCAGTCGCTCCCTACTCGGTTCGATGCGCATGTGGGAGCATCGATTCATGAACCCCGAGGACGACCCGGAAGCCCGGATCCGGCAGCTTGAGCAATCTCTGGCTGACGTCGCCCGCGCGTCCGAATTTGGCAGCACCGAGGACGGCGGCCAGGCGTATCGATACCCGCCCCCGCCGGCCGGTCCGGTACCCCCGCCCGTGGCGCCCTCGGCACCGTCTTACGGCTCGTATGGCTCCTACTCCGGATACGGCAGCGCGTTCCCGGGCGCCACCCCGCGATCATCCTCGGGGATGCGGATGTTCTGGATCTTGGCGGCGGTATTCGTTCTCATCGCGCTGGGTGTCGCCGGCGCCATCGCCTTTTTTGTACGAGACCAACTCCAACGCAACGACTTCTCGGTGCCGACGATCTCGGAGACGTTCGGAACTGTGGCCCCGCCTGCTGAGCCCACCTCCGCGCCATCACCTCCCGACGCCAAGACCGCACCACCGACCGCCGGGCCGACGACCTCCGCCCCGCCGCAGGGCGCGCCACTCACCATCTCCGGCATCGACCTGAACCGGACGGTCGCCTGCAATGACAACGTCGTCACCGTGAGCGGAATCTCCAACACGGTCGTAATCACCGGTCACTGCGCCAGCGTGACCGTATCCGGCACGAAGAACACCGTGACGGTCGACTCCGCCGACAAGCTCGACACTTCCGGCTTCGACAACAAGATCATCTATCACACGGGGTCGCCGACAATCTCCAAGTCCGGCAGCGGCAACGAGATCACCCAGGGCTGACCGGTCGCCCTAGGCCGTTTCACTCATTTGTTGGGCTTGAGCCAGGTATCCCATGAATGCGGCTGAGCGCGCCCTCGCGGCCAGACGCTGTACGAACGTGCGATAGCCGGGTACGTCGCCCCGTGTGCGCGCGAGTAGTGCGCGCATGCGCAGCACCGCAAGTTCGTGCAGCACGAACCCGGGTTCGGTCGGCATCGCCGCGAGTCTGTCGATCGCTCGTTGGGCCTCATCCAGGTCGGTGGCGGAGCCACGTGCCAACAAGGCCTCGACCAGCGCGGCGGTCGCCGGTGCACGGAAAATCATTTCGCCGGTGTCGATTTGCTCGGTGAGCACGGCCGTGGCCAGCTCGGTAGCTCCGTCTATGTCCCCCGACCGGGTTCGCTCCCTGGCGAATTCGATATCGCAGATACGCCGCAACGCCCGCGGAAGCTGTTCGGAGACGACCATATCCTTGGCCCGGGCCAGGCATTCCATGCCACCAGCTTCGAAATCGTTGTGCAGCAGTGCCATAGCCCGGTTCAGCAAGGCGTAGGCGAGTGCAACGTCGTCACCGGACCGTTGCGCGAGTTCCAAGGACTCCGCCGCCAGAGCCAAGTCACGCTCGGTGGGCTCTACGGCGCCATTCTGAATGGCCGCCGCGTACTTGTACAGCTGGACGTAGGAACGGGCACCGGCGTCCACCGACCGGGCCATCACGATGCCGGCCCGTAGGTCGTCACGCCAGCCTTTGCGTCCCAGAAACATTCCTGCCGCACCCTTGACCGTCAGCGCCCAGGCGAGCGGGGACCCGATCAGCAGGTTCCCCATGGTGGGGTCGCCGTCCGCCAGATCGATGACCCGTTGCGCCAGCCGCAGACTCTCCGTCGCTTCGCCGGCTTCCCATTTGGCTTGGGCGGCAGCATAAAACAGCCCGACAGTGATCGTCGGATCTCCAATGGACTCGACGAGGGTGGCGAATTCCGACGCCATTTCGGCGGCTTCGCGATGATGCGAATGAAAGGTGAGGGTGGTGAGGTGCCCGGCCATCCCGATGACCAGCGACTTCTTGTCGCCCGCCAGGGTGGCCAACTCACGCAACTCTTCGAATCCGGTATCGGCCGGCGTGCCGCCAACCTGAAAGGTGCTGCCGCACAATAGTGCCCGTGGGGCTATCCGCAACGACAGCAGGTCGGGCTCGTCATCGGGCAGTTGGTCGGCGACTCGCAGCGCACATTGCCAACTCTGCCGGGCGGCCCGAATATCGCGTGCCCCATACCAAGTCGCTGCTTGCATGTGCCACTCGAATGAGTCGCGCAGGTCGCCGGCTGCCGCATACTGGGTTGCGACAATGGCGGCTTCCTCGCCGGTGAACCCGCCGCGGGTTCGCTGCATCACCGCGGCGACCCGCCGGTGCAACTCCGAACGGCCGGCCTTCAATTGCGATTCGTATGCCACGGCCTGAATCAGCGGATGGATGAAGCCATACTCGACGCGCGTGGCACGCGGTATCAGTTCGACGAGTTCGGCTTCGATCAGCGGCGCCAAATTCACAGCGTCCGGGGTGGTGTCGAGCAGTAACGCCAACAGGGTGGTGTCGAAGCGCGCACCGATCACCGCCGCGGCGTGCAGCGTGCGCTTCGACATGGCGTTCAGTCGGTCGATGCGAGCGCCGACGACCGCCTGAATGCTCGCCGGCACCTGGATGTCGCTCACTTCGCCCACGCAGACGTAAGCACCTGGTGCGCCCTGCAACTCGCCGCGCTCGGCCAGGTCACGCACGATTTCTTCGGCGCAGAACGGAACTCCCGCCGCGCGCTCGGCGATCACCGCCGACAGCCCGGCGACCGACGGATGCTCGCCGAGCAGCTCGTTGATCAACTCAACGATGTGCGAATCGCCAAGCGGCGCAATCCTGAACGCGGTGGCGCCGGGTATGCGCGACAGCGGCCCCCGATATTCGGGGCGATACGCAATCAACAGCAACGCCCGCGTCCTGGGCAGGGTGGCAGCGAATTCGGCGAGCATGGATTCGCTGGCGGCATCGATCCATTGGGTGTCCTCGACGACATAGACGGCGGGCTCGGCGCGTGCCAACGCAAGCGCCTTGACGAGTTCGACGAGCCGCCGACGACGAGCGTCGGGAGTGATGTCGGGCAACGGCCTGTCGTCGTCGCGAACGCCGAGCAGGTCGTCGAGCAGCACCAAATCCTCCGCACTGGCGAAGGCGGCGGCAGTGCGCACTCGACTCCGAGCCTGCTCGACGCCGAGGCCGCCGATGTCGAGCACCGCGCGCAACAACCGGGAGATCACGTGGAACGCGATCTCACGGGTATGCGATTCGCAGTAGGTGACGAACGTGTCGAACCCACGACTGCGGGCGCTCATCAACGTCTCGCGGAGCAACCTGGTCTTTCCGACGCCTGGCCGTCCCTGCACGGTGACGGCGGTGCCGTTGCCGTTCACGACCCGGTCGAGCAACGCGAGGACAGTAGCCATTTCCCGCTGGCGTCCCACCAGGCGCGATTCGTGGCGCGGCTTGCCACGGTGCTCCCCATCGGCAGACAGCAGTCGCCGCGCCGGCACCCCGTCGTCGACGCCCTTGATCTGCACGGTTTCGCGCTCACCGAGGATGACGCGGTCTTCGACCAGGCGCGCGGTCGACTCACTGAGCAACACACCGCCCGGCGGCGCGGCCGACTCCATCCGCTGCGCCATTCCCACCTGGGCACCGACCGCCGTGTAGCCGAGGTGAGTGGCACCGACTTCACCGGCGATCACCCGACCGGAATTCAGGCCAACCCGCAGGCGCAGGTCGATCCCATCTCGGCAGGCCACCTCAACGGCCAGGTCCTTGGCCTCCCGCTGGATGTCCAGCGCCGCAAGACAGGCGCGAAAAGCATGGTCCTCCAATGTGATTGGCGCACCAAACAACGCCATGATGCCGTCGCCGGTGAACTTGTCCACGGTGCCGCCGTAGCGCTGCACCACCGCGGCGGACCGATTGACCAGTTCGGTCATCACCTCACGCAACCGCTCCGCCCCTAGTGCCGCCGCGATATCCATCGACCGCACGACGTCGGCGAACAGCACCGTCACTTGCTTGTATTCGGCTGGTTCAACGACCAGCGTCAGCCGCGCACCACAGAAGTCGCAGAATCGCGCCCCCTTGCGCGGCTCAGAACCGCAAGAGGGACAAACGGGCGACGTTGCGGCCACACTCTGCAGAGAATAGGGCGCAAATACGCTTACGTGGACTCGTCGGATTGATCCGGGGAGTCGTCGAGGACGCTGACCGCGATCCCGTAGGGCAGGAATCGGACCTTGCGCCTCGGATCGGTGTTGTTCTTGTTCGCGCGCAGCGCGTCGAGTTCGGTGGCATATACCTGCTCGACGTGCGCTGCCCCGTCATCGTCCACGGTGAAGATGGCCCATACGCCGTCGCCCGCCTCACCAGCGGTTTCCGGCGCGGGCCGCGGTCGCCGGCCCATGTCGTCGAACAGCACCGACCACGCCGACCGGCTGCCGGGGCCGTTCACGAACTTTCCGATCCGATCGAAAACCTCGCGCAGCCCCTCGCTGCCCTCTCTGATCACCCGATCGATGTCGTCGGGATCGAAGCCAAAAGCATTTGAGTCGCCCACGCGACCTCCTCGCAGTTAAGTCAGTTAACTACCAGTGTGCGCCCTGTTACACCGGCCCGTCACGAGTTGGGCCTTCTCGCTGGTTACGGCTCAGCCTCCGGCGGGGCCGGCGGAGGTGGCGGAGGCGCGGGCGGGTAGATCGGGATCGGGATCGTGACGAACGGGACGTGCAGGTACATCGTCATGACCGGCGTCGGAGGCGCGGCGGGCGCGGCCGGCTCGGGCGGCGCCGGCGGCGCGGCGGGAGCGGACGGTGGCGCGGCCTCTGGCACGGGCGTCTGCACCGGCGGCGGCACCTGTCGAGTCGGCTGCCGGCGCGGGGCGGGCACCGCGTTCGCCACGGTCGGGGGCGCCTTCTGCACCACCGTCGGTTGCTGCAACACCGTGGGC
>NZ_MVHT01000095.1 GCF_002086275.1 Mycobacterium intermedium | reverse complement strand
GAGATACACCAGATCCTCGGTGGCGATGTTGCCGGTGGCGCCCGGCGCAAACGGGCAACCGCCGAGGCCGCCGGCGGCGTGGGCGGGGCTGGAGGTGCTGGCGGCGCGGGAGGGCTGCTCGCCGGCGCCGGCGGTACCGGAGGAGCCGGCGGGGCCGCGCCGAACTCCATGTCAGGTAACGGTGGCGCCGGTGGGCACGGCGGTAACGCCGGCCTGCTCTTCGGCGCCGGCGGCGCTGGCGGCGACGGCGGCTACAGCAGCGCCAGTACCGGTGGCGCCGGTGGACATGGCGGAAACGCGGGCCTGCTGTTCTCGAGCGGCGGGACCGGTGGGGCGGGCGGGTCCAGCGGCGCCGGCACCGGCGGACTGGGAGGCGGCGGCGGCGACGCCGGCCTCCTCGGTTACGGCGGGACCGGCGGGATCGGCGGCGGCAGCTCACTCGCCACCGCAGGTAACGGTGGGATTGGCGGACGGGCTGGACTGCTGCTGGGCATCGGCGGGGCCGGCGGCGAGGGCGGATCCAGCATCCAAGGCACCGGCGGAGCCGGCGGAGCCGGCGGCAACGCGACGGTGATAGGCAATGGGGGCAACGGCGGCGTCGGCGGTACCGGAAGTACGTCGGGCGGCACCGGTGCCGGCGGCTTCAGCGGCTTGCTATTGGGGACGGACGGGTTCAACGCTCCCACCAGCGCGTCTCCACTGGGGCCACTGCACACCTTCCAGCAGCAGGTGATGGGTGCGATCAACGCGCCCACCCAGGCACTTTTGGGACGTCCGCTGATCGGCAACGGTGTGCCCGGAGCTGCGGGTAGTGGCCAGAACGGAGCTCCCGGAGGGATCCTGCTCGGCGATGGCGGGGCTGGCGGCTCCGGAACGCCAAGTACGGGCCTAGCGAACGGTGGGCCGGGTGGCGCTGGGGGCGCCGCTGGTCTGTTCGGCACCGGCGGCTCCGGCGGCGCCGGAGGAGCCAGTGCGATGGGCTTCGGCGGTGTTGGCGGTGCGGGCGGCGACGGCGGGCTGCTGTCGGGCAACGGCGGCGTTGGCGGCCGCGGGGGCATCGCACACCTTAGTTTCGCCGGGCCGGGCGGTGCCGGCGGGGCTGGTGGACTATTTGGCGGCGGAGGTAACGGCGGTGCCGGTGGCGCTGGAATCACTGTCAACGCGGCGAGCGGGCCCGGAGGGGCCGGTGGGGCCGGCGGTCTACTGAGTGGGCTGGTCGGCGCCGGTGGCGGCAACGGCGGGGACGGCGGGACCGGCCGTATCTTTGGCGGCGCCGGCGGGGCAGGCGGCAACGGCGGCATGTTCGCGGGCGCCGGCGGCGACGGCGGCGCAGGCGGCTTTGCCCTAACTGGCAACGGCGGGGCAGGCGGGCACGGCGGCAATGCCGGCTCCTTGTTTGGCGCCGGCGGCCAAGGCGGCGACGGCGGCTTCGCCGGTGTCGGATTTACCGGCGGCGCCGGCGGCAGTGGTGGCAACTCCGGCCTGTTTTCCTCCAACGGCGGGGGAGGCGGCATGGGCGGGTTCAGCAGAACCACCGGCGGAGTCGGAGGGGCCGGCGGAAATGCCCTGCTGATTGGCTACGGCGGCATCGGCGGTTCCGGCGGAATCGGCGTGGCCGGCGTTGGGGGCGCAGGCGGGGCGGGTGGTCCGGCGGGCCCGGTGTCGGGCAACGGCGGTGCTGGCGGGGCAGGGGGATACAGCGATCTCTCCAAAGGCGGAGCTGGTGGAGCCGGCGGCAATGCGCCACTCGGCATTGGCGGCAACGGTGGCAATGGCGCCGTCGGAAACACCGCGGGCAGCGGCGGGGGCGGCGGCACCGGCGTGCTGTTGCCCGGATTGGACGGGCTGAACGGGTAACACGTCAGAGGCGGCAGGCATACCCGCTTCAACAACGGCTGGGTTGCCTCCGATTACGCGCGTCAGAGCCGTCGTGCCACGAAAGCCGCGGCCTGCGAGGGCATTTCGGAATGTTGGTAGGACAAGTGCTCCGGCGAGAACAGCTCCTCATGGGTGGGCAGCGCTAGTGGCCCGGGAGTGCAAACCGGATCGCCGGGCGCGCACAGGTCGATTGCTTTTGCGCCGTACCACGGGCTGATCTCGCTGACCGGCCCCTCGAGATATCTCGTCGTCGGGTTCCCGAAAAGGGCGACCGCAGCCACGTGTTCGGCCTCGTCCGCCGTCAGCGTCGCGGCGTTGAAGCCCGCGATCGACGCTCGGGCGATGGTGATCAGATCGATCACCCCCGCGCCTTGGGAATATCCGCCGAGCACCAGCTTGGTGTCGGGACAGTTCGAAACCATGGACACGACGTGAGCGTTTGCATCCGCGGCACCGGCGGAGACAGAGCCGGGGAGATCGTCTTCGGTAGCCGGGTAATTGACCGCGTACACCCCGAGGGATCGCCCGCCAATCTGTGAGCGCAGTGAGTCGATGAATGCCTGTCCGACTCCACCGACGCCGGGTGGCTCGTTGGTGCCGCGGGCAAACGTCACCTCGACATCGGGGCAGGGTGCAGCGGACGCGGGGGCGCTAAGGATTGGTGCGCTCAGCGGCGCTGCAAAGGTTGACAGCACCGCGGCGGCCAGCGAACGCCCAAACTGGCGCGTATTCACGTCTTCAATGCTCACACAAATTGGAGACGAAGCGTAGGCCCGGTTTGATCGATGACGCAAAATCCGCAAACCGCCAAAACACCGCGTCCGGCAAGCCGACATAGGTGCTGTAAGTCGGTGTGCATTGCAGCGGGCTGTCAGCGGTTCAAGCAACGCTGACCTGTACGTCTATTCCTAAGTGCCCTGGCTGAAGTCGGCTCCGCCTGCCATTTTTCTGCTTTAATTAACGGCCCTGAAAGGTAATACTGCTTTTCAGTGGGGCGAGCGGCAGGAGCTGTGATGCCCCCTTATCTGGTTGTCATACCCGAGTCATACCAAGGCAGTGGTCCTCGTTGGCCATAGTCCTGGGCGGTCCAGCTGGGGTTTTCCATTAATACCCGCTCCAATTTTCGACGGGCCGCCGCCCCTGCTTGGCGGGACCACTACCGTCGTCAGCGAACGTTGAATTCGTGGAGGGTTTGGTTAGTTCCCTCACTCACCGTGACATAACCCCGGCCGTCCGGGTGAAACGCAATCGCCTCGCCCAGTGTCTCGCTTACTGCCGGCGCGACGACGGGTTGCTGGCTGAACACCGACCAGGGGTCGCTGTCGGGGGTACGGTTCCACAAAAAGACATCGCCATAAGTACGCACCGCCACTTGCGAACCGTCTGCAGAGAAATCGGCGCTGGTGACCAGTGTTGCGCTGGCGGTCGACAAGTCCAGCGTTCCCACTTGCTGGAAGATCGCGCTCCCGCTGTTCCATGCGCTCTCTGGTACCGAATAGACGCGGGAGACAGTGCTGCCGGTCTTCTCGATCACCATCATGTTCCCCGTGATCGGGTCGACCAGCAGCGCTTCGGAGTTGAGCTTAAGGCCATTTGGATAAGTCATCTTGAGTTGCTGGACTCCGGTCAGCGTGGAGTTCGTCGGGTTGGCCGCGGTCCCAGTCACGATCGGTTCGGGCACGCGATAGATGGTCACGTTGCTTCGTGAGCCGCCATTGTCGCCGATATCGCCGACGTAGATATACGACTTGCCGTCCGGTCCTATGGCGACCTCGATGTCTTCCCAGTCGACCGCAGATGCACCACTGAGTGTGTAGGTGCCCAGCGTTTGACCGGTCTTTGAGTCGATAGCGAAGATGCGGGCCGAATCTCCTGAATCGTTGTGCACCCAATAGACATCCGGATTGTTGATTCCAGCGTCAATGCCGGAGATCTCACTAATCGAGCTATTGGTGATTTTCCCGCCATTCGAGGCAACGATGTCGTGATTCTTGGCCGCATCAGTGGCATTCGAGACGGTGGGATTGCCCGGGTCTCCTGTGCCCGGGTCTCCTGTGCCCGGATCACCCGTGCCGGGGTCTCCTGTGCCTGGATCACCCGTGCCCGGATCACCCGTGCCGGGATCACCCGTGCCGGGGTCTCCTGTGCCGGGGTCTCCCGTGCCGGGGTCTCCCGTGCCGGGGTCGCCCGGGTCCGGGTTCACTGGGCCGCCCGGGCCCGGGTCAGTTGGCCCGCCCGGGCCGGGGTCGGCGGGCCCGCCCGGGGCGGTGACCTTGGTGCCTCGGGCTCCATGCGAACCGGCATGGCCGGCCAGTTGCCCGCCGGCCCCTCCGGCGCCACCCTCGCCCGAGGTGGGGCCCGACCCGCCGGTGCCACCATTGCCGCCGTCGCCGACTAGGTGTGCGCTTCCGCCCGCACCGCCAGCGCCCGCGGTGCCAAACACACTGGTCCCGCCGATCCCGCCGGCACCGCCGTTACCCATCAAGAGACCGCCGGCGCCGCCACGGCCGCCGGACGGTGCCGCCGTGGCTCCAACGCCGGCCCCGCCTTTTCCGCCGGCGCCGCCATTGCCGATCAATCCGGCGCTACCACCGTTGCCGCCGGCTTGGCCGGTCGCGCCAGATCCGCCGTTGCCACCGTCGCCGAACAGCCACCCGCCGGCGCCGCCGTTCTGCCCAGTCCCGGGTGCCCCGTGGGCGCCATTGCCGACCAGCGGTCGGCCCGTCAGCGTCTGGGCGGGGGCATTGATCAGGTTGAGCGCTGCCTGCTGCAGCGGGTTGGCGTTGGCCGCTTCTGCGGTCGCGTAGGCGCCAGCATTTGCCGTCAAGGTCCGCACGAATTGCTGATGAAACGCCTCAACCTGAACGCCAATTGCCTGGTATTCCCGGGCGAATCCGCTGAAGAGGGAGGCCGCAGCCGCTGACACCTCGTCCTCAGCGGCCTCCACTAGCCCGGTAGTCGATAGTGCAGCCGCCGCGTTGGCAGCATTAAGCGTCGCGCCGATCCTCGTCATGTCCGTTGCCGCCGACGACAACCACTCGGGAACCGCCACTAAGAACGACACGGCTGCCTTTCACGCACCACATAATCAAACATCCGATCGCTAAATAGTCAATGCAATCAATCGGCTGATCGTATCGAGACGCTCAGTGCCGTTTGGCCTTCGCGGCGCATCGAGCGGACCGGCCGCCACGTCACAGCACAGGGCTCGACATTGCTGACAGGGTGCGCACGGCATGAGTGTTGACGAGATGTTGACAGGTGCCGCAATGCGGCCGGCCCTTCAAACCTGTTAGGCCGTGCATCTAACGTCTTGACGTGCGGTTTTTGTCGGTGCCCCCGGCACGACTCGAACGTGCGACCTAGGGATTAGAAGGCCCTTGCTCTATCCACCTGAGCTACGGAGGCAATGCGCAGGTCAGTCTATCGAACGGCGGCTCAAGATCATTTAGGGCGACACATGGGGCCCGAAAAGTGTTCCGCTGGGCCATTTATCGGTTATGGTGTGAGCCTCGACACACCGACATCGGCTGAATATCAGCTGTTAACCGCAACGACGCGTGTGCCTGACGTCGAGGAGTGGACTTAGTTATGTGCATGGCCAGACTGACTGCGCCTTTTTCGCGGGCAGGAGCCGAGGCATTGCGGCAGGGCGCGCAGCCCGCGTCCGACGCCAAAGACAGCGCCAAAGACAGCTACGCATCAGTCTTGCTGCGTGGGTTCCCATTCGCCGTGGGCTGGGTCGCCAACTGGGTCGCCACCGAATTTCCCCCGCACGTCCTGACCGGGCACGCGTTGTCCCGCATAGCGCCGCCGGCGGTCAAGCGGGTCGGCACCACGTGGGCGGCCCAGCGGGCAGACCAATTCCTGAAGGCCGCGCTGCAGGAGTCATTCGGTCCGGACTTCCGTGACCAGGTGGTTCATCCGGCCACCGAACAGACCGCGACGACGCGTCGGGGTACGCGGTTGCCGTCCGGACCTCACCGCCGGTATGCGGCGCACACGTCCAACATTTCGTACGGCCCGAACGGCCGTGACCATCTGCTCGACATCTGGCGACGGTCCGACCTGGCGCCAGGGCACCGCGCGCCGGTGCTGTTACAGGTCCCCGGTGGGGCGTGGTCGGTCAACGGCAAACGTCCCCAGGCCTACACGCTGATGAGCCGCATGGTCGAGCTCGGCTGGATCTGCGTCTCGATCAACTACAGCAAGAGTCCGCGCTGCGTGTTTCCGCAGCACATCATCGACGTCAAGCGGGCTATCGCATGGGTTCGGGAGAACATCGGCGACTTCGGCGGCGACTCCGACTTCATTGCGATCACCGGTGGATCGGCCGGAGGGCACCTCGCCGCGCTGGCCGCGCTCACCCCGAACGACCCGCAGTTCCAGCCCGGCTTCGAACGTGCCGACACCACGGTCCAGGCGGCGGTGCCGTACTACGGGGTCTACGACTTCACCGACTTCGACAACATGCACGAGATGATGCTGCCGTTCTTAGAGCAGTTCGTGATCAAGAGCCGGTATGCCGACGACCCCGAGCGGTTTATCGCAGCATCACCGATTTCCTACGTCCACCCCGACGCCCCTCCGTTCTTCGTGCTGCACGGCGATCGAGACCAGCTCGTACCAAGCGGCCAGGCGCGGTCGTTCTGCGCCGCGCTACGGGGAGCCGGAGCGTCCACCGTCGCCCACGCCGAGCTGGTCTACGCGCACCACGGGTTCGACCTCATGCCGACGGTGCGATCGCGGCTAGCCGCCCGCGCCGTCTCCGACTTCCTGGGCATCACCTACGGCCAGCGCGACTTCTCGCTCGGGTCATTGGCGATGGAAGCGTAACCGGCCGGCTGAACCCCGACTGCGCTGCACGTCACTTTCACGCGCGCGCCAACCGGACTAGCGTTGTGTTGGCATTTGGGGGTTGCACGTCTGACGCAGGAGGGCTTGATCGGCGGTGGCTGAGTCCGTTGAGGCCGTGAAGTATTCCGACGAGCTTGGTCCGGTCGATTATTTGTTGCACCGGGGCGAGGCGAATCCGCGAACCCGCTCGGGAATCATGGCGGTTGAACTCCTCGACACCACTCCGGATTGGGACCGGTTCCGTACCCGCTTCGAACACGCCTCCCGGCGGGTGCTGCGGTTGCGGCAGAAAGTCGTGGTGCCGACGCTGCCGACGGCGGCACCCCGCTGGGTGGTCGACCCGGACTTCAACCTGGACTTCCATGTGCGACGGGTTCGGGTCGCCGAACCCGGCACGCTGCGGGAAGTATTCGACCTGGCCGAGGTGATCCTGCAGTCACCGCTGGACATATCGCGACCGCTGTGGACGGCGACCCTGGTCGAAGGATTGCCCGACGGCAAGGCCGCCACGCTGCTGCATCTGAGCCATGCGGTCACTGACGGTGTCGGCAGTGTGGAGATGTTCGCCGAGATCTACGACCTGGAGCGGGATCCGCCACCACGGCCGGTGCCCCCGCAACCAATACCGCAGGACTTGTCGCCTAACGAGCTGATGCGGCAAGGCCTCAACCACCTCCCCATCGCCATTGTCGGCGGCGTCGTGGGTGCGGTTTCCGGTGCGGTGTCGGCGGCCGGGAAGGCGGTGCTGGAACCTACGTCGACGATTTCGGGCATCGTGGGCTATGCGCTGTCGGGACTGCGGGTGATGAACCGGGCCGCTGAACCGTCGCCGCTGCTGCGCCGGCGCAGCCTGGCCAGTCGCACCGAAGCGATCGACATCCCGCTCGCCGATCTGCACCGCGCCGCCAAGGCAGGCGGCGGCTCGATCAACGACGCCTACCTGGCCGGCTTGTGCGGCGCGTTGCGGCGCTATCACGAGGCGCTCGGCGTACCGATCAGCACGTTGCCGATGGCCGTGCCGGTGAACCTGCGGGCGCAAGATGACGCCGCCGGCGGCAATCAGTTCACCGGGGTCAACCTGGCCGCCCCGGTGGGCACCGTCGATCCGGTGGCGCGGATGAAGAAGATCCGTGCACAGATGACGCAGCGGCGTGAGGAGCCGGCGATGAACATCGTCGGATCCATCGCTCCGGTGCTCAGTGTGCTGCCGACGGCCGTGCTGGAGGGGATCACCGGTTCGGTGATCGGCTCGGATGTGCAGGCCAGCAACGTTCCCGTCTATCCGGGGGACACCTACATCGCCGGTGCGAAAATCTTGCGGCAGTACGGAATCGGCCCGCTGCCGGGAGTGGCGATGATGGTGGTGCTGATCTCGCGCGGCGGGTGGTGCACCATCACTGTGCGTTACGACCGCGCATCGGTACGCAAAGACGAGCTGTTCGCCCAGTGCCTGCTCGAAGGTTTCGACGAAATCCTTGCGCTAGCAGGAGATCCGCCGCCGCGGGCAGTGCCGGCGTCGTTCACGGCCGAGGCGAGCGGTTCGACGGCCGAAAAGGTGTCGGGTTCATGAGCGCCCCAGAAGAGCAAGAAGTCAAGAACACCCGCGATTTGCGGCTGCCCGGCTCGGTGGCCGAGATCATGGCCAGCCCCGAAGGCCCGCATATCGGTGCGTTCTTCGATCTGGACGGGACGTTGGTCGCGGGCTTCACCGCCGTGATCCTCACCCAGGAGCGGTTGCGGCGCCGCGATATGGGTGTCGGAGAGCTGCTCAGCATGGTCCAGGGCGCGTTGAACCACCGCCTGGGTCGCATCGAGTTCGAGGACCTGATCAACAAGGCGGCCATGGCGCTGGCCGGACGCCTGCTGACCGACCTGGAGGAGATTGGCGAGCGCCTGTTCGCCCAGCGGATCGAATCCCGGATCTACCCGGAAATGCGCGAATTGGTGCGGGCCCACGTCGCCCGAGGCCACACCGTGGTGCTCAGCTCCTCAGCGCTGACCATTCAGGTCAATCCAGTGGCCCGCTTCCTCGGCATCAACAACACGCTCACCAACAAGTTCGAGACGAACGAGGACGGCATTCTCACCGGTCGGGTGCTGAAGCCGATCTTGTGGGGGCCGGGGAAAGCCGCTGCGGTGCAAGCCTTTGCGGCCGAACACAACATCGACCTAAAAGACAGTTACTTTTACGCTGACGGTGACGAGGACGTCGCCCTGATGTACCTCGTCGGCAACCCGCGCCCGACCAATCCCGAGGGCAAGATGGCCGCCGTCGCCAGGCGTCGCGGCTGGCCGATCTTGAAGTTCGAAAGTCGCGGCGGCGTCGGCCTGCAACGGCAGCTGCGCACCTTGGCCGGCTTCAGCACCATGTTCCCCATCGCCGCGGGCGCGGTGGGATGGGGTGCCCTGACCCGCAACCGGCGGCGCGGCGTGAACTTCTTCACCTCCAACTTCTCCCAGATACTGCTGGCCACGTGTGGTGTGCACCTGAATGTCATCGGCAAGGAGAATCTGACCGCGCAGCGTCCCGCGGTGTTCATCTTCAACCACCGCAACCAGGTTGACCCGGTGATCACCGGCGCCTTGGTGAAGGACAACTGGATCGCCGTCGGCAAGAAAGAACTCGAGCGCGACCCGATCATGGGCACCATGGGCAAGTTGCTCGACGGGGTGTTCATCGATCGCGACGATTCCGCTTCCGCGGTGGAGACGCTGCACGAAGTTGAGGAGCGCGCAAAGAAGGGCCTGTCCATCGTGATCGCCCCCGAGGGCACCCGGTTGGATACGACCGAAGTCGGGCCATTCAAGAAGGGGCCCTTCCGCATCGCGATGGCGGCAGGAATTCCCATCGTGCCCATCGTGATTCGCAATGCGGAGATCATCGCCTCGCGCAACTCGACGACGCTGAATCCAGGCACGGTCGACGTTGCGGTGTTCCCGCCGATTCCGGTGGACGACTGGACGTTGGAGGAATTGCCGGACCGCATCGCCGAGGTTCGCCAGCTCTACTTGGACGTCTTGTCGAACTGGCCCATCGACAACCAGTTGCCCGTGGTCGATCTCTACGCCAAGAACAAGCCGGCCAGCGAAGCAAAGGCCAAGGCCGCCAAGGCAACCGCGAAGACCCCGGCAAAGAAGGCCGCCAGTAAGACCCCCGCCAAGAAGGCGGCCAAGAAAACCCCGGCCAAGAAGACCCCGGCGAAGAAGACCCCGGCCGAGAAACCCTCGCCGGCCACCCCGCACGCGTCCGTGGTCGAGCTGAAAGATGGTCAGGCGCAGGAGCCCGAGGCGCCCGAAGGACAGCCGTGACCAATCCGTTGGCAGACGTCAGCGCAGTCCTCAACCCGGAAGACACGCTGGTGCTGGCCTCGATGGATTCGCCGGTCGAGATCGAACTCGTGATGGATTGGCTGGCGCAGCAACGTGCCCGAAGTCCGCAGACCAAGGTCGACGTCCTGAAACTGCCGCCACCCAACGCGCCACCGGCCGCGCTGACTGCCATTGTCGAGCAACTCGACCCGGACCGGAACGACGAGCGTTACGTCGTGCCGGTGCGCGTGTTCTGGCAGCCACCGCCAAACCGCAGCAGAGCGGCCAAGATTGCAGGGCTTCTTCCAGGCCGGGATCCCTATAATCCCAGCCGCGGCCAACAGCGCCGCATCCTGCGCAGCGATCCCCGGCGGGCGCGCGTGCTGGCGGGCGAGGCGGCCAAAATCTCTGAGCTGCGCCAGCAGTGGCGCGATACCACCGTCGGCGGGACACCGACCGACTTCGCTGAATTCGTCGCCCGGCGGGCGATTTTGGCCCTGGCACGAGCCGAATACCGCATCCTGGGACCGCAATACAAGTCTCCCCGCCTGGTCAAGCCGGAGATGTTGGCATCCACGCGATTTCGCGCCGGCCTCGAGCAGATTCCCGGAGCCACGGTCGAGGAGGCGGGGAAGATGCTCGACGAGCTCGCTACCGGGTGGAGCCAGGTATCGGTAGACCTGGTCGGGGTTCTCGGGAAAATGCTGAGCCGCGGCTTCGACCCGGAATTCGACTACGACGAATATCAAGTCGCGGCCGTGCGCGCGGCGCTGGAGACCCACCCCGCGGTCCTGCTGTTCTCGCACCGGTCCTACATCGACGGCGCGGTGATACCGGTGGCCATGCAGGACAACCGGTTGCCGCCGGTGCACGTGTTCGGTGGCATCAACTTGGCGTTCGGCATCATGGGACCGCTGATGCGGCGGGCGGGAACCATCTTCATCCGGCGCAATATCGGCGACGATCCGCTGTACAAGTACGTACTCAAGGAGTACGTGGGCTATATCGTCGAGAAGCGGTTCAACCTGAGCTGGTCCATCGAAGGAACCCGCTCACGAACGGGAAAGATGTTGCCGCCCAAGCTCGGTCTGCTGAGCTACGTGGCCGACGCCTACCTGGACGGACGTAGCGAGGACATCCTGCTGCAGGGTGTGTCGATCTGCTTCGACCAGCTGCACGAGATCGCCGAATACGCCGCCTACGCGCGCGGCGCGGAGAAGACGCCCGAGGGCTTCAGCTGGCTGTACAACTTCATCAAGGCCCAGGGCGAGCGCAACTACGGCAAGATCTACGTTCGCTTCCCCGAAGCCGTGTCGATGCGCCAGTACCTGGGCGAACCCAATGGCCAGATCGCCAACGACACGGCCGCCAAACGGCTTGCGCTGCAGAAGATGTCATTCGAGGTCGCATGGCGGATTCTGCAGGCGACGCCGATCACCGCGACGGGTTTGGTCTCGGCACTGCTGCTCACCACGCGCGGGGCTGCGCTGACCCTCGACCAGCTGCATCACACTCTGCAGGACTCCCTGGATTACTTGGAGCGCAAGCAGACACCGGTGTCGACGAGTGCGCTGCGGCTACGCACCCGCGAAGGCGTGCGCGCGGCGGTGGACGCGTTGTCCAACGGGCACCCGGTCACGCGGGTCGACAGTGGCCGGGAACCGGTGTGGTACATCGCTGCTCAGCACGAGCATGCCGCCGCCTTCTACCGCAACTCGGTGATCCATGCCTTCCTGGAGACCTCGATCGTCGAACTCGCGCTGGCGCATGCCAGACATGTTGACGGCGACCGCGTTTCGGCTTTCTGGGACCAGGCGATGCGGCTGCGGGATCTGCTGAAGTTCGACTTCTACTTCGCCGATTCTGCGGCGTTCCGCGCCAATCTCGCCGAAGAGTTGGCGTGGCACCAAGATTGGGAGGCGCACCTGGCGGCGGGCGGCGAGCAGATCGACGCGATGCTGTATGCCAAGCGTCCGTTGATGTCCGACGCGTTGTTGCGGGTCTTCTTCGAGGCGTATGAGATTGTCGCGGACGTGCTGCGTGATGCTCCGGCGAACGTCGGGCAGAAAGAGCTCACGGAGTTGGCGCTCGGAGTTGGCCGTCAGTATGTGGCACAAACCCGGGTCCGTAGCAGCGAATCGGTGTCGACCCTGCTCTTCGCGACGGCAAACCAGGTCGTCGCCGATCAGGATCTCATCGCCCCGGCGCCCGACCTCGCCGAACGGCGCACCGCGTTTCGCGGAGAGCTACGCAGCATTCTGCGAGACTTCGCTTACGTCGAACGGATCGCGCGGAATCAGTTCATCGCCCGCGAGCGCGCCCGCGCCGCTTCGAGGCGCAGCGCCGACAAATCCGACACCGTCGCTTCATAGCCGTCATCTCCACGCCGTTATCCCCAGTCGCGACTTTCTCCACAGCGGTAGCCCGACGCGGCGCTCACCGGCGCGATTCGTCGATGCGCTGTCGGTGCCCCGGGGCTGAATCAACACCGGCACGAGCCACCTGATTCAGCTACGAGAGGAATACGAGCAATGTTTGAAACGCACCTGACCGTGGTCGGGCACATCGTCAACAACCCCCAGCGCCACCGGGTCGGCCAGCAGGAAGTCATCAGGTTTCGGGTGGCCAGCAATTCGCGTCGCCGGACCGGGGACGGCACCTGGGAGCCGGGCAATTCGCTGTTCATCACCGTCAACTGCTGGGGCCGGTTGGTCACCGGGGTGGGCGCCGCACTGGCCAAAGGCGCACCGGTGATCGTGGTGGGACACGTGTTCACCAGCGAATATGAAGACCGGGACGGCAACAAGCGTTCGTCAACCGAGATGCGGGCGCTGGCTGTGGGACCGGACCTATCGCGCGCGCTCGTTCGGATCGAAAAGCTCAGCTACACGGGGCCGAGCCCGCAGGACAGTCCGGCAGCGGCGGTAGCCGACGGCGAAACCGACACCGCGAGCCAGGCGGACCCGACGCGGGACGGAACAGCCGAACCGGCTGCGGCCAGCGATGCCGCGCTGCCACTGTCGGCTTAGGCGTTCGGGGGCCGTGCCTAGGATGGTCGGCGAGATTGTTACGAAGATCAGAAAGGCGACCCCGCGGCATGGCTGAGTTCATCTACACGATGAAGAAGGTCCGCAAGGCGCACGGCGACAAAGTGATTCTCGACGACGTGACGTTGAGTTTTTACCCCGGCGCCAAGATCGGTGTTGTCGGCCCCAACGGAGCCGGTAAGTCGAGCGTCTTGCGGATCATGGCCGGGCTGGACAAGCCGAACAACGGCGACGCCTTCCTGGCAACCGGTGCGACTGTCGGCATTTTGCAGCAGGAGCCACCGCTCAACGAGGAAAAGACGGTCCGCGGCAACGTGGAAGAGGGCCTGGGCGACATCAAGGTCAAGCTCGACCGCTTCAACGAGGTCGCGGAGCTGATGGCCACCGACTACTCCGACGAGTTGATGGAGGAGATGGGCCGGCTGCAGGAGGAGCTCGACCACGCCGACGCGTGGGACCTCGACTCGCAACTCGAGCAGGCGATGGATGCGCTGCGCTGCCCGCCGCCCGACGAACCGGTGACCAACCTGTCCGGTGGCGAGCGTCGCCGCGTCGCGCTGTGCAAACTGCTGCTGTCCAAACCCGACCTGTTGTTGCTCGACGAGCCGACCAACCACCTGGACGCCGAAAGCGTCCAGTGGCTTGAGCAACACTTGGCCAACTACCCCGGCGCGATCCTGGCCGTCACCCACGACCGCTACTTCCTGGACAACGTCGCCCAGTGGATCCTCGAACTCGACCGGGGTCGCGCATACCCCTACGAGGGCAACTACTCGACCTACCTGGAGAAGAAGGCCGAGCGGATCGCGGTCCAGGGCCGCAAGGACGCCAAACTGCAGAAACGGCTGCAGGAGGAACTGGCCTGGGTCCGGTCCGGCGCCAAAGCGCGTCAGGCCAAGAGCAAGGCGCGTTTGCAGCGCTACGAAGAGATGGCCGCGGAGGCGGAGAAGACTCGGAAGCTTGACTTCGAGGAGATCCAGATCCCGGTCGGGCCACGCCTCGGGTCGGTGGTGGTCGAAGTCAGTCACCTCGACAAGGGTTACGAGGGTCGCACGCTGATCAAGGACCTTTCCTTCACCCTGCCGCGCAACGGCATCGTCGGCGTCATCGGTCCCAACGGGGTGGGCAAGACCACCCTGTTCAAGACCATCGTCGGCCTTGAGCAGCCAGACAGTGGCACGGTCAAGATCGGCGAAACGGTGAAGCTGAGCTACGTCGACCAGACCCGATCGGGTATTGATCCGAAGAAGACGGTGTGGGAGGTCGTGTCCGACGGACTGGACTACATCGAGGTCGGTCAGACCGAGGTGCCGTCGCGGGCGTACGTCTCGGCGTTCGGATTCAAGGGTCCCGACCAGCAGAAGCCGGCCGGCGTGCTGTCGGGTGGCGAACGCAACAGGTTGAACCTGGCGCTGACGCTCAAACAGGGCGGCAACCTGATCCTGCTCGACGAACCGACCAACGACCTGGACGTCGAAACGCTGAGCTCACTGGAGAACGCCTTGGTGAACTTCCCCGGTTGTGCGGTGGTGATTTCCCACGACCGCTGGTTCCTCGACCGGACGTGCACGCACATCCTGGCGTGGGAGGGCGACGAGGACAACGAGGCCAAGTGGTTCTGGTTTGAAGGCAACTTCGGTGCCTACGAAGAGAACAAAGTGGAACGACTTGGCGCCGAAGCCGCGCGCCCGCACAGGGTGACCCATCGGAGGTTGACACGGGACTAATGTGATCCCTGCCACGGCACGCTGGTATCCGTCGGGAGTTGGGAGCACGTTGCATGACGATCGACCCCGGGACCACGCGGGACCATCCGCGGAGCGCCATTGACCAGGACACCCCGGTTGATGACTGGATTCTGAAGGCCTACCTAGACGGCTATCGGGCATCCGCCGAAGACGGTTCTCAGCAAACCCCAGAATCGCCCGTCACGCCCTCACTGGTGGCCGCCCACTATCGGCTGGCGCAGGTCCGTCCGGCGGGTGAAAGCCGCGTCGCCGTCTACCCGGCTGATGACCCGGCCGGATTTGGGCCCGCACTTCAGGTCGTCACCGAGCACGGCGGCATGCTGATGGACTCCGTCACGGTGCTGCTGCATCGGCTCGGGGTCGGATACACCGCGGTCATGGCTCCGGTTTTCGATGTGCGTCGCGGCCCGACGGGGGAGATGCTGGACATCAAACCCAAGTCGGACAGCGCCGCGCCGGATCACGGTGAGGCCTGGATCCACGTTCAGTTGTCGCCACTGGTGGACAGCAAGGCCCTCGTCGAAGTCGAACGGTTGCTGCCCCGGGTTCTGGCCGATGTCGAGCGGGTCGCCGCCGACGCATCCGCGATGATCCGCACCCTGAACGATCTGGCCGAAGAGGTCGACGCCGACCCCCAGGGTCACTACTCCGCGCCGGATCGCCACGAAGTGGCGGAGTTGCTGCACTGGCTGGGCGACGGCAATTTCTTGCTGCTGGGTTACCAACGGTGCCGGGTCGACAACGGATACGTCTATGGGGACGCCTCCACCGGTTTCGGGGTGCTGCGCGCACGTTCGGGAACCCGGCCGCGGCTGACCGACGAGTCGAAATTGCTGGTATTGGCGCAAGCCGCGGTCGGCAGCTACCTGCGTTACGGGGCCTACCCGTATGCCATCGCCGTTCGCGAGAACGTCGGTGACGACGTCTTCGAGCACCGCTTCGTCGGCTTGTTCACCGTCGCCGCCATGAACGCCGATGTCCTGGACATCCCGGCCATCTCACGGCGGGTCCGCGAAGCGCTCACGTTGGCCGGCAGCGATCCCAGTCATCCCGGTCAGCTGCTGCTCGATGTGATCCAAACCGTCCCGCGCCCAGAGCTTTTCACCCTCAGCGCCGACCGGCTGCTGTCCATGGCCAAAGCCGTGGTCGACTTGGGATCACAACGACGTGCCTTGTTGTTCCTGCGCGCCGACCGGCTGCAGTTCTTCGTGTCCTGCCTGGTCTATGTGCCGCGTGACCGCTACACCACCGCCGTGCGGTTGCAGATCGAAGACATCCTGGTTCGCGAATTCGGCGGCACCCGACTGGAATTTACCGCTCGAGTGAGCGAATCACCTTGGGCACTAATGCATTTCATGGTTCGTTTGCCCGAGGAGCGGGCACTCGGATCCGTCGACGTCTCGGAAAGCAACCGGATCCGGATCCAGGGGTTGCTCAGCGAGGCCGCGCGCACCTGGTCGGACCGGTTGATCGCCGCCGCGGCATCGGGCTCGATCAGCTACGCCGACGCCGAGCATTACGCCTCCGCTTTTTCCGAGGCGTACAAGCAGGCGGTCACACCGGCCGAAACCATCGAAAACATCGCCATCATCAACCAACTCACCGATGACTCGGTGAAGCTGGTCTTCTCCGAACGCGATGAGCACGGAATCGCCCGGCTGACCTGGTTTTTCGGAGGGCGCACCGCCTCCCTGAGCCAGCTGTTGCCGATGCTGCAGAGCATGGGCGTGGTCGTGCTGGAAGAGCGGCCGTTCACCGTCGACCGACCCGACGGGCTACCGGTGTGGATCTACCAATTCCGGATCTCGCCGCATCCCACCATCCCGCTGGCCGATACGGCCGAAGAGCGCGAAGCCGGCGCCCAGCGATTCGCCGACGCCGTCACCGCGATCTGGCAGGGCCGAACGGAGGTCGACCGGTTCAACGAACTGGTGATGCGCGCCGGGTTGACCTGGCAGCAGGCCGTGATCTTGCGTGCCTACGCGAAATACCTACGGCAGGCTGGTTTTCCGTACAGCCAGTCCTACATCGAGTCGGTGGTCAACGACCATCCATCGACCGCACGATCGCTGGTCGAGTTGTTTGAGGCGCTGTTCGATCCCGAGCCTTCGAACCCCCGCGACGCACAAGCGGCAGCCGCGGCCGTCGCCGCCGACATCGACGCACTGGTAAGTCTGGACACCGACCGCATCCTGCGCGGGTTCGCCTCGCTGGTCCAGGCCACCTTGCGGACCAATTACTTTGTGACGCGCGAAGGTTCCGCACGCAGCCGAAACGTCTTGGCGCTCAAGCTCGATGCCCAGTTGATCGACGAACTGCCGCTGCCGCGGCCCAAGTTCGAGATCTTTGTGTATTCACCTCGCGTCGAAGGCGTGCACCTGCGCTTCGGCCCGGTCGCACGCGGCGGGCTGCGCTGGTCGGACCGGCGCGACGACTTCCGCACCGAGATCCTCGGCCTGGTCAAGGCACAGGCAGTCAAGAACGCCGTCATCGTGCCGGTCGGCGCCAAGGGCGGGTTCGTCGTCAAGCGGCCGCCCCTGGCCACCGGTGACGCAGCGGCCGATCGCGAAGCCACCCGCGCCGAAGGCGTCGCCTGCTACCAGCTGTTCATCTCCGGCTTGCTCGACGTGACCGACAACGTCGACAAGGCCACCGGCAAGGTAAACCCGCCCCCCGGTGTGGTGCGTCGCGACGGTGACGACGCCTACCTCGTGGTTGCGGCGGACAAGGGGACCGCCACGTTCTCCGACATCGCCAACGAGGTCGCCGCGTCGTACGGGTTCTGGCTGGGCGACGCCTTCGCGTCCGGTGGGTCGGTGGGCTACGACCACAAGGCCATGGGCATCACCGCCAAAGGCGCCTGGGAGGCGGTGAAGCGGCACTTCCGGGAAATGGGGATCGACACCCAGACCCAAGACTTCACCGTCGTGGGCATCGGCGACATGAGCGGCGACGTGTTCGGCAACGGCATGCTGCTGAGCAAGCACATCAGGCTCGTCGCGGCCTTCGACCACCGGCACGTCTTCCTCGATCCCAACCCCGACGCCGCGTCCTCCTGGGAGGAACGTCGTCGCATGTTCGAGTTGCCGCGGTCCAGCTGGGACGACTACAACAAGTCGTTGATCAGCGAGGGCGGCGGCGTGTACAGCCGCGACCAGAAGACCATCCCGGTCAGCCCACAGGTCCGTGCCGCCCTCGGCATCGAAGACGACGTCAAAGAAATGGCCCCGCCCAACCTGATCCGGGCGATCCTCAAGGCGCCGGTGGATCTGCTGTTCAACGGCGGCATCGGCACCTACATCAAGGCAGAAAGCGAGTCTGACGCCGACGTCGGCGACCGCGCCAACGATCCGGTGCGGGTCAACGCAAATCAGGTGCGGGCCAAGGTCATCGGCGAGGGCGGCAACCTCGGGGTGACGGCGTTGGGCCGAGTCGAGTTCGATTTGTCCGGTGGGCGGGTCAATACCGACGCGATGGACAACTCCGCCGGCGTGGATTGCTCCGACCATGAGGTCAACATCAAGATCCTGATCGACTCACTGGTCACGGCCGGCAAGGTGAAGCCCGAAGAACGCAGCCAACTGTTGGAGTCGATGACCGACGAGGTTGGCCAGCTGGTGCTCACCGACAACGAGGACCAGAACGACCTGATGGGTACCAGCCGCGCCAACGCGCCGAGCCTGTTGCCGGTGCATGCCGACCAGATCCGCCACCTGGTGGAGCGCGGTCTCAATCGCGAGTTGGAGGCGCTGCCGTCGGAGAAGGAGATCGCCCGGCGTGCCGAGCTCGGCCTGGGACTCACCTCTCCCGAGATCGCGACCCTGATGGCGCACGTCAAGCTCGAGCTCAAAGACGAGGTATTGAAGACCGAGCTGCCGGATCTGGATGTGTTCGCGTCCCGGCTGCCCCGCTACTTCCCCAAGCCGCTGCGCGATCGGTTCACGCCGGAGATCCGCCAGCACCAGCTGCGCCGGGAAATCATCACCACCATGCTGATCAACGACCTGGTGGATACGGCCGGGATCAGCTACGCGTTCCGGATCACCGAGGATGTCGGTGTCAAGCTCATCGACGCGGTCCGCACCTACGCGGCCACCGATGCGATCTTCGGTATCGAACACGTCTGGCGGCGCATTCGCGCGGCGAACCTGCCGGTCGCGTTGTCGGACCGGATGACGCTGGACACCCGGCGATTGGTCGACCGTGCCGGACGCTGGCTGCTCAACTACCGTCCGCAGCCGCTGGCCGTCGGTGCCGAGATCAACCGGTTCGCCGCCAAGGTCAAGGCGCTGACACCGCGCATGTCGGAGTGGTTGCGTGGGGACGACAAGGCCATTGTCGAAAAGGAAGCCGCGGAATTCACTGCCCAGGGCGCCCCGCCCGACTTGGCGTACCGCGTCGCTGTCGGGCTGTACCGCTACAGCCTGCTCGACATCATCGACATCGCCGACATCACCGAGATCGACACCGCTGACGTCGCCGACACTTACTTCGCCCTGATGGATCGGCTCGGCACCGACGGCCTGCTGACCGCGGTCTCGGAGTTGCCGCGCAACGACCGGTGGCATGCGTTGGCGCGGTTGGCGATTCGCGACGACATCTACGCATCGCTGCGGGCATTGTGTTTCGACGTGCTGGCCGTGGGGGAGCCCGACGAAAGTGGCGAAGAGAAGATCGCCGAGTGGGAGCACATCAGTGCCTCGCGGGTGGAGCGCGCCCGCCGGACCCTTGACGAGATCCGTGAAAGCGGCGCAAAGGATCTCGCTACGCTGTCGGTGGCGGCGCGTCAGATCCGCCGCATGACTCGCACCAGCGGACGGGGATCTTCCGGTTGAGCAACGAAAAAAAGAACGGGTTTGTCGCACCGGTGCCGGTGCGCTGGTCTGACATCGACATGTACCAGCATGTCAACCACGCCACCATGGTCACGATCCTCGAAGAGGCGCGCGTTCCCTTTCTCAAGGAACCGTTCCAGGCCGAGATCACCGAGATCGGGTTGTTGATCGCCGACGTGCGGGTCACCTACAAGGACCAGTTGCGGTTGGTCGACTCGCCGCTGCAGGTCACCATCTGGACGAAGCGCCTGCGCGCGGTCGACTTCACCCTCGGCTACGAAGTCCGTTCGGTCAACGCCGATCCAGAGTCCAAGCCCGCCGTCATCGCCGAAACGCAGTTGGCCGCGGTGCACATCAAAGAGCAACGGTTGGTGCGCCTGGCCCCGCACCACCGGGAATACCTGCAGCGGTGGCTGAGGGAATAGCCGGCGGCACAACCGAACGCGGATTGTGGTTGCCAGATGCGGCCCACCGTGCGGACCTGGCAGCTTTCGTGCACCGTGCGATGCGTCTCGACGACGCCGCGGTCATCCGACTTCGGACACGCTCGCCGGGATTGCTGACGGCATGGGTCGCAACGGGTTTCGACGTACTGGCCGGCCGGGTGGTGGCCGGCACGGTGCGGCCCGACGACTTGTCCGTCGGCGCCGACCAGCTGGCCCGCAGCCTGGCCGACGTCGGCCCGTCGGGCTACGTCGACCCCGGCTTTGCGATGGACTCGGCGTGGCGCGGTGTGCTGCCTCCCGAATCCGGCTTCACCCACCTCGACGATGTGCCGGCCCGGGTGATGCTGGACCTTGCGCAGAGCGGTGCGGAACTGGCCAAGCAGCACAGCAGCGCGCACGGACCGCCTGCCTCGTTGCTCGATCAGGAGGTCATCCAGGTCAGCTCCGGCGATACCGTCGTCGGCCTGCCGATGCGTTGCGTATTCGCTTTGACCGCAATGGGTTTCCTGCCGCAATCACCGGAGTCGATCGACGCCGACGAGATGATCCGGGTCCGGTTCTCGCCGACCTGGTTGCGCATGGACGCCCGCTTCGGCTCGGTGTACCGGCGCCGCGGCGATCCGGCTCTGGTATTGCGCTGAGGAAGCAAATCACGCCGATTTGATGGCGCTTGTTTTCGTCAGGTCCCGTAGACCAGCCACAGCGGGAGAATCGAGTCAAGGTAGTCCATGAACTTCTTGAGGCCCACGCGGTACTGGCCGTAGCCGTAAGGGTCCACGGCGTATTCCGGGAAGGCAATGCCGAGTCCGAACAGGCCTGGGGCAAGAATTCCGTTTTGTGGGTTGTAGTCCAGTTGCCCCCATTGCGGTGTCGCCGGTAGCTTCCTGCGCTCGAATCCGACGGTATAGACGACGAGATCGCATTCGCCGAGTTTCTCTTCGAAATTCGGGCTGGTAACCGAGTACCTTTCCAGCCGATCCGGGAGCACCCCGTCGATGTTCTCGCGGGCCCACTCCGCCGCCCGTCCTTTGAGACCGGTGTCGTCGAAGAGAATCCAATCATCCAAATAAACGGCGTATTTGAGTGGATGACGGAAAAAGTTGATCACTTTGCGCACCGGATGGCCCAATAGGTTGGGCAACGCGATCATGGACGAGTGGGATGACCCGAAGACCGCTACCGTTGCGCCTTCCAAGGGTTGTTGGGCAAGTTGTTCCGGGTCGAGTGCAACTTCCACTGGAATCTCTTTTAGTTGCGGATAATCCAGCTTTTTCGGAATTGCCCCGACGGCAAGAACCACATTCTTCGACGCGATCGCCTGCGCCGTGGTCTTAATTTGCCAGTGGCGGTTCTCCAAGTACAGTGCGGTCGCCTTCGTCTGGAACACCTCGACGCGCGCGCGCAGCTGTTCGGTCACCCACAGCAGCGGATCCGCGACGAGTGCAAGGGCGCACGTCTCGTCCGGGTCGACCTCCCGCAGCGGCAGCGGGGGAGCCTCGGCGAACCGAAAGGCCTTGGAAGCGTTCAGGTATTCCAGGAAGGTCTTGGCGATGGTGTTGCTCGACACCGACCGCCACTTCTTGCCGAGGTCTCCGGCCGCGAAGGAAGGGTCGATCCACGCGATCCGCTCGGGAGCTATCCCGTGATCGAGCAACCTCCCTACCGCGGCAATTCCGGCTGGCCCGGCTCCGATCACTGCCCACTCGTAGGACGACATTCATCACGTATAGAGGACCGAGCCCGGAAGTGCTAGCCGACTCGCGTGAGCCAGACCGCGCTGTCGGGCGGCAGTTGGCCGTCGATCAGCGGCGCGCTGGCCAACAGCACCTCGCCCGGCGGGAGCGCGATCGGCCGCCGGCCCGCGTTCAGTGCACACGCCAACTCGCTCTCGCCGGGCAGGTTAGGACGCCGGAACAGCAACGCATCCTCCGGTGCGGACAGCCAATCGACGTCCCCGCCTTGGAATTCGGCGCGCTGCTTACGAATTTCGATGGCACGCCGGAAGAACGACAGCATCGACGCGGGGTCTTTGCGTTGCCTTTCGACGGTCAGCGCGGCCCAGTCGTCCGGCATGGGCAGCCAGGTATCGGCGGACGTCGAGAACCCGAACGGGGGAGCCTCACCCGACCACGGCATCGGGACCCGGCACCGGTCGCGTCCGCGTTCGGTGTGCCCTGAACGCTCCCAGGTCGGGTCCTGCAGGACCTCGTCCGGCAGATCCACGTCCGGAAGCCCCAGCTCCTGGCCGTTGTAGATGAACACGGTGCCCGGAAGGGCCAGCATGAACAACGCCATGGCCCGGGCCCGGCGCAGCCCCGTCTCGCCGTCGCCGTAACGGGAGACTTCCCGCCCCACGTCGTGGTTGGCCAGCGTCCAGGTCGGAGTGGCGTTTTCCAGCGCCGCGGCATCCAACGAGTTCTGTACCGCGTCGTGGATCTCGGTGGCGTCGAACTCGGTTCGGGTCAGCCGGAAGTTGAAGCCGAGGTGCAGTTCGTCAGGCCTTACGTATTCGGCCCATTGGGCGTTGTCCTGGACCCAGACTTCGCCGATGGTGACCGCGCCGGGGTAGTCGTCCATGACCGCCCGGATATCGCGGTGAATGTCGTGGACGTGCGGGCGGTTGAAGCGCGGGTCGTCGTCGGTGTGCCGCAGTATCTCGGCCACGTCCGCGGCGTCCGGCAGACCCTCCGGCTTGGCCATCCCGTGGGCCACATCGATGCGGAAGCCGTCCACGCCGCGTTCCAACCAGAACCGCAGGGTCTTCTCGAAGTCGTCGAAGACCTCGGGGTTGTCCCAATTCAGATCGGGTTGCTCGGTGTCGAAGAGGTGCAGATACCACTGGCCTGGGTGGCCGTCCGGCTCGACGACGCGAGTCCAGGCGGGCCCGCCGAACACCGATTCCCAGTTGTTCGGCGGCAGCAACCCGTCCGGTCCGCGGCCGTCTCGAAAGAAATATCGGTCCCTGGCTTCCGTGCCCGGACCCGCGGCCAACGCGGCCTGAAACCACGGATGTGCCGAACTGGTGTGGTTGGGCACGACGTCCATCGTGACCTTGATGCCGCGCTCATGTGCGGCCACGATCAGCCGTTCGAAGGCGGCCATCCCGCCGAACAGCGGGTCGATGTCGCGGGGATCGGCGACGTCGTAGCCGTGGTCTGCCATCGGGGACACGGTGACCGGGTTGATCCAGATCGCGTCGACACCGAGGTCGACGAGGTGATCGAGGTGGTTGGTCAGCCCGTCCAGGTCACCGACGCCGTCGCCGTCGCTGTCGGCGAACGAGCGGGGATAGACCTGGTAGAAGACCGCAGACTGCCACCACAGGGGTGCCGGGTCGGCCATCAGAATGCGGAGTTGACGAGGGAGTGGGCGGCCATTTCCAGGTATTGAAGCAGCTCGCGACGGCGCTCATCGTCGAGTGTTTGCGAATCGATCGAGGCCACCGCGGTATGCATGCAGCGCAACCAGGCGTCCCGCTCGATTGGCGTGATGCGGAACGGCATGTGGCGCATGCGCAGGCGGGGATGACCTCGTTGTTCCGAGTAGGTCCGCGGGCCGCCCCAGTACTGCTCGAGGAACATGCGTAACCGCTGTTCGGCGCCCGAAAGGTCCTCTTCCGGATACAGGGGTCGCAATATCTCGTCCTCGGCGACCTGCTCGTAAAACCTCGCCACGATCGCGTGGAAGGTCTCGGCGCCGCCGACGGCGTCGTAGAAAGACTCGGGGTTCGGATTCATCCCCTCCATTGTGGGCCATCTGTGGGACCGGCCCGTTCACCCTGGCTGTTCACCGAACTGACACGGCGTGCTCAGCGGAATAGGCGTGCAGTTGGCTGCGAATCATGGTGGACTGTTCCGCGGAGGATCTATGGCGCAAGGCAAGAAACGCCGCGGCCACCGCAACGGCAGCCCGGCAGTGGGAACAGGGCCTGCGAACGCGCCGTGCCTGCATAGTGTCGAAACCCATCCGCCAAACCGGCACGAGACCGCTTCGGTATGGAATCGCCGACGGGTGCTACTGCTGAACTCCACCTACGAGCCGCTCACCGCGCTGCCGCTGCGACGCGCGATTGTGATGCTGATCTGCGGGAAGGCGGACGTGGTGCATGACGACCCGGCGGGGCCGGTCATCCACTCCGCGACCAGGTCGATCGTGGTGCCGTCGGTGATCCAACTGCGGACCTATGTCCGGGTTCCCTACCGGGCGCGGGTACCGATGACGCGCGCGGCACTGATGCACCGGGACCGCTTCTGTTGCGCCTACTGCGGGGCGAAGGCCGACACGGTGGATCACGTGGTGCCGCGCAGTCGCGGGGGAGACCACTCGTGGGAGAACTGCGTCGCGTGCTGCTCGACGTGCAACCACCGCAAGGGCGACAAGCTGCTCAGCGAGCTCGGCTGGGTGCTGCGGCGGGCGCCGCTGCCGCCGACCGGACAGCACTGGCGGCTGTTGTCGACCGTGAAGGAGCTGGACCCGGCATGGGCGCGATATCTCGGCGAGGGCGCGGCGTAGACCTGGCCAGGGCGCGGCATAGACGTGGCCTCGGCGTGGCATGAGGTGGCATAGGCGGTGAGCCCCCCGTTGGGATACGGTGTCCGTCGTGAGCGCTATGGAGATTCACCTTTTATTCACCGGAATACCGCTGGCTCTGTTTGTGGCGCTGAGCTTGATCTACTTGACCCGCAAGGGGCCCCACCCCGAGACGTACAAGTTGTCGGAGAAGTGGACGCATCCGCCGATCCTGTGGGCAGCCACTGACGAGGCCATTCGCAACGCGCACGGTGGCCACGGCCACGGTGCATCGGAATTCACAGTCGGAGGTGGCGCCAGTGGCACATGGTGAAGTCGCGACGGTTGAACCGACCGAGCTGCCCAGAGGCTGGGCGCTGACGAGTAGCGGTCGGCTGTCCGGGGTCACCGAGCCCGGCGAGCTGTCGGTCACCTACCCGTTCCCGATCAAGGACCTGGTCGCGGTGGACGACGCGTTGAAGTACGCCTCTCGGGCGTCCAACGCGCGGTTCGCGGTCTACCTCGGCGACCTGGGTAGTGACACCGCCGCGCGGGCACGCGAGATCCTGGCCAAAGTTCCGACGCCCAACCACGCGGTACTGCTCGCGGTCTCGCCCAATCAGTCCGCCATCGAGGTGGTTTACGGCTCGGCATTGCGCGGACGCGGCGCCGAGTCGGCCGCCCCGCTCGGGGTTGCCGCGGCTTCGTCGGCGTTCGAGCAGGGCAACCTGATCGACGGTCTGGTCAGCGCGATCCGCGTGCTCAGCTCGGGGATCTCCCCGGAGTAGTCGCCTCCCGCGAGCGCGCGCAAATGTACGTCGTACACGGCGTGTCGCCGTACAAACGCGCGCGCTCGCGGGAAGTTGCCGCGCAGCTAGACGCCGGCGTCGAACCGTCGGGCGCGTAGCGATCGCTTGACGGC
>NZ_MVHT01000094.1 GCF_002086275.1 Mycobacterium intermedium | reverse complement strand
GCCGGGAGCCCCGCCGAGGCCGCCGTTGCCGCCGGCCCCACCGTGGCCCCCTATCCCCGATCCGAGTGCGACGCCGCCCGCACCGCCGGCACCGCCCTTACCGCCGGCGCCGCCGCTGCCACCCTTAGCGCCGTTTGTGCCTGCGCTGCCGTCGGCCCCTGCGACGCCTGCGCCACCATCGCCACCGATCCCACCGGCGCCGCCCGCGCCCCCGTTCCCGGAGATCGCTCCGCCCTTGCCGCCTGCCCCGCCGTCGCCGCCGTCGCCGCCTACGCCGCCGTCCGCGCCGTTGGCAGCGAGGGTGGCGCCCGCCATGCCATTGCCGCCGGCGCCGCCGGCGCCGCCGGTGCCGACCGAACCGGCGTCACCGCCGTTACCCCCAGCACCGCCGTGACCGCCGGGAGTGGTCGCGTGGGCGCCCGCACCTCCCGCGCCACCATCACCGCCGGTGGTGGGCGTGAAGCCCTTCGCGCCCGCGGGAGCTCCGGGACCGCCGCCCGCACCACCGGCACCGCCGACGCCGGGGTTGCCGCCCCTGCCGCCATCGCCACCGTTGCCTGCCACGCCACCGACGACCACGCCCTGCCCACCGGCTCCGCCGGTACCCGCTACACCGCCGGCGCCGCCCGCCCCGCCAGCGCCCGGGGTACCGGCCTGGCTGAACAGGGCTCCGCCCGCACCGGGGGCTCCGCCGATGCCGCCGGCCCCGCCGTTGGCGCCGTCACCGCCGGCTCCCCCGGTAAGGCCAGGGTCGCCGACGGCGCCGTGGCCGCCCCTTCCGCCGGCCCCACCGACACCACCGGCACCGCCGTCACCGCCGTTGCCGTAAATGATTCCGCCCCGTCCACCGGCTCCACCGTTGCCGGCGACACCCCCGGCGGTGCCATTGGTGCCGTTTGCACCCGGAGTCGCGCCGTCCATACCGTCGACGCCGGCTATGCCGGTACCGCCGGTACCACCGGCGCCACCGCTGCCGAAGAAGCCAGCGTCGCCACCTGCCCCGCCGGCACCACCTTGAGCAGCGCCGGTGCCGCCGATGCCGCCCGCCCCGCCGTCGCCGAACAAGAGTCCACCGCTGCCGCCGACCCCGCCGGCACCACCAATACCCGTCGCCGAGAAGCCGCCGGCACCACCGGGTCCGCCGGTGCCGAAGAGCAGGGCGGCGCCACCGGCGCCGCCCGCCCCGCCGGTGCCCGAAACTGAGGAGCCGCCCGCCCCGCCGGCTCCGCCGAAGCCAAACAATCCGCCAGCGCCGCCGGCTCCACCGGTGCCGCCGGTTCCGGTTGTTGCGGCGCCACCGGTCCCGCCGGGGCCGCCAACGCCGAACAACCCGGCCGGCCCGCCATTGCCGCCGTTTTGCCCGGCCGCGCCGGATCCACCGGCACCCCCGTTGCCGAACAGAATCCCGCCGGCGCCCCCGTTGGCGCCCGTGCCCGGTGCCCCGTCGGCGCCATTGCCAATTAGAGGACGGCCAAACAACACTTCGGTGGGCGCGTTGATCACGCCGAGCACCTGCTGGGTTAGCGCGGCGTTGATGGATTCGGCGGTTGAGTACTGGCTCGCGGTGACGGACAGGGATTCGACGAACCTGGCGTGATACGCGGCCGCCTCCGCGGCGAATTGTTGGTAGCTATCGGCGTGCATCCCGAACACCGCCGCGATGGCTGCCGAAACCTCGTCGGCGGCCGCCGCCACCACTTGCGTCGTAGAGAGCGCCGCAGCACTGTTGGCTGTCCTGATCGCCGCACCGATGTTCCCCAGATCCGTAGCTGCGGTTACCAGGGCGTCCGGCGCGGCGATCACAATCGACATGGCACTCAACCTTGCTTTCTGGAGAGTGGGGGCGAACCCGACCCTATTCGTTGCGGGCACCGATTATTACCTGATTGATAGCGCTTCTAGTTGTCCGTTATAAAACCGTTATCTACGATAAAGAGCTTGCACACCCTTTTGACAAGAGGCGCGAAATGCCTCCTGAGATGTGGTTGTGTCCAAACATTTTGCACGTGGACGGGCGTGTCGCCACGGGGCATCCGTTGTCGCTCAGGGATGAAGTCCGCGGCGTCGGGGCAGGCGGTGCGGTAGGTCCTCGGTTTGCCGGCCAGAACCGGCAATCGCAGCAGCGCTGCCGTGAAACACGTTGTAAAGGGCCATATTCAAGATCATCACGGTGCTCGCTGCCAGCCGCGAGACCCCGTCGATGGGAATCCCCACGGTTCACGCAGGAGCGAGCGGATGCATCAGGACGGGAGGGAGGTAGCTTGGAGGATGCGCGGGGCGAACGACAACGATGCTGGGCAGTGCGCGCGTCATCTCCTATCAAATCAAATGATTCCGGCAGCGCATGGACGCTAGCGCAGGAGATGCGCAAAGAATGGTTGACCAGCCGACCGTAAATTCGACTATCAGTGTCAGTATTGCTTCGTCGCACCCACTCGGGAATTTCGGTGCATGACTACAGCGTGGGTTTGCTTTCGTTACCCTGCAGCCAGCACCGCGAGCTGGGGGTCTCCCTGTAGCGCGCCGAGGTCGACATTGCACTGAGCATCGACTCGCGCAGCGCCAGGGTTGGTGCCCGTGAGCGTACGCGAACTCGGCGGGGCGACCTCGCCCCCGGCATCAGGAAAGAGCGCGAAGGTTGCCGGTTGGCACCCCTCGGCGGCGCCGTCCCATAGAAGCCCGCCCGGCTAACCCTGCTTGGTGATCAACTTGCGCAGCGCCACCCGATCCGGCTTGAGCAGTTCCTCGATCCGCGGCTGGTTGACCTCGGCGACGATGATCTCGCCGACCTCCTGGTAGACCTCGCTGAAGATGCCGTGCGATTTCATCTTCTCGGTCTGGTACTGGTTGTCCTCGGTCGGCGTCACGTAGATGACCGCGTCGGCCTTGAACCGGTGCACCAGCCACAGGTGGATCAACGTCATCAGTCGCTTCTGCCGCAGCTTCTCGGCGAAGGTGTTCTGGTCGCGCACCTGAAGGATGCTGCGGCCGTGCCGGTCTTTGATGGGGTCGACCACGACATTGGCGAGCTGCTCGTCGCCGTCGCCGTAGATGCCCAGTTCCAGGACGTCCGAGCCGGCGCGCCGAGGACGCAGGGTCACCCGGAGCTTCTCGCCGAGCTGATAGTGCTCGCTCCACAGCGCCAGCCACTCCTCCAGCAACTTCTTTGGCACCTCGGTCTGCACCAGGTGCTGGTGCTGGGTGGACCCCTTGCCCATGGCCTTGGTGGTAGCCGTGCGCCCCGAGGACGCTGCCAGTGCGGCGTCGCTGCGCGGCCCGCCGACCAGGGTCTGCGGGGTGCGGTACGGCGATTCGACCAGTCGCATCTTGCGCTGCAGCCGGGCCAGCGCCAGCATGCCGTCCTGCCTCAGGTTGGTTGCGAACTCCTCGGCTGCGACGCCGTCGATCTGGTGTCCGCCGTAGGTGATGAAGTTGAAGACAAAGCCCATCTTGCCGAGCTCGACGGGGAACTGCTTCATCTCCTCGTCACTCATGCCGGTGGTGTCCCAGTTGAACGACGGCGAAAGGTTGTAGGCCAGCATCTGGTCCGGGTACACGGCGTGAATGGCGTCGGCGAACTGTTTCGCGTCGGCCAGATCGGCCGTCTTGGTCTCCATCCAGAGGATGTCGGCGAACGGCGCCGCGGCCAGCGACTTCGCGATCGCGTACGGGATGCCGCCGCGGACCTGGTAGTAGCCCTCGGGGGTCTTCGCCAGCTCGCAATCCCAACCCGGGTCCACGCCCAATTCCTTGGCCTTCGCCCGCGCATCGTAGAGCGAAGCCCGTTGGGCGAAAGCGCGCCACTCATCGGGGCTCATGCCCGCGGGCTCGTCTTCGCGCTCACCGAATTCGAGGACTTCCGCGACGGCCTCGCCGTACGTCGTGACGCCGGCGTCGTCTTCCCAGGCGGCCACGAACCGCGACTCGACCTGGTCGTAGAGGTCGTCGATCGATTGCGCCCCGCCCTCGCGCCACGTGTTGACCGCGTCGGCGATCAAGCCCGCGATGCCCTGGCGTTCTAGCCACGCGTTGGCGGCCGCGTACTCGCCGTCGCTGAGTGCGTAGAGCAGATGACCGTTGAGTTCCTTGATGCCCGAGTCGTAGAAACGCCGCATCATCGCCAGGAAGCAAGCCTTGTAGGACGGGACCTTCAGGTTGGTGGCGCCCAACAGGAACGGCTGGTCGCGTTCGTCGGCACGGCTGTCGATCAGGTTGGCCGCCTCGGCGTCGGTACGCGCGACGATGATGCCGGGCACCCGCATGACGTCGAGCTGGAACCGGGCGGCGTTGAGGCGCTTGATCTGTTCGTCGGACGGCACCAGAACCTTGCCGCCCTGGTGGCCACACTTCTTGGTGCCCGGGCGCTGGTCCTCGATGTGGTAGCCCGGCACCCCGACCTCGACGAATCGGCGAATAAGGTTGCGCACGTGCGGATCACCGCCGTGGCCGGTGTCGGCGTCGGCGATGATGAAGGGCCGAAAGTCGTACTTAGTCGCCGCGGCGCGCTGCTTGTCGCTCATCTGCAGGCGCAGGTACTCCTGGTTGCGGTCGGCGGTCAGCAGGGCACGCACCAGTACCGCGGCGTCGTCGGGAACCTGGCTCAGGGGGTAGCTGGCGAGGTCGGGTCCCGGGTCTTCAGTGGTGGAACCTTTGGCGGAGGTCGCCCATCCGCCGAGATAGATCGCCTCGATGCCCATCCGCTTCATGCTCACGGCCTGCCCGGGCGAGTACGGCCCGAACGTTGTGATGCTCTTCTTCTCGGCGAAGAGTTCCCGCAGACGCTGGTAGAAGGCTTTGGCGGCCTCTCGTGCCACGGTGTAGTCGGTGGGGATGGTGCCCCGCTGCTCTACGACCTGACGAGCTGTGTAGAGCCGGGTGATCCCGGAAAAGCGTTCACTTTCCATGTATCGCTGCGTGGCAGCGACTTCGTCTTCGAACGGTGACTGGACTTCAATGTCCGTTTCCGCGATGGCCATCGCCTTGCGCTCCTGTTCAGCTCTGCTGCCCCGATTTCCCCTGACTGACCGAGTGTATCCCCAACGGAGTGATCTAAATCACCCGCCGACGCCGGGGCCTGTCCGACGCCGGTGTCCGCTGCTGGGCCGTTGATTCCCAACGCTTTCACTGCGCCCTAAATTCGCCTAAATTGGCCGCCCAGATACAGCTTTTCGGATGAAGGCACGACGAGTACCCTGCAATGACGTGCAGGCCCAGATCCGCTTCGACCGCTGGTATCTCGCCATAGCCGTGCCGCTCGGCCTCGGCCCGAAAAACAGCGAGCTGCGGGTCGAGTCGGGGCGGCTGCACGTCAAGATGGGCTGGGCCTTCACCGCCGACATTCCCGTGGGTTCGATCAAGAGCGCCGTCAAGTCCGACGCACGGGTGTTCGAAGCGGGCGTGCACGGGCGTAAATCCCGTTGGCTGGTCAACGGGTCGCGTAAAGGCTTAGTGGAATTGACGATCGAGCCGCCGGCCCCGGCGAAAGTGTTGCGGAAGTCGGTGACGGTAGGCACCCTGATCCTGAGTGTCACCGAGCCGGACGAATTCCTCGCCGCATGCGCGGCTGCCAGCGCCCAATGACTAGCCGCTAGCAGGCCGCGCGTTCTCTTAACCACTCCTGCTGGCGACCGATGAAGGCTGCGTCGACCACTTTGCCGTGTCCTGGCACGTAGACGGCGTCGGGTCCGCCGATCTCCAACAGTCGGTCCAAGGTCGCGGGCCAGGCCCGCAGGTCGGAGTCGTCGTCGATGTAGGGATCTGCGGACTCCTCGACCAGGTCTCCGGTGAACAGCACGACCGGGTCGCCCGATCGAACGGCGGGCACCGCCACCACGAGGTCGGACCCAGTGTGGCCGCGGCCGGGATGGGCGACCGTGACTGCCCTGTCGCCGAGGTCGATGACGGCGTCGGAAACCGCGTGCTGGGGGCGTCGCAACGCCGCGATCGCGCGATCGATCTGCACCGCATCCGCCCCGTAGCTAAGCGCGTGCCGACGCAGGTGGTCGGTCGCCGACGCCAGATAGTCGGCAACCTCGGGTGCGCAGTAGAGCTCGGCGTCACGAAATCTGCCGGAACCCAGGACGTGATCGAAGTGCTTGTGTGTCAACACGATATGTGTAACAGCACAATCAGTGATCTCGCGCACGTCCGCCTCGATGGCCGCCGTTTCCACCAGCGTGGTGCCGCTGTCGACCAGCAGGGCTCCGGGCCGGCCGCACACCAGTCCGACGGTGACGTCGCAAAACGCCAGCCGGCAGCGATAGACGCCGTCGGCCAACCGTTCCCAATCGAGGTGCACAAACTAAACGCTAGCTCAAGTTGGCCGCAGCACCGCGGCGCCGTACCACTGGCAGGCAAGCAGTGCGAGCTCGACATCCAGCCGGTCGTCGAGTGTTCGGCCGCGTCGCGAGACCGCCTGTTCGACAAGGCGATTGAACGAGGTGAGGCTCAGTCCAAGATCCCGCGCGGCGGCCGGATAGCCGGAGTTCGCGTGCAGAAATATGTGCAGTACTTGTCGCAGGCGGGCGTCGTCGTCGGTGTCGGACGCCAGCGCACCCAGGACGTCGGCGACCCATTCGCGGATTTCCTGCACATTGCTGCCGAGCAAGGCCGAGGCCAACAAGCCGGAATCGGTCGCCGCGACAACCGTCGGCGGTGCGAGGTTGCGTGCCCGTGCCGCGTCCCGCACCCGTTGCGCCTGTCGGTGCGACCGGCGAAATCCCTCCATCCCGGAACCCACCGCCCCCATCGCGACTCCCGGCGCGTCTGGGCGCGCACCGGCGTAGTCGCGGACCTTCGTCACGACGTCTCCCGGAGCCTCGCGGTACGGCAGCCACACCCAGGCGGCACTCGCCCGGTCCTCCGCGGCGATGCACAGCGGGGTGCCCGTAGCCTCGGCCGCGGCGGCCAGGTCGGCGGTGAACTGCTGGAGCGGCGCGAAATCGTCGGTCCTGGCTTCGGTGTCGCCCCGCCAGATGATCAGAGCGAGATGGTGCCCGCGCAGCGGATAGCGGATTGCCTGCGCAGCGACGTCGATATCACTGGGTGGATGGTCGTCGAGTATGTGGCGAACCCACGCCGTCCGGACGTTGCTCTGCTGCTCTAGCCGACGTTGGTGTTCCTCGGCGTAGGCCGCGACGACCTGTGGGGATGCCCAGTCGACGTACTCGAACAGCACCGCGGTGAGCCGCTCGATGACGGCGACCCTGGTCTCCGGCTCCATGGGGATGTTGCGGAGCTCACCGAAAAGCACCTCGGTCATTCGGCGTTGCCCTAGTCGGTGCGCGCGCACCAAGGTAGTGACCGGCACATCGTGTTGAGCAAGGAGTCTGCCGAATTCGAGTGCGACGGCTGGCAAATCGGCTGTTGCAGCGGGCGTTCCGGCGCGCAGCACGCCGACGATGGTCTCGAGATTGCCCGCAATGCTGGCCGCCATGGATTCAGAAACATTGGCGGCAGTGGGGAGTTCGGTGATTCCCTCTTCGATCGCAGCATGGAGGGTGTCGGCTATCGTGTCCAGCCGCTGGTGGAGCCGTTGGGCAATGACGGCGACGTATTTATCGACATCGTGCTGCGGTGCCACGTGTAGAAGGTAAATGTCCGACGGGCCAGACGGATAGGGCTGATGTACATACTGAGGCGATTTCGTGCGATCCTGGCTGCCAGCAAGCCATGCCTCAAAGGAGTAGCAATGCGCGCAGTAGTTATCACGAAGCATGGCGGCCCCTCGGTCTTACAGGTGCAGCAGCGGCCCGATCCCCCGCCGCCCGGTCCCGGCCAACTCCGCATCGCCGTGCGCGCCGCGGGCGTGAACTTCGCCGACCACCTGGCCCGGGTCGGCCTTTATCCCGATGCGCCAAAGCTTCCGGCTGTGGTCGGCTATGAAGTCGCGGGCACCGTCGAAGCCGTCGGCGATGGAGTGGACGGCAGCCGGGTTGGTGAGCGGGTCCTGGCCGGAACACGGTTCGGGGGCCATTCGGAGATCGTAAATGTTGCCGCCGGCGATGCGGTGCAACTGCCCGACGCGCTCAGTTTCGAGCAGGGTGCCGCCGTCCCGGTCAATTACGCGACGGCATGGGCTGCACTGCACGGCTACGGCTCTCTGCGTGCCGGCGAGCGGGTACTGATTCACGCCGCGGCCGGTGGAGTCGGCATCGCGGCGATTCAGTTCGCGAAGGCGGCGGGTGCCGTCATACACGGGACCGCTTCGCCCGGAAAGCATTCCAAACTGGCCGAGTTCGGCGTCGACCGCGCGATCGACTACCGCCGTGACGGCTGGTGGAAGGGCCTCGAACCGTACGACCTGGTGCTCGACGCGTTGGGCGGCACCTCGCTGCGGCGGTCCTATGGTCTGCTGCGGCCCGGCGGACGCCTTGTCGGCTACGGGATCTCGAATTTGCAGGAGGGTGAGAAGCGCTCGTTGCGCCGCGCGGCACCGCACGCGCTGGCGATGCTGCGTGGATTCAACCTGATTGACCAGCTCTCGGAATCGAAAACGGTCATCGGCCTGAACATGCTCAGATTGTGGGATGACCGAGGCACGCTGGAGCCGTGGATCACGCCACTGGCCCAAGCGCTCAACGACGGGACGCTGACGCCGATTGTCCATGCCGCGGTTCCGTTCGCCCAAGCCCCGGAGGCGCATCGGATCCTCGCCGCCAGGGAAAACATCGGCAAGGTCGTGCTGGTGCCCTGAGCCGACCGCTTATGGTTTCGCGCATGGTTTAGCGACGGCAACTCTGGCTATCTTTCCGGCATGGCCGTCACCGAAACCCGCGACATCCTCATCGAGGCAACTCCCGACGAAATCCTGGACGTGTTGTTCGACCTAGAGTCGCTGCCTGAGTGGTCGTCTACGCACAGCAAGATCGAGATCCTCGAGCGCGACGAGCACGGCCATCCCACCAAGTCTCGGCAGGTCGTCAAGGTCGCGGGGGTCAGTGACGAACAGGTGCTGGCCTACTCGGTTCACGATGACGGGGTGAGCTGGGAGCTTGTCAGCGCCAAACAGCAACGCGCCCAGACTGCCCGTTACACACTGACCCCGGACGGCGACTCCACTAGGGTCCACTTCACGCTGACCGTAGACTTGAGCGTGCCCCTGCCCGGGTTTCTGATCAAGAGGGGCGCCAAGGGTCTGATGGACACTGCCACCAAGGGTTTGCGCAAGAGGGTGCTGGAAGTCAAGGAGTCGGCCGGGTAGCTCAGTGCAGCGCAGCTCAGCTCTGGTCATCAAGAACCTGGTAGGCAGCGTTATAGCCGGGTGTGAAGGTGATGCCCGGACCGCCGTGGCATCCCGCGCCGCCAAGGTAGAGGCCGTCGATCGGAATCGGCATGTCGAGAAAACCTTTTGGTCCAGGGCGGTTGGGGCCCATGAGATCCGGATGCAGTAGCCCGTGGCAGAAGTCTCCGGCGGGTGCGGCGAACATGGACTGCATGTGATAGGGCGCGAACGTGATGTGGCGTATGAGAATGTCTTTGAAGTTCGGCGCCAGCCGGGTGATCTTGTCGATAACGCGTTGTGCCATATCCTTTTTGAGCTGACCGTGCTGGTCGCGGTCGGCTTCGACCGGAAAGGCGTAGGCGTACGCACTGGCGGCGTGTTTCCCGGGCGGCGCCATGCCGGGATCGTGCACCGACGGGATTTGCATGCCCATCGAGGGGTTGTCCGGTACCAGTCCCCGACGGGCCGTTTCCCATTGCAGTTGTTGTTCTTCCGGAGAACCGAAGATGCCGATCGACTGCTGCATGCCCGCCTCGTTGAGGAATTCGTAGGGCGGGGCGAACTCGGGCAACCCGTCGAGGGCAAAGTGGATTTGCACGAACGACGCGCGATGATCACGACCCGATACCCGCGAAATCAGCTCGGCTGGAACGTGATCGGGCGCGATGAGTTCGGTGAGGGTGAGATCGGGTGACAGGTTGGACACCACGATCGGTGCGCTGATGGTTGACCCGTCGCGTAGCTGTACCCCGGTTACCGCGCCCTGGTCCACCAAAATTTGTTCGACCTTGGCGCGGAACCGAATCTCGCCGCCGTGTGAGACGAACAACTCGCGCAGGTGCTCGGTGAGCGCCCCGATTCCCCCCTTGAGTTTGGTCATCATCGCGGTGTGGTCATCCGGCACCGCCAGCGCGAAGGCGAGGCAGGTGGCGCTACCGGGCGTATAGGGTCCGCGGTAGGTGGAGTTGACGGCCAGGAAGGCGAGCATTCCCCGCATGACGGCGTGCTTTTCCTTGTCGGGGAGGTAGCGGTCGATCACGTCCATCGCCGAGCCGAACAGCATTTCGTGGATGGCCCGGCGTTCGGTGTCATTGGCGGCGCAGGCATACATCTCGTCCAGTGTCTTGGGTGGCTTGCGTACGTCGAAGCGGCCCAGGGCTTTTGCCGGTCCCTGACTCCAGGCGATCAGTTCGGCCATGCCGGTGACGGCCTCGAACCCGTGCTTCTCGCCGAGGTGGGTCATCAGCCGCATCGGGTCGCGGTAGAAGATCATTGCCTCTTCACCGTGTTCGCCGATGTTGGTCGACATCACGTCGGGCTCCACGGTGGGCAAGGTGTCCAGCCCGAGGTCCTTGGTAATTTGGCTCGCCGTCGGGAATTGCACCGAGCCCGCAATCTCGTACCGGTAGCCGTCGATCAATTCGACGGTCGCGGCCATGCCGCCGGCGTAGCTGTTGGCTTCAAGGCACAACGTGCGCAAGCCGGCACGCTGCAAGACTGCCGCCGCAGTCAGCCCGTTGTGCCCGGCTCCCACGACGATCGCGTCATAGTCCGTCATCGGTTCACAATATGTCAGTACTGACATAATTGGAAGGCGGCGCGTTTGGTCCACGCGGTCGAATCGGTTTTCTTGGCGCGACAAGGTGCCCGATGCGCATCAATCGACCCGCGGATTGGGCGGTTTCGGCGGCGGATTGGCTGCTTCTCGTCGAGACATTCGGCTTGCGGCACTACTTGGAAGACACCACGGATCCAGGGCGGCGCTGAGCGCTGCGCCAGCCCGCAAGGGTCAGTACTGACGTCACAACTGGGATAGCATCAGTGCGTCATGACCGCACCCAAGCCGACCAACCGGCACGAATTGCGCCGCCGATCCACCCATGAGGCGCTCCGCCAGGCCGCGCTGAAATGCTTTGCCGCCAAGGGATTTGTCAATGTGACCGTCACGGAGTTGGCGCAGGAGGCCGGCGTCACCGAGCGGACCTTCTTCCGGCATTTCCCGACCAAAGAGGCGGTGCTTTTCCAGGACTACGAAACGCAGCTGGAATGGCTGGCCGAGGCCCTTGCCCAGCGCCCGGCATCAGAGCCGTTGTTCGACGCCGTCTTGGCCAGCGTCGCTGCGTTCCCCCACGATATCGAGGTGGTGCGTCAGGCGGCGACGGCCCGATCGGAGTTGATTACGGCCGAGCGCATTGCCGGCCACCTGCGGGTGGTGCAGGCCTCGTTCGCCGCGGTGCTGACGGAGTTCGTCCGTAAGCGGCATTCGGATCTGCCGAACATTGATCTGGCCGCGGAAGTGGCCGGGTCCATTCTCGCTGCGGCTCTCGTTGTGGCAGTAGAGCATTGGGGCCGCAATGGATGCACCGACGACCTTGGTGAGCTCGTCGCCGTGAGCCTCGATCTGGTGCGGTCCGGTTTGGCGCCGCTGGCCTCCGCCCCGGCGCGGGAATAACTTGGGGCGTTCCGCCGATATCAGCGAACATAGGTTCGACCGCACCGGAGGAGCGCATATGAAGACCCGGCTCACCGAAACACTCGGGATTGAGCTTCCGGTGCTGCTTGCGCCGATGGCGATGGTTTCCGGGGGTCGGCTCGCCGCAGAGGTGACCCGAGCCGGCGGCTTGGGATTGATCGGCGCCGGCTATGGCGACACGAAATGGCTGCAGCGGGAGGTCGACCTGGCCGAGGGCGCGCGCGTCGGAATCGGGTTCATCACTTGGAGCCTGGCGCAGAATCCCGGGCTGCTCGACACGGCGTTGGCGCGGCAACCTGCCGCGGTCCTGTTGTCCTTTGGCGATCTGCAACCCTTCGCCGCTCCCATTCGCGCTGCCGGTGTGCCGCTGATCGCTCAAGTGCAGACCCTTGACCAAGCAGGCCGCGCCCTGGAAGCCGGCGCTGACATTCTGGTGGCTCAGGGCGGTGAAGCCGGGGGGCACGGTATGGCTGGCCGCTCGACTTTCACGTTCGTGCCCGACCTGGCCGACTACGTCGCCGCACGATCGTCCGAGGCGCCGGTGGTGGCTGCCGGCGGCGTCGCCGACGGTCGCGGCGTGGCGGCCGCGCTGGCACTGGGTGCGGACGGCGTCCTCGTCGGCACGAGATTGTGGGCCAGTTCGGAAGCGTTGGTGTCGCCGCAAGCCCAGCGCCGTGGCATTGCTGCGAGCGGAGACGATACGCTCCGCACGAGTGTCTATGACGTTGTCCGCCAGTTGGATTGGCCGGCCGAATACGACGCGCGTGCGCTGCGCAACTCGTTCCTCGAGGCATGGCACGGTCACGATGCCGAACTGGCGGCGCAGCGACAAGAGGTGATTGACCGCTATGAAAAGGCCGTAGCCGCAGAGGATTTTGATGTTGCAGCGGTGTTGGTCGGTGAAGCGGTAGGACTCGTCCACGACGTCCGACCCGCCGCCGAACTCGTCAGTGAGATGGTTCGGGACGCCCGACGCATCCTCAACCGACAGGACTAAGCGTTGTCAGTGATCAGCGCCGCGATCCGGAGACGGTTGACCTTGCCGGTCTCGCTGTAGGGAATAGCGTCGACGATTGCCAATCGCTCGGGTGCCTTGAAATAGGCGATCCGTTGCCGGCAGTGGGATCGCAACTCCTCCAAGGTCACTGGCGCATTGGCCACCACCGCCGCTCCCACCCGTTGGCCCATCTCCTCGTCGGCGATGCCCGCTACCGCCACGTCGCTGACCGCCGGATGGGAACGCAACGCCTCTTCGACTTCGATCGGTCCGAACTTCTCTCCCCCGCGGTTGATCGTGTCTTTCAAGCGACCGCTCGGATAGATGTAGCCGTCCGAGTCGCGGCGGCCGAGGTCGCCCGTCTGTAACCACTCCCCGTCCTGGGCAATGCGCACCCACAGTTCGCCCACCTGGTTCACCCCGACATCTCGACCGGTTGCCGGATCGACCACCCGCACCTCCACGCCGGCTAATGGTCGTCCCACCGATCCGGCTCGGGCCGGATCGTGATGGTCCTCGGGTAGCAGAGTGGTGTACGCACCTAGCGTTTCGGTCTGGCCAAATACGTTGGCAAAAGCGACATTTGGCAGCTCTGCCATCGCCCGTTGCACCAGCGTGGTGGGTGCTGCGGCGGCACCGTAGGCTATGGCCCGCAGTGACGAGAGATCTGTGCGGCCAAAGTCGGGGTGGTCCAGAATCCGTTGCAGCATCGTCGGCACCAAGAACATGCCCATCACCCGATGCTGTGACACCAGCCGCAACCACTCCCCCGCGTCAAATCGCTTCTGTACCACCGTCGTGTTGCCCGAGTACAAGCTGCCCAGCATGCCGAGACCGCCGCCGACATGGAAGTACGGGACGCACATCATGCCTACCGACGGCGGCGTGTCCACATGGAATGGCAACGACAATCGTCCCAGTCGCGTGCTGAGTTGCCCGCTGGTCATGGCGACCGTCTTGGGCAGGCCGGTCGTGCCGCTGGTGAACAAGATCAGGGCATCGCGATCGGCGGCGTCGGCGACGGGGTCCACGGCGTCGTTCGCACTGGCCGAGTTCTGCGGGTCGCCCAAGAGGTCTGCGGCCGACACGACAGTAGCTGCACCCGCGTCGCGGACTCGGTCGATGGACGTCTCCCCCGCCACCGCGACGTCGGCGCATCCCGCATTCGCCATCAAGGCCCGCAACTCCGGCGGGGTCAGCGCGGGGTTCATCAGCGCCGCCGCTGCTCCGATCCGTGCCGCGGCCAACGTGGCGGCGATCGACAGCACGCTGCCCCCGTCGACAACCGCGACGCGGGCGCCGGGCACAACCCCACGCGCGGCCAATCCTGCGGCGCACCGTCGAACTGCGGCGCCGAGCTCGCCGTAACTGACGGACAGCCCGTCAATGATCAGCGCGATCCGGTCGGGATCGTCGGCAGCGGCGTCGTCGATGATCGTGCCGATATTCATAAGGGACTTCATAACAGGCCCAACAGGGACCCGAGCGCAGGCCTCTAGTACAAGGGTGACCACGCGGAGGTACGCAGCAACCGGCTGGTCCACTGGTCACGCAGGTCCAGCGCGTCATGCAGCCAGGTGCCGGGCGCCCGGTATTCGGGCGCGACGTGGGTGCGGAGTAATTCCAGCAGCGCCTCTGGCCGGTGAATGCGCTGCATCAGGCTCACTTCGCGACGCTGGTGACTGCCCAGGGCCGGCTGAAATGCGGCCTGCATGGCCAGCATGGACGTCGGCCGTTCGAGGCTTCGCGCGTAGACCTCGCCGCAGCGATCGATGTACTCCTCGAACTTGTCCTGGTAGGGCCACATGGTGTCTTCCATGTACAGGCTCAGTTCGTGTTCCCGCCCGTCGACCGGAACTTCGTCGAACGAAACCTCCTGCAGGGGCGACCACGGCAGCGGAAGCAGAAGCTTGGCTTGGACCTCGTGCCGATACTCGTCGACACGGCGAGTCCACTTATGCAGATCACCGTCTTGAACTCGCATCACGAGGCGCTCCCACGCGGCGCCGTCACGGATGGCCGTGATGGTGACGACCGTGTAAGCCGGTCCACTACCCTGGGCGTGGTCGGCGTACCAGAGCAACCGTGCGTCGTTGTCCTGGGCCAGTTTGGGCATCCAGCCCTCACGGAAGGCGGCCTCGAAGTCATCCTCGGCGCGACCACGCACTTTGTGTACTTCGTGCATGAAAAACACGCCTGAAAACCTCCCGGAAAGGGCACTAAGAAGAGGGCCGCACCGATGCATGCCGTATGCACTGGACGATCAGCATAACATTCTCATTGTATACGTGTGCGACCTAAATGATTCAAAAAGTATGAGTTCTGCCATACTTAAGACCCTAGACAGGCTCGACGAGAGCAATGCGCAGGATGGCGGCCGTGCTACAGAAGTGCGGCCAGCAATGCCAGCGCGCCTGCGCCGACCGTCAGAAGGCCGGCGAGAAGGGTTATGGACGCAAACGCGGCTCTGCGCTCAGATTCCTTCGCATCGTCATCGACGGCGATCACGGTAAGACTGCTCGGGATACGGCGGAAGACATCCGACCACTTCACCCGGGCGGCAGCGCGCTTGACTCCGGTCCTGTCGTCTGGCGTCTGGCGGTCAGGCGCGACTCCGGTGGCATTGGCGTAAAGCACAAACCCGATCGCAAACACCACCACGCCCACGACGACGAGCAGTGCGCCTAGAAACAGCAGCTTCATGTTGCCTCCTCCCCTGCCAGTGCCCACTCTTTGCCGGGGCGTTGGCCTGGCGTTTTACCTGGATTCCCCGTTGGCTTGACCCAGAAACGGCGACAAGGCGTCGGCGGCGCCAATCGTTAGCGCGAGTAAACTGCTGGTCATGCGCTTTGAGGCCAACAAGTACGTGGTGCCGCGATGTGCCGCCGCAGCGCTGCTGATCGCCGTCGTGGTCGATGGTGGTCTTCGGCGCGGACGCGGGAGACGGGGCCGGCGGCCGGTGGTCAATTGCAGACCAACCTCGGCACCCTCAACGGTTTGCTCGGCCCGAACGGAATGCAGGTACCGCAACCCTGACGTGGCTAGTCCCCTGGAGTGGGCAGCGCAATGCACCCGATCGTCGTGATCGGCGCCGGAGTCAGCGGGCTGACATCCGCCGTCTGTTTGGCGGAGGAGGGTTGGCCGGTACGGGTATGGACGGCCACCTTGCCGTCGCAGACCACTTCGGTGGTGGCGGGGGCAGTTTGGCGGCCACGAGCGCTCGAACCCGTCGACAAGACATTGGCGTGGGGGCAAGAGTCGCTGCGTGAATTTCGCGAGCTGGTCCACGATCCCACCTCCGGTGTGCGCATGGCACCGGCGCTGAGTGTCTATGACCCGGCCGACGACCTCCCCGAGTCCCGGGGCGACGAGCTGGTCCCCGACTTACGACCCGCCGACCCGGCCGAGCTGCCATCGGGTTTCCGCGCCGGCGCTCATGCCACATTGCCGATGATCGACATGCTGCAATATCTCGACTACTTGACGAGACGACTGGCTGCGGCCGGGTGCGACATCGAGATCCACCCGGCGCGCTCACTCGCGGAGGCAGCCGAGGTCGCACCGGTTGTGGTCAACTGTGCTGGCCTGGGCGCCCGGGAATTAGCAAGCGACAAGACAATTCGGCCCGCCTTTGGCCAACACGTGGTCCTCGCCAATCCCGGTTTGACCCAACTGTTCGTCGAACTCACCAGCCGGCGCGAGTGGACGTGCTACTTTCCGCACCCGAACCGGGTGGTCTGTGGGGGCATCAGTATTCCGGGCCGTTGGGACACCGGTCCGATCCCCGAGGTGTCCGAGCGGATCCTGCGCGACTGTTACCGGGTCGAACCCCGTCTGACACAAGCGGCGGTGATCGAAACGATCACCGGGCTGCGACCCGATCGGCCGGTGGTCCGGGTTGAGCGCGAGAACATCGGCTCGGCGCGCTGCATTCACAACTATGGGCACGGTGGCGACGGCGTGACCCTGTCGTGGGGATGTGCGCGGGAAGTGGTGCGCCTCGTCAGCGCGGACCGCTGACCGACTGGAGTCTCAGTGCCCGTGGGGTGCCACGGACAAGGCGTTTTCGACGGAGGAGTACAGGGGCAGGATGCGACGTAGCCCGCACGCGGCAATCGTGCGTGCCACGATCGGTTGACCGGCGACCAGTCGCAAACTCACCCCTCGGCGACGACAACGCACCGCCTCCTGCGCGAGCACGGCGTAAGCACATGAACCTATGAAATCGAGTTCACGAATGTCGATAATGAACGGTCCCGGCGCGATGGCGATGGCGGCACTTCTGCTGACCAGTCGCCGCCAGGCGTTCTCGTTGCTGGCATCGATGTCGCCGCCGACCTGAACAACCACCGCTGAGCCCGTGCACTCGGTGACCGCACGCAGACCACTGTGCGGATCGTTGACCTGCGGACTCAACCGCGTGCTTGCAGGGCTGGGCAATGATCCAACAGCGACATTGTTCATTCTGCAGTGTCCCGTCGTCGTGTTCAGTTGGGTAATGCCGCCGGTGCGTCGGATGCGGGAGGGTTATCGTCGTCATACCGAAAGAACTGGCTGTCTTGACGGCTGTAGCAGGCAGTCGTAGTAAGCATATGTGCAACACGCCCGACAACATAGGTTGTCGCAAACGAAAATTATTGCTGGAAATCCACGAGGTGTATTTGGGCGGGGCAGCGCCGAGGGCAGCACCAGGTTTCCGAATGTCCGCCCTAGCGTTGGTGAGCATCGGCTACCCGCGGCAGGACCACATCGTCACCATCACGATCAACCGGCCAGAATCGCGTAATTCCCTTGATAAGCAAGGCTTTTTCGCCGGACTGACAGGTGACTAGCGCACCTCGCGTTTGACGCGGCGCGTCACCAGCGACAGCAGCCAACTCACCAGCGACAGCAGGATCGCGGCCCAGATCGCGGTCCACCAGAAGTGGTCGATCTCAAGGCCCCAGTGGGTGGTTTTCTCGGTGATCTGTGCCGTGATCCAGAGCATGAACGCATTGACGACGACGTGGAACAGTCCGAGCGTCAGGATGTACAGCGGGATCGACAGGAACTGAACGATCGGCTTGACAAACGCGTTGACCAGACCGAAGAGCACCGCGACGACGAAGATGATCCCGACGCGCTGCAACGTCGTCTCGCCGCCGACAAAGCGGAGCCCCGACACGAACTGCGTCACCACCCACAGTGCAAACCCGGTTAGGGCGGCACGCACCAAGAAACCTGTCATGCGCAGATCCTGCCACGCGCGCCGGATCAATTCAGCCTGTAGAAGCGCTGCGCGTTGCGGCCGCCGATCTTTTCGCGCACTTCTTCGCTGATGTCTGACCGGCTGCGCAGCTGCTTGGTGCTCTCGGGCCACTCGCCGTCCCAGTGCGGGTAATCGCTGGCGAACATGATGAATTCGTCCCCGAGCACGTCAATCACGCCGGGCAGGATCGGTTCCTCGGGCTCGCAGGTCACATAGATGTTGCCGTTGCGCAAGTATTCGTTCGGGTCGTGGCGCCAGCCGCGCTCAATCCAGTCGCCGCGCTTTTCGTAGTGCTCGTGCAGGCGGTCGACAAAGAACGGGACCCAGCCCGCGCCGGCTTCGAGGAAGGCCACCCGAAGTTGGGGGTGTCGTTCGAAGACGCCGCCGGATACCAGTGCCGTCATCGCCGTCATCTGGTCGAACGGGAAGCTGACGCAATGCACCTGGATGTAGTTGGTGAAGCGATCGACCCCGATCTTGGGCAGGTGCATGCCGGGAGCGCCGTGGATGCCCAGCGGCAAGTCGAGTTCCACCGCCGCGGCATAAAAGGGATCGAGATCGGGATGGTCGAGGTTGCGCGTCTTGAGCGCCGGCGGGACCAGAATGGCGACCAGGCCGAGCTCCTTGGCCTCGACCATGACGTCGATTGCCAGTTGGCCATGTTCGATCGGGGTCACGCCGACGCCGCGTAACCGGGCGTTGGTCGGCGCGCAGAAGTCGGCAATCCATTCGTTGTAGAGGCGCGCGAATCCCGCGGCGAGCTCAGAGTTCTCGATGGAGGGTACGCACAACCCGAGGCTTGGATAGAGCACCATCGTGTCGATGTGATCGCGGTCCGCATCGCCGACCACCCCCTCGGCGGTCGAGCAATTGAGTTCCGGCGCCTTGGTCAGCCCATGCTCGGCTGGGCAGCCAGCGCCGGGGCCTTGATCCTCCGGGTAGCAGCGCCCTTCGATGATCAACCGGGGCCGTACATCGTTACTCAGTCTGACGTGATCCGGCCAGCGTTTGAGCGCTTCCATGGCGAACGTCGGGTTTTCGGCGACATGTCCATCGGCGTCGATGATGCGCATATCTTCGGAACTTACTCCCGGGGGCGCGCCGGACTCGCGATCTGGCGCTCGGTACTGCACGATGCTCACGTGACACGACAGAAGCTGACCAGCGACCAGCGCAACTCGTTCCTCGCGGCGTTCCTGGGCTGGTCAATGGACGCCTTCGACTTCTTCATCGTGGTTCTCGTCTATGCCGATATCGCAGAGACGTTCCACCGCAGCAGGACCGAGGTCGCCTTTCTGACGACGGCCACCTTGGCGATGCGACCGTTGGGTGCGCTGCTCTTCGGGCTGTGGGCCGACCGCGTGGGACGTCGGCTTCCGCTGATGGTCGACGTGATGTTTTATTCAGTGGTCGGATTTCTGTGTGCGTTCGCGCCTAACTTCACCGTGCTGGTGATCTTGCGCTTGCTGTATGGCATTGGCATGGGCGGAGAGTGGGGCTTGGGCGCCGCGCTGGCCATGGAAAAGGTGCCCGTCGAGCGGCGGGGCTTTTTCTCGGGCCTGCTGCAGGAGGGCTATTCCTTCGGCTATCTGCTGGCCACCGTCGCATCGTTGGTGGTGATGGACTGGCTGGGACTGTCGTGGCGCTGGCTGTTCGGTCTTTCCATCATCCCGGCATTCGTGAGTCTGATCATCCGCTACCGGGTCGAGGAGTCCGAGGTCTGGGAGGCCGCGCAGGATCGAATGCGACTGACCAAGACCAGAATTCGCGACGTGTTGCGCGAGGGCGCGATCATCCGCAGGTTCATCTACCTGGTCTTGTTGATGACGGCGTTCAACTGGATGAGCCACGGCACCCAGGACGTTTACCCGACCTTCCTGAAAGCGACGACCGAGCACGGTGCCGGGCTGTCCAGCACGACCGCGCGGTGGATCGTGGTGATCTACAACCTCGGTGCCATCATCGGCGGGTTGGTCTTCGGGTCATTGTCGCAGCGATACAGTCGGCGCTACACCATCATCTTCTGCGCGCTACTGGCACTGCCGATCGTGCCGTTGTTCGCCTATTCGCGCACCGCGGCGATGTTGTGCCTGGGTTCGTTCCTGATGCAGGTGTGCGTGCAGGGGGCTTGGGGGGTGATCCCCGCGCATCTGACAGAGATGTCGCCGGATGCAATTCGTGGGCTGTATCCCGGTGTGACTTACCAACTCGGTAACCTGCTGGCGGCGTTCAACTTACCCATTCAGGAACATCTGGCCGAGACGCACGGCTATCCGTTCGCTCTCGCGGCGACGATCGTGCCGGTTCTGATCATGGTCGCCTTCTTGACGTTTATTGGTAAGGACGCCACTGGGATTCGGTTTGGGACTGCTGAAAGTTCTTTTCTTGCAGACAAAGTGGCGTGATTGGGCTCGGCACTATCTGGGGCCATCGCTTCAGAGTTTGAGGTCGAGCGGGTGGCTCCACCGCAGTCGGCGGTACCGTGCGAAGCCGCGATCGGCGCTGAGCCAGGTCGCGTTGTTCTCCAGCGCATAGGCGGCTAGATACGCATCGGCGACGTCATTGCCGCGTGCGTCGATGTCAGTGGCAAGCTGGCGAAACAAACCCCAGTGGCGTTTGCCGGCGTGCAGTTGCATCACCGCGGGGGCAGCAAGCAGAGAGTCGACCGCTTCCCACGCTTCCGTCGAACTTGTCGGCTCGACGAAGATTCGGCGGTTGGTAATGACACGCACGAAGCCAGTGAGGGCAAGGTCGGGTAGACCCAGCGGCTGGTCTCCGTTGGCCAGGTGCTCGAGCAGCCGTCGATAGTCCGCATGTTCGGGGAGATCCGCCCGGTGCGCATAGACGACTACGTTGACGTCAACGCAGAGCATCGACCGACGTGCCTTCGTCGATCGCTTCGGCGACAGCGGAATTGGATGACAGGTCCACGCCGGGTCGCAGCCCTCCATTGCCTGTCGTCCGAATCGTGTATCGATCACCGGCATGCTGTTGGGACTGGTTGAGTCCACGCCGCACCGCGTCTTCGAGCACCGCCGCCACGGTGCGCCCCGAACGAGCCGCTTGGACCTTTACCTCGCGATAGAGCTCGTCATCGATACGGATGGTGGTACGCATGATGGCATCTTAGCATCACCTATCGGCATAAAGATGCTCTACGCGGAGCGGGCACGCAAAATCCGGAAGCCTGGTACGTGCATCAGAGTGACCATCGCAGGATGGCCGAGCACTACCCGGCGGTGAGGGTGCGCCGCAGCAAGTGCATCGCCACCGTTGTCGAGCGTTCGCGGATGTCGGACCGGTTCCCGGGCAACCGCAGGGTGCGGGTGACGGTCGTTCCGTCACCCAGCTTTACGGTGAAACAGACTGTGCCGACCGGTTTTTCCTCGGTCCCGCCACCGGGTCCGGCGATTCCGGTGATTGCGACGGCGGTGTCGGCGCCGAAGCGTTGTAGGGCGCCCGCTGCCATTGCTTCGGCCACCGGTTCCGACACCGCGCCGTGGGCCTCGATGAGCGCGGGATCAACGCCAAGCAGCTCTTCTTTGGCTTGATTGGAGTAGCTCACCACTCCGCCCATTACGTATTCGGATGACCCGGGGCGGTCGGTCAGCCGCGCCGCCAGCAGGCCGGCGGTGCAGGACTCAGCGGTGGCTATCTTTCGGCCGGTGAGCAGCTGGGCGACAATGTCGTCGATCTGTGCACCGTCTTCCGAGAAGACCTGATCGCCGTGCTTGTCGCGCAGCAGTGTCGTCAGCTGGGCGTACACGTCGGCGGCGTCGGGTTCGTAGCGCGTCACCATCTCGATCTCGGCACGCCGCAGGCAGGTGGTGATCTCCAGCTTGTCGAAACCGGGGACGGAAGCCTCTGCGCCACGCAATGTCTCGGCGAGCCCGGACTCGGGCAGCCCGAACATCCGGATGGTCTCCTGTCGGTAGACCGTCCGGCCGGCGATCGCTTCTTGGGCCGCGGGCGTCTCAATGGCCTTGTGCCACATGGGTTGTAGCTCGCGCGGCGGACCAGGTAACACCATGACCGCGGGCTTGCCGGGGACCACCACCCCGGGCGCGGTGCCGACCGGATCGATGACCTGCGAGCCCGCCGGGATGACGGCCTGCTTGCGGTTGGCGGCGCGGATCGATTCGAAATTGCCCGGGTCGAAGGCGGGATTGCGTCCCATCAACGTCTTGAGGATGTTGGCGATCCTGAGCTCGAGATCCTCGTCCAGAATCAGGTCGCGCCCGCAGAAGCGTGCCACCACCTCGACGGTCATGTCGTCGGCCGTCGGTCCCAGGCCGCCGCTGGTGATGATCAGGTCCACACCCTGGTCGGCCATGAAGCGCAGCTGTGCCTCTATATCGGCGGGCCGGTCCCCGCAGATGGTGATGTGGGCCAGTTCGACTCCGAGTTCTAGAAGACGATCGGCGATCCAGGGGCCGTTGCGATCCTGGACTCGGCCGGTTAGGACTTCGGTTCCGGTCACCACGATGCCTGCGCGTGCGCTCACCGTGCTGAGCCTAACTATTGGGTGTGGCGGCTACGGGTTCGGGCCGAGGCACCTAACGACGTCCGTAATCGCAGGAGTCACCAGGGCCATATGGGGATGTCGAACTCAGCGATCTTGGTGCTCGGCAGGAAGATGCTGGGGACGGTCAAGGCGGGCGTCGTAAAGCTGCCCAACCCGACCGTGGGGATGGTGAACGGTGGAGTCGTGATCGGCGGGGTGGTGATCTGCGGAAGGGTAAAGGTTCCCAACGCGATCGGCGGGGTGGTGAACGACGGCGTGGTGATCGGTGGGATGCTGATCTGGGGAAGACCGAAGCTGCCTAGCCCGATTGCGGGGATCGTGAACGGCGGAGTGGTAATCGGCGGGGTGCTGATCTGCGGGAGGGTGAAACCGCCGAATCCGATCGAGGGGATGGCGAACGGCGTCGAGACGGTGCCCGGGATGCTGAACTGCGGAAGGGTAAAGCCGCCGACCGCAATTGAGTCGATGGTAAACGACTCAATCGTGATCGGTTGGGTGCTGATCTTCGGGAGGGTAAAGCCACTCGCACCGATCGGGTCGATCGTGATCGGCGGAGTAGTGATCGTCGGCGTGGTGATCTTCGGGAGGGTAAATCCACTCGCACCGATCGGGTCGATCGTGATCGGCGGAGTGGTGATCGCCGGGATGCTGATATGCGGCAAGGCAAAGCCGGCGACGCCGATAGCTGGAATCGTAAATTCGGGGGTGGTGAGGCCGGGGAGGCTGAACCCATTGATCGTGAAGGGCGGGATGTACAGACCGATGCTGGCGATGGTGCCAGGGCCGATTTGCGCCCAAGCGGGAGGACCGCCGAAGTTCACCTCCTGACTTTTGACGCCCCCACCGATTTGCGGGTAAATACCGATTTCGCCTGATTGAAGAAAATTGAAGTTATTGGGCATGAAAATTACGGTCTCTGTATATATCTGCGGCAACGTAATGGTGACGTTGGCAATACTTATTGCCGGTGTCGTAAAGCTGCCGACAGCTATATTTCCGATCGGGAGGGACGGAATAGTCAACGCGGGCAGGCTGAAACCACCGACCGCGGTGCCGTCCGGGATGGTGATCGACGGAATCCCTATCGGCGGGATGCTCAGCCGGGGCAGGTCAAAAGCGCCCAGCGTGATGCCAGCTGGGATCGTCAGTGACGGAAATTCTATCTTCGGGATGCTCAGCTGGGGCAACTCGAACGCACCCAGCGTGATTTCGGCGGGGATGCTCAGCGACGGAATGGTGATCCGCGGTGTACTCAGCCGGGGTAGGTCGAAGGCTCCCACAGTGATATCGGCAGGTGTAGTGGTGGCTGGAATCGATATAGACGGCAACGTGATTGGCGGCAGACCAAACGCGCCCACCGTGATTCCCGCAGGCGTGGTGGCCGCCGGAATCGTCAAACCCGGCACAGTGATCGAGCCCAAGCCGAACTCACCGACCGTGATGTCCGCTGGTGTCGTCACCGCCGGAATTGTCAACCCCGGCAACGTGATCGACCCAAGGTTGAACCCGCCCAACGTGATGTCCGCTGGTGTCGTCGCCGCTGGAATCGTCAACCCCGGCAACGTGACCGGCCCGAGGTCGAACCCTGGCAGCGTGATGGCGGGGACGTGCAACGGCGGCAGCGTGAGATCTGGAGTGATGATCGCAAAGTGCAAGCTGGTGTTGAAGCCGCCGGTATTCATGACTCCGGCGTTGGCGGTGCCGACGTCGAAGGCGCCGGTGTTCAGCGAGCCGGCGTTGAGTAGGCCGGTGTTGCCCTGCCCGGAGTTGAAGAAGCCGACGTTGTTGGTGCCGGAGTTGAACAGGCCGATGTTGCCGCTGCCCGAATTCAACCCGCCGAGGCCGAATTCACCCGAGCCCAGAATGACGTAGGTGTCGCCGATGCCGATTCGGTTGTTGCCGGTGAGTCCGAAGCCGATGTTGCCGTCGCCGGTGTTGGCCAGTTGGCCAGGCCGAGGTTGAAGTCGCCGAGGTTGGCTCCGCCGATGTTGTTGGCGCCCCAGTTGCCCAGGCCGAGGTTGCCGGTGCCGACGTTGCCGATACCGAGGTTGATTGCGCTCAGGCTCAGGCCGCTGGTTAGTGCCGCAGGTGAGAACGCGATGTTGGCCAGTCCCGAGACGGCGCTGCCGAGGTTGGAGAAGCCCGAGAATCGTCCGCCGGCGTTGTTGGATCCCGAGCCGCCGAACAAGTCCGTGAATTGGGTGTTGAACCATCCAGACAGTCCGGCGCCGTAGTTGCCGAAGCCGGAGTTGCCGCCGGTACCGGAGTTGAAGAATCCCGAGGACGGGGCGTCGCTGGTGTTGAGATAGCCCGGACCACCCGGCAGCGCGAAGCCCGCGATGGTGGTGCTGGGCAGGAAGATGCTCGGCACTGTCAACGGCGGAGTGCTGAAGGAGCCCAACCCGATTGGGGGAATGGCGAACGGCGGCGTGGTGATTTCCGGGATGCTGATCTGGGGCAGCGTGAAGGCGCCCAGCTCGATCGAGGGGACCGTGAACGCGGGGGTGGTGATCTCCGGAATCCCGATCTGCGGCAGGGTGAAGGCACCCAGCCCGATCGAGGGGATCGTCAACGTCGGGGTGGTGATCTCCGGGAAGCTGAACTGTGGCAGAGCGAACCCACCCACTTCGATCGAGGGGATCGTCAGCGGTTGCGTCGTAATGGCCGGGACGTTGATCTGCGGCAATGCAAAACTGCCCAACCCGATCGGGTCGATTGTGATCAGCGGAGTGGTGATCGGCGGGGTAACGATCTTTCCTAGGTTGAAGTCGCCCAAGCCGATCGGATCGATGCTGATCGCCGGTGTGCTGATCGGCGGCGTGCTGATCTGTGGCAACGCGAATCCGGCCAGCCCAATCGGATCGATCGTGATCGGCGGTGTGGTGATCGCCGGCGTGCTGATCTCGGGCAGCGCAAAGCCCGCGATGTCGATGGAGGGAATGGCGATGGGAGGGGTAGTGAGCCCGGGGAGGCTGAAGCCGCTAATCGTAAAGGGTGCGACGTTTATGCCGAGGCCCGCGATAACGAGCGGGCCGAGTTGAATGTACGCGGGCGGACCGCCGGTCTGCACCTCCTTATTTTTCACTCCCCCACCAATTTGCGGGAATATACCGTCAAGGTCGCTTTGTATTAGGTCAGTATTGTTGGGAAGGAAAGCGACGAATGGTATGCGGATTTGTGGTGAACTTATGGTGATATTGGAAATATTGAGCTGGGGTGTCGTAAAGGTGCTAGTTTGAATATTTCCGATCGTTAGCGATGGAATAGTGATCGGGGGCAGGTGGAACGCGCCGATGGTGGTGCCGGCGGGGATTGTCAGCGGCGGAATGGTGATCGGCGGAATGCTCAGTCGGGGCAGGTCGAAGGAACCGAGCGTGATGCCGGCGGGGATCGTCAGCGATGGGATTTCGATCGGCGGAATGCTCAGCCGGGGCAGGTCGAACGCTCCCAAGTCGATGCCCGC
>NZ_MVHT01000093.1 GCF_002086275.1 Mycobacterium intermedium | reverse complement strand
CCGGCCCGTAGTGCGGCGCCGGGGGGGCACGGGAGCTGCCCAACAGCGCAGCCCCCCCCACCCCCCCCGGCGCCGCGGGCGGCCCCAGTCCCGTCGACGCCATTGGCGCCGTCGCCGATCAGCGGGCGGCCCAGCAGGGTCTGGGTAGGTGCGTTGATCGCGTTGAGCAGTTGTTGCATGGGGGAGGCGTTGGCGGCCTCAGCGGTCGCGTACGCACCCGCACCCGCCTGCAGCATTTGCACGAAATGGGCGTGAAACGCTGCCGCCTGGGAGCTGACCGCCTGGTAAGCCTGGGCGTGGCCGCTGAACAGGGCGGCCACCGCGGCGGATACCTCGTCGGCGCCGGCGGCCAGCACCTGCGTGGTGGGTAGGGCCGCGGCGGATCCGGCGCCCCCGGCCAAGCCGGTGGCGCGGGCGGTGCCGCAGGCGTGATCGGCCATGGGGGTACCGGCGGGCTCGGCGGCGCGGGCGCAAACGGCGGGGCCGGCGGCACCGGCGGCTGGCTGTACGGCAACGGCGGCTCAGGCGGCGCCGGCGGCGCCGCCACCATCGCCGGTGCTGCTGGCGGTAACGGCGGCATGGGGGCGCAGCCCGGCTATGGGGCAACGGCGGCGCAGGCGGCAACGGCGGGCGCGGCGGCGCCGGCGGCGCCGGCGGCCGGGTGGGTAGCGGCGGCGGCGGCGGCCGAGGCGGCGGGGGCGGGGTCGGTACTAGTGACCACGGCTTTGGCGGCCAGGGCGGTACCGGCGGCGCCGGTGGTAATGGTGGCGCCAGCGGTCTGTTCGGTAGCGGTGGAATCGGCGGGCAGGGTGGGCACGGTGGAGATGCCCCCACGTTTGAGGGAATTCCTGGCATTGGGGGTATGGGTGGCGACGGCGGTACATCAATCCTCGGCGATGGTGGGCACGGCGGGGATGGCGGAGCCGTCGGAACAGGCATAAACGGAGACGGCACCTACGGCGGAAATGGCGGTGCCGGCGGCGCAGTCAGACTGTTCGGCAACGGCGGATCCGGTGGGGCCGGAGGCGCCGGCGGGACGAATATCAGCGCACTTTCCGCGTCTGCAGGCGGTGCTGGGGGCGCGGGCGGAAACGGCGGGCTCATCGGCAATGGTGGCGCCGGCGGGCCCGGCGGCGCCGGTGGGTTCTCCACGTTTGGCGGAGATGGCGGCGCTGGCGGTAAGGGCGGAGGCGCCCAGCTGATCGGCAACGGTGGCAACGGCGGACCGGGCGGACCCGGTGGCGGCGGAATTGTGCCGGGTCCCCCCCGGCACAGGCGGCGATGGCGGGCCCGGCGGGACACTGTTTGGCGCACCCGGCGCAAACGGCTGATTTCTGCTCGGAGAAGGGACTCGGTCCGCTTCGGCAACCGACGGCTAACACCATCTCGCCGCCCGCGCGAGTACTGTCAACCCGTGCCACTTCGTCGGCAAAGCCGGATCCGCGGCCGGCGTCTGCGAATAAGCGAGGCGCTGATCGAGCGCTTCGTCATGACCCCGGTGGGCATGCAATTCCTGCTCCACATCGCCCCACCGCTGGATAAGGCGGTGATCCCCCGAACGAAGGGCCGGTTGAGCTCGGCCGGAATCGACAAGGTCGGGTTGGTGACGACGACGGGCGCCAAATCCGGTCAGCCGCGCACCCATCCGCTGGCGCTGGTCGAACACGGCGACGGGCTGCTGGCCATCGGCTCCAACTACGGTCGTCTCCACCACCCAGCGTGGAGTGCCAACCTGTTGGCGCACCCCGAATGCACCGTCGAATTCAAGGGTCCTCCCAAGCGCTACCACGCCGAGTTGCTCAGCGGTGACGAACGCGCCGCGGCATGGGCGGACGCCGTGGACTTCTACGCGGGGTACGAGAACTACCGCACCAACTGCGCGCCGCGGGAGATCAGGATCTTCCGCCTGCGACCTAGCCAACCTTGATGGGAACCGTCAGCGATTCGGTCGTCGCAGGAAGTTGATTGGTATCGACGGACAGGAATTCGCCGCTGTCCTGACTTCCGTTGGGCAGCTTCTTGGGCTTGAGCCGCATGGGCGGCGTATTCGAAGCCAACCCTGCCAACCCGAAATCGCTGTCGTTGGCCAGGATCAACGTGCTTCCGCCGTCCGGAGTGATGAGGCCTTCGATCTTGTCGTGCCCAAAGAAGTCGCCTTTGGGCGACAACGAACGCAGTAACGCACCTAGATCAAGCTGCAGGAGTTTGTTTGCGACGGTGATCCCCGCTGACCGGAGCTTGGCGACGGCCTGTGCATCGGTGCTCTCCCCGACGAAGGTCTCGATCGGGACATTGTTGACGAGTAGCCCGCCCGCTTCCCCGTTGTAGGACGCGCCGGGCAGCTTCGATTGCGGTCCCACGTCGGTGGCATGCGCGATATCGGCCTTGTAGATCTTCTTGTCGCCGTCGGGTGCCATCTTGCTGTCCCGCTCGACGATCAGAAAGGTCGTCGCGCTGAGTGCGGTGATATCCGATACCCCGACGTTCGACTTCTGCGGATTGGCCAGCGGGTACAGGTACTCGTGCACATCGTCGTGGTGGATGAGGTCCATCGTCACGATGCGGGTGACGGGGACGGCCTTGGCCGAGCCTTGCAGTCCCGGCGTCTGGATCGCGGACTGCATGATGCCCACCAGCGTGGTGCCGTCGGGCGTCACCGTCAGGCCCTCGAGCCCCCGATTCGGCAAGCGCAGTGACAGCTCCCGCGGCAATGTTCCGTCGAACGGCGAAAGACGTTCCAGTTCCTTGCCATTGGCGTCGAAGTGAATGATGAACGGGCCGTATTCGTCGGACACCCAGAAGGACCCGTCGGGCCGGGCGGCCAGGCCCTCGGGGTCGATGCCGTAATCGGAAGTCGGCAGCGGATTCCCATTGAGATCCACCAACGTCTCGCCCTCGTTGGCATGCGCGTTGACCAGTCCGACCAGGGGTGAGCCGTCCGGCCCCTCCAGCGTGATCGTCCGCTGCACCGTCGCGACGCCGTCGGCAAGTTTGAGCCGAACGATCTGTGGGTGGTACTCGGGTACCGGAGCCACCTTCTCGTTGGGCGCACGCCCGCCGACATTGGGTCCGCGGTCGGTCAGGCCGTAGATCTCGTCGGGGCTGCCCGGCACCGCGGCGATCGCCGACCCGTGTGCGCTGGCGCCGACGGCGACCCCGCCGAGCGTGACCAGCGGAAGAGTGTCCTCGGCGTACAGCTTGACCGCGCGGCTGACCGTGACGGGAAGTTCGTCGGTGCCGGTGAAGCCGGCGTCCGGGGTGTAGACCAACGCACCGTTGGCGCCGTAGGCGATCTTTCCGTGTGCGGGCTTGCCGAACGCCACCGGCGTGATGCCTCTGGTGGCGGCCAGCATCCGGTCCGGCGTGATGTTGAGCGGCGTGCCGGCCTCCGTCCGGAACTCCACCTTGTCCGGACGGACCGTCGGGACCGGTGCAGCGTGCGACGAGCAGGACGCGACGACTAGCAGGGCCGTTGCCGCAGCGGCCAACCATCTCGTGTTAGACACCATGCGCATACTTAACCAAGGCAATCTGACGTGCCGGTGTACGCAGGGGGTTATTGCTTCTTGTCGCGAACCTTGTAGGTCGACGGCCACGATTTGCGTGACTCGTCGCCGGTCAGCGGTGTGCCCATCCCGCCTACCTTGACGTTGTAGGCCTCCTTGCCAGGGCCGACTTCGCGGTTGGCGTGTTCCTGGGCGAGGTAGTACAGCTCGTCGATGGTGGCTTCGTCGTAGGCGACGAACGAGGTCTCGCGGGTCAGGTCGTTGATGCCGGCCATCATCTTGGCGGGCAGCAACCGCGATGCCACTGCCGCCAGGCCCAGGAGCGAGAACGGGACGACCCAGTAGCAGATGAACGACAACGGGGTCTTCGTGTCGAGAATGGTGGCCTTGTCACCGTGCACGATCGCCGGAATCGTCGACGACACCGTCATGCCTGCAAAGGCCGCGACCCACACCCAGGTCAACACTGTGGTGGTGCGCCGGAACAACTCGGTCTTGACCACGTCGGGCGGTTGTTCGGCCTCGGCGAACTCACGCACGAAGGGCTTGCCGATCAACACGCTCACCAGCGCGCCGAGGAAGATCCCGGCGTTGCCGATTGGCTGTATCCAACGCGCCATGAATGCATCGCTGACCCCAAACGTCAGCAGGGTCAGTATCAAAAATGTTGCGACAGCAGCAATTTCGAGCGACCGACCGGGCTTCCCGGTGGCGCGGCCAACCGCGAACACGGCGACGGCCATGAGCAGCGCCACCGATACGGCGGTGAGGAAAGGAACGTTGCCGACCAGCACCCAGTAGGTGATCCACGGCGCAAAGCCAAAGAGCATTCCCATAGCAGGCCAGTGTATGGCCGGCACTCAAGCGTTACGTCGGCGGCTCAATCTGTAACGTCCCTGGTGGCGGGAAACGGCGCGAACTTGTTGCCCGTGGCCCCCACGCAGTTGGCCGAGATGTAACCACCGTCGGAGGTCTGCTCAGCCACCTTCTGGCCGTCTGCCAACATCCGGCAGGTGACGGTGCCGCCGGGGGTTGACGACGTCGCCCACACCGATGCCACCAGAACCCACTTTTCGACGGTCACCTCCGCCGTCCACGGCAGCGTTACGTCCTTGATTTCCTCCGTGTCGCCGACGGGGCCGGTATAGACGATCCTGACTCCCTTGGCGGTGCCCTCGACCTCATAGGTGATCTTGACCCCGCGATGCGCATTCTCCCAGGTCGCGCGCTTATGAATGGTGACGTAGGTAACCAGGCCGGCGACGAACAAAAGGACGAAGCCGCCGATGGCCAACGGGCGCCACAGCCGCTTTCTCCAGGAGACCTGTGCTTGGTCTTCGGACGTCAGATCGGTGGTCATCAACCTTCCCAAAGGCGGCGCGGCGGCAAAGACACGTACATCACAGCAGATGTTTGGCGCCGTGCGCGCTCGGAAGCCCGCGATTCTCCTGACAGCCCGCAAGGTCCGCTGCTTGCGCCGGGTCGATGTGTGCGCCACTCAGCAAACACAGACAGCAAATGTGCGGACCCAATGACCGGCCAAGGAATCGTGTGCAACTTGGCCCTCTGCAAACGACGGGTTCGCGTGTTGGTAGAGCGCGAAGGCACCGGCGGAACTGGTGGCCCGCGCAGGAGTCGGCGGGGGCGGCCGGTGTGGGTGTCACAATCAGTCCCGGGTAGCCGCGGTGGTATATCCCCGGCCGGTCGGGCACGCACGATTCGAGGACAGGAGGCCGTGATGGCGGTCGTCGTCTTAACCATCGCCGCGGTGTTCTTCCTGGGTATGGGGGTGTACGCACTCGCCGCCCCGGCCGCCATGCTGCGACCGTTCGCCATCGAGCTGCCGGAAGCGCAGTCTCGGTCCGAGGTGCGCGCGGTCTACGGCGGGTACGGCCTGGCGATGGCGGTGGTTCTGACATTCGCTGCGATCGATCCCGGTTTCCATCGAGCCGGAATCATGACTACCGTCGGGGCGGCGCTGGCCGGGATGGCGCTCGGCAGGCTTCTTTCCGCGCTGGTGGACAAGCCAACGCCGTTCTATCCCAACTGGTTCTACTTCCTGGTGGAGGTCGTGGCCGGGGCCACCTTGCTGGCCACAGCCTGAGCAACCAGGACTGCTACCGTTTTCGCAAACTTGGCGCGGAGGAGGATCGATGACCGATGCACTGAACGCTATCCGGGACAGTATTTCGGAAACGCTGGGGCGCGTCACCGAGGCGGGGCGCGCGGTCAAGCGACTCATCGACCGCGGCATCGTCGATCTCAGCGACCCCAAATCCTTCGTTCAAGCCGCGAAGCTCACGGCCGTCTACGGCCCCCAGGCCACCATGACGATCATCGGCGGCCGCAAGTATGCGGCCCTGCCGGCGCTCGTCGACGAACGCGGGACATTGACGTACAAGCAGGTGGACGACCAGTCATGGGCGTTGGCGCGGGGACTGCAATCCTTGGGCGTCTCCCAGGGCTCCGTCATCGGGCTGCTGTGTCGCGATCATCGAGGCCTGGTCATCACGATGGCCGCCTGCGGCAAGCTCGGTGCCCGCATGGTGCTGATGAACACGGGTTTCGCCAAGCCACAGTTCGCCCAGGTGTGCGAGCGTGAGCACGTCACCGTCGTTATGCACGACAGTGAATTCATCGGCCTGCTTGACGCGTTGCCCGCCGACCTGCCGCGCGTGCTGACCTGGGTCGACGAGGGTGCAGAATTGCCCGAGGGCGCAAAGGCCCTCGAGGACATCGTCGCCGCGAATTCGTCCGAGCCCCTGCCGCCGCCGACCAAAGCGGGTGGATCGGTCATCCTGACCAGCGGCACCACCGGCCTGCCCAAGGGCGCGCCGCGCAGCAAGGTATCCCCGTTGGCGACAGCGCAGATCGTCGACCGTGTCCCGTTCCCGCGCAAGGGAACCATGGTGATCGTCTCGCCGATCTTCCACAGCACCGGCTGGGCCACGTACACGGTCGGCGCCGCATTGGGCAACAAGGTGGTGACCGGTCGCCGGTTCAAGGCGGAGAACACCTTGAAAATGATCGCCGACCACAAGGCCGACATGCTGGTCGCGGTGCCGACGATGCTGCACAGGATCGTGGAGCTCGGCCCCGACATCATCAGCAAGTACGACACGTCGTCTTTGAAGGTCATCCTGGTCGCCGGCTCCGCACTCAGCCCCGACCTGTCCAACAGGGTGCAGGACACCTTCGGGGATGTGCTGTACAACATGTACGGCTCCACCGAATGCGCCATCGCCAGCATCGCCACCCCCGACGAGCTGCGAGCCGCGCCGGGTACCGCCGGTCGGCCCCCGTTGACCTGCCACATACGGTTGTACGACGACAACGACCAACGCATCGAAGGCCCGAACCGGCGCGGTCGCATCTTCGTCAACAACGGTGGGAAGTTCGAGGGCTACACCGATGGCCGCAACAAGCAGATCATCGACGGTTACATGTCCAGCGGCGACATGGGCCACATCGACGAGAACGGCCTGCTGTTCGTCGACGGCCGCGACGACGACATGATCGTCTCCGGCGGCGAGAACGTCTTTCCGCAAGAGGTGGAAAACCTGCTCGAGGAGCGGGACGACGTGGCCGAGGTCGCGGTGGTGGGCGTCGACGACGTCGAATTTGGAAAGCGGTTGCGCGCCTACATCGTTCCCGAGCCGGGCGCCAAGAATGACCCGGCGGAGATCCAGCAGTACGTGAAGAACAACCTGGCCCGCCACAAGGTGCCTCGCGACGTGATCTTCATCGACGAGCTCCCCCGCAACGCGACCGGCAAGCTGCTGCGCCGGGTGTTGGTCGACATGGACGTCAAGCAGCCCGAAAACGTCGAGCAGCCGAGCAGCCCGCAGCCCAGCTAGGGTCTTACGACGCTAGAACCCTCACGGGCCCGGGGGCGCGGCGCCCGCCGCATCCTGCAGCACCTGCTGCAACTTGTCCAGCGGGTCGCCCGCCGTCGGATCGAGCCGACGTGGCGGAATATCCCCGCTGTCGGGTGCGGCGGCGGGAACCGGGGGCGGCGGCGGAGGCGGCAACGCGATCGGCGGTGGTGGCGGCGGCGCCCCTGGCGGCGGGGCACTGGGTGACATCTTGGCCGCCAACCGGCTCGCCGCGTCCTGACGCAGGCTCCGCCGCTGCGCGTCGGGGTCGCGGTTGCCGGCGAAGCAACCTTGCGGCGCGCTCTCGACGACGCTCAGCGCGCTGCCGTAGCGTTCGGCGGCACGGACCCGGTCACCTGTCACGGCGGCTCGGTCGCCCTGCGTTTCGCGGACCAATTCGAGGTTTACCCGCACCAGGCAGGAGTCGGCGAACGCGGTGCGGGCCGATGCGGCGGTGAACTTGCTGTCGGCGTCCTCCAGCCGACCGTCCAGCACCGCGGCCGCGCCGGCGGCGAACGGCGCCTTGGCCGGCTCCACCAGGTTGGCCACACCTAGCACCGCCGCATCGGCCCGCACCGCGTTGGCATCACCAGCGGCGAAGGAGTCGGCCGCCGAATCCCCCACCACGACAACAGATATCAATTTGGCGGCCACCAGCAGGGCGATGACGGTCAGCGGGGCCGAGTAGATCAGCAGCCGCCGCCGCAGCCGCAGCCGGGCGGGTCGCGCCGTCACGGCGCCAAGTCCCGTCGAGCGATGCGGCCGCGTCGGAACTCCCGAACCGAGAGGTAGATCTCGATGAGCAGCAGTCCCGCGGCGAGCAGCGCGGGCAGCCAATACAACTCGAGGCGTTGCGCGGCCGCCGCCTCGATCCTCGTGCCGTCTGGAGTGTCGGGCAGGTCCGGCTGGAAGGGTTGACCCGGATCGCGGTGCAGGTAGGGCACGCCGAGGTCCGTTGCGACTTGCCGCAATTCGGGTTCGTCGATCGTCTCGCTGCGGCCGTAGCCCAGCACCGCTCCCCCGTGCACCCGGCTCTGCGTAAGGTCGAAGATGCGCTGCGGCGCGCGCGAACCGGGCGCCCCGGAACCGAAGTACAGCACCACATTTCGCGAACCCGGATAGTGCTGGACGGCTTGGGCCAGCTGATACCGCAACACATTGCCCGCCGCAACGTTGTTGACGTCCGACCCCGCGTCGGGCTCGTTCTGGTAGGAACTGAGGGCGGCGATGGTCGGGCGCAGACTCCAGACATCCTCGGACAGCGGCCAATCCAGCACGGCTCGCGAGCCGACGCCGACGACCGCGTACCGCGCCGCGGGGTATCGCTTCAGCACGGCTTCGATGTCTTCGCGCATGCCCGCGATGCGTTGTTCGCCGGTGCCGTAATCCGCGACGCCCGAGTCGGCCGACCGGTCGACGACCAGAAACACGTTGAGGTTCGCGCCGGCGGCGGCCGTTCCCCGACGAATTTCGTTGTGGCGCAGTGCTGGACGGGTGGTCGCGGCAAGGAGAAGCAGCACCGCCAACGTCACCCCACTCCACCGCAGCACTACGCGCCATCGACGTGCCGTGTTATTCGTCCACAGCAGCTGCCGCAGCGCCACCAGACGTCCCAGGATTAGCGCGCCGACGACGACGGCGAGGATCGCCCAGGGCAAAACAGGTTGAAACGTCATCGGCGCAACATCAACAGGGTCACCGAAAGCACGGCCGCCGACACCATTCCGATTGCCAGTGGCAGCACCGGCGCGTCGAAGAATTCGGCCTCCACGACCGCGCCGTCCGCCAACCGCGCCGGTGGGGTGTTGGCCCGAATTTCGTTGACCGCCTTCGTGACTGCGCCAGCTCCCGATTCCAAATCCGGCGCCAGGTACCGGCCACCGGTCTGCTCGGTCAGCGCCAGCAGCGACCCGCTAGCAGGTGAAGGGGCGGTGTCGATCACATTCAGCTGCACACCTGCACGGTCGGCGAGATCCCGCACGCTTCCGCCGGCGAACAGGGTGGCGCGGCGATCTCCGGCAACGCGGAGGTCCGAGGGGCCCAGATAGATCACCGAGCGCCGGTGCGTGCTGCGCTTCTCGAATGAAGGAAAGCCCGAGATACACAGCGCCAGCGAGTCATTCACGCTGGCGGCGTAGTCGAGATAGGGCACCCGCGGGGCGAACGCTGCCGACTCTGCCGCACCAGCGCGGGCATAGTCGGCGAATTGCGCCGCGGCGTACTGGTAGTCCCGGGTAAGCGGCACCACGCGACGGTTCACCGATGTCAGGCCGATGCGCTGGGTCTGATAGGAATCACCGGCTTGCCGCGCGAAGTAGTCGAGTAGCTCGGCCGTCGCGGCGTCGGTCACCGGCTGGCCGACGCAGATCATGATGTCTTCGGGATGGGTCGCGTCCAGGCCCTTGCTGGCCCCGGCCGGGCGGGCACCGGCCCAGGCTGCGGCGCCGAATGTGACCGTGAGCAATATCAGGGTCGCAATGGTCGACCACGTACGCAGCCGGGCCACCTTCGCGTACTCGGGCAACCGCGTGAGGCGTGCGACGTTGGCCAACGGGCGAAGCCGCTTGCGCAGGCGCGTCATCGGCAACAGCGCGGCCAGCAGCACGGTCGCGGCGAAGCAGGCGCAGGCGACGGCCACTACCGGCCACCACTTCAGGTCCACGAGCGAATCAACTCCTGTGCCCGGGCACTGACGTCAGCCATCCAGGCTTCGTTCACCCCGGCCTCCGGGTTGAACTGCGCGTCACCAAGCCGGGTGAGCAGCGGAACAGCCGGAGCCAGTTGCCCGCCGGCCGCCACGGTCAGGGTTTCGATGTGCAGGTACTGGGCCCGCTCACCGGTCACCTGATGCAGAAAACTGCGTATCGTCCGGGCGATCGCGGCGCTCGCCGCCGCCGCCGACATCCGTCCCGCAACATGCTCGTCGGCAATGCCGCGAACGCGACGGGCGAATCGGAAGCGGATCAGCCGGGCGTGCATCCGCCGCACGACGGGCATCCGTCGCAATCGCTCCGACGGTTGCGTCCACACGAAAATTCCGGCGTACCAACCGATTACGAGGGAGATCAGCAGCACGGCCAACCACAGCCAGGTCCAGGAATACGACTGCGGCCCAAAGACATGGCGCAGCAGCTCATCCGGCACGGGCAGCCACCTCGGTCAGGCCGACGAGCTCGCGTCGGATGTCACCACTGCCGGCGATGGTCGCGTGGGGGACCGTGTGCCGGGTCAGGAACGTGTCGAGGCGGTCGCGGCGCGCCTGCTCGGCGCGGCGGTACGCGTCGACCACCCGCGGGCCCAGGTCGGCGCCGTTGAGGACGAAACGGCCGGTGGCGACGTCGAATCCGTCGGTGTTGTCCGGGCCCACCGCGGGCATGTCCGACACCATCGCCCACAGGATGTCGTGCCGTGCACCCAGTTTGACGAGCAACTCGCTGAGCGCCTCGTCGAAATCGGGTTCGTCGGACACCACGATGATCAGCATTGTGTGTCGGTAATGCGTTGCGACATAGTCGAGTTGGACGGTGATGTCGCTCGTTGCGGGATCGGCGACGGTGTGCTGATACCAGCGGTGCAGCAGTCCCTCGATGTGCGGCTCGCCGCGCCGCTGCGGGATATTCACCGAGCCGCGGCGGTCGCCGTAGACCATGCCGATCTGATCGGAGCGGCGCAACCCGATCAATCCGACCGCGCCCATGATGTGCGCGGCGACGTCGCGCTTGTACTCACCGCTGGGGGCGAGCGCCGCCATGTTCCGGCCGGCGTCGGCGACAAGCAGGATTTTATGGTGCTTCTCGGAGACGAACCGTTTGATCAGCACGGTGCCTGACCGCGCGGATGCCTTCCAGTCGATGTCTCGCACGTCGTCGCCCGGCACGTATTCGCGCAGGTCGTCGAACTCCATGCTGCGCGTATGCGTCAGCGCGTAACGACCGCCTTCAAGCAGGCCGCGGGTGTCGGTGCCGAAATGCGCTTTCGCCCGGTTGAGGTGCTTGCCCACGGTTAGCCCTAGTGACCCTTTGGCACGTCAGGGGACCCGGACGACACGCATCACGGCGTCGATCACGGTCTCGGGGGTGACGTTGGCGCTGGCCGCTTCGAAACCGAGGATGAGCCGATGCCGCAGCACCCGGTGCGCAAGCTTCGCAATGTCCTCGGGCAACACGTGCGCCCGGCCGGACAGCACCGCACGTGCCCGTGCGGCCTTGCAGAACGCGATGGTGGCACGGGGGCTGGCGCCGTACTCGATGAGGCGCGCGATCTGCTTGGGCAGCTTCTGTGCCGGGTGGCGGGTGACGTCGACCAGTTGGCTGGCATAGAGCACCAGCGCCCGGTCCATGTGAACCTGGCGCACCAGGTGCTGCAACCGCAGCACATCGTCGAGGCTGACCACCGGCCTCGTGGGCTGGCCTTTGTCGTAGATCCCGGCGTCGATACGCGACATCACTTCCACTTCCTCCTCCGGGGAGGGGTAGCGCACGATCTCCTTGAGGAGGAAGCGGTCGGTCTGCGCCTCGGAGAGCGGGTAGGTGCCCTCCTGGTCGACGGGGTTCTGGGTGGCGATGACCAGGAACGGCTCCGCGATGGGGTACACCTGCCCGCCGATCGTGGTCTGCCGCTCTTCCATCGCCTCGAGCATCGCGCTCTGGGTTTTGGCGCTCGACCGGTTGATCTCGTCGAGCAACAGGATGTTGGAGTGCACGGGGCCCAGCTGGGTGACGAACGAGGTGGTCGCCGAGTCATAGATCTGGGTGCCGATGATGTCGCTGGGCAGCAGGTCAGGCGTGCATTGGACGCGTTGAAAGCGACCGTGCACCGCCTCGGCGAGCACCTTCGCGGCGGTGGTCTTGGCCAGGCCCGGCACACTTTCGAGCAGGATGTGGCCGCCCGTGAGCAGGCCGATCAGCAAGGACTCACGCAGGTCGCGCTGCCCGACGATCTTGGCCGCGAACGCCTGGGAGATCCCGTCTACCATTCGCCGGACGCTGTCGAGCTCGCGCTGATCCGGTTGTGTCCGTGCTGTAGTCATACGCCCGCATTTATACCCGGGTGCGGCATTTCCACACGTAAGCCGCGCCTGTTCGGCCTAGTCGGGTACGGCGTCGACGTAAAACCATCGGCCGGCGCGCCGCTGGAAGCGACTGCGCTCGTGCATGCTGTCGGCGCGGCCCCCGGCCTTGAAGTGCGCAGTGAACTCCACTTCCCCGATTTCATCGTCCGGACCGCCCGCGGCGGCGGCGAGCACCTCAAGGCCGGTCCAGACGACGGCGGGATCGACCGTCACCTCGACCGGCCGCGTTCGCGGATGCCAAGTGCGGAACAGATAGTCGGCGTCGCCGCAGGCGTACGCCGAATACCTGGACCGCATCAGCTCTTCGGCCGTCGAAGCCTGCCGCTCACCATGAAGCAACGGCCCGCAGCACGCCTGATGGACCGCTCCACTGCCACACGGACACAACGCCCCGAAAAGTTCGCTCACGTCGTGGAAGTCAACCTCATCCGCCCGACTCGCCTGGTTACATGGCGTGCTGGCATGCTCGCCTCGCATCGGCGATCTCGTCGATCCGCACAGGCCGTCCAAAAAGATGACCCTGCGCGAGGCGAACTCCGGCGCCCGCGATGGTGTCCAGCTGGGCCGTCGTCTCGATGCCCTCCGCGATCACCTCGAAGCCCAGCTCGGCGCAGAGCCCGAACACCGAGCGGTACATGGCCATATCGCGCGCGGGATCGACCCCGACGGCGAGGCTGCGGTCCAGCTTGACAATGTGCACCGGCAGGGCGTGCAGGTAGGTCAGCGAGTTGTACCCCGCGCCGAAATCGTCGAGCGCCACCCGCACGCCGAGCTCATTGAGCAGCTCGATCTGGGCCGTCGCATCACTGAGGTCGACGATCGGAACCGTCTCGGTGATCTCGACGACGAGCCGCCCCGGATCGATTCGATGCCGTTTCATCGTCCGTCTCACACGCTCGTCGAAACCGGTGTTCCCCAGGCGTGCCGCACCGATGTTGACGTGGATGTCGACGTCCAAGCCAGCGCGCTGGACCTCATAACAGGCCAGGTCGAGCACCATCGCATCCAGGTTGGCACCGAGTCCTGCGGCCTCGGCGGTTACCACGAATGTTTCGGGAGCGATCTGCATGCCGTTGGGCGCGGTCCATCGGGCCAAAGCCTCCACGGCCACCAGGGTCTGTTCCGGGAGTCGCACCACCGGCTGGTAGACCAGGCTGAACCCGTCGGGTACGCCGCCTTGGGCCGCACGCAGCGCGGTCGGGAAGTCAGCCCGCACTCCCGTCAACGGTTGGTAGATCACCGCGGTGTTCTTGCCGAGGCGTTTGCCCGCGTACATCGAGATGTCGGCTTTCCGCAGTAGGTCGTCGGACGTCTGAAGTCCGTCTTCGGTGTCCGGCCGTACGACGCCGAGGCTGGCCCGGACACGCACCGAGGAGCCGTGCAGCGGGAAGGGATCGCGCAGCGCCACCCGCACCCGGTCACTGACCGTCTCGAGTTCCTCGGGCTCTTCGTGGATGAGGATCGCGAACTCGTCGCCACCGATCCGGGCCAACGTGTCGTTCTCCGATACGCATCGCTTGAGTCGCTCCCCCACCGCACGAAGCAGTTCGTCGCCGGCGGCGTGCCCGAAGCGGTCGTTGATCTCTTTGAAGTCGTCGAGGTCGACGAAGATCAGCACGAAGCCGCCGACCTGCATCGCCTCGTCGAGGCGGCGGGAGAACAACAGCCGATTGGGCAGCTCGGTAAGCAAGTCATGGTGTACCTGATGCGCGAGTCCTTGCTGGGCGCGATAGAGGCGTTGCGTCAGCAAGCGCTGCGCCCCCATGGCGATCACCTGGCGCAGTGTCACCAGCAGGACCATGAGCACGGTCACGCAGACCGCAATGGCGCTCAGCGACCGACCGGCGAGCACGTGGAAGGCGAACAGCAGGCAGGTTCCCAAGAACCCGACGTACGGCAAGATCAGGTGCGCCCAGTCAATTCCGCGGCCGAGTCCGACGTCTTCCGCCGTCCGCACCGGATACTCGAACATCGCGAAGCCGATCATCACCGGGCCGAGGATCAACCCGATGTCGCCATACACTTCACCTTCCGCCGTGCCCACCGAGCGGAAGTAGGCGATCACCCTGTCCGCAACGGCCATCAACACGAGACCGCCGGCCAGCAGCAGATAGTTCGTCCGGTATGGCCTGGCCGCGTCGTACACCATGGCGACCAGGACCGCGACGCCCACCACGACGACCACGGACACCGAGAACGTCACTTCGACGGCCGGGTTACCCGACCGCGGCAGCGAAGCCGGCGACCCCGCGCCGAATCCACCGAAAGATGCCAGGATCAGGAACGCCGCCGCTGCCACCACGCCGTCGAGAAGGCTGGTGACCGGGGGGTGGTACAGCAGGCCACCCGGTCCGAATATCCTGCCGCTCGAACGCACCAGCAGAACCAGCGATGCAAGGGCGAACGCCGGTAGCAAGGAATTGAAGACAACTGCCGGGGTGGGCGCGACGGCGTCCGCGTTGGGACTAGCCGTAAACCACAGCACCTGACCGATCAGCCAGAACAGCACCGCCGCGAGATAGATAAGGCGCCACCAACGCGACAAGCCTTTCGCTCGCCGAGCGCCCACCAGCCCACAGACGACCGCCGCCGTCCCCGTACAAACCTGGAGAATCGCCGCGCCGCGCTCAGCCGCATGTTGCCCCCACAGCGCCAGCGCGTTGATGATCGCCAGAAGTGCTACCAGAACGAAGACATAGAGGCGCAGTCGAGAAGGACTTATCGACACGAGCCTCCCTCCCCCTGGCGACGGCTGCAACGGGGACAACGGTTGCCAACTTTTCTCCGGCATGGCCCGACAGCCGGTGGCGCTTCATCGCAATTCCGTGACAGCGTGTCATCTGCAATAACACCCACGCAACCGTTGGTCTCTAGAGCGGCTAGTGCGGTGCGACTCGACGCTGGAGGCCGAAGCCGCAAGCCGTTCGCGGCGACCGCGAACCTGCCCCGGACAGCTACTCGGGCGGAATGGCCCCTTCACAGCCGCCGGGCGGTGGCGGACCGGGCAGCGGCTCGTCGCCGCTGACGCAGTCGTAGTAGAACTGCGGGCCGACCATCCATGTCTTCATCCACTGATGCCAGAATGACCCGTCCGGGTACTTCTCGCCGTCGCAGACGGCTAAATTGCCCCACCCCCACCGACCACCGGGACACCAGCCCTTCGTCATGTCCGGCTGGTGGGGGTCCAGCGGCTCGGCGTTGGCCACCGGAGCAGAAAGCACAAATGCTGCAGCACAACCCACTACCGCAGCGCCGCGACGAGCAAGCTTGAAATTCATTGACTCCCCTTGAACGTCTATTGATCACATCCGCCTACGACCGCGTCCACGTCTTCGCTGACGGGATTGGCAGGGTCATGCAGGCCGTTGAGCAGCGTGTTTGCGGACGAGCGAGATGAATACTACGACGCGCCGTTAAGCGGAGTGTGGGCATTCGATGAAAATTTGCCACGCAACAGAGCCGACACCTCGGGTCCTATGCGTGCTGGTTCGAATCGATTGCCATCGCGACAAAGTCGAGGCGCCACAGCGATTGAAACAGCTTGCGGCCGAATTCCTCGAGGTCTGGCACCATACCCTGCACTGGCTCACCGCTGCGCGCCACGAGCTCAGCGATCTCTCGGATTGTGCGTTGCCCATCGACGTGTTTCGGAAAGGCCAACTGAAGAGGAGCGGGCTTCATGCGGAAGCCCGGCCAAAACATCTCGGTCCCGGATACTCCGCAGCGAGTACGTATCAGCGGAACGTAATCGAGGCAGGCAGCCGTCGAAAAGTCGATCGTGTATTGCTCTTTCGGCCGGTCGGGGCGGCACGCCATGAACAGATGGGACGCACTCAATGGCTCCAGCCGTTCCATCACGGACCAGACCTTGACGTCAGGCAACGTATTTACCGCGGCATAGAACTTGTTGTCTTTCACGAAGAAATCGTGCGGGTAATACGGAGCCTTGTGGAACCATCCCTGGAATACCAGTCCGGCGGAGGTGACCAGATCAATGCACTCCTCCACCGAGTAGCTGCGCTGTCGGCCGTGCAGAAACGTATCCACCAGGGCGGCGTCGCAAGTTAAATCCATCGCCTTTTTCAGGTAGTTCTGGATGGGGTGGTGCGCCGGAATCACCCGAAGTGCCGCTTTGACGAGATCTAGCGATGCGTCATCCTGCCGAAAGTCCATGTCGCGGAAGATCGATTCCAACATTTCGATTCCGATGCGGCCGTACCGCCCGTACAGCATCACCGCTATGACCCCTTCTCGCCGTACGCATTTGGCCAACGCGTTCATGCCGGCCTGCGGGTCGGCCATGTGATGCAAGACACCCGTGGATACGACGAGATCGAAGTCGCGCCCGAGGCTGGTCAACTCTTCGATCGGAAGCTGATGCAGCTCCAAATTCGCCAACCCGTACTTGTCTTTCAGACGTTGTTGATTGTCCAGCGACGCCTGGCTGACATCGACCGCCACGACTTTGGCCGCACGGTTGTTGAATGCGAAAATCGCCGCTTGATTTGTGCCACAACCCGCGATCAGGATATCGAGATCAGGTTTGTATTCACGGTCCGGCCACAAAATTCGATGGGAGTAAGCGGGGTCAAACCATTCAAAGTTGACTGCCGCCCACGCTCTTAGGTCTTCGATCGGGTGCGGGTAGCTCCACCGCTCGTACTGGCGGGCGACAATGTCGGCACGGGGGTCGTCGTTTGAGGTCAGTGCTGGCTCCTTCGGTCACCGCCACGGCGTACGAGTGCTCACTTCGGCTCGTGCGGCAATCCTGAACGCCACGACATGACCGCGCAACACGGGCCGTCGGTCAACCGACTCAGTTGGCCCCGTGTCGGGTGTCGCACATCACGGGGGCGGCGACGCCACCCCGTTGCCGCCTGAACCGCTACCGCCTCCTACCCACACCGGCGCGTCATCGCCGAGAGCCTGCCCCGCCCCCCCACCGTAGGCACCGTTGCCGATCAGGGGGTGCATCGTTGGGGCCCCTAACGCCCGGTGCCGTCGGCGAAGAAGCCGGAAAGCGCACTGCCGACGTTTCCGATGCCCGACGTGAAAGCCGCGGCGGCGAGGCCCAGGGGGTTGGCGTTGTACATGCCCGAAATCATGGTGCCGAGGTTGGCGATGCCTGATGCCAGCGACCCGCCATTGCTGAAACCGGAGACTAGCTGATTGGCCGCATTGAACATCCCCGAGGTGGCAGATCCCGAGTTGAAGAAGCCCGAATTGCCACCGGTGCCCGAGTTGAGGAATCCCGATGACGGGTTGGTCGAGTTGTTGGCGAAACCAGACAATGCGGGAATGTGTAATACCGGAATGGTGACCGGACCCACAGTGTTGACGATCGGTATATGCATGAGGGAAGGTCCGGCGGTGATGTCGAGGGTAATTCGGTTGACGATGATATCGGGGACGGTGGTATGGATAGTTCCGTTGAGGTTGATATGTTTGACGCCGAGGTCACCGAAACTTATAACAAAATTCACCGCCATCGGGACCGGGATGTCGAACCCATGGACTTTAATGCCGGTGACTTCTCCGGTAACCGGTATGGCGATGTTGACGTCTGCCGCAATTTCTAGCGGGATCCCCGCGATCCCGAGGACGTAGCCATCACTAAATTGGCCCTGTCCATTCCCCCGCCAGAAGAAGCCGTTATTGCCAGTGCCCGAGTTGAAGGCGCCGGTGTTTAAGTCGCCCGAATTGAAGAATCCGGTATTGGTATTCCCGCTGTTGAAATAGCCCGTGTTGACGCTCCCGGGGTTGAAGTCTCCGGTGTTGACGTTGCCCACATTCCAGCTCCCCGTGTTGTAGTCACCAACGTTGAAGAAACCGGTATTGAAGCTGCCGGCGTTGCCGACGCCGGTGTTGGCGATGGCAGCGTTGAAGAAACCGGTGTTGAAGCTGCCGGTGTTGCCGATACCGAAGTTTCCAGTGCCAGAGTTTCCGAATCCGGAGTTTCCGGTGCCCGAGTTGAACAGGCCAACGTTGTTCGTGCCGGAGTTGAAGCCGCCGAAGCCGACGAGGTTGTTGCCGGTGAAACCAATGCCCCAGTTGCCATCGCCGGTACTGGCAAGGCCGATGTTGCCATTGCCCGTGTTGCCGAAGCCGATGTTGTAGTCGCCGGTATTGCCGAACCCGATGTTGAAGTTGCCGCTGTTGCCGAAGCCGAAGTTCCCACCGCCCAGATTGCCGAAACCGACATTCTGGTTGCCGAAGTTGCCGAAACCGACGTTGAAGTCGCCGAGGTTTCCGTTGCCGAAGTTAAGGCTGCCGACGTTCCCGCTGCCCAGGTTGAGGCCGCCCAGGCTGAGGCTACCGAGGCTGACCCCGCCGCCCGTGCCCAGGCCGGCGACGCTGCCGACTCCGGAACGGAGGGCCGACGCTAGGGGATCTAGCCCGCCGCTGTTGTAGTAGCCCGAGATCGAGTTGCCCAGGTTTTGGATGCCCGATTGCAGCGAGCCGGCATTAAGCAGACCAGAGTTGCCCAGGACTCCGTTCGATACGTTCAAGAAGCCCGAATTTCCGGCGCCGATGTTTCCGAATCCAGAGGTGCCGCCCGCGCCGCTGTTGAAGAAACCTGACGACGGGGCCGTCGTCTCATTTCTAAAGCCGGAGCCCGCGGGCATGTCGAAGAGCGGAATGTTGATGGGACCGATACCACCATAGACATTGACGCCGATAAAGGTTTCGGGTCCGCCAACTTGGACGGAGATGCTAGGCCCGTCAACCACGATGGACGGCATCCTGATGGGGCCAACGGTGCCGCTGAGGTTTGAGATTGGACCTAGGTCGATTATCGGGATGGTGAACGGCTGCAGGGTGATGCTGCCCACGCTGCCGCTTACCGGCAGTTCCAATGGAACACTCAACGGCAGATCAAGCGGGATCCGCGGAATGGTGAGGGTATATGAAAATCCCGCGTTGCCCTGACCGTTGTTCCTCGACAAGAATCCGTTATTCATGTCGCCAGTGTTGAGGGCGCCGGTATTCAGATTCCCGATGTTCATTGATCCGGTGTTGATATTGCCCGGGTTGTGGAAGCCGGTGTTGGTGTCACCGACATTGAAACCACCCGTATTGAAGTTCCCGAGGTTGAAGTGGCCCGAGTTGTAATTCCCGGCGTTCCCGATGCCCGTGCTGACTATGCCGGCGTTGAAGAAACCGGTGCTCGCGGTTCCGGCGTTGAATAATCCCGTGTTGAAACTGCCGGTGTTTCCTAGTCCAAGGTTGCCGACGCCGGAGTTGAAGAATCCGGAGTTTCCGGTGCCCGAGTTGAACAGGCCAACGTTGTTCGTGCCGGAGTTGAGGCCGCCGAAGCCGACGAGGTTGTTGCCGGTGAAACCGATACCCCAGTTGCCGTCGCCGGTACTGGCAAGGCCGATGTTGCCATTGCCCGTGTTGCCGAAGCCGATGTTGAAGTTGCCGGTATTGCCGAAGCCGATGTTGAAGTTGCCGATGTTGCCGAAGCAGAAGTTGCTTCCGCCAAGGTTGCCGAAACCGAAGTTCTCGCCGCCCAGATTGCCGAAGCCGATGTTGCCGCTGCCCAGGTTGCCCCAGCCCAGGTTGAGGTTGCCGAGGTTTCCGCTGCCGAAGTTGAGGCTGCCGACGTTCCCGCTGCCCAGGTTGAGGTCACCGATATTGGCGTTGCCCAGATTCAGGCCACCGATATTGGCGAGACCCAGGTTGAAACTGTTTGCCACACTAAACGGAAGCTGCGGTGGGCTACTGGCGGCAGCGGGTCCGGCTATGCCGGCGCTGTTCACAGCCGCGACTGCCCCGCTCATGAGGCCGTGCAGCGACTGAGTGAACGGCCTCAACCCCGAAACGACCGCCGAAGCCCCGGAATGGTAGCCGAGCATCGTCGCCACATCTTCAGCCCACATCTGCTCGTACTCCGCCTCGGTGGCGGCGATCGCCGCCGCGTTCTGACCCAGCACATTCGACATCACCAGCGTGACCAACTGGGCACGATTGGCCGCGATAAGCGCGGGATGCACGATCGCGGCGCGCGCCGCCTCAAAGACTTCGACCGCCGCCGTGACCTGGCTTGCGGCCTGCTCGGCCTGCGTGGCGGCCGACTGCAGCCACCCCACATAGGGTGCGGCCGCAGCCGCCATCGCCGACGCCGCCGGGCCTTGCCATGACTCGGTTGCCAGCCCCAGCGCCACCGATTGGAATGATGTTGCGGCGGAGTTCAATTCGATGGACAGCCCGCGCCAGGCAGCCGCGGCCTGCAGCATCGGGTCAGAGCCCGCGCCGCCGAGGATTTGCGCAGAATTAACCTCCGGCGGCCAAACCGAGAAGTTCGTCACGCTCGTCTCCTCCGTCGTTCTCGCACGGTCGCGCCGATGCAGGGCGTCGTGGCGCCCAGCTGTTCACAGCGCCTGGACCGGTTGGCAACTTGGTGTCCTGTCCCGGTCGACTGTGCCGAACGACGATTTGGCGAACCTTCGCAAATCATGAAATGCGCAGGTAAGGCTGCTTGTCCTGGATGGCGGGCAGAAAATCCGCCCGGCGGCGTCAGCGCCAGGCAGGTGTCGTACCTATGTCAAGATGCGGTGGATGCGACCGCGCGTTCGTAATGCCATTGCAGGCTTGAACGCGCCCGCGCCGACAGCGCGGCAGCACTGAGGGTTGGGGTCCGATGCGTATCGAGGCGGGCTGCACCCACATAATCGGCGATGAGCTCAATCTGGAACGCGGTGAGCGGTGACGGCTTTCCCGCGTCGATGAATGCGCAGTAAAGGAATGCGGCATCGTCGTGCCCACCGAGCCGGATCAACAGGCGCGCCACATAGCGCAGGGAGAGCCACTGCTGCGTGACATCGCCGAATCGGTCCCACAATTCGAGCACCGAAATGAACATCTGCGCCGCAAGGATTGGATCCCCGTACACGGCTCGGGTCGCCGCGGCTTCCATCAGCGCGCTGCCGTAGACCCAGAAATTCTGCACGTCGGCGGCCAACCGTGCCGCGTCGTCGAACAGAGCGAGCGCACGCTCGGGTTCGGACTTTCTGAGTAAGTAGCCCAGCGCGAAATATGCCATCGCCTGCGCCGTCGGATTGCCCGTGCGCTCTGCCGCGGCAACACCCTCCTGCGCCGTAGGCACTGCGACGTCGTCATTGCGCATGACACCCTGACAGATCGCGACCACAAAAAGCGTCCAGCTCAGCCTGATCGGATCGTCGGCACGACGGGCAGCCGCCGCCTCGGCCTCCCAGTACGCAAAGGCTTTGGGCGGGTCCCCTTCGAAAAGGGTGACATCTGCCAGGACATCTGCCGGGTATACGACGCGTGCACTTCCTCGGCCGGGAACCGCGCCCCCCGCCAGACCCGCCAGCGATTTTGCCCGCGCATACTCGGCGTGATTCCAGGCGACGCGGCTGGCCGTTCCGACCGCAGCGCAAAACAGCGGATGGTCGGGGTCGGCAACAGCGATGACGCGTTCGGCCCACTCGGCTATCTCGTAGCCGATCCGCCAACCGAGCAGCTCCGGCACTGCCGCGACCAGCCGCAGCGCAAGATCGAATTCCCGTTCGTGCATCGCATACTCGAAGGCCGTACGCAGATTGTCGTAGATGGGAATCATCCGCTCTACCCAATCCTGCTCCTGGGGACCCTGCACGCCCGCTCCGGCACGCTCGGCGAGTTCGGTGAAGTACACCGCATGCCGCATCGCGAATTCCCCGTCAACCTTCTTCTTTTCCAAGCATTCGCGTCCGTACGCCCGCAACGTCTCCAGCAGGGAGTAACGCGTGCGTTCATCGTCGGTCCGCGCCAGCACCATGGACTTGTCGACCAGGTAGGTCAGCACTTCCAGCGTGTCGTCCTCGCTGGCCCCGGGCTCACCGCACACACCGTGTGCCGCTTCCAGGTCGAACTGTCCCGCGAACACCGATAGTCGGGCGAACAGCGATTGTTCGGGCTCGGTGAGTAATCGGTAGGACCACGCGATCGTCTCGGCCAGACTCTGTTGCCGGGGCAGGGCGTTGCGCGCCCCGCCCCGCAGTAGTGCCAGGTAGTCCGGGCGTCGGGCCACATCGTGGATACTCATCACCCGCATTCGTGCCGCCGCCAATTCGACGCCCAGCGGCAGCCGATCAACCCGGCGGCAGATCTCGATCACCGCAGCCATCGGCTGGTCCTCTAGAGCAAAGTCCGGTTGGCTGGCCCGGGCACGTTCGACGAACAGACGGGTCGCGTCCTCTTCCTGGAGAGGCGGGACGCCGATGATCCGCTCGCCGTCGATACCCAGCGGCTGTCGGCTGGTTGCCAGCACCGACACCCGCGGGCAATGACGCACTATTCGGTCGATCAACCGTGCAGCCGCCTCGAGCACGTGCTCGCAATTGTCGAACACCAACAAGACCTCGCGCTCCCGCAGGTACTCGATGACGCTCGCCTCGATGTCCATGCCCGGCTGCTGCCGCAACCACACACTGGCCGCAACGGTGTGCACCACGGCGTCACCGTGTTCCAGTGGTGCCAGTTCGCAGATCCACACACCGTCGCCGAAGCGCTTCTGCTCGTTCCTCGCGACCTCGAGCGCGAGCCTCGTTTTGCCGACGCCGCCTACGCCCGTCAAGGTCACGAGCGGGGCGCGGTCCAGTGCGTCGATGACCCGCCTCAATTCGTGCTGATGGCCGACGAAAATGTTGGTGCGCCGTAACAGTGCCGGGTGTGGCCGATCAAAGACGGGTGAGTGAGGTGGTGGCGGAAGGTGGTGCGACTCCGCCGCCGGCCGCGTTGTCCCCGGGGCGGTCGGCTGCTCTGCCTCACCGGTGAGAATCTGCTGATGCAGCTCACGCAGGGCCGAGCCTGGATCAACGCCGAGCTCCTCAACCAACCGCTCGCGAACCCGAAGATAAGTGTGCAGGGCATCCGCTTGGCGACCATTGCGGAACTGCGCCAGCATCAACTGCCCAGCCAGCCGTTCGTCGAGCGGATTCGCCGCCTGCGCCGCGGTTAGCTCGACCAGCAACTCAGCGTGTCTACCACTGTGCAATGCCGCGTCGTTGCGGTCCAGTTGCACCGCGAACAGCTCGGCCTTCAAAGCCTCGCGGACGTGGTTGATCCATGGGGTATCCAAGGAGACGAACGGTTCTCCTGACCAGATGGCTAACGCCTGATCGTAGAGGCGAGCGGCTTCCTGCGGGTCAGCGCTGGCCCGCGCCGATGCCACCAGAGACCGGAAGCGGTGCAGGTCCACCGATAGCGGATCCGTGTTGAGGACGTATGCCCCCGGCTCCCGCGCAATTGCCGCGTCATTGGTGTCGGCAAGCAAATTCCGCAGCCGGGAGACATATCCCGCGAGCGAATTCCTTGCGTTATGCGGCGGCTTGTCGGACCACACTCGATCGATCAGCTGGTCGACCGATATAGGGCGGTTGACGTCAATCAGAAATGCGGCCAGGACGCACCGCTGACGGGCATGGCCTATTTCCAGGCGCTGCCCGTTAACTCGAGCCTCGATCTCGCCGAGCAGGCTGAAATCGACCGTCATCCCAGCGGAACCCTCTCTGCAAATCGCAGCGAACGCAGCATGTCTGGCTCTCGGTAGCATAGTGCTCTCAACCGGCAGGCCCAGCGCATTTCATGATCTTCACATCATTCCTGAAAGCCCGCCGGGCACAGATAGCGGCGTCATCCAGCTCGCCTAGTCCGACACCCAAGACCAATGACGTCAGCGCCGACCCCATCGAAACACACATTCAATCTTCGATCGGTCAAATGCGTCGGATATGCAAACCAGCCACGTTGACACACTGCCCTGAAATCTAGACCCCAGCATTGGGCTGAATGGGGGCCGGTTCTGCTGTTAATGGATCCCGCATCGTCGCGACCGCAGACCAGCTCGACCATCGTGAAGACGAGGGTTCCGCAGTGGCAGCCTCGGGCTCACTCGGCGTCGCGGCCCGCGAAGCCCTGCCGGAGCTCTTGGCGATGGTGCGACGGTAACGCGGTAGCGCTCTTTACCCTCTATCCGCGGTTAGCCGCGGCCCTTGCCACCGCCCAGCTTGCGGTAGGCGTTGCCGATGCGCTCGATGACGTCGGGATGCCAGATGACCTCGCGGTAGGCCAGCGTTTCATAGGTGAGCGCGGCGATCGGGTCCATGGCGGGAGAGCGCAATGCCATCTCCTTGTTGATCATTGCGGACGCGGTGGTGGTTTCCGCGATCGACTTCGCGAGTTCTTTGGCGGCGACGACGGCTTGTCCGGCGGGGACGAGCCGGTCCAGCAGACCGATGCGGAACGCCTCGGCGGCGTCGATGCGGTCACCGGTGAAGGTCAGCAGCTTGGCCTGGCTGAGTCCCACGATCTTCCACAACGGCGAAAAGTACGGGGTCAAGCCCATCTTGATCTGTGGGTATCCCATGATGACGTCTTCGGAGCCGATGCGGATGTCGTAAAAATCCGCAATGTCGCAGCCGCCGCCGAGAGCCGGGCCGGCGACCGCGGCAATGGTCGGTTTGGGGTAGTCCAGCAGGGTGCCATACGCGCGCAGACAGGCATCGGAGTAGGTGCCGCGCAGTTCATCGGTGAAGCCGGACTGTAGTTGCAGGTCCAATCCCGCGCAGAACACGTTGTCGCCGCCGGTGATCACCACGGCCGCCGCGTCGTGGTTGGTGCGCCACTCGTCGAGGCAGTCGCTGAGGTTGCCCAGCACTTCCAGGCTCAGTGCGTTGCGGCGGTCGGGGCGATTGAATGCGATGGTGCCGACGCCGTCGGTGACGTCGGTGAGTATCTCGGTGAACATGCCGTTCCTTGTCGGTAGATGAAAGTCGTTACAGTCCAAGGTCTTTACCGATGATCTCTTTCATGATCTCGGTGGTTCCGCCATAGATGGTCTGGATCCGGGCGTCGGCGAAGGCCCGGCACACGGGGTACTCGCGCATGTAGCCGTAGCCGCCATGCAGCTGCAGGCAACGGTCGGCGACTCGGACCTGCAATTCGGTGGTCCACCACTTCGCCTTAGCGGCGGTGGCCGCGCTGAGTTCGTTGCGTGTGTGCAACTCCACGCAGTGGTCGATGAACACCCGGGCGATCTCGACTTCGGTGGACAGTTCAGCCAGCAGGAACCGGTTGTGCTGGAAGGTGCCGACGGGCTTGTCAAAAGCGTTGCGCTGCTTGACGTATTCCAGGGTGGTGGCGAGCACTCCCTCGGCGGCGGCGACGGCGGTGACCGCGAGCGACAGCCGTTCCTGCGGCAGGTTGCGCATCAGTTGGTAGAAGCCGGCGCCCTCTTCGCCCAGCAGGTTGGCGGCTGGGACGCGGGCGCCGGTGAAGCTGAGCTCACTGGTGTCCTGCCCGTGCAGTCCCAGTTTGTCGAGGTTTCGCCCCTTCTCGAAACCGGGGGTTTCGGCCTCGACGACGAAGAGCGAGAGACCCCGGTGCCGGTCCTCGCCGGTGCGAGCCGCCACCACGACGAGATCGCAGTTCTGCCCGTTCGAGATGAACGTCTTGGCGCCGTCGATGACGTAATGGTCGCCGTCACGGACCGCTCGGGTGCTGATGCCCGAAAGATCGCTGCCGGCGCCGGGTTCGGTCATGGCGATGGCCACGATGAGTTCGCCGCTAGTCACCCCGGGAAGCCAGCGCTCCTTCTGCTCCTCGGTGGTCAGATCGGTCAGATAGGGGGCCACCACGTCGTTCTGCAGCACCAGGCCCGCGTCGACCTCGTCGCGGACTAGTGCCGCCCGGGGGTCGGTGTTGCCCCAGGCACCCCCACGACGCTGAAGTCGCCCTGCGCAATCCAGAACCGTCGAGCACTTAAGGACGTCGGCCCCTGGCAAGCACGGAGAACAATCGCTCTCAAAATCCAATAATGCGATTTACACTGATGGCCTGTTATCTAAATAACGATGAAGGCGAGTTCCATGACTGATCGCGTGGCTCTCCACGAAAGAATGGCCCGCGCTCACTGGGAGGCCTATGCGAAAGCCCCAGAAACCAACTACGTCACATACGGCGATGAGTGGATCTATGCACCAGAAGCCGTGATGATGTGTCCACTCTTCAACGGCGGCGTTGCGCAACCGATGGCCGATCTTTATTCAGAGGAACTCGCGGCCGCGATGACCAGATACGCGCCGGATGGCGACATGCTCACGCCAGAGATCAGGATGTGGTGGAAACACATGCCCGACTGGCGTCTCGTCAGCGCCTTCGATTGCACCGCGACCGACTGGGGTTTTGCTACGCACGACACCTACGCGGGGACCACATCCGACGGAAGGGTCCTCTCACTACGCGAGTGGGACTACATCTGGACCAACCAAGATGGGCACATCACCCGTTGGGACTGGTTCGTCGACTCTCGCGAATGGAACCCCTACCTTGAGCTGATCGGGCTCGATCCCAACACCCTGACTTACCAGGGCTACACCCTGAACTTCTTGCGCCAAGGCGGTGTCGGGGGCTGACCTGCCCAAAGGAGGCCGTCCTGCTGCCAGGCTGCTGTCAGGGGCCATCCTGCGGTTTCGCTCCGCTCGCGCCTGAGTGAGCATCGAATTGCGTCTGACTTGCGCTTTCAGGTCTGTGCCCCCAGTCGGACTCGAACCGACACTTGACGGATTTTAAGTCCGCTGCCTCTGCCAATTGGGCTATGGGGGCTCGGCGGCGAATCTAGCGCGCCCACGTCGCGCGCGGCACCTCCCCTCCCCCCT
>NZ_MVHT01000092.1 GCF_002086275.1 Mycobacterium intermedium | reverse complement strand
TGATTCGCCGCCAACCGCTGGGCAGCGGCCGCCTTGAGCGCCACAAGTTCGCCGTCATCATGGGCTGAGCCCAGATGCTCAATCGAGCGCGCTCCTCGCCGGTTGGACCACACGATCTGCACCGCGGTCGCCCCCGAGGCGGTCTTCACGGTGCGCACGTAGGCCACCCCGGCAGCCTACGGCCCCGATTTAGTGCACAAACTTACGCAGAACCGACCACGAAACCACAGGTCAAACCCCTACGCGCATCACCAACCCAAAATCGTGAGCCAAGTCAGGCCCAGGCGTGCTCGCCGAAAGTCCTCACCTGTGAGCAGCGCTCAGTGTAGTTGGTGGGTTCCCGGTGGCGGCTCTGCGGAGGGTTTCGGCGGCGCCTTGGTGGTCGCGTAGCCGGTAGGGCTCACCGCCGTGGGCGATGCCAGTCGCGGTTATCAGGTCGGGCCGGCGCGCCAGATTCACTCTTGCTTAGGGACTATGTCTCGGGGGTACTGGGATGATCGGCCGCGACATTCCAGGCAAAGTTGTACGAATATTGGGCAAACAATGAGGTGCATGAATTCGGTGGCGTCCGCGCGGAGACGCTCGTTGCGCGACATCGCATCGATCCAACTAGCACCTCCTGTTGAAATCAGTCACGCTCAACTCCAATCAAGTTGAATCGATCCCCTGTTATCTCGCGAATTTCCTCGAGGTAGTTAGAGTTCATCACGCAGATGTCGGAACCTGTTGCAAGCGTGGCCATTCCGTCTTCCGGAGACATGACGCGCAGGCCGGTGGCCGGAACATACTTGCCACACTTGGCCGGGTTAATATCGATAAGGACATCCACCGGTTTGCCGCAGCGTTCCCGCAAGAGCGAGTAGATGACACCTTTCGACGCTGCACCCCATACAGCACTCGTCGCTCCCGCCCGGTCGGAAGAAATGTCGGACACCCTCGCAAGAAAATCTTTCGGGAAGTCGATACAGTCCGCATGGCTGAATACGGGTGGCCGCAAGGTGTCTAGGTCCGCGACGACATAGAGGTACTGCCCACCAAACAGATACCCGGAATCGACGACGTGGCCAAACATCTTCGAAAAGTCGGCGAGCCTGAAGTAGTTGACGTGCTCGTAGAAGATGTCGAACCAGGCTCTCGCGCGCAGGATCCACTCGAAGCACGGGACCTCGATATAGATCAGTCCACCGCCGTTGGCGGCGCGCAAGCTATCGAGGAAACCGACAGGGTTTTCTACGTGTTCCAGTACATGACGCAGCACGAGCCCCCTGGCCGACACCGTCACGCCATCGCCGAAGAAGCGACGCTGGACGGCGGGATTCTCACCCTCGTAGGTTGGATCGAAGCCCGCGATGGAGCAGCCGCGCGACTGGAGCAGCTCAAGGAAATACGCTTTACCGCAACCGACTTCGACCAACCCGTCAGTGCCGAAGTTGCGCACAATGATGTTTGCGACGTGTTCCAGATGACTTTTGAACAAAGGGCTATGCGCCTGCTCGTTCTGGTATGCAGCGTCATAGTTCATCAGCTCCGGCCGGAAGGCCGCGTTATAAACGAGGCCGCTGGTATGGTCTTGCACCAACCGAATATCGCCGCGGGGACATGCGCGCGCCTCTTCCTGGGAGTCATACATCCGGTTCTGGAAAATCGGAAACGCCGACTGCTCGTAAAGCGTTGTTGCTCCACTCATATCGCGTCCTCCCGCACGCCGACGACCCGCGGAGGGTCAAAGACGTTTTCTGGTCTTGCCCCGAATCGCAGCAGTGCACGCCGACCGTACTCGTCTGCAATGCGTTCAGCGAGCTGTCGAACGGTCACCGCTTCACCTGAGCAGATGTTCACCGCGCCTTGCTGCTGCCCCAGTGCGACATCGACGATCATCCGAGCGGCGTCTTTCACATCGAGAAAATCACGTACCTGATCACCGCGACTGAGCAGGACTTCTTGCCCAGCCTCCAATTGCCTGCGAATGTATGGCACTAGACGCCGCTCACTTTCGCCTTCCCCATACAAATAGAAGACTCGGCACCACGCAAAGCTCAGAGCTTGCGCATCCAGAAGAAATCGAAGCACCTGAAAGGCCGATGCTTTGCACGCGGCGTACAAACTATTCGGAGCCAACGGTGTATTGGTGGTCATCTGGCCGGCGGAAGAGTCGTACTCGAAACACGTTCCCAATCCGACGAATCGCTTGCCCCCGATTGACGCGAATGCGTCCGCCAGGTTGAGTGTGCCGGTAAGACACGCCAGGTTCCATGGAGACGTCAGGTATTCGCCTGGCTCCGTATACCAGGCCGCATGCACAAGGGTTTCGGATCCCTCGAGCAACTCTTTTAACCGCTCGCCGACCTCTGCGAACAAGTCAGGAGTCCGCACAATCTGTAATGCGTCACGTTCCCAACCATCAGGTAGGCGAGACGGATCGCGAACGATCACCCGCACAGAACAGCCTCTTTCGAGAAGGTTGCGCAGAATCTGCCTTCCGACAAATCCGGTCGCTCCCGTCAAGGTAACGGTCATAAGAATTTCAACTCCAGCAGGTCGAACCCAGCTTGCTCGCGTCGGCGACGGTTCTAAGACTTCATAGGTAGCTCAATCTAGGAGTTGTCGTCACAAGACGCACCGCCTCGAGGACGAGATCAGCCAATTGGGCCTGCACCTCATCGACGATGTTCCACGGCAAGTCATCACGTCGTCTGGCTGGTTTTCCCACAATGCCGGAGGCGAACGGATTGAGATATGGCTTCCTGGCAAAAACTTTTCATGCCCGGACGCTGCGCTGAACAGTTCGTCAGGGCGAGCGTAATCCTCAATCTGCACCAAGTAGCACCGCTGACAGACCTTCACCCCTAGCGGGTAGTGTAGTTCCGGCTCACACAGGTCCTCGCCACGCGGGTAGGTGTTGGATGGGTGCGTAAAGCACAGGTCAAATAAGCTGCGCGTGAATGCGGCCTCGCGGTGTCGGCAGGTCATAATGTGATTCCGGTGAAATCTGCTCCCAAGGGCGGCTGCGCCATATCACGGGGCGAAAGGCCCTGCGGTGGTAATGGCCAGGCGATGGCGAGCGCTGGGTCGTCGTATCGAACGCCGCCCTCGAAGGCGGGTTGGTAGAAGGCCGTGGTCAGATACAGCAATTCGCTGTCGGGCTCCAACGCCTGAAAGCCGTGCGCAAAACCTTCTGGGATAACAACCATCCGTGCATCGTTCTGAACCAATTCCTCTGCGTGCCAGTGCAGGAACGTTGGCGAGCCCGCTCGCAGATCCACTGCGACATCCCAGACCCGGCCGCGCAAGCAGCGGACCATTTTCAATTCCGCATGCGGCGGGTGTTGAAAGTGCAGGCCACGCACTACGCCGGCGCGACTGGTTCTCGACTGGTTGATCTGCTTGATCTGACGCTGGCCGAGCAGGCCCTGAAGTTCCTGAGCGCAGAAGAGGCGGATGAACGTGCCGCGCGCATCGCTGATAGGTAGTGACTGCACAACCATGAGATCGGCGATTGCGGTGTCGAGGATATTCATGCCTTCACCCCACCCAATCCGAGGTTGACTGCACCGCGGGACACGTTGACATTGACGCCCTCGACGAAGGCGCTCATCACCAGCATTTCCAAGGAGCCCTTCCGGTATCCCACAGGTCTTCAAGCCGATTCTTGTCCCGAAGCGTATCCATGGGTTGCCAGAAGCCGGAATGGACGAAAGCCATCAGTTGGCCGTCCGAAGCCAGCTTAGCCAAGGGGTCGCTTTCAAACGGGGTTTGATCGCCTTCAATGTAATCGAGTACTGCGGGTGACAGGACGAAAAATCCGCCGTTGATGAGGCCGCCGTCGCCCGGCGGTTTCTCGACGAAGCGCGTCACTCGGTCACCTTCGCGCTCAATGGCCCCATAGCGTCCTGGCGGAAATACCGTCGTGACTGTCGCGAGACGCCCATGGCGACGGTGGAAATCAATGCTGGCGCCGATATTGACGTCGCTGAGACCATCACCGTAAGTGAAGCAAAAAGCCTCATCATTATGGATGTAGGTCGCCACGCGCTTAAGGCGGCCGCCTGTCATGGTGTCGTCGCCCGTATCCACCAACGTGACACGCCAGGGTTCTGCGTGGTGCTCATGGACCTGCATGCTGTTGGTGGACATATCAAAAGTCACGTCCGACATGTGTAAGAAATAGTTGGCGAAGTATTCCTTTATGACGTAACCCTTATAACCACAGCAGACGATGAATTCATGAATTCCGTGGTGGGAGTAGAGCTTCATGATATGCCACAGGAGCGGCCGACCGCCGATCTCCACCATCGGTTTGGGGCGGATGACGGTTTCTTCTCTGAGGCGCGTACCGAGGCCTCCAGCCAGTAATACGGCTTTCATTGGAATTGATCGATCGCGGGTAATGGCAATGTATTACCTCTCCAAGAGACGCCAGACCATCAGATACAATTCTCGGCACTCACAAAGAAACCCAACTGCCTGCACTTGGAACCGACCGCTCCAGGCTCTTATGGATGGTGAATGCGTCTTTTCGTATCGCGTTCAGACGGATTGTCGCGGTCTTCGGTCCTGACACGGTTCTAAATCGTATCCGTCAATAGCTGTCATCGGCAACCGAAAATTGACTAGTTATCGGCAAGGTGGCTTGCAGTCAACGTCACAACAGTTGATAGTCGGGCGAGGTTGGCGGTGCTCTGAAAAGTTCGGCCGGTTTGCGGTCTTGGAGGAGGAGGCCGGGTCGGTTGTGAATCGCGTATTCGACCGCGCGTAGGTGGTCGGGTGAGCAGGTGCTCAGGCCGGCGCCCTCGGGGGAAGTATTTGCGTAGTAGCCCATTGGCCTTTCCGTTACTGTCGCGGTGCCACGTTGACGTCGCAGGTGCCGAGCGATTTTTGCGGGCTCCACCGTTGCGCTAGCAGGTCCGCGAGCAGCTTGCATAAGCCGTGGTTCTTGTCGACTCGCCGTTGGTGACGGCGGGCTCCACTTTGGAGCGCCGAGCGGTGGGCTCCGTCACGGCGGATACTCGCCATCGTGGCGACTGTTGCGGCGCAATTCTCTGGATATCCTCGACGAGGCCCTGGCGAAAAGGCAATCGCCGCATGCTCATGCCAGCGCGGCGCAGATCGGCAATGGCGAGCCACTCGTTCTCCGACAGGTAGCGATCACGAATTTGGCGCACGGCCAAACGATCCAATGCTGGCAGGAAGTCGGCAGCTTCGCCACGCCGGTAGGTCTAACATCGCCGCCCAATTATTTGCTGAGGTCCGCGCAACCCCAACTTCACGGTCGGCTGCCGCGCTGACCGGCCCCGAGTCCACAACTCCACAAGCCGCTGACCTTTGGCCGACTGTGGACGCCGTTCGGGACCCTTCTTCCACGACGGGACGTTGACAACAACCTCGCGAACCTAGGGGGGAGCTTCGACTCCGACTAGAAACCACCGTGCCGTGCTGTGGTCAGCATCCAGTTGCCGCCGCCATTAGCTTGTGGTGGTAAGCAAATTAACTCGCTGGCGCAACCCACGTATCGGCGGCGGCTGCGTTCTTCAGTCGCTATGTAATGGAGCCCAGACCTAAAGACCTCTGCAATCGTTCCGCTGTTCTGCTAAGCGGCCACCCGAGCACTCGTCGAGCGAGAGGCGGCGGGGCGGGTTCAGTAGCCACGACACATCCCGGGACCGTGCCGTAATCGGGAACCGACGGTGTGGCAGGCGTGCACCAACCCCAGCCTAAACGATCACCATTAAGCTGCATGTTCATAATGACCTCTCCGGAGAATGAGCATTCGACGCCCGTGACTTTCGCTGACCTGCAGATTCACCCCGCGGTCCTGCAGGCCGTCGGCGACGTCGGGTACGAAACGCCGACGGCCATCCAGGCCGAGACGATTCCGGCCCTGATGGCCGGTTCCGACGTGGTGGGGCTGGCGCAGACGGGCACCGGCAAGACCGCCGCTTTCGCCATCCCGATCCTGTCCAAGATCGATATCGCCAGCAAGACGACACAGGCGCTGGTGCTGGCGCCCACCCGCGAGCTCGCCCTGCAGGTGGCCGAGGCATTCAGCCGCTACGGCGCTCGTCTGCCGCAACTCAACGTGTTGCCCATCTACGGCGGCTCGTCGTACAGCGTCCAACTCGCCGGGCTGAAGCGCGGCGCACACGTCGTCGTCGGAACCCCAGGCCGGGTCATCGACCATCTGGAACGCGGGACGCTGGACCTGTCGCGGGTGGACTACCTGGTGCTCGACGAAGCCGACGAAATGCTCACCATGGGCTTCGCGGAAGAAGTCGACCGCATCCTGGCCGACACTCCGGAATACAAGCAGGTCGCCCTGTTCTCGGCCACCATGCCGCCGGCCATCCGCAAGCTCACCACCAAGTACCTGCACGATCCGCTGGAAGTCACGTCCAAAGCGAAAACCGCCACCGCCGAGAACATTTCGCAGCGCTACATCCAGGTCGCGGGCCCGCGGAAGATGGACGCGCTGACCCGAGTCCTCGAAGTGGAGCCGTTCGAGGCGATGATCGTCTTCGTCCGTACCAAGCAGGCGACCGAAGAAGTCGCCGAAAAGCTGCGTGCCCGAGGGTTTTCCGCAGCCGCGATCAACGGAGACATCCCACAGGGGCAGCGTGAGCGCACCGTCGCCGCGCTGCGGGACGGCGGCGCGAAGGGCATCGACATCCTCGTCGCCACCGACGTCGCGGCAAGGGGGCTCGACGTCGAGCGCATTTCGCACGTCGTCAACTACGACATCCCGCACGACACCGAGTCCTATGTGCATCGCATCGGGCGCACCGGCCGGGCGGGCCGTTCGGGCAACGCGCTGCTCTTCGTCTCGCCTCGCGAGCGCCACCTGCTCAAGGCGATCGAAAAAGCCACGCGCCAAACGCTTACCGAAACCGAGCTGCCCACCGTCGAGGACGTCAACGCCCAACGGGTAGCCAAGTTCGCAGATTCGATTACCGCCGCTCTCGGCGCTCCGGGGATCGAGTTGTTTCGCCGACTGGTCGAAGATTACGAACGCGAACACAACGTCCCGATGGCTGACATCGCGGCAGCCCTGGCCTTGCAGTCGCGCGACAGCGAGGTATTCCTGCTACCTCCCGACCCGCCCGAAAGGCCCCGGGAGAAGCGGGATAAGCGCTCGGAGCGCCCCGAGAAACCGAGGCGCAATATCGACTTCGCGACTTACCGCGTCTCGGTCGGGAAGCGGCACAAGATCGGGCCCGGCGCGATCGTCGGGGCCATCGCCAACGAGGGCGGCCTGCACCGCAGCGATTTCGGCCACATCAGCATCGGGCTGGACACCTCATTGGTGGAGCTGCCGGCGAAGCTGCCCAAGGCCGTGCTGAAGAAGCTTGAGAACACTCGGATCTCGGGCGTGCTGATCGATCTGCGGCCAGAACGGCCTGACCGGGCAGACCGGCCCTCTCGGCAGGGCCGCTCGAACCGACCGGGCAAGCCGCCCCGCAGGAAACACACCGAATGACCCTGTCCGAGGAACAAGACGCTCAGGGGGGACTCGAGCAGGTCGCACACGTAGACCGGGTCGCGTCGCTCACCGGGATTCGCGCGCTGGCGGCCCTGCTGGTGGTCGGCACACACGCCGCGTACACCACCGGCAAGTACACGCACGGCTACTGGGGCCTGGTGGGTGCTCGGCTGGAGATCGGCGTCCCGATCTTCTTCGTGCTGTCGGGTTTCCTGCTGTTCCGCCCATGGGTGCACGCGGCTGCAAAAGGCGGCCCGCCACCATCGGTGAGTCGCTACGCGCGACACCGGGTTCGGCGCATCATGCCCGCCTACGTCATCACCGTGTTGTTTGCCTACGCGCTCTACCACTTCCGCGAGGCTGGGCCGAACCCTGGGCACAGCTGGTTGGGGTTGATCCGCAACCTGACCCTGACGCACATCTACACCGACGGCTATCTGGGGAAGTACCTGCACCAGGGACTGACGCAGATGTGGAGTCTGGCCGTCGAGGCCGCGTTCTATGTGACGTTGCCGTTCCTGGCGTACTTCCTGTTCGTGGTCGTCTCGCGGCGACGATGGCAGCCCAAGGTGGTGCTGGCCGCACTGATCGCGCTGACGCTGATCAGCCCAGGTTGGTTGGTGCTGGTGCACACCGATCACCTGTTCCCGGACGGCGCCCGCCTGTGGCTACCGACGTATCTGGCGTGGTTTCTCGGCGGCATGCTGCTGGCCGTGCTGCAGGCGATGGGCGTGCGCTGTTACGCCTTCGCGGCGATACCACTGGCCGTCGTCGCCTATTTCATCGTTTCCACGCCCATCGCGGGCGCACCCACAACGTCGCCGGCCTCGCTCAGCGAGGCGCTGGTCAAGACCTGCTTCTATGCCGTGATCGCCACGCTGGCGGTCGCGCCGTTGGCGTTGGGTGACCAGGGTTGGTACTGGAAGCTGCTAGCGAGTCGTCCCATGGTGTGGCTCGGTGAGATTTCCTACGAGATCTTCCTGATCCACCTGATCACCATGGAGTTCGCCATGGTCTACATCGTGCGTGCCCACGTGTACACCGGTTCGATGCTGTACCTCTTCGTTGCCACCGTGGTGGTGACCGTCCCGCTGGCGTGGGTGCTGCACCGCTTCACCCGCGTCAAGGCCGGCTAGATCGTCGCCGCTGTCACCGGGCAGCCCACCCGCTCGACAAAGGTTAGGGTAACCTTACTCGCATGGCCGAACTGAGGACATCGCACGGTTGGCAGGGTGCGGTGATGAAGCTGATGGGCGCCGGCGACTACCGCCTCACCGTCACTGGTCGCCGCGAAATCAGCCCCCGCTACCTGCGCCTGAGCTTCGATGCCGGCGGGATGCTCGACAACCACCCGGTACACCCCACCATGTGGATTCGCCTGTGGTTCGCTGACGGGCACCAACGCGGTTACACGCTGGTCGACCCGGACCCGGCGGCCGGCACCTTTGACATCGAGTTCGCCCTGCACTGCGGCCGAGCGTCGGACTGGGCGCGGGCCGCGCAGCCGGGCGACACCATCGAGGCGACGGTGTTGGGCAGCAAATTCGCAATTCCCGAGCCGGCACCCTCGGGTTACGTGATTGTCGGCGACACGGCGTCATTGCCGGCGATCAATTCCTTGCTCGCTGCGATTGGGGACACCCCCGCACAGGTGTTTCTCGAGGCTTGTTGCGATGACGACAAATGCCTGCCGCTGGCGCGCACCGAGAACGTCACCTGGGTGGACCGGATCAACGGCGGCGGCGAACTGCTCGCGACGGTGCGCTCGGCGGCGTTCGACGCCGCCGATCACTTCGGCTGGGTGGCCTGCGACACCCGCACCACCCGATCGGTCGCCAAGGTGTTTCGCGAGGAGTTCGGCATTCCGCGCAAATGGATTAAGGCACAAGCCTATTGGATGGCCTGACTACTGCCTGACTACTGGATAGCCTCACGGGCCGACACCATGACCGGGGCGAGGAACTCCTCGATCATCGCCCGTTCGTCGGCCTCGTCGCGGCCCGGAAACATCAACAGCGAGACGATGATCCGCACCGCCCAACGGGCGCGTCGTTCGACGATGGACGGCGCCCCGTCGGTCTGCGACACGAGTCCGAGGGAGTGCAGGAACGAGGCGGCCAGAGCCGTGATCACCTCGGACTGGTCTGCCATCCGGGCGCCGATGGGGGCGCGTGTGGCGAGGAACCACGCGGCCAACGGTGGACTCTCGCGCACCATGCGCAAGGTGGCGAGGATGCTAGAGACCAGCCGTTCCCGCGGGTCCTCATCGTCGTCAGCCCCACTCAGAACCTGTCGGCCCAGTCGATGCGTCTCGCGGTGCACATACGCGATGCGCAGCGCCTCGCGGCTCTCGAAGTATCGGTAGAGGGTGGCGCGGGAACATCCTGCGGCTGCCGCGATTTCGTTCATGCCGACCGATTCCGGATCGCGCTCGGTAAACAGTCGCTCGGCGGCATCCAGTATCCGGTCGGCTGCCGCCTCGGTGCGTCGGTCGGCAAGCCAATCCTTGCTGGAGCCCGCCATCAGCGCATCCGGATCGGCACCGACAATGGTCGTCGAACATAGCCGCCCCCAGACCATACGATGCACGACTCGTCGACCTCGAAATCTGGACAGCGGGAGAGTAATTCGCTTAGGGCAACCCGTGATTGCATTCGAGCGGCAGCGGCCCCTAGGCAATGGTGGGCGCCCTGGCTGAAGGTCATGATGTTGCGCGGGCACCGCCTGACGTCGAGTTCGCCTGCGTCCGGACCGTATTGGCGCTCGTCGCGGTTGGCCGAACCGTATAGCAGCAAGACGCGGCGACCGGCGGGAATGGTGGTGTCATGGATGGTGACGTCACGGGTGGCCGTGCGGGCCAGGTTCTGCACCGGAGAGGTCAACCGCAGCAATTCATCGACGGCGTCCGGGATGAGTCCGGGCTCGTCGATCAACATCTGGCGCTGGTCGGGCCGTTCGTGCAGCAGTTGCATAGAACCTCCGAGCATGCCGGTCACGGTGTCGTTACCACCGGTGACCATCGTAAACGTAAAGCCCAAAATCGACAGCACGCCGGCGATATCACCATCGGCGCCCACTCCGGCAGAAACCAGGTGCGAGATCGTGTCGTCGCCGGGATCGGTCCGCCGTCGTTCGATCAGTGTGGTGAAGTAGGCCATGATCTCCCCGACCGCGTTCCCGGCCGGTCCCAACGCACTTGCGATGCCGCCGTCTGCGGTGTTGGCGGCGACGATGGCCTGGGTCCAGCCGTCGAACTGCACCCAATCTTCCTCGGGCACACCAAGATAATGTGCGACGACCATGGACGGGAGCGGCTTGAACAGTTCCGTGACGATGTCGCCGCCGCCGTTCGCGCGCAGCCTCTCGATCCGCTCGACGACGAACTCGCGCACCTTGGGCTCGACTGCCTCGACCTGACGCGGGGTGAATCCGCGCGACACCAACTTGCGAAATTGGGTGTGAACCGGCGGATCCTGCATCACCATGGGCAAGTTGTCTTGCAGTCCGAGCATTTCCAGGTCGCCGTAGTTCACCGTCAAGCCCTGTGCCGACGAGAATGTCTGGTGGTTCCGTGCCGCCGCCCAGACATCGGCGTGACGCGACAGCACGTAGTAGTCATGCTCGGGATTCGCCGGGGGGACGACGCGGTGCACCGGGTCGTGGTCCCGTAGCGCCCGGTACATCGGCCAGGGGTTAGACCAGGTCTCGGCGGTGGCCAGCCGGAACTTGACCGGCACTTCCTGAGACGGATGAGACAAAGCTGTCGACATGTCTTATTGGTACGACAGGTCGGGCTGAATGTCAACCGATTGACGGTGCCGGCATCTCACGACGATCTCTTTTGAGCAAACTTCCGGCAGCTTGCCCGCGATGCGCGGAGTCGCATCCCGCCTTCTGCTATAACGTTGGCTCTTATGGCCGGTCGAAGCCGTCGCGAGAACCGTTGGCGCACAGCGCTTCACGTAACTCTATCGGCATGCGTTGCGGCTGTCCTGGCGCTCGCCACCAGCCCGGTCGCTCAGGCGGCCGCCGTCACGGCGACGTTGCAGGTGCAACATACGTGGCAGGACGGGTTCATCGCCCGCTACGTCGTCACTAATTTGAGCATGGCGCAGGTGTCGGACTGGCGGCTCGAATTCGACATGCCGGTGGGGCAGTCCCTGTCGCACACCTGGAACAGCAGCTTCACGCAATACGGCACGCACTTCGTGATCACCCCGGCGAACTGGAATCGCACCATCGCACCCGGTGGTTCGGCCACCGGCGGCATGAGGGGAGTGCTGACCGGTACTTACTCGCCACCGGTGAATTGCCGGATCAACGGGGTGCCCTGCAGTTAGGTGGCGACGGCCGCTATCGGTGGTGAGCCTGTAATCCTGCAGGTCCCCACTCAACCTTCTCCTGCAGGATTTCAGGCTCGGCGATGTGCGCGGCGAGGCGGGCTTGGTGCGTCGGGATGAGGGCCGCGTCGAGCGGTGACCCTGTATTTCTGCAGGTCTTTACTCGAACTTTTTCTGCAGGATTTCAGGCTCGGCGGCGAGGCGCGAGGAGGCGAGGCGGTGAGCAGGCCGCGTCGATGCGGAGCTGGCGAGCCGGCAATTACGCAACACCCTTACGCGCCGCTCAAACGCGTCGCAAAGCTGCACGCCCGCCGGTTACGGCTAGATACCCGAGCCGGGATTCAAAATCCCGCCCGGGTCCAACGCCTGCTTGATGCGGCGATTCAGATCCATCACGTCGGGTCCGAGGTAATCGGACAGCCACGGCAGCTTCAACCGGCCGACGCCGTGCTCGCCGGTGATAGTGCCGCCTAAATCTATTGCCAGATCCATGATTTCGCCGTATGCGAGCTGCGCGCGCTCGGCCATCGCGGCGTCATTCGGGTCGAACACCAACAGCGGGTGGGTATTGCCGTCGCCGGCGTGCGCGATCACCGAAATCATCAGATCGCGCTCCTCGGCGATGCGGGCGATCCCGGTGACCAAATGGCCCAGCGCGGGCAGTGGCACCCCGACGTCTTCGAGCAGCAACGAACCCTTGGCTTCGACGGCCGGTATGCAGAACCGCCGGGCGGCGACGAACGCCTCTCCCTCGTCCGGGTCGTCGGTCGAAAACACTTCCTTCGCACCGTTTTCCGTGAACACCTCGGCTATGACCTCGGCATCCTGGCTGCCGGCCCGGCCGCGCTCGTCGGACCCGGCCACCAGCATCGCCGCGGCGCCGCGGTCCAGGTCCATCCGCAGCGTGTCCTCGACGGCGTTGATCGCCACCGAGTCCATGAACTCCAGCATCGCGGGGCGGAGCCGGGCCGTCACTCCCAATACCGCGTCAATCGCCTGCTCGACGGAAGCAAAGCTCGCCACCACCACGCTCAACGCATTCTGGGCGGGCAGCAGTCGCAGCGTCACCTCGGTGATGACGCCCAGCGTTCCTTCGCTCCCGACGAATAGCTTCGTCAGCGAAAGCCCGGCCACGTCCTTCAGCCGTGGCCCGCCCAGTCGCACGGCGGTCCCGTCGGCAAGCACCACCTGCATGCCCAGCACATAGTCGGTGGTGACGCCGTACTTCACGCAGCACAGCCCGCCCGCATTGGTGGCGATGTTGCCGCCGATGCTGCAGATCTCGTATGACGAAGGATCGGGCGGATACCACAGGCCGTGTTCGGCGACGGCCTTCTTTACCTCCGCGTTGAACAGGCCCGGCTGACAGACCGCCGTTCGGGTGACCGGGTCGACGGTGATGTCGCGCATCTTCTCCGTCGACAGCACGATTCCGTTGTCCACCGCAGTCGCCCCGCCCGACAACCCGGAACCGGCCCCACGCGTCACCACCGGCACCGAATGAGCCGACGCCCACCGCAGCACGGTTTGCACCTCTTCGGTGCGGCGCGGCCGGACGACCGCCAGCGGCTTGCCCGCCGACGGATCGAAGGCGCGGTCCTGCCGGTAGCCCTCCGTCACCGCAGGGTCGGTGACCACCATTCCCTCGGGCAGTTCGGCAATCAGCGCTGCCAGCAGATCGGCGCTCACCGGGCCGATCTTATGCCCTGGTCTCGGCTTCCGATTCGGCGGCGAACTCCGACTCGCGGTCGAGTTCGTGCAGGGCCGGCAGCCGGATACAGATCAGTCCGGTCACCAGGATCGGCACCGCCAGCGCGAAGAACGTCACCTTCAGCCCTGCCGCGTCGGTCAGCGGACCCGCCAGCAGCAGGCCCGCCGGACCCGCGGCGTAGGCCATCGACGTCATCACGCCAACCACCCGGCCGCGCAGATAGTGCGGCGCCCTGGTCTGCATCACGTAGTTGTAGATCGGCTGGATGGGTCCGTACACCAATCCGATCACCGCACACAGCACCAGGATCACCGGCAGCGGCGGCAGCAAAGCGATCACCGTAGCGGCGATGCCGAAGCTCAGCACCGCGGTCAGCATGATCAACCGCCGCGACATGTACGACGCCAGTACCGCGTAGCCCAGCGCGCCCAACAGGCTGCCGATCGACAGCGCCACCAGCGCCGAGCCCAACTGCGCGGGTTGCTGGCGGTCGCTGAAGTACTTCGGGAACAGCACACTCTCCATAGGCAGGTACAGCGCCGTCACCGTGAGGTCGATCAGCGCCAGCGCGCGCAGCACCCGCAGGCTCCACACGAAACGCAGGCCCTCCACGGCGCCGGACACCAGGCCCTCCGGCCGGGTGGAGTGGTGCGGCTTGCCCGCTCCCTCGAGCTGCAAGACGGCCATCGCCAGGATGGACAACCCGAATGCCCCGGCGGTGACCCACATCGTTTTGATGCCGCCGATGGTGGCGATCATCAGGCCCCCGATGCCCGGGCCCAGCACGAAGGCAGCGTTGAGCACCGCCTCATAGATGCTGTTGGTCCGGTCCAGCGACCACCGAGCCCGGGCGGCCGCCTCTGGCAGCATCGATTGGCGGGCGCTGATCCCGGCCGGGTCGAACAGCGCTCCGCAGGCACCCAGGATGGCCAGCACCGCCACGTTCACCGCGTCAACACCGAACGCCCACGCCACCACGGGGACGGCGGCCACCGACGCCGCGGACAGCACGTCGGAAACAATCGAGACGCAGCGGCGGCCGAAGTAGTCGACCGCGGTGCCCGCAATCAGCGTGGAGAACAGCAGCGGCAGCGTCGTCGCGCCCGCCACGATCGACGCCTGCCCGGCGCTGCCCTGGCGCTGTAGCACCAGCCATGGGAACGCGACGATCGAAATGCCGTTACCCGCGCACGACATCAACGTGGCGAAGAGGATCAGGTAGGCCGGCCCGCGGCTGACGGTTCTCATGGCGATCGCGGCTGAATGTAGCGTCGCAGCGCGAACGGAGCCACCGATTTTTCGCGCAGTGCAGGATGGTTCTGTGCTCACCCATCCGAATACCGGCCAGGCGTTCGCGTCGCCGGTGGAGCCCGGCACCGGCTGGCCGGGCGATCCGGCGACCGCGCAGACTCCGGTGGCGCGGGACGCGGCGCAGGTGGTGTCCCTGGCCAAGAAAGCGGGCTCGATCCCGGAACTCGACGCCGTGGTCAGTGTGTGCCGAGCGTGCCCCCGGCTGGTCAGTTGGCGTGAGGAGGTCGCCGTCACCAAGCGCCGGGCCTTCGCCAATCAGCCGTATTGGGGACGTCCGGTGCCGGGCTGGGGTTCGGAGCGGCCCTGGTTGCTGATCGTCGGCTTGGCTCCCGCGGCAAACGGCGCCAACCGCACCGGCCGGATGTTCACCGGAGACCGCTCCGGCGACCAGCTTTACGCTGCGCTGCACCGCGCCGGCCTGGTGAATCAGCCGACCAGCGTCGACGCGGCAGACGGGTTGCGGGCAAACGGCATCCGGATCACGGCGCCGGTGCGGTGCGCGCCGCCGGCCAACGCCCCGACGCCGGCCGAACGGATGACGTGCTATCCCTGGCTCGAGGCCGAGTGGCACCTGATCTCCGATCATGTCAGGGTGATCGTGGCCCTGGGCGGGTTCGGCTGGCAGGTGGCGCTGGGTCTGCCGGTCGCGGCCGGCCTGCGCAAGCCGAAATTCGGCCATGGTGTCGTCGCGGAGCTACCGTCCGGGGTGCGGTTGCTCGGCTGTTACCACCCGAGCCAGCAAAACATGTTCACCGGTAAGTTGACTCCGGCGATGCTCGACGAGATTTTCGCCGAAGCCAAGAAGCAGGCAGGGGTTAAGTGACGAGAACGGTTCTTATATCGGGCGCCAGCGTCGCGGGCACGACTGCGGCGTACTGGCTCGGACAGCAGGGCTTTTCCGTGACGGTGGTGGAGCGCTACCCGGGGCTGCGGCCAGGGGGACAAGCGATCGACGTTCGTGGTCCGGCGCTGACTGTGCTGGACCGGATGGGGCTGCTGGCCGCCGCGGAGGAGAAGAAGACCCGAATCCGCGGCGCGTCCGTCGTCGATCGCGACGGCAACGAGCTGTCCCGGGACACCGAATCGACACCGACCGGCGGGCCGATCGACAATCCCGACATCGAGTTGTTGCGCGACGACCTCGTCCAATTGCTTTACCAGGCAACCCAACCCGACACCGAGTACGTCTTCGACGACAGCATCTCCTCGATCACCAGTCTCGGTGAGACGGCGGAGGTGACGTTCAAGTATGGAGAGCCTCGCAACTTCGATCTGGTGATCGGTGCCGACGGCTTGCACTCCAACGTGCGGGAGCTGGTGTTCGGCCCTGAGGAGAGATTCATCAAGCGGCTGGGGACGCACGCGGCGATCTTCACCGTCCCCAACTTCCTGAACCTGGACTACTGGCAAACATGGCATTACGGCGACCACAGCATGGCCGGTGTCTACAGCGCCCGCGACAACACCGAGGCCCGTGCCATGTTGGGCTTCCTGGACCCCGATCTGCACATCGATTACCGCGAAACCGAACAGCAGTTCGCGGAGCTGGAACGGCGCATGGCCGACGACGGCTGGGTACGTCCGCAACTGCTCAGCTACATGCGCTCGGCGCCGGACTTCTACTTCGACGAAATGGCGCAGATCGTGATGGACCACTGGTCGATCGGCCGGGTGGTGCTGGTGGGTGACGCCGCATACTGCTGCTCGCCGCTGTCAGGTCAGGGAACCAGCGTGGCGCTGCTGGGCGCGTACGTCCTGGCCGGCGAGCTCAAGAAGTCCACCCGTAACACCTTCGTCGACCACGGCGAGGCGTTCACCAACTACTTCCGGCGTTTCAAGCCCTACACCGAGGGCAACCAGTTCCTGGCCACCGACAACATCCCCGGCGGCGCGCCGATCTCCCAGGAGCAGTTCGAATACATCATCAATTCGATCGACTTGCCGGAGTACTGACAGCCTGGGACAGCCGGGAACGTTCACGCCGCAAAAGGCGTTGTGGCCATCGTGCGTCTCTCCGTCCTTGATCTCGTTCCGGTCCGCACCGACCAGTCCACCAGCGACGCGCTGGCGGCAACCGTGGCGCTGGCGCAGACCGCGGATCGGCTGGGTTTCACCCGTTACTGGGTGGCCGAACACCACAACATGCCGTCCGTGGGCGCCACCAGTCCTCCGGTGCTGATCGCCTACCTGGCCGCGCAGACCTCGCAACTGCGACTTGGCTCGGGTGGGGTGATGCTGCCCAATCATGCGCCGCTGGCGGTTGCCGAACAGTTCGCGCTGCTGGAAGCGGCCGCGCCCGGACGCATCGATCTGGGTATCGGGCGCGCGCCCGGCTCCGACCCGGTGACGTCTTATGCGCTGCGCGGCGGTCGCGACGACCGTGACATCGAGAACTTCCCCGAGTACCTCGACGACGTGGCGGCGCTGATGAGCGCCCGCGGCGTGGTGGTGCCGCTGCGGTCGGGGGAGTACCGCCTCAAGGCCACCCCCGCCGCGACCAGCGAACCGCGGCTGTGGTTGCTGGGGTCGTCGATGTATTCCGCGCAACTGGCCGCCGCCAAGGGGCTGCCGTACGTCTTCGCGCATCACTTCTCCGGCAAGGGCACCGAGGAAGCGCTCGAGGTGTATCGCACCCGCTTCCAGCCCAGCGCCTTCGCCGCCGAGCCGGTGACGTTCCTGACCGTCAACGCCGCAGTGGCCGAAACGCACGACGAGGCGGTCGCGTTGATGCTGCCGAACCTGCAGATCATGGCGCGGCTGCGGACCGGCCAGCCGCTCGGTCCCGTGCCGCTGGTCGAAGAGGCAGCGGTAGCGCAGCTCAGTCCGGCTCAGCAAAGCATCGTCGACGCTGGCCTCGAGCGGGCCGTTGTCGGTGCACCCGCTGAGGCGGCCGATCAACTGCGGGCGCTCGCCGAACGGTTCGGTGTCGACGAGGTGATGGTGCACCCGGTGGCCTCAGCGCGCCGCGGCACCGACCCCGCGTCCAGTCCGGCCCGGGTGGCGACGCTGGAGCTGCTCGCCAAGGAGCTGTTCTAGTCGATCGCACGCGCTTGCTTGGATGCCTGTTCGGGGGAGTGCGCGTTGATCCAATGCAGCATCGGCCCCGCCGGCAACGGCGGGCTGTGTACGAAGCCCTGAGTGATAGTGCACCCGTAACGGCGCACAGCGCTCAGCGTCACCTCGTCCTCGACTCCCTCGGCGACGAGATCGGCACCCAGGCTCTGCGCCAGGGCGACCGTGGATCGCACGATGGCCACCGAGCGCGGATCCTGGGCCAACCGCGCCACAAACCGGCGATCGAGTTTGAGCTCGTCGACCGAGACGTCCTGCAGCCGGGCCAGCGATGACCACCCGGTGCCGTAGTCGTCCAGCGAGATCCGAACGCCCAGGCCCCGTAACGAGGCCACGGTATTGCGGGACCGGGCCGAATCGACGAGGGTGCTCTCGGTGATCTCGATGATGAGGGCGTCCGGCGGCAGATCGTGCGTTTTCAGCAGCCCCTCGATGGTGCCCACCAAGTCCAGGTCGAGGAGATTCGCCGTGGAAAGGTTCACCGCCACCGTCAACGAGATGCCCTGGTCCCGCCAGGACCGAAGCTGTTCCAGGGCCAGACTCACCGTGCGGTGCGCCACCTGGCGCATCAGCCCGGCACGTTCGGCCGCGGGCAGGAACTCTTCCGGTAGCAACAGCCCGCGGCTGGGATGGTGCCAGCGCAGCAGTGCTTCCAGGCTGTGGATGCCGCCGTCGCGCGCGTTGATCTTGGGCTGGTAGTGACAGGTCAGTGCGTCGGCATCCGACAACGCGGCGCGCAGGTCCTCGATGATGTTCGGATCGTTCTCGCGATACAGCTCGAACGCCGGGTCGTACACCGCGATCTTGCCTCTGGCCGACTTGGCATGAGGGATCGCGGTTTCGGCGTGCGTCAGCAGCTCCTGAGGATGTTCGCAGTGGTCGGGATACAGCGCGATGGCAACGCGGGCATCGACTTGGACGGTGATCGGGTCCAATGCGAACGGTTCGCTCAACACCTCGAGCAAGCGGCCGGCCTGCGCTCGCGCGGCGATGAGTTCCGCCCCCTCCGACAGCAGTACCGCGAATTCATTGTCGCCCACTCGCGCAAGCAGATCCGAGGGACGAACGTTGGCCGAGAGTCGATTCGCGATGTGGCACAACAGGTCATCGCCGAAGTGCCGCCCGATCGAGTCGTTGATCTCTTGGAATTCATACAGTTCCAGCAGCAACAGCGCTCGGCGGGACGGCATCCTGGCCGCCAACGAGGGCGGGTCCACGGGCGTGGCGATGAGCGCCGTCACCAATGAGCGTCGGTTGGGCAAGGCGGTCAACTCGTCGGTCATGGCCTGCTTGTGGCTTTCGGCCAAGAAGCTGACGTGCCGGAAGGTCACCGAGTACCGGGCGGCGACCGCGACGAGAGTCAACGCGGCCAGCGTCGTGGCCGATAGCGAATTGTGCCCGAGGATGGTGACCGCAAGCGCCACGACTGTGCACGCCACGGGTACCAGGTAAGAGTCCAGCCCACGTCTGGGTTGGGCCGGCGCGGGCGAAGACGGCGCCCAACTCGCCAACGCGATGAAATAGGCCGAGGCCGGCCAGCAGGCATCCAGCACGGTGCCGGCGCGGTAGGCACCGGCGGACGTCTCGAACAGATAGGCGGTGTCCGCGGCGGCAAACAGTACGAATCCCAGCACCAGCAGAATCCAACGACGTTCGTTGCGCCAGCCCAGGATTGGCAACATGCTGGCTGCCAACGCCAGCAGCATCAGATCGCCCCAGGGATAAAGCAACCCCACCAGGACCGTGGCCGGCGCGCGGGTAGCGGCGGCATCGATGGGCCCGGCCGTGAGCGCCGCGGCCACCGCGGCCATGGCCAATCCGCACACCACTGAATCGAGTCGCACCGGTATCGGCACGCGCTTCAGCCGCGCCCGCATGAGCAGCAGGATGCCGGCAAACGCCAGTGGGTAGAACGCCAAGTACGCCGGATCCGCCGCCGACGGCGATTGTCCGTCTGGCACCCACGCGGCGTAGATGATGTCGCCCAGCGCGGACGACGTGGCCGCAGCCGCGATCAGAATCCACCCGTACCGGTCCACGGTCACCCGCCACGCGCGTACGGCGACCACGATCGCTGGCAACAGGTTCAGCGCCGGATATACGAATTTCGCGAGAAATACGCTGTCGTCGGTCTTTTGGAAGACCACGCTGGCCACCGCGAACGCCACCACGCCAATACCCAACAGCACCAAAGTGATTCGAATGAGCGTGGGAGGCCACCGGATGCCGTGGGGGGCCTCAGTCAGCTGATCGAGTACGCGAACGGGTGCATCGACGGACGCCGCAGCTGCGTCAGTGCCTCGCCGCATGATCCGCACCTTCGCGGGTGTGTCGGTTACGTCCGTGACCACCCCGGCGTCGCGGCGGTGGGGCGGACCCGTGGATTCGTCGACCCCCGATATCGCCGTATCCGAGATCGGGACAAAACTGCGAATGCATTGGCCGCCATCACGTTTCGCGGCATACATGGCAAGGTCGGCGTGCCGCAGGAGTTCGTCGACGGTGCAGTTCGACGACGCGGTGGCCACGGTGAAGCCGATGCTTGGTCGGATGGCCAACGGGACGCCGTCGATAACAATTGCCGCGCTGAAGCATTCCAGGGCGCGTTGTGCCGTCGCCCGCGACTCCTCTACCGACCTTTCGATCAGCACCGCGAACTCGTCACCGCCGAGGCGGGCAACAAGACCGGACTCCTGCACCGCGGTGGTAAGCCGGTCCGCGACCCGGGTCAAGAGTTCGTCGCCGGCCGGGTGGCCCAACGCGTCATTGACCGATTTGAAGTTGTCCAGGTCCAGACACAACACCGCAACCGTTGCGCCAGTCTGCCGTTGGTTGCCGACGGATTGCTCAAGTCGCCGCAAGAAGTGGGCGCGATTGGCCAGCCCGGTCAGGCTGTCTCGAAATGCTTCTTGCGACACTTCTTTCAGCAGGCCTTGGTTTTCCAGAAGGACGACGAACTGGCGGGCCAGCACGGCGGCTACCAGGATTCCCAGCTCGACGGTCAATATCGGCCGGTGCACCATCATCTGCCCTACCGCTTCACTCATGCAGACGACCGCGGCCAGTAATAGCGGCAGGTACGGCAACCACAGTCGCGCGCGGGACCTGATCACCGCCCGCGTTTCGTCCGGATAAGCCAGCACGGGCGGCTCGTTGATGCTCGCGAGGGCCGCTAGCGCGATCATGCACATCCCGACGATCCGAGTGATGTCGACCAGATCGCCGCTGTGGTAGCTGCCCATCCCGCTGTGGAACACGACCAGGAGGTCGGCAACACCGATCGTTATAACCCCCCGGCCACCACGCTCAGGCTCAGTCGGTTTTCGGCACGAGCCCGCGAAAACGCGATGATCGCGGTCGTCATGACAACCACATCGGCGGCGACATGGGTGAGCGTCGCCGCCTTTGGGCCACTGCCCTCCATGACCAGCTTTCGCAGGACAGACACCCACGAGACCACGAACAGCGAGGTGGCAACGATGACGCCGTCCAGGACCAGGTGCCAGGGAATGCGGCGAACCGGACGGGACAGCAGCACCAGCGTCGCGATGGCGCCCAGCGGATAGAGCATCTGGACAACCTCCGCCGCGGCCGGATGAGCGGCGTGCTCGAACTCCGACCGGACCTCCACGACCGCCCAGATGACTTCGCCGACCGCCCAACCCAACAGGGCCGTCATTAGGGCCAGCCAGCCGAGCCGGTGCCGCCCCGCCCGGCGCCGGGCCGCCAATCCGGCGCATGCCGCGCCGACCACGAGGCAGAGCACCGTCACAAATTCGTTGATCGGTTCCGTCGCATAACCGCCCCGCCAGCCCAACCAGGTCGAGGCGACGACCAGCGCTATGCCCAGCCCGTAGCCCGCCACGATCAGCCAGCCGACGCGTGCGGACAGCCCGAAGCGCCGCCACGGATTCCGTGTCGAGCGTCCCATAGCCACTCCAGCCCCGGCCTGCGGTGAACACTGGAGAGCTACACCGCGCTTTAGCAGAATAGACCGCTGCGCGGGGCTGTCGAGGCTTCTACCCGTTGGTCGTCGTCAGGAATTCTCCTCCGGCTGGCTCGCGTCGATGCGCGCCAGCGCATCCCGCAGCAGCCGGCCCGTTTCCTCCCGGTCGGGATCCCGACGCAGCAGTAAGCCCTTGGCCACCGACAGCTTGTCGCCGTCGCGCCGGGGCAGCACGTGCAGGTGAATGTGCATCACCGTCTGAAAAGCGGGTCGGCCGTCGTTGATACCGATGTTCGTTGCATCGGCCAGCTCAGTCGCGCGGGCGGCCAGGGCGATCCGCTGGCCGATCTTGATCATGTCGGCCAGGGTCTCCGGCGGGGTGTCGGTGAGGTCCTGGGTGTGTTCCTTGGGAATGACCAGGGTGTGACCGCGCGTGAAGGGGCGGATGTCCAGGATGGCCAGATAGTCGTCGTCTTCATAGATTCGGATGGCCGGAGCTTCACCGGCGACGATCGCACAGAACACGCAGGTCATGTCGCCACGGTACTGGTCGGCTCCGCCGCGGGGCCGCGCGGACCAGTCAGGAACACCACAGGTGAGCGGGATACGCTGCGGCAGTGGACCCTAGCGATCTCGCCTTTGCCGGTGCCGCCGAACAGGCGCGGATGTTGGCCGACGGGGAAATCACCGCGCCGATGCTGCTCGAGGTCTACCTGGAACGGATCGAACGGCTGGACTCCGATCTGCGCGCCTACCGCGTGGTGCGTTACGACGGCGCTCGCGAGGAGGCCGAGGCCGCCCAGCAGCGCCTCGATGCCGGTGAGCGGCGGCCGCTGCTTGGCGTGCCGGTCGCGATCAAGGACGATGCTGACGTCGCCGGTGAGGTGACCAGCTACGGAACCGGCGCGCACGGCCCGGCCGTGAACTCGGACTCCGAGGTGGTGCGCCGATTGCGGGCCGCAGGTGCCGTCATCATCGGCAAGACGAACGTGCCCGAGCTGATGATCATGCCGTTCACCGAGTCGCTGTCGTACGGGGCAACACGCAACCCGTGGAACCCTTCTCGCACACCGGGCGGGAGCAGTGGCGGCAGCGCCGCGGCGGTGGCAGCTGGGTTAGCTCCGCTGGCACTGGGATCCGACGGCGGCGGCTCGATTCGCATCCCGTCCACCTGGTGCGGCGTATTCGGACTGAAGACGCAACGTCACCGGATATCGCAGGAACCGCACGACGACGGGTGGTACGGGCTGAGCGTGTATGGGCCCATCGCCCGGTCGGTGATGGACGCCGCGCTGTTCCTCGACGCGACGACGGCGATCCCCGGACCCGAGGGCGAGTTCGCTGCGGCGGCCGCGCGTGCGCCCGGTCGACTGCGAATTGCGTTGAGTACCAAGACGCCAACTCCGCTGCCCGTCCGGTGCGGGAAGCTGCAATTGACCGCGGTCGAGCAGGCGGGGGCATTGCTGCGCGATCTCGGACACGACGTCGTCATCCGCGATCCCGAATATCCGCCGTGGGCAATCTATTCCAACTTCTTGCCCCGCTTCCTGCGCGGAATCAGCGACGACGCCGACGGTCAGGCGCACCCGCAGTATCTGGAACCGCGTACCCGCAACATCGCGAAGATGGGGTCGTTCTTCTCCGACCGTCGCATGGCGGCGGTGCTGGCCGCCGAGAGCGCGGCGAACACTCGGATCCAGTCGATATTCGACGACGTCGATGTCGTCGTCACGCCGGGCACTGCGACAGGCCCGTCCCGCATCGGCGCCTATCACCGCCGCGGTGGAATCGCCACCTTGCTGTTGGTGGCGCAACGGGTCCCGTATCAACAGGTCTGGAACCTCACCGGTCAGCCCGCCGCCGTCGTGCCGTGGGACTTCGACGGCGACGGCCTGCCCATGTCGGTGCAGCTCATCGGCCGGCCCTACGACGAGGCGACGCTGTTGTCGTTGGCCGCGCAGATCGAAGTCGCCAGGCCGTGGGCGCACCGCCGACCACCCCTGTCATGAGGGATGTCGTGAGATTACCTGCCAGGCCGCTAATTTCTCGGCGCGCGGTATGGCATGGGCCGAGCTGGTGGACGGTAGCCGCTGGTAGTGCACCCCGTCCGTCGGCGGGACCAGCCTGCGATACAGTTCGGCCGCCTTCGCGCCGTTGAAGTACACCCGTCGTAGCGCCGGGAACTCGGCGAACAAGCGTGCAAAATCATTGACCACCAAGCTGTTTCGATCGAACGCGGAGTCCGCGCTGCCATTGCGCCGGCAGTGGCGCAACACGTCCCAGAGTGCGACGCCGTGCAGTTGCATTGCCGCCAGCCGGTGTTCGTACGGCGCGGCGATGGCGAAGCCGAAAAGCTCGCTGGCGATCGGCCAGAACGCGTTCTGCGGATTGGCGTAGTACTGGCCCGCCGCCAGCGATTGCACGCTGGGAAAGGAACCGAGGATCAGCACTCGGGCACGGTCGTCGACTACCGGCGGCAGTCCTTGGAGCAGCGGTGTGGTCATCACCTCCCATGATCGCGGTCGGCCATTAACGTTGGGCGGGTGGACGGAACTCCCGAGGATGCTGTCGTCGAAGATCTGCTCGATGGGTTGCAGGGCACCGCGCGAGCCGAGCGCGCCGAGCTGGTGAAGTGGTTGTTCGAACAGGGCATCACCGCCGACGAGATCAGGGCGACGAATCCGCCGCTGCTGCTGGCCACCCGGCACCTCATCGGAGACGACGGCACCTATGTGTCGACCCGCGAGATCAGCGAACGTCATGGCATCGAGCTCGGGCTGCTGCAACGGATCCAGCGCGCGATCGGTCTGGCCAGGGTGGACGATCCCGACGCGGTCATCCACATGCGCGCCGACGGCGAAGCGGCCGCCTTGGCGCAACGGTTCGTCGACCTAGGCCTGGATCCCGACCAAGTCGTCCTCGTGGTGCGGATCCTTGCCGACGGCCTCTCGCACGTCGCCGAAGTCATGCGATACGCGGCATTGTCGGCGATCATCCGTCCGGGCATCACCGAGCTGGAGATCGCCAAGGCATCGAAAGCGCTGGTAAGCCAGATCGCGCCCCTGCTCGGTCCGGTGGTCCAGGAAATGCTGTTCATGCAGCTGCGTCACATGATGGAGACCGAAGCGGTCAATGCCGGCGAGCGGGCCGCGGGCCAACCGCTGCCGGGTGCCCGCCAGATCGCCGTCGCGTTCGCCGACTTGGTCGGCTTCACCAAGCTTGGCGAGGTGATGTCGCCCGAGGAACTGGGTCAGCTTGCCAACCGGTTGGCCGACCTCGCCCGGGACATGATCGCTCCACCGGTGCGGTTGATCAAGACGATCGGCGACGCCGTGATGCTCGTCTGTCCCGAGCCGGCGCCCCTGTTGGACACGGTGCTCAAGCTGGTCGAGGTGATCGACTCTGACGATGCGTTTCCTCGGCTCAGAGCCGGAATCGCCGCTGGTATGGCGGTGAGTCGTGCCGGTGATTGGTTCGGCAGTCCGGTGAACGCGGCCAGTCGGATCACCGGTGTGGCGCGCCCGGGCACCGTGCTGGTCGCGGATTCCTTCGTGGACGCCCTGGGCGATGAGGCGTTGTTCGACTTGAAGTTCGCCGGCGCGCGCCGCCTCAAGGGCATCAAGGGTGAGACGAAGGTGTATCGGGCACGACGCGGCGCCTAACGAAGATTCGCCGCATAGGGCAGGCCCGGACGGACTCTGGGGGCGTCGGACTCCGTCTTATGCGGATCGGACGCGGCCGGCTGTCACCCCTTTTCCGGCGCTTGAATTGGTCTCTTCCGGGCCTGCTTCGCTTTCAAACGTACAACTCCGGGTGCCCATAAGCAACGGTCTGCCGCAGGTCGCGGGCGTGTACCGGCGCGGCAGGTCCGGCCGTCGTTCGCCGCGGGCGAACGCATCTTTCATTACATGTGTAACGGTGTAATCATGTAATCATGAAGCATCATCACGACATGCGCGGGCGTCGTTACGGGCGGCCCGGCGGTTGGCAGCAAGCCGACCAACCCGATGCCAGTGACGCGGCCGAATGGTTCGCCGGGCGGTTGCCGGAACACTGGTTCGACGGCGATCCGACCGTGATCGTCGACCGCGAGGAGATCACGGTCATCGGCAAGCTGCCGACAAAGAGCCCCGAGAGCCCCGAGGCGGCCGAGGCCGAAGAAAGCGAATCCCGTGCTACAGGCCGGGTTTCACGCTTCCGCGAGGAAACCCGATCCGAACGGATGCGGATCGCCGACGAGGCGGAGGCCCGCTATGGGCGCAAGGTTTCGTGGGGTGTCGACGTGAGCTCAACCGGCGGTACCAAGCGAATCCTGTTCACGCACATCGCGGTTCCCGTCATGACCCGGCTCAAGCAACCGGAACGCCAAGTGCTCGACACTCTGGTCGACGCGGGTGTGGCGCGGTCGCGGGCCGACGCGCTGGCGTGGTCGGTCAAGCTGGTCGGCGAGCACACCGAGGAATGGCTGAACAAACTCCGCAGCGCGATGTCCGCCGTCGACGACCTGCGAGCGCAGGGCCCGGACCTCAAGGCCTGAGGCCCCTCATTCCTCCTCTTTTTCGACCTTGCCGGAGATCATGTCCGCGACCTGGGCGCCCTGATTGGTGATTCGGTAGCCGCACGCGTTGACGTCGACAACGATGTTGTTGGTCGCCCGCATCGAGTGTTGGCATTCCCAGCCGTCGGCGCCCTCTTGAGTTTCCATCAGGTCCATTTTGGGCGGGGTGCCCTCTACCTGGCCGAACGTCCACCGGTAGGTCTTGTTCTTACTGGTGTTCGTGACGGACACGGTTTTGCTTTCGCAGCTCTTCCATTTCGGCGCCAACTCGTTCAGGAATGCGCGGGCTTTCTCGGCGGTCGGGAAAGCCACCACCGCTTGATTGAGGAAGTGGTCGTAATTGTCACCCGGTTCCGACGACACCAACGCGTTGATCGCGGTGTAGCCGGTGCCGGCATAGACCGGCGCTTGTCGGTTGTAAAGCGCGCCTTGGCAGTCGGCCTGGGAGAACTGCAGAGACGAACTGTCCATCGACGTAAGCGTTTTCCCGGGCGTCATGCTCGACGACCCCATCGCGCTGTTGACTTCTGACGTGGAAAGTAGCAACGAACTCAGCCGATCCTCCCCGACCGGTTTCGGCGGCGGCTTCGGCGTGTCGCGCGGAATGAGGTTGTAGATCGCCACGCCGCCGACGACGAGCACGATCGCGACCGAGATCGCGGCCACTGGACCGCTTGGCGGGTTCCACGACGGCGTGCTGGGCGGCCCGGGACGCTGGGCTATCGGACCCGGCGTATGGGGGATCGGCCCGGACGGCCCGATCGGCCCCGACTGCCCGATCGGTCCCGAAAGCCCCGGCCCCGAGCCGGATGACGGGCCATACGCGGCCGGTGAATGCTGCGGCCGCGAGGCTGGCGGCGGAGTTGACGGGGTGGGCCGCGGCGGCGGAGTCACCGGGGCGGCCGGCAAGGTCTGACGTGCAATGGGCCCGCTACCGGGCAGGGTGGTTTCCTGGCTGCGACGCAGAATGTCTTCCGCGTGATCCCTGTCGGGGGTGCTGAGCGCTTCGTGCGCGGCCAACGCAAGATCTCCGCAGCTGGCGTAGCGGTCCTCGGGTTTCTTGGCCATGCCGCGGGCGACCACCGCATCGAAGGCCTTGGGGATGCCCGCGCGTGATGCGCTGGGCCGCGGGATCGGATCCATCAAGTGGGCGGTCACCAGCGTGCCGGCGCTGTCGGAACGGTACGGTGGCGACCCGGTCAGGCATTCGTGCAGCACGCAGGCGAGCGAGTAGATGTCGGCGCGGTAGGTGACCTCGTCGTTCGAAAACCGTTCGGGCGCCATGTATTTCCAGGTGCCCACCGC
>NZ_MVHT01000091.1 GCF_002086275.1 Mycobacterium intermedium | reverse complement strand
CCGGCACCCCGACCGTGATCCCCTACAACGCCCAACTCACTTATCCGTCACCGACCTCGACCCCGTTCCCGACCCTGCCGAATTTCCTCGGCTTGGGCTTCCCCGGCAGCATCCCGGGTGGCGGCAACAATTTCGCGGGCGGCGGACCCGTGGCCACGTCCAGCATCAGCCAAACCGTCGACCTCACCGCCGCAGCCGCCAGGATCAACACCGGCGCAACGCCTTACACGCTCAGCGGCTTGCTAGGCGGCTACCTCCTGGACCCATCATCGACCTTGGTGACGGTCTCCTTCCTCAACGCCGATGGGGTGGTGCTGGGCACCGGCTCGCTCGGGCAGGTCACGGCGGTCGACCGACTGGGAATGACGGGATTTCTACCACGAGACGTTTCCGGAACGATCCCGGCAGGCACCACCTCCGCGGTTGTGACCGCGAGCTTCATCGACCGAAACCCGTTCCTAGGCAATTACAACGGCTCCTTCACGGACAACCTGTCATTCACCGTCGGCGATCCCAGCCTTGTCCCGGCGTTGCTGACCCCGCCAATGTCCAACGTCGGCCAACTGGACCATGTCTTCCTGATCTACATGGAGAACAAAGGCGCCGCCGACATTCTCGGCAGCATCAACGCGCCGTACTTCAACAGCCTGATCAACAGCTACGGATATGCGAACCAGTTCTACGCGCTGGGTCATCCCAGCGACCCCAACTACTACCGAATCATGGGCGGATCGGACTTCGGCCTTATCTACAACCCAACCTCGCCCTCGATCAATGCGCCCAGCCTCATGGAAGCGATGGACAACGCGGGCATTACCTGGGCCGGCTACGCGGACGGCATGCCGTACCCGGGCGCCATCGTGAACTCGGGCGACTACGTCGTCGACTCGCTGCCCTTCCTCCAATTCACATACGTCTACAACAACACCACCGCCTACCATGAGCAGCACCTGCTCCCGCTGACGCAGTTGGGCCTCGATCTACAAAACCCGGCTACCTTCCCCAAGTTCACGTGGATAGCTGCCAACGACCACACCAACATGGAAGGCCCGATCGATTTTCCTGACGGCACCGCCAACTGGCTTCTCAGCCAGCTCACCAACCACCAGTACAACGTCGCCGCCGGCGACCAGTTCCTCCGCGAACAGGTGTCCCTCATCCAAAGCTCGCCGACCTGGACCACGAACGCCGCCAACAACCGGAGCGCGATCATCATCACGTTCGACGAGGACTACAACAACCTGTCGTTGGGTATCGGCAACCAAGGCAACCACATCAATATGGTCGTCATCCCGAACGAGGCCGCCGTGACGTATGGCGGAATGCAAACCGGCCACTTCGTCACCAACACTCGCTACGACCTTTACAGCCTGATGTCAACTCTCGAATACGCCTTGAGTCCGACGGCGGGAACCCCCTTCATCACGCTCACCATGAACGACCTGTACGCCGTACCGATGAATGATTTCTGGAACTAGTGGCCACAGACGGCCGTCGAGGCAGTAGTTTCACTGCGTGCGGCGCCGAACGGTACTGAAGCTCCCCCTGGTGCTGGGCACGGGCCTGACACTGACGCCGGTGCCCCGTGCCGCCGCACAGCAAAACCGGTGGTCACCTGACCGAGCCAATCGCTGGTACGAAACGCAAGCCTGGCCCGTCGGCGCGAACTACATCACTTCGAACGCCGTCAACCAGCTGGAGATGTTTCAGGCCGACACCTTCGACCCACGGCGCATCGACGCCGAGCTCGGGTGGGCCGAGGCGCACGGGCTCAACGCGATACGGGTCTTCCTGCACGATCTGCTCTGGGCACAGGATTCCGCCGGATTCCAAGCGCGTCTCGCACAGTTCGTCGCCATCGCTGCGCGCCACCGCATCAAGCCGCTCTTTGTCCTGTTCGACTCCTGTTGGGATCCGTTCCCCAAACTGGGTCGGCAACCCGCACCGCGACCCGGGATCCACAACTCAGGCTGGGTGCAAAGCCCGGGCGCTCAACACCTCGACGACCTCGACTACCGCCGTACCCTGCGCAACTATGTCACGGGAGTGGTCAGCCAATTCCGTACGGATGACCGTATTTTGGGTTGGGACCTTTGGAACGAGCCCGACAATCCGGCGCGCGAGTACCGCAAGGTCGAGCGGAAAGACAAGCTAGAGCGGGTCGCCGATCTGCTTTCCTTGGTTTTCGGGTGGGCACGATCGGTTGAACCGTCTCAGCCGTTGACGAGTGGAGTGTGGGACGGCGAATGGGGAGATTCTCAGCGCCGCAGCACAATCGCCAACATTCAGCTGGACAACTCCGACATCATCACGTTCCACTGCTATGACAAGCCAGCCGGATTTGAGGCTCGGATCGAGGAACTACTGCCGCTGGCCCGGCCCATCATCTGCACCGAGTATCTTGCGCGGACGCGCGGCAACACCGTTGAAGAGATCTTGCCAATTGCCAAGCGCCACAACATAGGAGCGTTCGTCTGGGGATTGTTCGCGGGGAAAACCCAGACCTATCTGCCGTGGGACTCGTGGGATCATCCGTACACGACGGTTCCGGAGCCGTGGTTTCAGGACCTGGTTCGAACCGACGGAAGGCCTTACCGGGACTCTGAAATTGAGACGATCAGCAGATTGAACCGGCTCTAAGGCCACCCCAAGCCACGAACCCCGGGTTCACACGCGGAGTCCGCCGGCGGCCACGACGATCTCGCCGCCTCAGTTGCGTCGTGCTGCTTCTTGTACGAGTTGGACGCGTGAGCTGACGCCAAGCTTGTTGTAGACGTGGGTGAGGTGGCTCTGCACCGTACGCGGTGATATGAACAGGCGGGCGGCGATGTCTTTGTTCGCCAATCCCTCGCCGAGCAAGCGAATTACGTCGAGCTCGGCCGGGGTCAGCGCGTCCCAACCGCCCGCCGGCCGGTTTCGTCCGCCGTGGCCGCGTAGCGCATACGCGATCGCCTCCGCAATGGACAGCCCTGCGCCCTCGGCCCACGCAGCGTCAAAATCACTGTCGCCCAGTGCTTTGCGCACGGAATCGACCGAGGAGGCATAGCCGTCCTCCCACACCTTGAACCTCACCGCGCCGGTTTCGCATCGGCAAGCGTCCGCCGCACCGAAAAGTCGCGCCGCTTCGCGATGGTTGCGCCCATCACCGGCCGCATGGGCGAGGCACTCCAATGCATCTGCGGTGGGTAAGTGCGCATCGAAGTCCGCGGCGAGCTCAAGCGCCGCGCGGGCGTCACGTTCGGCTTGCCCGACGTCATTCTGGGCAATCACGATACGCGAACGGGTGACGAGTGCATCAGAGCCATCGTCGAGTCCGGTGACTACACGCCGATGCTGCACACCCTGCGCGACGAGGGCATGCCCACGATGGTGGTGCACGCCGAAAAAGACATGATCGTGCCGTTCCCGCATGCGCGCGACATCGCCAACGAGTCCGACGCCACGCTGTACAAGGTGCCAGAGGCTTACCACTCGTGGATGATCGCCAATCCGCGGCAGGGGGCCGACGCGTTCCGACAATTGCTGAATGGCGAACTGGGCGAGGTGCTCCGCAATACCGCCGACACGATGGGCATCGCGGACCTCCATGACTACGAGGCATGGGAACGCGAATTACTCGATCCCGATGCACTGGTGTTGGAGTTCATCCGCGGTCGCGACCGAATCGAGATCGGGACCAAGGAACCCGACCATGTCGCACTCGAGTTGGTGCGACAGACGGAGCGTTCGCAACAACGGATGTCCTGGGCGCGGCGAGCCTATCGCAGGTGGGCGGCAAAGCACCTGCAGCAGGCGCGATCGCTCATCCGGCAGAACACCCGGGTCGGGCCTGAACGCCGCGGATAGGCATCGCCGCGGTGGCACCAAAGATGCACACGGAAGCTGTCAGGGTACGACGTCGACTTGCCGCCTGCTGCCGACCTGCCCGTTGGAGTCCGGTGAGCCGGGCGCGCCGGAGTCATGGACTGGGCGGCAACTTGCGATCGGCTGGTTGGAGATGCGGGCCGGCAGCTGCGCGGCGTCGGTGTGCACACGCCGTGGCCACCAGAACCAGCGGCCCAGCAGCGTTGCAATGGCAGGCGTCATGAAGGAGCGGACGACAAGGGTGTCGAACAACAAACCGATCATTATCGTGGTGCCGATTTGGCCGACAACGAGCAGGTCGCTGGTCACCATCGAGCCCATCGTGAAGGCAAACACAAGGCCGGCGGTGGTAACGACCCTGCCGGTGCTCGCCATCGATCGGATCATGCCGGTCTTGAGGCCTGCCCCGATTTCTTCCTGGAGTCGGGCAACCAGTAGCAGGTTATAGTCCGATCCGACGGCCAGCATGACGATGACCGCCATGGCGAGCACCAGCCAGTGCAATGGCGTATGAAGAATGTGCTGCCAGAACAGAACTGACAAACCGAAGGCTGAGCCCAACGACAGTGTGACCGTGCCGATGATGACAACGGCGGCGACCGCGCTTCGTGTGATGGCCAGCATGATCAGGAAGACCAGACAGAGCGACGCGATCACCGCGATCAGAAGGTCGTACCTCGAGCCCTCTTCGATGTCTTTGTAGGTGGAAGCTGTGCCGGATAGGTAGATATTCGCCGCCTCCAAAGGGGTGCCCTTCACCGCCTCGCCGGCGGCTTGCATGATCCGGTCGATGTGTGAAATACCTTCAGCTGTCTCGGGTATGCCCTGGTGGGTGATGACGAATCGCGCTGATCTGCCGTCCGGGGACAGGAAGAGCTTCAACCCTCGTTGGAAGTCTGGATTATCGAAGGCTTCGGGCGGCAGGTAGAACGAATCGTCGTTCTTGGTCGCGTCGAAAACTCGTCCCATGGTGGTTGCGTTGCGGGTCATGTCGTCCATTTGGGTGATCAGCCCGGAAAAGGTGCTGGTCATCTTTTGGGCAACGCCCTTGACCGTCTTCATCGTTGCGATCAGCGGGGAAAACTGCGCCAGGATTTGCGGCGTGATCGTATCGAGTCGATCCAGGTCGTCGACGAGGTTGCCGACATCCTCGCTTAGCCTGTCGACGCCATCGGTGGCCTCGAACAGCGACCGGGTCGACCAGCAGATTGGAATGTCGAAACAGTGACGCTCCCAATAGAAATAGCTGCGAAGAGGCCGCCAAAAGTCGTCAAAGTCAGCTATGTGGTCCCGTAACTCGTTGGTGTTGGCCTGCATCTGCTGGCTGTGACCGTCCATGTCATGTGTGACGGCGGAGAACTGTCTGGTCAAATCTTCCATGCGCTGGGTGATCTCGATCATGTGTTGCAGTTCGTCAGTCATCTGGGTCATGTCGGACACCAGATCCTTGAGGTACTGGATGTTCTTGATCGTCTCGGCGCTTTGCAGGCTGATTTGGAAGGGGATCGAGGTGTGTTCGATCGGAGCACCCAGCGGCCTGGTGATGCTTTGCACGCGAGCGACACCGGGGATGTGGAAGATGCCCTTGGCCACCCGATCCAACAGCAGCATGTCCGCTGGGTTACGCAAGTCGTGATCGGCCTCGATCATCAGGATCTCGGGTTCCATGCGGGCTTGCGAAAAGTGACGGTCCGACGCGCGGTAACCAATGTTGGACGGCGTGTCGTCGGGAATGTATCGGCGTTCGTTGTAACTGGTTTGATATCCGGGCAGCGCGAGCAAGCCGATCATCGATATCAGCACCGCACCGACCAGTACCGGGCGGGGCCAGCGGACCACCACCGTGCCGATCCGCCGCCAACGGCGCTTGGTGAGTTTGCGTTTGGGATCGAATGCCCCGAACCGGCTGGTCACGGCGATCATTGCCGGCGCAAGGGTAAGCGAGGCCAAGATCACGACTGCCAAGGCGATAGAGCACGATGCGGCCAGGGTATTGAAATACGGAAGCCTGGTAAAGCTGAGGCAGAACATCGCTCCGGCAACGGTCAATCCTGACCCCAAGACCACGTGCGCGGTTCCGCGAAACATATTGTGGTAGGCAGCTTCTCGATCTGCGCCGAGTGTGCGTGCCTCTTGATAGCGGCCGGTTAGGAAGATGATGTAGTCCGTGGACGCCGCGATGCTGAGTGCGACAAGGACATTGACGGCAAAGGTCGACAGTTCGATAAGGTCGTGAAAGGCCAGCACCGCGATGACACCCTGGAGCGCGAGCAGTTCGATCCCGACGGTGACCAGCGCGAACACGACAGTAAGAAATGAGCGATAGGCCAGTAGCAGCATTATCGCAATGACCACGATGGTGACGCCGGTGAGCTTTTCCAGGCTGCGCTGGCCGTAGATGACACGATCCGCGTTGCTGGGTCCAGGTCCGGTCACGTAGACCTTGATCCCCGACGGCGCCGGAACACTGTCCACGACGCGTTGAACGGCCGCGACCGACTCGTTAGCTTGCGAACTGCCCTGATCACCTGCGAGATTCAGCTGTACATATGCGGCTTTTCCGTCAGCGCTCTGCGAACCCGCCGCGGTCAAGGTATCGCCCCAGAAGTTCTCGATGTGCTCGACATGGGCTTTGTCTTGGGACAGCTTGGCAATCAGAGTGTCGTAGTACCTGTGGGCGTCGTCGCCGAGCTTGTCGTTGCCTTCCAGGACAACCATTGCCGTGGTGTCGGAAGTGAATTGCTCGAAGTTTCTCCCGATCCGATTCATCGCGATGAGCGAGGGAGCGTCGCGGGGACTCGACGAGACCGAGTGCGTTCTGGACACCTCTTGCAGCTGTGGTGCAACGATATTCAGGACGACGATCAGTGCAACCCAGGACAGAATGACTGGTATCGACAATCGCCGGATTATTTTCGCGGCGGTATGTTCGCTTTTCACGCCGATTTCACCAAGCAACTTGCTTGAGCATGAAGGGATTTCACCATCCGCTCATCGCGGACCACGCCGTTGACGGTGATGCGACAACCGAGCGCCTCGCTGTCACCTTGGGCCACCACGTCGGCAATCACCGCGGGCAACGTAGTCACGATCATGACCGACCACGGAATCGTTGCGTGGTCCACCCGTTGCGGCTGAGCATCGGCATCCAAGTAGTTGACGTTGGCGACGGCGCCTGTCGGCCCCAAGACTTCTAAGAGGACGTGCTTGGGGTTGAACGCGACCAGCACGTCAGGGTTGCCGGCACTTGAAACACGTTGATGTGAGCCGAAAACCCCGTGCAGCCGCCAGACAGCGCATCCTCCGACCACCACGACGACCACCATTACGATCGGTATCCAGATGCGCCTGATCATTGAACTACCTTCGGCGGCTCCATCGATCTCATCGCACCCGTCCCGTCCAAACTTGGCGTCGCTGTTGCCCCACGGCGGTGGCCATGAGAATTATCGGCACGGTTCGGCGGCACGGGATTCAGTAGCCGACTACTTAACTGTCGCCAACCTCGCGTTGCCTGGGCGACACGGCGGCCCGAATGGCGCCCGCAGCTGCCGGCCAATCGACGCTGCGGACGGAAACAATGCTTCGGTCGAGACCGAAGACCTGGACGAAAAGTGACTTACCTGCAGGGCGAACGTGGCCGCTGGTTCAGCAACGGTGCGGTTGCTCAGCCTGGGCGCCAAGGTTGCGGTGTCAGCGCCAGCTAAACGCGCCGCAATATTTGTCCAGGAGGCGTCACAGTCTCAAGCAAGCATCGGATCGATCGCCGACCGGGGCACCAGCACCTGCAACGCCCCGGCTGAGTCGGGCAGCAGCGCACCCTGGTCAAAGAAGAAGATCACCCCTTCGTTGACCACCGCGAAATTCTGGTAGTTGGCGGGGTCGTAGAGCGCAGTTGGCGAGATCGCCAACGGTGGTGGCGTAGTCGTGGCCGACTGTCCGGACGGCGCGGGTGACGCGGTTGGCGTCGGCGCCTGCTGCTTCTGCAGCTCGGCCTGGACGATGGGCGCCACGGTCTTCAGCGGATCCTCGACCTGCCACAACGGCGTATTTTGTTTGTCGTCGCGCGCGGCAGTGAACTTGATCGCCTTGCGATAGGTCTGATCCCAGTTGAACGCCTTGAACGTTGTCTGTGGTTGGGCGTCGGTCCGGTAGACCTTGAACACCACGGTCTGCGTCCCACGCGGCGGAATTGCCGAGTTGTATTCCGTCGGCGTGATCTTCAGCTCATAGGGCTTGTCGTGGGGCGCGGCCGACTTGGCTGCGTTGACGAATGCGTCGCGTGTCTGGGAGATAAATTCGGCGACCGGCTTCTGGTCGGGGAAATCCACCGGGAAACTTATGTCGACGCTGTACCCGGGGTCCGAGATCTGAATCACACAAGTGCGCCCGGTGGTGCTGCCCTTGAGCTCGGCGCAGTAGTCCTTGGGCGCCGCAACCGCCACCGGAGCGACAGAAGAGCCGAAGATGGCCGCAGCCACGACGAGTACGGCAACGCTGAACAAACGCATAACTGAATCCCCTCCGAGCAAAACACGACGGCACGCCGCCGTCGCGAGATTACGTGCAGTGTTCTCGCGAAGCAAAGCCGGCGAAGATTCCGCTGCATCCCGCAGTCCGAACCGAAAGCATCACCACAGGCCGCCGGCCAACCAGGAATCCTGCGTTAGCGCGGCACCCCTCCTGCTCGGGTCAAACCCGACTAACCCGCCTTTCCACCGTGGGTTTCAAGGTGCGGGCTTACGGTACGCGCCCGATTGCTTTGTGCGCCGTCGTCACCGCGTCGGACGCGTTAGCTGGTGCCTGCTCAGTGCTGGTTAACCGCCTCCATGTGTGGCCTCCCATTGACGGCATTTGAGGGGACTTTCTGCTCTACCCGGCTTGAAGTCGCCGACTTAGGGTGCAGGTATAACGAAAGGGGCAGGAATGGCAGCCGATATTCCGAATTCGCCCAAACGCTTTTTCCGTCTCTGGGCTGCCATTGTTGTCCTGATGCTCGCGGTCATGTCATTTGCCCTCGCGTCACCACCGCCAGCGTCAGCCGATTGCCTGACCAGCCAAGATCACTTCTACATTGCGTTGCTGGCACAGAGAAACATTGGTCCTAAACCCGGCTACACCGAATGCGACCTGGCCTTGCATGGGCGGCAGACCGCTAGTGTGGTGCGACAGGCAGCGAATCCCAGGGCAGCTGCCGCATACTTGGCGCTCGACATCTACTACAACACAGACTTAACCGCGGATCAGGCTGCATGGCAGGTCGCGGCGGCGGTTAGTGCCTACGCCCCGGAGATGATTCCCATAATCAGGAGAACGCCGGTGGAGGAGCCAAGCGTGGCCTGAGGTCAAAGTTTGCTGCCATCCACGAGCGGCACAGCCTACGATTTCAATCGAGCCCAAAAAGGAGACCTACGAAATGATTACGAAAGCGCTGGGCGGCGTGGCTGCTGCGCTAGGAGCCGTTGCGGCTGTCGGCTTAGCGGCACCAGCTATCGCTGATCCCATCCCGTCGGGCTCCACAGCCTGTAGCTGCCCGGCGCCTGCGCCGAAGTCTCCCGCCAACCTTGACCAGCTAAGCGAGACAATCGTCACTGATCTCAAGATCATCCAGGACCAGCAACAGCAATAGCTGACCGGCCTGCCGCTGAAAGCTGACGACTTCGCCCACTGCCCCAGCGGGCCGCATGGGTGACGCGGTCTCATTAGCCCTGGGGTGAGGACGGTGCCGAGCCGGCCACCCGCGCCCAACGTGGGCCCTTTGGCCCCCACACGCCGCCGATGGGTACACCGCCCACACACTCGACGACGCCTGACGGCACGGCCGGGATCGAACCGGGGCGCCTGTCGACGGCTCGCTCGCGTCGTCGCCTGCGCCACCGACGGCTGCCGCCTGGCCTGGATCGCAGTCGTTACTCGATGCCGCACCCAGAGTCCCCCGTGCGCGCGGGTGGGTGACAAAAAGGCCGAGCGGACTTTTTGCAGTCAGTCGCGTCGGATAAATGGCTGCCGCACCCCCGTTAACAAGCCGCGGCTACGCGAAATGCAGCCCGCCGTCGGCTGACGTTCAGACGGCGTGAATCCCGGTCAATTGGCCATTGACACTGCCCGAAACGAATGTTACGCCAATGTAACAGGAATAAAAACACAGAGTATCTCAGGCGGTCTGAATTCGATTCTTGATCAGCACACCAACCCCGAAGACCTACAGAACGGAAACAACTCTCATGTTCACCGGCACCGCTAGCCGAGTGGGTCCCGTGGCTATCGCCACACTGATGTTGATGGGCGCGGCAATCCTGCATGGCAGCAGTGCAAAGGCCGACCCGAACCAGGACGAAGAGTTTTTGGCATCGCTTGCCAGACAGGGTATTCCTGCGCTCGAGAATGCGCAGAGCTTGATTCCCGTCGCCCACCAAGTTTGTGGCGAACTCTCCGGCGGTACGCCGGCAGAGGGAGTCGTCGAGTCCATGACAGCCTTCGCCTACGAGCACAACCCGGAAATGCGCGAATATCCGCGCGACCGCATCACGCGCACCTTCTCTCGCTTCGTGACAGCAGCCGTGCATGTCTACTGCCCAGCCAACCAGGGCAAGATCGGTTCCCTGCAGGTCCACCTTGCGTCCCTGACGGTTGAACCCTCCTACCCAGCCGCCGCATACCCGCATGGCGCAATCGCTTCCCAGGGCAAGTGGCGGAAGGAGCAACGTTCGACACCAAGTCGCATGGTGTCGGTAGCACACCCGATGCCAGTTGGCGCATCCGTCGCAAGCAATGAGTGGGTGCAGGGCGCGGAAGGCACCCCACGAAGCGGCGCGACGGCGCCGGTCCCCGCAACGTTCGCCGCAGGGGAGACGGTTGCGCCCAAGCCGCCGGAGTTTCCGACGCCACCTCCGCCCGTGAATATCCTTCGGCCACCGCAGGCACCCGCCCCGTCGCAGGCTCCCCGGCAAACACCTCCTCCACCGAGTCAGGTGCCACCGCCACCGCCTTCGGAGGTGCCGCCCCCGCCCCAACAACCGCCGCCCACTCCCAAAGAATTGCCCCCACCACAACAGGCGGAACCTCCCGCCGCCCCTCCTGAGCCGGGTGGTGCTGCTGGCGGTGGCGGCATAGGTGAGGGCGGCATCGGCAGCGGTGGTGCCGGCAGCGGCGGCACTGGCGGCAGTGGCGGAGCCAGTGGCGGGAATGTCCCCGCTGAGCCGCCACCGACGCGTTCCCTAGGGCCGGGAATCATCCAAATCGCGCCCTAGTCACGGCGACTAGCCGACACAAGGAGGAGTGTCGCCAGCAGGTGTCGCCCCGTCGCGTAGTTCGTCAGCCGAGCACTTCGTCTGTCCAGGAGACGATTTGGGGTACGAGCTGCTTCCAGTTCGCCCAGACTGACTCTCCACGGTCCCGGCTGGCCTCGAATCGGTCAAGGAACTCCCGGTCTCCCCAAACGGGATCGACGAGATGTGCATTCTGCAGGTTCGCGGCTAGGCGTTCTGACGTCGCGCGGGTGTGATAGTAATCGCTTTCACCGCTGCGGAATACGAGTATGGGAAGAGTGATCGCTGCGGCTTCCTCATTCGAAAGCCCCGCCACTAGTGGGTTGCCGCATGCGCAGTAAGCATGCGCCCAGCGTTCCATCGTTTCTATGAATTTGTGCTTATCCTGCGCAAGGAATCGGTCGCGGTTACGCGGGTTGCGTTCGATGACCTCGGCCCACGTGGGAAGGGCGGCTACATCGGCCATGGTTCCGTTCCACGCTGCCCGGATCGAGGGAAAGTTATACACCTCGGCCAGCGACATACTGCCGAACGCTCCGCCGCTGACCCACCACATCACAACGGCACGAGCGATTTCGGGGTGTCGCGCCGCAGCGAGCAATGAGATCCGCGCCCCTCCGGAGCCGCCGAGCAACACCGTCGGTCCGAGGCCCAAATCAATGATGAGCCGAGCGAGCGAGTCCGCCTGCATCACCGACTCCGAGCTGCCTTCGAAACACACCGCTGACGCACCACAGTTGAGTCGATCGTAAATCACTACTTGCTTACCCCGATCAGCGAGCGCTTCGGCCATCTCGCGAATTCCCCCAGCATCCTTGCTGAAGCGGCCGCCACCGGTAAGGATGTATGGCTCACCTTCGCCGATGATCTCATAAGCGATCTCAAGGTCACCTTGTTGTATGACTGGCATAACTACCTTCTCCGACAACGTAATTGGGTGTTAATCGTCGTTCTTCCCGGAACAGCTCATCAATCAGCATGCAGGCATGGGGTTTGTCCGCCGCGGCGGGTCATCCTCGCCAAGGGGCGCCTCAGCCATCGGAGTCGTCGACGCCGAAGATGAAGCGGTCGGCGATCGCGTGCTCGTTGCGGATCGACATCTCTTGATTGGTGTTGAGCCACAGTCCCTCGAATCCACGCGAGTGCATACCCGCATGGATGGCATCGATGTTCATGAGGTCCTGCGTGGGCAGTTCGCCCCAGCCATCATGGTCCTGCCAACGCTCGAACTCGAGCCAGCTGGACTCCGGAACCTCACCAGGCGCGAAGTGCTCCAGCGAGAACATCTCAAACACACAGCGATTGGGGTCTTCGGCGTCGGGAAGCATCCGGTAGCCCAGCACGCACGACTTCTCTACGAGGATGACCAGGGTTGGGAAGACGTGCCAGTCGCCGTTGCCAGCGAAGTACTCTTCCATCGACATCTTCGGGTAATCGACACCCTCGGCAATGGCGAGCTCCTCGCACATCTGGTGGTAGATCACGAAGGGTGGGATCGGCCCGGGTTCCATGTCGGCCATCTGCTTCGCGACGCGATAATCGCGTTCTGTCACCAGGGAGTTGATCTCGAGATACTGGTACTGCATCCCATTCGCGAAGATCTTTGGTGATGACTCCCGCTCCGCGCGTGCAGCGCCGCCGTTGCTGTCGGGCCGCACGGTGTAGGTGAACCGTGAGTGGTTCCGGTACAAAGTGGTTGGTGTGTACGGCGCGTAGATGAACTCGTGGGGTGCCGCAGGTGCGGTCGATGCCCGCACGCCCTGATCGCTCCGCACGGTCTGCGGGTGGGTGCCGGGCGAGTGGTAACCCTCGATGAACGCGTCGATGACGGTCTTGTAATTGGCGGCCAACGGGGTTCGCTTGCGCCACCGGAAACGCATGTCTTCCAACCGGAACGGCGCGAGCGCTGTCGGAAGCGGGTCCAGCCAGTCGAGGAGATCCGGCGGATTCTCGGCCATGCTGATGAACACCCAACCGCCCCACGTCCCTACCGACAGCGGGCGCAACGCCCACTGCTCTCTTGGTCGGTTGAGGAACTCGTCGCGGCACGGGACGAACGACGAGCGGCCGTCGAGCGCGTACCGCCAGCCGTGAAACCCACAGCGGAGCTCGCCGTCGACCGCGCATCCTTGTCCCCGCACCACCTTCATGCCGCGGTGGGTGCACGCGTTGTAAAAGGCCCTGATGCTCCTGTCCTTCTGCCGCACCACCATGATCGATTGCCGGCCGATCGTGTATTCGTAGTAACTTCCGGGGTCGGGAATCTCCTCCTCCCGACACGCCGTTTGCCACACCTGTGTGAAGAGATGGTCGAGTTCGAGCTGCAAGAACTCGGGATCGATGTAGCGGCCTTTGGGGACGAACGTCTCACCGCACGCATAGCGAGGCGGCACCTTTCCAGTCTTCTTCGACTCGGTTGCGTCTTCAATTGCGGTCATCGGGTCCCCTTCCGGTGCGCCAGTGCGCAGGCGCCTCGTCGCAATTGTTGGAACTGATCACGCTTCCTCGAACGACGTCTCGAACTGGCGAACGCGTTCTCGGCCATATGGTTTGGCACTCATCTACAGCGTGATGGGGACGCTGGCCGGACCGCGCACTGAGCTGGTGTGGACGTACTCGACGTTGGCCTCGTCGACGCCCCATTCAGGGAAGCGCTTCAACGTCTCCTCCAGCGCCACCCGGGCCTCCAGCCGAGCCAGCGCCGCACCCAGGCAGAAGTGCGAGCCGTGTCCGAAGCTGACGTGGCGGATCCCGGTTCGCGTTACGTCGAAGACGTCCGGGCGCTCGTACTGACGCTCGTCGCGCCCAGCCGAGCCGGTCAGCAGGATCACCTTCGCTCCGGCCGGAATCACCGCGTCGTGGTAGGTGGTGTCGCGCAGGGCGAAACGCCCCTGGACTGGAGACGGCGCGTCGTATCGCAACAGTTCCTCCACCGCGCCGCCGATCAATCCGGGATCCGCCACCAATTTCGCTCGCTGCTCCGGATTGCGCGCCAGGGTGAGTGCCGCCCAGCCGAGAAGTCTGGCGACCGTCTCGTTGCCCGCGACGTTGATCATTGCGATGAACATCAACAGTTCGCCGTCATCCAGCCGGCGTGGTTGCGCGTCGGGCAAGACGACGTCGGAATTCATCAGATCGCTGACAATGTCCGTCGTACTGTGTTGGCGGCGCAGTTCGATCTGCTGTTGGTAATAGCCATAGAGCTTCGCCGAGGCCTCCATGCCCGCGGCGCTGAGTTCCGTGCTCCCTTCTTCGCGATGCAGTTGCGCGTCCGACCACTCGCGCAGGTTGTCGTGGTCCTCCTCGGGGAAGCCGAGGAGCGAGCTGATCACCATCACCGGCAACTTGGCGGAGAAATTCTGAACGTAGTCGAATCCGCCGGTGCCGACGTATCGATCCAGATAGCCCTTGCACAATTCGCGGATGTGGTCCTCCAGCTGAGCAATCCGGCTACGAAAGAACGTGCGGTTGACCATCTTCCGCAGGCAGGTGTGGTCGGGAGGATCCATCATGATCATCGGCTGGGGCGCCGGCAACGGTTCTTCGCTGATCGTGTCGAGGATGATGCCGTGCTTCGACGAGAAAGTTTCGGTGTCCAGCGATGCAGTCATCACATCGTCGAACCGGCTGAGGGCGTAGAAGTCGTATTCCGGGTTGTAGTAAACAGGCGCTTCGTCGCGCAACCGCTTCCATGCCGCATACGGGTCCTTATGCAGGGCGCGGTCGAACGGATCCCAGCGCAAGTCCGTCGTTGTCATCGACACCATCCTCCCTGCGGAACACTATTACAAAAAATGTTAAATAGCACTGCTATGCACTGGCATCCTCGGGACCCGGCACGTGAGCATGAGGAGGTTAGCTGTGGAGACGCGGAAGCTGGACCATGTCGTATACGAGAAGGATGGAGCGACAGCTCGCATCATCTTGGACAATCCGGATCGCGCCAACGCCCAGACTTCGGAGATGGTCCACAGCGTCAGCGAGGCGCTTGATGACGCGCAGTACGACTACGACATCAAGGTCGTCATCATCAAAGCGAACGGCAAGGGGTTCTGCTCGGGTCACATTCCCGACGGCAGCTATCCCGAATTCAAGGCCGAGAGCGAGGCGTCGGGGAAAATATGGCGCTCGGCGGCGCAGATCACCGCCGAGCAGGCTCTCGAGTTCGGTTTGGTGAACCGAGTCGTGCCGCGCGATCGACTCGAGGCCGAGGTAGAGGAGCTTGCGGCGAACATCGCCAAGGCACCCCTCATCACGTTGCAAGCAACCAAGGCTGGGATCCTGCGGGCGTGGGAGACCATGGGCTTCCGGACGCATCAGCAGGCCAGCAACGACCTGCAAGCGGTTGTGACCGGTTCCCGGGAATTCCTGGAGTACATGGCCGAGCTGATGAAGAAGTCTGCCAAGCCGGCAGACCGGGTCTGATCGCACCGTTTGCGACGTTGGGCGCCAGCCCTTGCGCCCGTCGCGTTCCGGATGGCGTACAGGCAGTTGATGTCACGCTATCCGGACGACGGCTTGTTCAAAGTACTGATTATATGCGAGATAAATGGGCTTGTTTCCGGTGGCGTCCAGGAACTCCTGAAATGCCTTAAATTCGTGCAATTCGGCTTCCGGGTAGTTATAAAACTCATCAAACACGATCACAGTGCCTGAAACAATATTGTCAGCGAGCTGGTCGAAAACTTCCTTCGTCGAAGAATATATGTCACAATCGACGTGCAGGAAAGCAATAGGTTCAGACTTCAAAACCTGTTCCTTAAAGTTCCCAAGCGTTTCGCTAAACATGCCTTTTACCAGGGAGACGTTGTGAAGAACCGGCGGCGTCCATCCCTCGGCAATTACCCGAAAAGATCCGCGGGGAAAGGTGAGGTCGGTGCGAGTCCAGTCGTCCGGAAGCCCTTGGAACGAATCAAAACCCCAGATACGCTGCTCCGGGTTCAGCGCGGCAATGAAGTTGATGGTTTTGCCCGTACACACACCCATCTCCAGGAAAGCTCCGCGCAGCGTAACATGATCGGACCCGAATTTGAGCACTGACGCATCGGTGTTCAGAGCTTCTGCATTTTTGAAGTAAGTCGTCACGAATGCCCGTGCCGTCGGCGAATCCCGATAATCCTTATCCATCGGGTAGAAATTAAGAACCTGCCGTCCGCTGTGCCATTCCTTGCTCGCGACGGGCATTTTCACTATCTGATCCCAGTCGTACCCGGTACTATGCGTATGATCCGACGTCATCGACCGTCTCTTTCACGTAGAACCGCAATGGTATCCGATGAACTATACGGCATTATTTGGATCCGGGTTTGTCGATTTCAGCCATGCCATCTGCGTGACATCGGTTCGTGCATTGATCTCTCCCGTCGCCGATGATGTACAGCCGTTGGGGGCGGCCAGAAGTCCGGGTAGCGCCTTCTATGTGCACGGTGTCGGGCGGGCGGGGCTCGAACCCGCGACCAACGGGTTACCGGAGGGGCAATCTTGCCCTATCGCAATAACGCGTAATTTTTCTGCGCCGCAACGGATTAGCGGTACCGCCGATCTCGCCCGTACTGACCTGATCGGGTCTCTTCCCGGTCATTCGCGATGAATAAGCGATGACCGCTAGGACGCCCGCCCTGACATCGGGCCAGCGGGCGTGTCGCGGGGCGGAGCCTGTCCCCCAGTCAGTCTGGGACCACAAACGATGCACGATGGTGAACGACCACGGCGGGATCAGCGGCCATCACCGCCTCCCGCTCAGGCCGGCACTTCATGCAACTCGATGGAATTGCTATCGGGATCAGTGATTTGAACCTGCTTGCCGCCGGGCCCGACCTTGATGTCGTTGCGGAACGTCACGCTGGCGCTGCGCAGTCGGTTCACCTCCGCCTCAATGTCGTCGACGTAGAGCACGATCCGGTTCCACCCGCCCGGCTCCTGCCTTTGGCCGCCCGCCAGCGGTCGAGAGCCGGAGCTCTCTGGCCCACTCAAGATGAGGTGCAAAGCGCCGCGCGAAACGACCGCGATCGGTCCGGCGCGGTACTCGAGCTGGAACCCGAGTTGGCTTGTGTAGAAATCGATTCCGCGGTCGAGATCGGTGATCTGGTAGCGCACGACGGCCTGATCTGTGCTCGTCGGCCGCCAAGGCCGAGCGGAACGCTCGTGAGCTTGCTGCTGAGTCATAAAACCCTCCTTCCGCATGCCCACAGACTACGGACGTGCACATTCAGCGTCTTGGAGGAATTTGACCCCCGTCTGGTAAGGCAAGGTGGAGCTCCTTGACCTGCTCGCTCGCGGGACCGAGGTGCGCGGGCGATATGCCGGTGAACTCGTGCACATCGTGGATTAGATGTGACTGGTCGAAGTAACCGCATACCACCGCAAGGCGTGCCCAATCGGGTGCCGGGCTCCGTCGAGCAAGCACACTGGCCCGCTGGAACCGCAACACCCGACTCAGCCGCTTGGGGGTAATTCCCACCTGCGCCGTGAAGACTTCGATAAACCGGCGACGGCTGAGCCCGACGTTCGCTGCGACCTCACCAACGGTGGTGCCTGGCTGGGCCAGCTGCCCTAACGCGATGGCAACCGCCGGATGATCGGGCCGCACTGTCGGCAGGTGTGACCGCAACGCGTCCTCGAGCACGGCGAATCGATCCGAGCTGGTGGCTGCGGTGCACAACCGCTCGCGTAACACCAACGCCGCCTGTCCCCAAAGCATCTCGAGGTCGACGTGCCGATCGGCGAGCTCGCCCGGCGGAGTATTGAGGAACGGTAGCGCTCCGCCCGCCTTGAAATGAACACCGACGATCGACGCGTGATCACGAGTATCGATCACGAAATACCGCCGATAGGCGCCCGATACCACGGCGCCGGAATATCGCCGCCACGCCCCAGAGCGAGGATCGTAGATCCGCAGCCCGTCCTCGTTCAGGTTGACGACCAACTCGAGTGTGCCGCTCGGAACGATTCGCTCCTGCGAGTGAACCGCCAGGTCACGCAGCGCCCACATGTACGCAACAAAATCCGACAGCGGTGGGCCGGGGCGATACGTGCGGTACTGCATGGCTTCAGAATTCCCACGTCAGCCGAAAGCGACACGCTCTACCCAGAAGTCGATGAGGGTCGCGTCCAGACCGGCGGTGGGTCGCCGTCGACAAGTCGCCACGACAGCTCCATCAGGGCACCGCGTTCCCGGCATTTCCGCTTGCGCGAGCGCCGGTCCCGACCGCTGGGGTCGATCATCGCCGCCCGCAGCGCCCGATAGGCCGCCGACTCGGAATGCACCGCGCCGCGCCGAGAATCCTCGTCATCAATTCGTATCCCGCTCACGCCCGTTGGTGAGCTCGACCAGGGTTTGCGACCGCGATGTCACTGCCTTGACGGCTGCAACGGCGCCGTCGTCGACACGGGCAATCCCAGCGATGTGCAGGGCAGCGGGCTTGCCAACGTACTTTTCTGTGCCTGCACCCAGGCCACCCCGGTAGGGGCCTCGCATTGTGACGTGGAATGGAACGTCGGCGCCCGCCGAGAAGAGATCGTTGACCACGACCTCGTGCGGTTCGAGCACCGCTTCATATGTAGCACCGGTGCGCGCGTCATCGATCTCGTGCACGGGGGCGGCGGCAAGGTCGGCCCTCTCCAGCCAAGTTCGCACGGTTACTTCAGCATCGTGATCAGCAGGCACCGGCTCCGTCGATGTCCAGGGATCGATGTGCGGTGGGACCAGCGGATGAGGATGGCCACTCGTCATTTGGACTTGCATTGCGAAATAGTCCTGTTCGACGTAGTTCTCCGTCAGTCGCCTGCCGTTCCACTTGTACAAGCCGATGCCACGCCAACAAGCAAGTGCGCGCCCTCCTCCAACCGGCATGCCCGCGTGCTCGCTGAAGTGCATGCACAGTCGATCGCCGTTCAACACGAACTCGTGAACGGAAATTCCTAAACCTGGTGCTGCCTTGAAGATTCGACGCACAGCCTGAGCGTAGGTGGTTGACCGGACCAGGGACATACCGTTGATGTGTACGACGTAGTCCGGCTCCATGATCTCGTCGTAAAGGTCTTGATCATGCGAATTTGTATAATCGATGCAGTATTTCCGCATCAGTGCGACGAATGGATGCATTTCACTCCTGCACAAACGACGCGAGTAGCTGTGGCACACGGAGTGATTCGGGAATCTGCTCGAATCCAATGGCCCGGTCGATCGCTTCGTGGAGGTAGTAGATGCGCCGCTCCTGGTAACCGAGACGCAACGACTCGAGGGTGCCTGCATTGAGCGAACGTTGCTCGCCGGGAAGGACGTTCAGGTCCTCAAACAGCACCTGCGACAAAGCCGCGATCACCATGTCGCTGATCTTCCGGTTGTCCTCTTGATCGACAGCCAGGGATGAGCACCAGTGCACGTTGTACACCGATGTCGAGGGACCGGTTGGCCAGTTGGTGATCAGAAAGACGAATCCGGTGCCTGCGAACACGATGCTCAAATTGGGGAACACGTGATACGAGAATGTTCCGCAATGTGGCAGATCGCCGAGGTTGGGGAAAACGCCCGGGAAAGGCGACAGCGCTTTGCCGTCGATGGAGTCGCGGTACAGCACGAGCATCCGCGAATGACCGTTCGGCAGCAGCTGTATGCCCGTCCCCGACTGTTGAAGCGTCCGAGCCGCCGAAGTCCGATGCACGTAATTGACGTGGTAGCTCTCGAGGTTGGCGTCAACGGGAAGCTTCCAGTTGACGCCAACGTCCCGCACCGTACGGTCCACCAGGTGCAGACGGCCGTCAAGTTCTGCGAAGTCGCTGAGATCCTCACCGACTGAACCGAGGAAGTCGGCCAATGGCCGCGCTTTCACGTCAAGGTTGATGAATATCAGCGGCCCCCATGACTCGCAACGTATTTCGGCGAGGCCGTGGCATTCACGGTCGAGGTCAGAAAAGTTCATCGCCTCCGGGTAGCCGACAAGCTTTCCGTCCAGCGAGTACGTCCACGCGTGGAACGGACACGTCACGCGGCGGCCAAGATTACCCTGCGGCTCTTCGACGAGCGCAGCCCCGCGATGTCGGCAAGTGTTGTAGAAAGCGCGAACAGCGTTATCCGTGCCGCGAATCAGCATTATCGGCTTGTCGAGCTGGTCGAGTAGGACGTAGTCGCCTATGTTGCGAAGCTGGTCGGCATGGGCGACGAACAACCAAGAGCGGGAGAAGACCCTGTCAGCCTCAAGTTTGGCGAAGGCGGGGTCGAAATACCGCCCGCCGGGAACCGGCGGGAGTGCCGGGAACTGCGGCGGGTAGGTCCGTCTTTCCGCCTCGGCTCGAGCGCACTCCTTCACATCGTCCATCAGTTGGGTACTGATACCCATGCGTCTTGCCTCGTTTCGCTTCCATACCGCGCCTGCACCACAGTTTTATGAATAACCATTCATTTTACAAGCGTCTTGTCGCATCTCAGTCAGAATGGGTGGATGCCAAAACACCAGAAGGCCCTAGCGCCTCGCCCACGTGGGCGGCCGCCGAAGTCCGACGGCCGGGCAACGGCTCAGCGGTTGCTCGAGGCCGCGACGTCGGTGTGCGTTGAACGGGGATTCGATGGCACCACACTGCCGCTGATCGCCGAGCGCGCACGCGTGTCACCTTCGGCTGTGTACAACCACTTTCACAGCCGAGAGGAGTTGCTGTACGCCGCCGCGGTACGTGCTTTGGACCAGATCACCACCGTCGCGTTGCGGACCGGTCGTGGGGAACGCCCACTCCAAGCCATCGCGATGGCCTATCTGCGGCCCGAGATGAGACAGAACCGACGGCTCATCGCCGAGTTGCATCTCGCCAGCAGACGCGACGCGCGTCTAGCGGCGCTGATTGCGCAGTGGCACCAGGAGTACGCCGGCCAGTTCGTCGGGATGCTCTCCGGCACTGACCCAAACCCCAAAGCCACCACAAAAGTCGTTTTCCTGTTGCTCTTGGGACTCTGTCATTTCGACGACGTGCCGACGATCCGGACACCACGCGACGCGGTGGCCGAGCGCGTCGAGCGCCTCATCGATGCACTTGTTCCGGGCTTGTCGGACTATGAGTAACGCGCACCCGTTGGGTAAGGACAGCGCAGGTTTGCGGCTGGACAAGACAGTCGCGGCAGTTTCGGTGAGTCTTGCACGGTCGAGCATCGAGTGGCGCCCGAGATCGTTCAATTAGCTTCGCGGATCAGACCTTCCAAGTAGGCGAGGGCTTCGGCGCCGTCGTCGGCGATGAAGACCAGATCGATGATGGGCATCGGAAGGAAACCTTCCTCGTCCATTCGCTGAAGCTGAATCGTCAAACCGTCGTAAAACCCGGCCGTGTTCAACAGCACGACCGGCTTGTCGTGCAGCTTGTGCTTCCTCTGCTCCAGGGCGTCCGTCGCCTCGTCGAGCGTGCCGAGGCCGCCTGCCATCACGACGATCGCGTCCGCGCGCTCGAGCAGCAACGCTTTGCGCTCGGCGAGGTCCTTCGCGAACACCATCTCGTCGGCGTCCTTCCTCGCGAACTCCCGCAGCAACTCGACCGAGATGCCGACGAGCCGCCCGCCGGTCTCCCGAACGCCGTCCGCGACGACCTTCATCAGACCAGTGTCGGATCCACCCCACACCAAACCGTGTCCGCCGTTGCCGATGAGCTCGGCGAATTCTCGGGCGGGCCGCGTGTAGCGCTCGGCGAGGTCGGCGGCGGACAGGAAGACGCAGATGTTCATCCGGTCATTCGCTGTCAACGACGGTCACGATGCCCGGAGGTGCGTCGATCGCTTCGAGAGTCCGAGAGGCGGCCGTATCGATGTGCACGCGTGGTGCGTTGGGACGCGACTGTTCGAAGTAGGTGCCAGGACCGTAGAGGAAGCCGTACCGGATGACGACACCGTCCACGGCGAGCACCGCTTCTTCGAGTGCTGCGACAGCGGCGGCTTCCGCGCCGGGTTGCATGGTCCATGCAACGCTCTGGGCCACGATCTTGATGTAGCCCAAGCCTTTTGATGCCTCGATCAGATTACGGGTGCCTTCGACGCGTATTCGCGCATTGACTTTCGAATCCTCGGGTAAGTCTTTCAGATCGTCGGGAAGATCTGTCAGCTCGTGAAGTATGAGGTCGGGCGCGAACGCTTGAACGGCGGCTGTGAGCGCCTGAAGGTCGAATACATCACAGACGATCGGTTGCGCACCGGTGGCGGCCAACCGGCCGGCCTTCTCCGGCGAGCGCGTCATCGCACCGACGGTGTGACCGGCGTCCCGCAGCATCGGCAGCAGTCGCTGGCCGATGACCCCGGAGGCGCCGGCGAAAAAGATGCGGCGTGAGGTCGACATCAGCGCCCTTCGAGCAGATACGGCACAAACCCGTGCGGATAGACCTCGCATATCGTCGATGGCGGAATGGGCGCGGGCGCCGCCGACCGTGCTACGGCGACCGCGAAAGAAGCGAATGCCATGGGGCTTCCGGTGGTCCCCTCGATTTGCATGGCGGTTCTCCTTTTGCGCGGCCTCACAAGCAGTCCCAACGACGCTTTCGTGATGCTGAGTATAGTCTACAATACTCAGAAATCGATTGCCTTCCCTTGCCCTTGTTCTAGTCGAGTTCCTGTGCATGAAGGGTGAACGAATTGACTGCGGTAAGGGCGGCTGCAGTACAGATGAGCCCGGTGCCAATTCGCCGCGCATCTCACCGATCCGCCGCCGCACCCGTCGATAACCCAACCGGAGGTACCCGCGGCTTTCGACGACGTGATCGCCAAAGGGATGGCCAAGAACCTCGACAAGCGATACTCCAGCGCTGGAGAGTGCGCTGCCGCCCGACCGACGGATTAGAGTCCGTATTCAGCGCTCGCGCGACCAGGGCGAAACGGCTGGCAAAATCGGTCCAAACCACCTGTAAGACAACGTTTCTGGCCGTTGTCAGTACGGTTCCGGTACGCGTTCGGTACGGCTACAAATCGCCCCTGAACGCCGGGGTGACGCCGGGGTGAGGAGCTTCGAGAGCAATTACTAACAGGCGGGGGCGGCCAACGGGAGCAGTGTCGCCAGGAAGGTGTTGACCGCCCCCCTGTCGCGCCGCGCGCCCCTAAAGAGCCCAAAGTCAGGGAATCTTGATCACTGACACGCACATCTCCACCAGTGCGCCTACAAAGGTCGACATCGTCGAGCTGGTGTATGTGCGCGAAGCTTTAGACCACCTCGTAGACCTCGTATTCGAGGCTCTCGCCCGCGAAGGAGCCCTTGGCCACGCCCAGAATCCGGGTGAGCCACTCATATCGCGGGTCGCCCGTTTCGAAGTACATCGCGGAGTAGACGCCGGCCGTAGCGGCATTCATACGCCCGGTGTAGGTGACCAGGATGGTGGCACCGTCGTCGGTTTCGAGCGTCAGCCGGGCATCGACGAGTACCCGGCCCGACGGCTCGATGAACGCCCAGTCCGCGGCTGCCCGACCTTTGAGGGAGGCACGCAGCCGCTCACCTTCGTAGTGTGCGCCGGTGATCTCGCCGATGGTTCGACTTCCGGCGGGTCCCGAGGAAACCGCGATGGGCTCGGCAAGCTGGTATGTGACGTGACAAAGCGGACGCAACGTCGCGCTCAGAGAACCAGTCATGGTCACGACCGGTCCCTACCGACGAACTCGAACACGGCGCCGTGGCAACTTTGCGGATCGGTGACCAGCCGATCGCCATCGCGCTCGGCGATGACGACGTCATGGGTTGTAAGGTGCTGCTCCGCCGCAGCCAGGTCATCGGTTTCAAAGATGCACGAGTGCATGATCTCGCCGTTGGTGGCCAAGTCATGTCCAGCGACAGAATCGTCCGATCGTGGTCGAATCAATTCGACCGACGTGTTGGTTCCGAACCGAAGTCGACAGCGTTCGGAGTCGGCTCGGTCGTCCTTTGCGACGACCTCAGCCCCCAGGGCACGGTAGATGTCGGCGGCGCGGTCGAGGTCATGAACCACCACGCCAACCGCCCACCCGGCGATCGCAAGTGGATGACTCCGCCATAGCTCGGTGGTCCAACCCTCGCTGTAGCGTGGGTCCTCCCATCGCCCCGGCACCCCGAGCGGTCCCGGTCGGGAGTAGGAGAACGGCATGAACTCCAACTGGCCCGCGGTGTCTCTCGGATGGGTGAACACCGGACTCATCGGCCGCTCGACCATTACCTCGCGGCCGGCACCGGCGAGACCGAAGCACCGCACACCCACAGCGGTCAGGGCATCGAAGATCTCCGTCGGGTGACAGTCCACAAAATAAGCGGAAGCGTGGAAGTGCTTGCCGAACCGCGTCAGGAATTTACCCAGCGGCAGGTCTGCTCCCTCAGGCGTGGGCTCCATGACGTCGACTGCCAGATCGGCGATCGTGACCATGGATGCCCACCGCTTCTCGGCCTCCAGCCATTCATCGGTGAATACATCCACGGCGCCAAACACGTTGCGATACCAATCGGTTACGGCACGGTAGTCGTCGACGACGTGATTCACGTGCCACTGCTTGCCAATCGCGATCATGACATCATTCCTCGCTCAGCAGGGGTCCTGGTCGAATCTGCGTCTGGTGAAGCGCCAACCGTCCGCACCTTTCGTCAGCTCGTCCCGGTATACGCCCTGGGCGATCACCTGGTACCCGCCTCCAGGACTAGATGCGAATACGGTGCAGTAGGCCTGGCTTGTCGCGCTGGCTCCGTCCCCTTCAGCCAACACCGACGTGATGACGTGGCGAAGCTGGCCCGGCACCTTCATCGCCGCGACATATTCGGCCAACCCGTCGTGCCCACGAGTCTGTTCCTCGTCGCCGAGAAAGAAGCCGCCGTCGGCGGTGAAGCAGCTCGCGAATCCTTCGGCGTCACGCCGGTCGAATGCGAAGTTGTAGCGGCTGATCAACCGCTCGATCTCAAGAACATCCTCGACTGGCAATGGCAAGACGCGTTTCTCCTGAGTTGAACGCACGCGAACGCCGGAACAGTATGACATATATTGTGCAATTGATAGATATGGACCGACGTGCGAAATGAGAACGGCATGACAAGTACGGCTGACGAGGTCGACCTGTTCGTGTCGACCACCCGTGCCTTTCTCGGTCGCGAAGGCGCCACCGAGCACGTCCGCGAAATCCATCGCCGCGGTCTCCCTTATGAGCCGCTTGGTGGCGCAGAGCCGCCGAACTGGGCTGGACCAAGCCTGCTTTTCGCTTCACAGTGACGATCTCGCAAGGACCGAACTCATGAGCATGATCCCCGACCGCCTGCGCGCCGCGATCGGCGTCTGGCACGAGCAGGACGGGCCGGTATTCCCCATCGATGCGTCAGACATCCGAAGGTGGGCCATCGCCACCCACTGGCCAGAGGAGCCGCCGCGGTTGTTCTGGGACGAGGACTATGCCAGCACCACGCGCTGGGGCGGCATCATCGCTCCCGACGACTTCAATCCGTTCGCCTGGCCCATCCAACCGCCCGATGCCGGACCGGCGCAGTACGCACTTCCCCAACCCGGTGAGCCGGGGCAGCGCGTCCTCAACGGCGGGGTGCAGTTCACGTTCGGTGAGCCGATGCGGCCGGGTGACGTGATCACCAGTCGGTGGCGGATCAAAGACGCCACCGAACGCAAGGGCAAGCTCGGCCAGATGCTCTACGTGCAACTGGAGCGCGAACTTCGCAACCAGCGCAACGAGATCGTCCGCACCCGTATCGACACGTTGATCCGATACTGAGAGAGGCAACTGTGTACATCGACGGGAAATGGCGGTCGGCCGCGTCCGGCGAAACTTTCTCAAGCACCAACCCCGCGACCGGTGCGGTGCTGGACACCGTCGCCGATGGCGGCCGCGCCGAGGCTCGCCTCGCCATCGAGGCGGCGACGGCCGCGCTGCCCGGCTGGCGGGCCAAGACTGCCTATGAACGAGCAGACATCTTGATCGCGGCACACCGGATCATGCTGGAGCGCCAGGATGAGTTGGCGACCCTCATGACGAAGGAGCAGGGCAAGCCGCTGCGGATGGCGCGCACCGAGGTCGGCTACGCCGCCGACTTCCTGCTGTGGTTCGCCGAGGAGGCCAAACGTGTTTACGGCGAGGTTATTCCGTCCTCGCGTGCCGATCAGCGTTTCCTGGTGTTGCAGCAGCCGGTTGGCGTGTGCGCCGCGATCACGCCGTGGAACTACCCGGTCTCGATGATTACCCGCAAAGTGGCCCCTGCGTTGGCCGCGGGCTGCACATCGGTGCTCAAACCGGCCGAACAGACGCCACTGTGCGCGATCGAGACGTTCCGGGTGTTCGAAGACGCCGGTGTGCCCCCCGGTGTGGTCAACCTGGTGACCTGCTCAGAGCCCGAACCGGTTGCTGACGAGATTCTCGCCGACCCGAACGTTCGCAAGATCAGCTTCACAGGTTCGACTGAGATCGGGAAGATGATCGCGGCGCGGGCTGGCGCCACGATGAAGCGTGTTTCAATGGAACTCGGTGGCCACGCCCCGTTCTTGGTGTTCGAAGACGCCGACCCCGAACACGCCGCCAAAGGTGCGGCGCTGGTGAAATTTCTCAATACCGGACAGGCCTGTATCTGCCCCAACCGGTTCATCGTGCACCGCTCGATCGTCGACCGGTTCCTCAAGACGCTGCGCGCCCGGGTGGAAGGGCTTGTTCCGGGAGACGGATTGGTCAAGGGAACCACCGTGGGTCCCCTCATCGACGAGCCAGCGCTCGCCAAGATGACCAGACAGGTCGACGATGCGGTCGCCAAGGGCGCCACGGTGATAGTTGGAGGGACGAAACTGACCGGCGAAACCTTCGACAACGGACACTTCTTCGCGCCGACGATCTTGTCCGAGGTGACCGCAGACATGGTGATCTGCTCGGAGGAAACATTCGGCCCGATTGCTCCGGTTTTGGTGTTCGACGACGAAGCCGAGGCCGTCGAAATGGCCAACTCCACCAGCTACGGACTTGCCGGATACATCTACACACGCGACATCAGCCGCGCGATTCGAGTGGCCGAAGCGCTGGACTTCGGCATGATCGGCATCAACGACATCAATCCGACGTCTGCCGCGGTACCGTTCGGCGGCATCAAGGAAAGCGGGCTCGGTCGTGAGGGTGCCCGCGCGGGGATCACCGAGTACCTCGATACCAAAGTGTTGGGAATTGCACTGTGAATGAATCGATTTCGCCCACTTTCGAATCGATCAATATCGGCGACCAACTCCCGGAGTTCGTCCGCACCACCGGCTTCGCCGCGTGGAACCGCTATGCCGCCGTGAACGACGAGTTCATTCCTATCCACATGGACGACGAAGCCGGCAGAGCCGCAGGCAACGAGAAAGGCGCCTTCGGAATGGGCAACCTGAGGTTGGCCTACCTCGTCAACATGCTGCGGCAATGGATCGGTGATGACGGCCAACTCCGTTCGCTCAGTGCCAAGTACCGAAGCATCAACCAGAAAGGCGACGAGTTGCGTGCCGTCGGTGAGGTGGTCGGCAAGGAGATCGTCGACGGTCTCGCGCTGGTGCACCTCAGGGTCGACGTCATCGACCAGAACGGCACGAGCACCGCTCCGGGCGAGGCCACGGTCGCGTTGAGTCACACACCGAGTACGTCGTCATAGGAGCAATGATCGAAACCTGTGGATGAGCCTTGATGAGGTGGCGTGAAAGTGGGCGCACCTTCCCGAGGATGATCAT
>NZ_MVHT01000090.1 GCF_002086275.1 Mycobacterium intermedium | reverse complement strand
TCCACTACGCTACAAACGCGGCCCACTCAGAGGCTGCACACCCATAAACCGGTGTGCATCAAACCCGGGGTGGTTCAGGTTCCTTTGGTGCACGCCGGTCGATTCGAGGTTGATCACATGGGTAACCGCGGGCGGAGGGTGAAGGCCACGGGGCGGGCGGCGCTTGTTTGCCTCGCGGTGATTGCCGTGGTGGCCGGCTGCACCACCGTCGTGCGAGGCCGCGCCGTCTCCATCCTCAACGACCCGTTCCATGTGGGCGGTCTGCCCGCTACCAACGGTCCGAGCGGCCCCCGCCAGAACGCTCCCGCCCCCACCGGCACGGTGATCAACACCGACAACGGACCGATCGACAAGTTGTCGTTGCTGTCGATCAACGACATCGAGGAGTACTGGAAAGCGGCCTACAGCCAGACGATGAAGGGTTCCTTCAAGCCGGTGTCGAAACTGGTGTCCTACGACTCCAATGACGACAGCGGCTCGACCGTTTGCCGTATGCCGACTTACGACAACGTCAACGCCTTCTTCACTTCTCGCTGCGACCTGATCGCCTGGGACCGCGGGGTTTTCATGCCGGTCGCACAACAGTATTTCGGCGACATGTCCGTCAATGGCGTGTTGGCACACGAATACGGCCACGCCATACAAAACATGGCGAAGTTGGTGTCGCGGCGAGACCCGACGATCGTCTATGAGCAGCAAGCGGATTGCTTCGCGGGTGTCTACCTGTGGTGGGTTGCCGACGGAAAATCGCCTCGCTTCACCCTGAGCACCGCCGACGGGCTTGACCACGTGCTGGCCGGGGTCATCACCACGCGCGACCCAGTGATCGAAGCCGACCAGGAAAACGACGACGAACACGGGTCCGCGTTGGACCGGGTGAGTGCCTTCCAGATGGGCTTCATCACCGGGGCCGCGGCATGTGCCGCCATCAACAAAGCCGAAATCGAGCGGCGCCGCGGTGACCTGCCGACCGCGCTGCGAGTCGATTCCTCCACCGGAGACGTGGAGACCGGTGAGGTCGCGATCAACGAAGACACGTTGAACACGTTGATGGAAGTGATGGGCAAGATCTTCTCGCCCAAGAATCCGCCGAAGTTGTCGTTCAAGACGGTGGGCTGCTCGGATGCCAAACCCAGCCCCCCGGCGTCCTACTGCCCGTCCACCAACACCATCATGGTGGACCTGCCGGGCCTGGCGGCCATGGGCAAGGTTGCTGGTACCAAGCAGCACAGCTTGCCGCAGGGCGATGACACCGCCTTGTCGATCGTGATGTCGAGGTATGCACTGGCGGTGCAGCACGAACGCGGACTCGCGATGCAAAGCCCGTGGACCGCGTTGCGGACGGCCTGCCTCACCGGTTTTGCCCACCGCAAGATGGCCGAGCCCATCAAGTTGCCGTCTGGCAACTCACTACAACTCACCGCGGGCGACGTCGATGAGGCGGTGTCCGGGCTGCTCACCAACCACATGGTGGCCAGTGACGCCGACGGGATCAGCGTGCCGGCCGGCTTCACTCGGATCGCCGCGTTCCGCAGCGGGGTGCTGGGCGAAATGGACGGGTGCTACTCGCGCTATCCCGGCTAGTCAGGGGTGACGGGCTATCTCGGGATGGGGGACGTAATGGTCCGGCTCTTCGGCTTGGCGGTGCTGTTCCTCACGTACCCACAGCACTGAGAACCAGGCGATCAGCCCAAGCCCAGCGGCAAGCGTCGGGATCGACCATGCGCGCCGGGCCAACAATGCGCCTTCGCAGTCGGACGCGAGTTCATCGCTGTTGGCGTTGCGTGCCTGCCCCAGATCCGAGATGAGCCCGCTGCCGCAGTCGACCTTGATGCCGTACGGGTCGAGTTCATTCAGGTAAACCGGGTACACGAGGGCCGCCAGCCCCATCAACGCCAGTACCACCCCTGCCATCGCGATGTACGTGTGCCGGTGGCTCACAATTTCCCCCAAAAGATGTTAATTCCCGATTCGATAATAGTTGTTCAGGTCATGCAGACGTCTGCGAACAGCAGAACGGGCCACGAGACGATCTGCCCCAGAAACGAGACGGTGAGGTCGGCCCCGTGCATCGTGTGCAGATGCTCAGCGTGAGTTGTTGACCATATCGTTCCCACCAGCAGGTACGGCGTACCTATGACGAGTCCGAGGACAATCATTTGGCCGATGGTGACCTGAAAATTGAGCAACTGACGGACCTTTTCCAGCATGCGCCATCCCCTTCGACAACCTCGCGGCCGACCTTCCCCTACCGGCCATATGTTAATAGACATTCTTTCTGGACGACAGTTCGCCTGGGGTCTCCTGGTCGAACCCGCGGGCTAGAGTGAGCCTGTGACGATCGCGAGCGCCCGACCCGTCGACAACGTTCGGCGGCGACCCAAGGACCGCAAGGCACAGATTGCCCGCGCGTCCGCCGAGGCGTTCAGTGCGCAGGGCTATCACGCGGTGAGCATGGAAACCATCGCGGCAAAGGTCGGCGTCTCGGCGCCCGCGCTGTACCGCCATTACGCGGGCAAATACGACCTTTTCCGCGGCGCTGTTTTGTCGTTGAGCCAACAACTGGTCGACGCCGTCGAACTGGTTAACGTGAACGACGCGGTCGACCCGACCGAGGAATTGGATCGGTTGGTGGTCGCGCTGATCGACCTCGCCCTGGACAGTCGCGAGTCCGGCGGGCTGTACCGCTGGCAGTCACGCTATCTGCGGGCGGAAGACCAAGCGGTGCTGGCTGCTCAGCTGATTTCGGTAAATCGCCGAATTCAACAGCCGCTCTTGGCAGTACGGCCGACATTGACATCCGAGCAGCGGTGGACGCTGTCGGCCGGTGTGCTCAGCGCGATCGGCAGCATCGTCGACCACCGCTCGCGGCTGCCGGCCGCAGAGATTCGCGCACTCCTGAAAGGGGCCGCGGCGGGAATCCTTTCCGCGGAACTTCCGCAGCCGGGAACCGTTTCCCCCCGCCCCGTGTCGTGGCGGTTGTTCACCGAGGACGCGGGCGTCTACGAAGCTCTGCTGCACGCCGCGATGGCGTTGTTCAAAGAACGGGGTTACACCGAGACCAGCATGGCCCAGATCGCAGCGGCGGCAGGCATACCGGTATCGGGGATCTACCGGTACTTCTCGGGCAAGCTGGACATTCTGTCGACAGGGTTGCGCCGGGCCGCCGACCGAGTGTCCGCACAGCTGTCACCGATTCTGGGCGCCCTCACCGAACCACGTCAGGCGTTGACCCTGCTGATCGACGCCTACGTGGCCACCTCGTTCGCCAACCCGGAGCTGCTCGCCGTCTACTACACCGAGCGAATGAACCTGACCCCCGCGGATCAGATGGTGCTGCGCAACGTGCTGCTGTCGACCGTGGATTCGTGGGTGCAACTGTTGACCGCGGCGCGCCCGGCACTGTCGCCGATGCAGGCGCGGTTCCTGGTGCACGCCGCGATGGCCTTGGTGGTGGACCTGGGTCGGATGCTGACCGACAAAGGCGATTCGGCCTACATGCAAGCGTGCGTGCGGACACTGATGGAGGTCACGCTGTTCGGCCCGACAACAACCGAAGCGCCGCCGCCACCGCCAGAGCAGGAACATCGTGAGTCTTCGAGCCCAAATCGTGTCGCGCGCCGGAGATCTCGACGACTTCGGTAGGCGCGGCGATCAACGCCGCGGCGTCGCGCAGTTCCGCGATGGTGCCGAATGGATCCGAGGTCCCATGGGTGAACACCGTAGGCACCGTGATGTCCGGTAGATGCTCGGTGCGGGGACGTTCCGGCTTGCCCGGCGGATGGACTGGATAGGAGAACAGCGTCAGCACGTCCACCGGCGTCTGGCCTTCCGCGACCACCATGGAGGTCTGCCGGCCGCCGTAGGAGTGTCCGCCGGCGATCAGCGGGCCGTTGGCGAGCTTGCGGCACAACGCTATTGCCTCACGAATGCCGTCCCGGTCGGTGGCCGCCGAACCCGACGGAGGGCCCTTGGGGCGTCGCCGGCGATACGGCAGGTTGTATCGGACGGCCAACCAGCCCTGGCGTGCCCACTCACCGCAAATCTGTTGCAGCAGTTTGGAGTCCCGGTTGCCGCCGGCCCCGTGGGTGAGCACCACGACGCCTTGTGGCGTGCTGTCGGGCTGGTGGGCGACGCCCGCGATCTGGTCGAGATTCATGACAGCCGAAACAGCGGTGAGACCGGGCCGTGGCCGTGCCCCAACGGGTAAGCGGCGCGCAGGGATTCGGTGACCCACCGCTTGGCGAAGTCCACGGCTTCGGGCACGGTGAAGCCGTGGGCCAGGGCGCAGGCCACCGCCGACGCCAGGGTGTCGCCGCCGCCGTGGTCGTTACCGGTGGGCAGTCGTGGCGAGTCGAACTCGTAGAAGTCGGAGCCGTCGTACAGCAGATCGCAACTGCGCTCCGACGACCGCAGGTGCCCACCTTTGACCAGTGCCCAGCGAGGGCCCATAGCGTGCAGCGCCTTGGCCGCCGCGCGCTGGGACTCGGCGTCGACCACGTCGATGTCCACCAGCAGGCTCACCTCGTCAAGATTAGGTGTCACGAGGGTAGCCAATGGGAACAGTTGGGTGCGAAGCGTATTCAGCGCCGATGATGCCAGCAGCGCGTCACCGTGCATGGATGCGCACACCGGGTCGACGACGAGCGGAACGCTCAGTGCGAGTCGTCGCCAGGTTGCGGCAACCGTCTCAATGATGGACGACGAGGCCAGCATCCCGGTCTTTGCAGCCTGGATCCCGATATCGGTGACCACCGCCTCGATCTGACCGGCGACGACCTCGTCGGGCACCTCGTGAAAACCCTTGACGCCCAGCGTGTTCTGCACCGTCACGGCGGTGACGGCGACGCAGGCGTGCAGGCCGAGCAGAGCGATGGTGCGCAGGTCGGCCTGGATGCCGGCACCGCCCCCGGAGTCCGATCCCGCGATGGTGAGCACCCGCAGCGGCGTCGTTCCCGGCGCCGCCAGCGGCAGGCTCGGAGCACTCACGGTTGGGCAATAGGCAGATACACCCGGTTGCCGTGCTCGGCGAACTCACGGGACTTCTCCGCCATGCCCTCCGCGAGCATCGCCTCGACGTCCTCTTCGGTTTCCAGCCCGTGCTTCGCGGCGTAGTCGCGCACATCCTGCGTGATCCGCATCGAGCAGAACTTCGGGCCGCACATCGAGCAGAAGTGTGCGGTCTTGGCGGGCTCGGCCGGCAGCGTCTCATCGTGGTACTCCCGCGCGGTGTCGGGATCCAGCGACAGCGCGAACTGGTCGTGCCAGCGGAACTCGAAACGCGCCTGCGACAGCGCGTTGTCGCGCTCCTGGGCGTGCGGGTGCCCCTTGGCCAAGTCACCGGCGTGCGCGGCGATCTTGTAGGCGATCACGCCGTCTTTGACGTCCTTGCGGTCCGGCAGGCCGAGGTGCTCCTTGGGGGTTACGTAACACAGCATCGCGGTGCCGGCCTGGGCGATGATGGCCGCGCCGATCGCCGAGGTGATGTGATCGTAAGCCGGTGCGATGTCGGTGGCGAGCGGCCCCAGCGTGTAGAACGGGGCCTCCTCGCACAGTTCCTCTTCCAGGCGCACGTTCTCGACGATCTTGTGCATCGGGACGTGCCCGGGGCCCTCGATCATCACTTGCACGCCATGGGATTTCGCGATCTTGGTCAGCTCGCCCAGGGTGCGCAGCTCAGCGAACTGCGCGGCGTCATTGGCGTCGGCGATCGAACCCGGTCGCAGGCCGTCACCGAGGGAGAAGGTGACGTCGTAACGCGCCAGGATCTCGCACAGTTCGTCGAAATGGGTGTACAGGAAGGACTCCTGATGATGCGCCAGGCACCAAGCCGCCATGATCGAGCCGCCGCGGGACACGATGCCGGTGACCCGCTTGGCGGTCAGCGGCACGTAACGCAGTAGCACGCCGGCGTGCACGGTCATGTAGTCCACGCCCTGCTCGCATTGCTCAATTACCGTGTCGCGGTACAGCTCCCACGTCAGTGCGGTCGGGTCGCCCTTGACCTTTTCCAGCGCCTGGTAGATGGGCACGGTCCCGACGGGCACCGGCGAGTTACGCAGGATCCACTCGCGGGTTTCGTGAATGTTCTTGCCGGTGGAAAGGTCCATGATGGTGTCGGCGCCCCAGCGGGTCGCCCACACCATCTTGTCGACCTCTTCGGCAATCGAGGACGTCACCGCCGAATTGCCAATGTTGGCATTGACTTTCACCGCGAACGCTTTGCCGATGATCATCGGCTCACTTTCGGGATGGTTGTGGTTGGCCGGGATCACCGCCCGACCGCGCGCGACCTCGTCGCGCACCAGCTCGGCCGGCATGCCTTCACGGACGGCAATGAACGCCATCTCGGCGGTGATCTCACCGGCTCGGGCACGCTGCAGCTGAGTGCCTCGGTCGCGAACCATCCCAGGCCGGGCCGGCAACCCCTTGGTCAGATCGATCACCGCGTTGGTGTCGGTGTACGGCCCGGAGGTGTCGTAGAGGTCGAAGTGGTCGCCGGTGGACAGGTGCACCCGGCGGAAGGGCACCCGGGCACCCGGCACATCTGGAACGTCGCGATATACCTTGCTGCTGCCTGCGATGGGTCCCGTTGTCACCGTGGCGTCGATGGTTTCGGAAAGTACGTCGGTCATTTCAACTCCCTACGCCGGCATTACCCGGTCAGGTTCGTACGGTCGACGGCCCCGAGCCGTCCTCTCAGCGCACCGGGCGTGCGCTCCCGCGGGTGGTTAGATTGCCGTCACCCACGCTATCGCAGCACGGGGTCCTCGTGCGAGGGCTCAGCCGTTCGGTCCGGGCGCGCCGGGAATCTTGAACGGCACCCCGCGCGTGCCGCCGTCACCATCAGGGCCCGGGGGAATGTTGACCGCGCCGCTGGCTTGCCGCCTCCCATAACGGGACGCTCGGGCGGGAACCCCGGGTATGGCTACGCCGCCGGGCCCCGTGGCGCGTCTCCGGTTAAAGGCCGCCCAACAAGGATTGGACGGGTGCGTTGATGCCGGTGTACTGGGCGTTGAGTTCCTCGGCGGCAGCATAGGCTTGGGCGCCGGCATTCAAGGCCTGCACGAGGTTCTCGTGAAACGCCGCCATCTGGGCACTGAAGTTCTGGTACTCCTGGGCGTGGTTGCTGAACACGCTCGCCACGACGTTCGACACTGCGTCCGCGGACGGCGCAAGCGACTCGGTCGTGGGGGCGGCGGCCGCCGCATTGGCGGATCCAATCGCCGTTCCGATGCCGGCAAGGTTCGCGGCAGCAGCAGCTACTGCCGCCGGCCCTGCGACGACGAACGACATCTGCCACCTCCCACCAGCCCGTCGGCTGGGTGTAATCCATGAGCGTATCGTTGTTGCTCGCCTGATGTCGGGCTTTTACAGGATTTCTGCCAACTGCCTCGGTGGCCGATGCGCAAGCCCAATGGAATGATTCTAGATGTGCAGCGGTCTGCCAACAATGACCTGCCCGGACGGGACGGCAACGGTCAGTCGTTTTCTGGGACGGGTGGCGCCAGTGTGGTCAGTGGGGCTGTTGGTGCGAATCGGTATCTGCACGTAGGCGGCTTCCGCTTCTGGTTCGTGGGTCAACGGTGGGAGTGGTCCGACGAGGTAGCCCGCATGTACGGCTACGAACCAGGGTCGGTGGTGCCCACGACACAACTGCTGCTCTCACACAAGCATCCCGACGACCGTGCCCACGTTCAGGACCTGCTCGACTACGCCCTGAGGTCAGGTGAGTCGTTTTCGAGTCGCCACAGATTCGTCGACACCGCGGGCAAGGTGCACGAGGCGATTGTCGTCGCCGACCGGATGGTCGATGACGCAGGCGTGGTGCTGGGCACCGAAGGGCACTACATCGACCTCACCAGCACGTTCGACGAGGCCCGTGACGAAACCCGGCAAGAAGTGCTCGACGAGGCGTTACCGGATCTTTTCGAGAACCGCGCGGCCATCGAGCAGGCCAAGGGGGTGCTGATGTACGTCTACCGGGTCAGCGCCGAGCAAGCCTTCCGGGTGCTGCAGTGGCGCTCGCAAGAGACCAACACCAAATTGCGCGCCTTGGCGACGCAGTTGCTCGCCGAAATCAGCGTGCTGCCTACCCCAGCGCCGTCCGTGCAGAGCCAGTTCGACCACCTGCTGCTGACGGTGCACGAGCGCATCCCCGCCGACTCCGATTAATGGGCCTCGACGAGTAGCCGCGGGTTAGGCTCGGCACAGGGTGATTCGGGCGGAGAGAACTATGGAGTTGTTGGCGGTCGCGCACGAGAGTCGCGAGGACACCGTCATCGTGTGCGCTCGGGGGGAGATCGATTCCAGCACCGCCGCCGAGCTCACCACCCACCTGACGGAGGCGTTGGCATTGGCCGGCGACCACCCGGGTCGCCTGCTCATCGTCGACTTGCAGGCGGTCACCTTCTTCGGCAGCGCCGGCCTGAACGCGGTGCTCGACTGCCATGAGCAAGGGCGAGCCGTCGGCATCTCCGTACGCGTGGTTGCCGACCACGGCCAAGTTTTGCAACCCATCCGGGTGACGGAACTGGACCGCATTTTCGACATCTACCCGACGGTGCCGGACGCGCTGCGGGGCGTTAGACCGAAGGATTCCGAGCGGAGGCGATGAGCCAGCACCCGCTGCCGCACGACCTGGCCACTGCGGCCAGGTTGGGCGGTGAGATGGGTCGCCGGTTCGCCGAGTTCGACTGGGCGGCCCATCCGATGGGTTCGACGCAAGATTGGGCCTGCGAAGTGAGGGCTGCGGTATCGGTTGCGCTGACCTCGCGGCTCCCCATGGCGGTGTTCCTGCGCGAGGACGATCTGTTCCAGGTGTACAACGATGCTTTCGTCCCCTTCCTCGGTGACAAGCATCCGGAAGCCTTGGGGCGACGGGGGCGCGACGTCTGGTCGGATGTCTGGCAATCCGTCGGCCCGACGCTGAGCGGCGTGGTCGAAACCGGCGTGGCAGCGGAGTCTGACGATTTGATGCTGCTGATCGATCGCGGCGGTCAGCCCCGCGAACGGCATTTCACCTTCAGCTGCAGTCCGCTGATCGCCGATGGCGGTGACGTCTACGGAGTTCTCTGCGCGGTCGCCGAAACCGCTGAATTCCGCTTGCCGCTGACGGCGGGTCTGGTTGAGCTCGATGCGGCACTGCAGCACACCGATTCGATCGCCGGAATCCTTGCGGCCGTATTGAACTCGTCATCGGGTTCCGGTGACTCCGCTGCGGTGGCGATTGGTGTTGTCGACGGGGACGAGGTCCGATTCAGTTACGCCGGCGCTTTTCCGGTGGAGCTGCGTGATCGCTTCCATGTCGCCCAGATGGATTCACCCCTGTTAGGCGTTGACGTCGCGCGTACGGGTGAGCCGATGATCGTCACCGACACATTCGAGCTTCCGTCGCGTTATCAGCACGCCGTGCAGTACAGCGCGGGCAGTGTCCGCGCATGCGTCGCCTATCCGCTGCGTGACGGTGCGGCCCGCGTCATCGGGGTACTGCTGCTGCTGTGGCCCAGCCCTCGCGTCTTCGAACCGAATGAACTCGAAACATTCAGGCGAACAGCCGAATTCACCCAGTCCACGTTGGAGCGGGTGCGGCTCATTACGCGCGAGCACCGCATTGCGGTGGACTTCCAGGAGCAACTGCTCGACTTGGATCGCGGGTCGATGGTTGGGGTCATCGCCGCGGTCTACCAGCCGGCCGACCAGCCGATGCGGGTCGGCGGCGACTGGTTTTCGGTGACGCCGCTGAACAGCGTGGGTCGGATCGGCATATCCGTGGGTGACGTCGTCGGACACGGCCTGCCCGCAGCGATCGTGATGAGTAGGTTGCGCGCGGCCATGGCCGCTTCCGTGCTCACGTTGGCCGATCCGGCCGAGGTGCTGCGGGCATTGGACACGTATGCGGCCACCATCGCCGGTGCGGGCTGCGCGACCGTCGCCTATGCCACGATCGGCCACGGTGTCATCAACTACAGCTGCGCCGGGCATCCCTATCCCTTGGTGGTGCTGCCGGATGGGGAGACGGTGTTTCTGGCATCCGGGCGACGACCCCCGGTGGGGACCCGTGGCTACCGCGCCTACGACCCCGCAGCGGAGGCGGACCTGCCACCGGGCAGCATGGTCCTGCTTTACACCGACGGACTGGTGGAGCGGCCGGGGGAGGCACTCGCCGTCGGTTTCGCACGGCTGAAGACCGCCGCGGCGGGCTGCGCCAACTTGCCCGTCGAAGCCGTCTGCGCCGAGCTGCTGCGACGGATGAGCCCACCCGGCGGATACGGTGACGACGTCGTGGTGCTCGCGTTACGTCCGAGTCATGCCGGGCCGCACAGCTTCGCAACCGTGGTGTCCGCCGTACCGGCAGAGGTTCCGGTCGCCCGCCAGCAAGTGAATGACTGGCTCAAAGCCATCGCTGTGCAGCCCGACCGAGCCGACGAAATCCTGCTGGCGACGGGTGAGGCGGTGTCTAACGCCATCGAGCACGGGAGCAACGGAGACGGCCGCGATACGGTCTCTGTGGAAGGCTTTTTGTACCGCGACACGGTGGCTGTCACGGTCAGCGACTCGGGCAGCTGGGCCGGCGATTCATCGGCCAGTCTGCGTGGTCGCCGCCGCGGGCGGGGGCTGACCATGATCAGCGGCTTCGCCGACCGGGTGGACACCAACCGAACTGCGGCGGGCACCCGCGTCACCCTGCAATTCGACAAAGCGATCGCCGACGCGGGCGGTTAGGCGTCTTCCAGCGCCTCGCCGAACTCCTCCAGCAGCTTGTTGTGGTGGTTGCTGGCCAGCGCATGCCCGGTGGCGATGACCAGGGCGACCGGCCAGTCGATGAGCTCGAGGGCGGCCAGCGCGGCCAGGCCACCGTAGTAAGCCAGCTGTTCCGGTGGCGGAACGGATATCTTGCCCACCACCGGCAGGTTGATCACGAAGGTTTCACCCTCCCGGATCTTCTTCACGGCCTCGCGCTGCGACACCGCCCGGTTGGCATGGGGAGCCCGGGAATTCTTCTTTTCCGCCATCGTTCGCCTTTCGGTCATGTCGGGTTAGCCGTTGAGCAGGACAGCGCGGTCAACGTCGAGAGTATGGCGACGACAGATGCCCTGGCCGACCCGCTGGTTTCGTCGTTGGCCGCACTGTTGAGTGTGCCTTTGACGGAGCTTTACGCCCTGTTGTGGCGGGTGGGGGTGGTGGAGATTGTGGAGCCGGTTCCGGCGCGTCCGTCTCCGTCGAGGCCTCGGTCGGGTCCGGCTGATCCCGATTTTCCAGCACTCGGTTCAGCACACCCGTCGCCACTGTTGCGGCAGCCGCGGCGCCCAGACCTTGAGCCCACCCGAGGGGGCCGATCGGAGTGCACCCGAGCAATTGGCTGAGGATCGGGATGCTGATCAAGGCGCCCATTGCGGCCAGTGAACCCCCAGCGGTGAGCACCACCAGCCAGTCACGGGATTCCAGCAGGGTTTGACCTAACTGAGCGCCTACCAGGGCGACCAGACCTACCGTGGAGGCGCGCTTCGGTCCCCCGGTGACACCCGCCATCACCCACGCCGCCGTGGCCGCCGCCGCTGTCGTCGTCCCGCGAACCCCGACGGCACGCCACACGGCCCGCTGATCCGGCCCCGCGCATTGACGTTCAACGGATCGCTGGGTTTGCTCACCGCCAGACCCGCCGCGGGCAGCGCGTCGGTCAGCATGTTCACCAGAAGCAACTGTCGGGTATTGAGCGGTGACACCCCGCTGATCGCGGTGCCGATGATGGCAAATGCAACTTCACCGACATTTCCGCCCAGCAGTACCGAAACCGCAGCCTGCACCCGCTGCCAAAGTTGACGGCCTTCCAGGATCGACGGCAGCAGGGATTCGATTCGGCTGTCGACCAAGACCACGTCAGCCGCGACGCTTGCCGGGTCGCTTCCTTGCGCCAGCACGCCGATGCCCACCGTGGCGGCACGAATCGCCGCGGCATCGTTGGAGCCGTCGCCGACCATCGCGCACACCCGCCCGCTGCTTTCCAGCTTCTGCACGATCTGCACCTTGTTCTCCGGGGTCATCCTGCGCAGATCCGCGAGCAGAGCGGCGGCTTGGGGGCGGGGGGTGTCCGACAGGCCGAGGAAGCCAACCAGGGTCAACCCGTCGCCGCAGAAGTCGGCGACGTCGTCGGGGTCGTCGGAAACCGACCGCGCCTGCTGCTCGCTCAGCCGCCGCTGAGCCACGCCGAGCCCCGCGGCGGTTGCGGCAACCGTGACCGCTCGCGTTACCGGTACGGTGCCGTCGGCGGGCAGGACGTTCGCTCGTTGCTGCGGTGATTCGCAACGCTTTTCGGCTTCTTCGACCACACGGCACAAAGCCCGCAGCGACGTGTCCGAATCGTCGAAGTCGACCACGACGCGGGACAACGGATAGTTCAGCCGGGCGGATTGCACATCGCGATGTGCCCGCATCGCGTCCAGCACCACCCGACCGAGGTCCTCATGGCTCTCGAGGCCGCGCACCTCGATCCAGGCGCGGCCCCCATTTCGCGTGCAGCGTCGGGTCATCGTCTCGCGCGACAGGTCGCGCGAGAGATCGCGGGCAACCGATTTGACCACCCCGCCGGCGGACTTGCCCAGGGCGGCCGTGGTGACCTGCATGCCTGCGCCGACAGCGCGCAGCGGCAGAGCGAGTCCTAGGGAGACGGATTTGCTCAACGGGGGCTCAACACCACCCGCTAATTGGTGCTGCGCAAATGGGCACTACCCGCTCGGCGGCCGGTTGTTTTCTTAGCCGTTGTTTTCTTAGCCGTTGTCTTGGCTGTCGATTTGCGGGGCGCTTTCTGGGGTGCGGATTTCGCGGGTGCGGATTTCGCGGGTTCAGGCTCACTGGGCACCGGCGCCAACTTGGCCGCCGGTGCCGCCGCGGGGATCTTCGCCGCGGGATGTTCGCCGCCACGATTCAACTTGCGCAGCAACAATGCTCCGCCGCCGACAGCCAACAGGATGGGCCATTCGACAAGCCCGGTGACGCCGAGGGCGCCGATGGCCAACGCCGCGGCGGGGGTCGAATCGGCTCCCGTGCTGAGTCCACGCTGAATGCCTTCGGCCGCCCCCTTGACGCCGCCGACGACACCGTTGACCGCCGCGCCGCCCACCGCGCCGGCCGTCGCCGTCGTTGCCGCTGCTACACGATTCACCGTTCGACCAACATTGCGGATCGCTCCGCCCACGACACTCATGACGACTCCCTATTTGTAACTGCTTTTATACCGGTGTGGACGCGCGCTCAAACAGCAACAATTGAGTTGTTTTCAGCAAGCCTCAAGTTAAAGCCTGCCACCAACCGAAGACGCAGACAAACGAACTGTCGCAGAGATTTCGGCGGCAGGCGTTATTCGTTGCGCAGATCCACGCGCACCGGGGCGTGATCACTGGGCGCCTTGCCTTTGCGTTCCTCGCGCACGATCTGCGCGTCGGTGACCCGGGCGGCCAACGCGGGGGAGCCGAGGATGAAGTCGATGCGCATGCCCCTGTTCTTGGGAAAGCGCAGCTGGGTGTAATCCCAGTAGGTGTAGACACCCGGACCCGGGGTGAAAGGCCGTACCAGATCAGTGAATTGGGCGTCGACGATGTCGTTGAATGCCTTGCGCTCCGGGCCGGAGACGTGCGTGGAGCCCTGATAGAACTCGGTGCTCCACACGTCGTCATCGATTGGGGCGATATTCCAGTCGCCGACCAGTGCGATCGGCGCAGCGGGATCGTCGCGCAGCCAGCCTTCAGCCGTATCACGCAGTGCGGCAAGCCATTCCAGCTTGTAGGTGTAGTGCGGATCGACCAGGGTGCGGCCATTAGGCACGTAGAGACTCCACACCCGGACACCGCCGCACGTGGCACCCAGAGCGCGCGCCTCCGCCTGGGCCGCCACGTCCGGCTTGCTGGTCCAGGTGGGCTGGCCTTCGAAGCCGACCTGTACGTCGTCCAGCCCGACGCGGGACGCGATGGCCACGCCGTTCCACTGGTTGAAGCCGGTGTGCGCCACCTCGTAGCCGAGTTCGAAAAACGGCAGGGCGGGGAATTGGCTATCCGAGCACTTGGTCTCTTGCATGGCGAGCACGTCGATGTCGGCACGGGCGAGCCAGTCGAGAACGCGGTCCAGTCGGGTACGGATCGAATTCACATTCCAGGTGGCGAGGCGCAATATGCCGTCGGGCACGGCTTTCTCCTAACTCGAGCTATCGGGCAACGCGAGGTAGCGACGGTGATGGTGCAGTCGGAAACCCAGCGCGCGGGCCGACTCGATTGCCGCAGGCCGGTCTTCACCGACCGTGACGTAGCCGCGGGTAGCGCCGCGACTTGCCGCCCAGGATAGGAGCTCGGGGGAGCTCGGTGGGGTCGCGAAACCGGCCCACCTGGTGCCGTCCGGCGCATCGCCCACCACGCAGGCGTCCGGATCGCTGCCGCCCGGATCGATGCCGTACGGCAGGACGGCGTCGCGCTCGGTTAACTCGCAAACCAGTACCTGCTCGATGTGTTCGCTGACTTGACCCCGTGGTGTCGGCAGCAAGCGGTCGGGAACGGCGAGTCGCGGCCGGCGGCCGCGTTGGCGGTACCAGTCGGCGATAGCCGGAATCGCACCTGCGTTCGCGGAAACATCGAGCGGCACAGCTGAATTGGTGCTCAGTGCGGGATCCGTTCGCCCGGCTCGCAGCAGCCAGCCGTCCAGCCATTCCTGTTCGTCGGCCGGTCGGGCCGCAGCCGCCACCCGCTCGAGGTTTCGGATCTCAACGGTGCGCACCGGCCGGTCTGTCAGCGTCCGCAGCGCCACCACGTCGGCAGGGGCGAACTCGACGATCGCTCCGGTCTTGGTCTGCACGCGCATCGTCGGCTCGACCGCGAGCAGGTGTCCTACGGCGTCGGAGAACGGCGGGACGGAACCGGCGGGCCGGCGGTATCGAACCGAGACCCGGGTGCCGAGTTCCGGCCAGGCTGGCATCAATGACCGAACGGGTCGGGTCCCTCGCCTGGCAGCCACGACAATCCGGGAACGCCCCAGCCGTGTGCCTTGATGGCTCGTTTCGCCGCGCGGGCGTGTCGGCCGATGAGTCGGTCGATGTAGAGGAAGCCGTCGAGGTGCCCGGTCTCGTGCTGCAGCATCCGGGCGAACAAGCCGGTGCCCTCGAGGGTGATGGGTTTGCCGTCGGCGTCGAGGCCGGTGACCCGTGCCCATTTGGCGCGTCCGGTAGGGAATGACTCGCCGGGCACCGAGAGGCACCCCTCGTCGTCCTCGTGGCCGGGCGCCGGCATGGTCTCGGGAATCTCGGAGGTTTCCAGCACCGGGTTGATGACGACACCGCGGCGACGGTGTTCCAGTCCCCGGTCGTCGGCGCAGTCGTAGACGAACAGCCGAAGTGCGTAGCCGATCTGGTTGGCGGCCAGGCCGACGCCGTTCGCGGCGTCCATGGTCTCGAACATCGTGTTGATGAGTTCGGGCAGATCCGGGGGGAGGGATCCGTCGGCGCCTACCTCGACAGGCGTTGTCGGATTGTGCAGGACCGGATCCCCCACGATCCGGATCGGAACGACTGCCATGGTCGGCTAGCTTAAGCCCGCCGACGATGCGGGCCGGAACGGGCTGCTGAGGAGGTGGGCGATTGGGTCGGGCCCGCCGACGATGCGGCCCGGAACGGGCTGCTGAGGAGGCGGGCGGCGAGGCGGCCGTCAGGTTCGAGCGGCACTCGGCGATGTCACACCAGCCCCACTGGTCTCTGGAGCCGGGGAATGGGTTCTCTGCCCGCCTTTGCGCGACAACGGCCGTGTGGTACGGGCCATCTCGGCCCGCATCTTGAGTGTCGCTGTGTGGGCGACACGCCATGCTCCCGTCCGACGGACAGGTGCGGGGTTGTGATTAAAGTTGCCTGGCGGATGGGCGGCGCGCGCGACACGCCGGACACTCCCGGCAAGTCTGCCGACTCGCGGGTCTGGATTACGGCTCGCGGGTTCGCGGCATGGTTCAATATTCGCGCAAACCACGCCCGTACTTAAGTCAAGTCATTAGAGCGGTTTTGAGATTCGGCGGAAGGGTCCAGGGGAAGAAATATGGACAGCGCCATGGCGCGGGCAAGTCGAGCGGGGGACGACGATGAGGTCGCCGACGGGCTGACTCGTCGCGAACACGACATCTTGGCCTTTGAACGTCAGTGGTGGAAATTTGCCGGCGTCAAAGAAGAGGCCATCAAGGAGTTGTTCTCGATGTCGGCGACCAGGTACTACCAAGTGCTCAATGCCTTGGTCGATCGACCCGAGGCGCTTGCCGCCGACCCGATGTTGGTGAAGCGGCTGCGACGGCTGCGCGCCAGCCGCCAGAAGGCACGGGCGGCGCGGCGGTTGGGCTTCGAGCTGACCTGATCCCTCGGTTCTGCTTCCGTTCTGGCTACAGTGGGCTCGATGAACGAGCGTGTACCCGACTCTTCGGGGCTTCCACTGCGAGCGATGGTCATGGTGCTCTTGTTTCTCGGCACCATCTTTCTGTTGCTCGGCTGGCAGGCCCTGAGTTCGTCCGGGAAGTCTGACGACGAGTCGCCGCCGCCGTCGGCCGTCACGACGACTACGTCACCGACCACCACGAGCAAACCCCCGGCCAAGCAGGCCGAGGTGCACATCTACAACATCTCCGGCCAGGACGGCCTTGCCGCGCGGACAAAAGACCAGCTGGTAGCAGCGGGATTCAAGGTCGTCAACGTCGATGATCTGCAGGTACCCGATGTCACGGTCACCACCGTGTACTGGGCCGATGAGGCCGAGCGGGCTACCGCCGAGGAAGTCGGCAAGGCGCTGCACGCACCGGTCGAGAAGCGCATCCCCGAATTGTCGGAGCAACCGGCGGGCGTCATTGTCCTAGTGACGGGATGAGCAAGATAGGCTCTCGCTATGCCTAAGCCCGCCGGACACCGCAACGCCGCAGCCGTCAGCATGTCTGTACTCGCAGCGGCCACTTCCGTCGCGCTGCTGAGCGCGTGCTCTTCACCGCAAAAAGCAGCGCCGCAATCAGAGCAATCGCAGAACACCATGCCGCCCATCTGGACCCCGTCGCCCGTGCCGTCAACCGGCCATGGCCACGACCAGGCACCGGCCGGACCGGCGTCGGAGACCTTGACGACCGTCCTGAAAGGGCCGGACGGGGTAGAGGTCGCGACGGCGAAGTTCGAGTTCGCCAATGGCTACGCCACCATCACGCTTCGGACCACCACCGCCGGCATCCTCTCGCCGGGGTTCCACGGCGTCCACCTGCACCAGGTTGGCAAGTGCGACGGTGACTTCTCCTCTGCCGGTGGGCACTTCCATGCTGACGGCCACGGCGGCCACGCCGGCGGCGACCTGACCTCCCTGCAGGTGCGCAAGGATGGCTCCGGCCTGTTGGTGACGACGACGGACGCCTTCACCAAGGAAGACCTGGTGTCCGGCGACAAGACCGCGATCATCATTCACTCCGGTGCCGACAACTTCGGCAACATCCCTGCCGATCGCTACAACCAGACCAACGGGACACCGGGCCCCGACGAGACCACCACGACCACTGGCGATGCCGGCAAGCGGGTGGCGTGTGGCGTCATCGGTTCCGGCTAGCACGCCGCTCACCAGGGCGGAAGCACGCATCGATTTCGCCCGCTCACCTCGGCCGACCGTCGGTGTCGAGTGGGAATTCGCGCTCGTCGACGCCCAAACCCGGGACCTGAGCAACGAGGCCACCGCGGTCATGGCCGAGATCGGCGAAAACCCGCGCGTGCACAAGGAATTGCTGCGCAACACCGTCGAATTCGTCACCGGCATCTGTGAGAACTCCGCCGAGGCGATGGAGGACCTGCGCCAAACCCTGGGCCCGGCGCGCCGGGTTGTACGGGATCGCGGCATGGAACTGTTCTGCGCCGGGACGCACCCGTTCGCCCAATGGTCCAGCCAAAAGCTCACGGATGCACCGCGTTACGCCGAGCTCATCAAGCGCACTCAGTGGTGGGGGCGGCAGATGCTGATCTGGGGCGTGCATGTGCACGTGGGGATCTCCTCGGCCAACAAGGTCATGCCGATTCTGTCGTCGCTGCTGAACCAGTACCCGCACCTGCTGGCGTTGTCGGCATCATCGCCGTGGTGGGCCGGTGTCGACACCGGCTACGCCAGTAACCGGTCGATGATGTTCCAGCAGTTGCCCACCGCCGGTCTGCCCTTTCAGTTCCAGAAGTGGTCGGAGTTCGAGGGCTTCGTCTACGACCAGAAGAAGACGGGGATCATCGACCACGTCGACGAAGTGCGTTGGGACATCAGACCTTCCCCGCATCTCGGCACGCTCGAAGTGCGGATCTGCGACGGGGTGTCAAACCTGCGTGAGCTGGGCGCCCTGGTGGCGTTGACGCACTGCCTGATCGTCGATCTGGACCGTCGATTGGAGGCCGACGAGTCGTTGCCGACCATGCCGCCCTGGCATGTTCAGGAAAACAAGTGGCGCGCGGCCCGTTACGGGCTGGACGCGGTGATCATCCTGGACGCCGAGAGCAACGAGCGGTTGGTGACCGAGGATCTCGACGATGTGCTGAACAGGCTGGAGCCGGTCGCCAAGTCGCTGCACTGTTCTGACGAGCTGGCCGCGGTGGCCGACATCCCTCGCTTGGGCGCCTCCTACCAACGGCAGCGGCGGGTGGCCGAGGAGCACGACGGCGATCTGCGCGCGGTCGTCGACGCTCTGGTTTCCGAGCTGGTGATCTGACCGTGGCGCCGGGCGGCCCGAATCCCTTTGAGTCACCGATGTTTCCGTTGGAGGCAGCGCTACTGCCCTTTGAAGATCTGCCGTTGCGCATCTTCGAACCCCGGTACGCGGCGTTGGTTCGCGACTGCATGGGCAGCGACGAACCGCGCTTCGGTGTGGTGCTGATCTCCCGCGGCCGCGAGGTCGGCGGGGGCGACGCGCGTTGTGACGTCGGGACGATGGCCAACATCGATCAATGTGTCGACCAGGGCGCGGGTCGCTATCAGCTGCGCTGCCGCACCGCCGAACGGATTCGAGTCTGCGACTGGCTGCCGGACGATCCCTATCCGCGCGCGACGGTGCAGATCTGGGCGGACGAGCCGGGGGATCCAGTGACCCAATCCCAGTTCCTGGAGGTCGAGGACCGCATCGTGGCGTTGTTCGAGCTGATTGCCGACGCACGCGGGGTGCGGTTGCCCGACCGCGACGTCCTGCTCGGCTACGACAACCCGTTGGTGCGCGACGCGGCCGCCGGAGACCGGCTGTATGCGTTGGCAGCGCGGGTTCCGATGGGTCCCTCTGACCGCTATTCGGTGCTGGCCGCTCCATCGGCCGCCGACCGGTTCGCCGCGCTCAGCGAAGCGCTGGAGTCGGTGACGGCGATGGTGGAGTTCGAGCTGTCGACTTAAGGCTTGAGATCGCCCCCCCTGCGCCGAGCGCGGCGTAGGGTCCCGTCACCGCGACCAGCCGTAGCAAGCTCATCGATACTGCGCCGGATGCGGCGTCACTTGGAAGCGACCGCGGCACCCGTTCTGGCCGGGCGGGCGAGCTCGGCTTTGTCAGCGGGGGAGAGGCAGGTCGGCTTCGCGCTCGGCCAGTGCCTTCAACGTCAGCAACTGCTTTCGCATCATCACCAGGTCACCCAGCGCCAGTGCGCGTCCCAGCAGTTGCGACCCGCCGAACAGCACGCGGACATGAAGTCGCGAACCGCTGTTCTCGGCTCGGATCATGTAGGTCACGACCACACTTTGGGACAGCAAGGTGATCTGCTCGTCGGGCACAAGCGACTGCAGTTTGAACAACGTCATAAATCGTTGGCCGACTTCAAGGTTCACCAATTCGGGGTCGCGTTGGCGCGGACTGCGCCTGCCGAAATTGTCGAGGAGGTCGTAGCTGTACGGCGCGACACGTAGCTGGCACAACCAGGAGAACAGCACGGCCGGTGGGGCTTTCACGCTGATGGCACGGTCGGCCTGGACGCCGGCGTGGGCCAGCAGCCTGTCGCACGGGAGTTGGGCGGCCCGTTCCGACGGCGTGGCTCCCCACGTCAGGCCTGGAATCACGCCGCGCCGACCCGGCCCGATTGTGCCTGTGCTGCAATGCGTTTGAGCGTCAGTCGCACGGCGACACGGTGGCCGCCCGACCCGATGACCAGCGCACGATAGACCTTGCCGTGCGGCCCGGGGAATTTCGCCCACGATCCCGCGCGCACCCGGGTACGCCCGGGCGCCAAGTGGTCGAGTTCGAACACCCACCGGTAGACCGCGAACGGGTGGCGACCCTTCAGTGCGAGCCGCTCGCCCGGCCGGACTTCGTCGAGGACAAAGCCGAACGGCACGGTCGTCGGATCCTGCGGGTCCCGGCACATCACCCGCAGCAGTGCCTCCCATGTTTCCGACACGGAGGCATCAATCGAGATAGCATGCTCATCGATATAGGGTAATCGTTCCATATAGAAGGACCATACTAGATCGTGGCACCTCCGCGGAAGCATGAAACCGATGTGATCCTGGACGCGACGAGGGCGCTGGTGCTCACGCATGGCCCGCGCGCGGCGAGCGTCGCCGCGATCGCTGCGGCCAGTGGCGCACCCGCCGGCACGTTGTATCACCGCTTCGGCAATCGTGACGGCGTCGTCATCGCCGCATGGCTGCGGGCGCTCGAACGATTTCAATCCAGGGCGCTTGCCGCCTCACTCTCCGTCTCAGGGGCGGACGCGGCACTAGATGCCGCGGTGGCCATGGCGGTGGCGGCGATCGATTTCGCCCGTGAACTGCTCGACGATGCGCGCCTGCTGCTGACCATCCGGCCCACCGATCTGCTCGACGGCCAGCCCGATGCGAAGTTCCGCGAGACCCTCACTGCAATGAATGCACCGTTGCTCGAGCGGGTTGGACAGTTGGCGGAGCAGTTGTACGGACGCAAAGACCCGCGCACGGTCGACGCGGTGAGCAGAGCGGTCGTGGATCTGCCGTATGGCGTCGTGCGGCGCCATGCCTACGACGATGTGCTGCCCGACTGGCTGGAGTCCGACGTTGCGGAGTCGGCTCGGGCGCTCCTACAGGGCTTTGGCGAACGCGCGTAACGACTCCACCTGCAAGGGGTCCAGCGACGGGCGTACGGCCTCGCTCGCGGCCGCCAGATCGGCGGCGGTGACGGCGTTGGCGTCGATGGAACGGCGCATCGCCGTCAGCGCGGCCTCGCGCAGCAGGGCCACACAGTCGGCGGCACTGTAGCCGTCGAGCCCGGCTGCGATCTCGTCCAGGTCGACGTCGTCGCTCAGCGGGATGGATTTGCCTGCGGTGCGCAGGATTTCACGGCGGGCCGCGGCATCGGGCGGTTCGACGAACACCAGGCGCTCCAACCGGCCCGGGCGCAGCAGGGCCGGGTCGATCAGGTCGGGTCGGTTGGTCGCGCCGAGGACCACGACGTCGCGCAGTGGGTCGATGCCGTCGAGTTCGGTCAGCAAAGCGGCCACCACCCGATCGCTCACGCCGGAATCGAAGCTCTGGCCGCGGCGCGGCGCCAGCGCGTCCACCTCGTCGAGAAACACCAGGGATGGAGCGGAATCCCTTGCCCGGCGGAATAATTCACGGACGGCCTTCTCGGAGGAGCCGACCCACTTGTCCATCAGCTCGGAACCCTTGACGGCGTGCACACTCAGTTGTCCGGTGCTGGCCAGCGCGCGGACTATGAACGTCTTGCCGCACCCCGGCGGGCCGTACAACAGCACCCCGCGCGGCGGGTCGACGCCCAACCGGGCAAACGTGTCCGGGTGCTGCAGCGGCCACAGCACGGCTTCGGTCAGTGCCTGCTTGGCCTCCACCATGTCGCCGACGTCGTCGAGCGTGACGTTTCCGACGGAGATCTCCTCGCCCGCCGAGCGGGACAGCGGCCGGATGACGGTCAGCGCGCCGATGAGGTCCTCTTGGCTCAGCTTCGGCGGCTGGCCGTCGGCACTGGCCCGCGATGCGGCCCGCAGCGCCGCTTCGCGCAGTAGCGCAGCGAGATCGGCGACAACGAATCCCGGTGTACGGCTGGCGATCTCGTCGATGTTGAGCTCGCCGGTGGGCACCGGTTTGAGCAACGCTTCCAGCAGCGCCTTGCGGGTGCCGGAGTCGGGCAGCGGCAGGCCCAGTTCCCGGTCGCAGAGTTCGGGCGCGCGCAGCCGGCTGTCGAGCTGGTCAGGTCGCGCGGAGGTGGCGATCAACGCCACGCCCTCGGTGGCCACCGCGGTGCGCAGCTCGGCCAAGATCAGGGAAGCCACCGGCTCGGGGGTGGCCGGCAGCAAGGCGTCGACGTCGGTGATCAGGAGCACCCCGCCGCCATCACGCACCGTCGCCACCGCTGACGCGACCGCCTTGAGCCGGTCCTCGGCGGCGAGCGCTCCGACCTCCGGTCCGTCGAGCTCCACCAGTCTGCGCCCGGCGCACACGGCGCGCACCAGGGTCACCTTGCCCACGCCGGCCGGGCCGGAGACCAGTACACCGAGATTGCTGCCGGCGCCCAAGGTTTGCAGCAGGTGCGGTTCGTCGAGCGCAAGTTTCAGCCATTCGGTGAGCTTGGCGGCCTGCGGTTGGGAGCCTTTGAGCTCCTCGACTTGAATCTCCGGGCTGGCGATGCCGACCTGTTCGGGCGGGCTCGTCTGCGGGGTGTACGGGACGCCGCTGCCCCAGGTGACCAGTGTGTTCGGTTGCACGCTGACCGGACCCGCGGGGTCGACGCCGGTGACAGTCAACAACTCCGACGTCCAGCTGATGCCGACCGAGGCCGCCAGTGCCTGACTCGCCGCAGACGTCGAGGTGCCCGGGCCCAGGTCGCGGGGAAGCAGCGACACCGCGTCGCCGACGGTCATCACCTTGCCGAGCAGAGCTTGGCGCAGGGTCACCGGCGAGATCGACTGGGTGGCCAACTTCGATCCGCTGAGTGTGACCGAGCGGGCGCCGTAGACGGTGACGGGGCTGACGATCACCTCGGTGCCCTCGCGCAGTCCGGCGTTGGACAGCGTCACATCGTCCAGCAACACGATGCCCACCGGAATGTCCTGGCGGGCCATGCCCGCCACGGCCGCGGTGGTGCGAGAGCCGGTCAACGACACCGCGTCCCACTCGCGGATGCCCAGCGCCGCGATCGCGCTGGGGTGTAGCCGGACGACGCCCCGGCGCGAGTCGACGGCCGAGGTGTTCAGGCGGGCGGTAAGGGTGAGTTGCTGAGCCAACTCACGGCCGTCCGCCGGGCTTCCGCAGACCCAGCCGCGCCATTGACCGGCGGTGCGGCTGTGCCCGACGGGTGGCGCGCTGCGCGGCACGCCACTGTTTGGGTTTTTCTCCCCACACCTCGGGGTGCTGTGCCAGCCAGCGCTTACTGCGCACAGCGAAGGGGATGTGGCAAACGTAGGAGATGATGATCACCCAGATCAAAAGGTACGGCTGCCATACCGCGGCCGCCGCGACGAGCGCCACCACGGCCAACGCCAGGACCGCCAGGTTCGGCGGCACCGCGAAGGTGTGCACCTTCTTCATCGGGATCGCGCTGACCATCAGCAACGACGTACCCGCGATCCACGTGGCGAGCACCCACTGGTTGGTCCACCAGCCGTGTTCGCCCCACCCCAATTTGTCTTTGAACTCCAACTTGAGCGCAATGGTGCCGATCATGGACACCGCGCCCGCCGGTGCGGGCATGCCGACGAAGAATTCCTTCGCGTAGGGCGGCAGGGTGCCGTCGTCCAGTGCGGCGTTGTATCTGGCCAGCCGCAACACGACGCAGATGGCGTACAACAGCACGACCATCCACCCGAGCGGTGAATTGAACAGCGTCACATAGACGACCAGCGCGGGGGCCACCCCGAAGTTCACGGCGTCGGCCAAGGAGTCGATCTCGGCGCCCATCCGCGATTGGGCGTCCAGGATCCGCGCCACCCGGCCGTCGAGGGCGTCCAGGATGGCAGCTATCGCGATCAGTGCCATCGCGGGGATCGGCTCTTTGTCGAGGGCCAGCTTGATGGAGGTAAGTCCCGCGCAGATGGACAGCACCGTCATGGCGCTGGGCAGCAGATGCAGGTTTTTCGTTCGCCGGACGCGAGGCTTTTCGATCATGGCAGCTCGGCCAGTACGGTCTCGCCGGCCAAGGCTCGCTGGCCAATCTGGACAATCGGTTCCGCGCCGGCCGGCAGGTAGGTGTCCAGTCGGGAGCCGAACCGGATCAGGCCGTAGGTGTCGCCGATGGACAGCTTGTCGCCGATGTGCGCGTTGCACACGATGCGGCGAGCGACCAGACCGGCGATCTGTACGGCGATAACCTTGGCGCCGCTGTCGGTCTGGATGACCACGCTGGTGCGCTCGTTGTCGGCGCTCGCCTCGGCAAGGTCCGCGGACCCGAAGCGCCCCGGCCGGTGCTGCACCGCAATTACCTCGCCGCTGACCGGCGCGCGCTGGACGTGGGCGTCGAAAACAGACAGGAAGATGCTGACGCGGGGTAGCGGCTCGTCGCCCAGGCTCAGTTCCGCGGGCGGCGCCGCGGAGTCGATGACGCAGATAATCCCGTCGGCGGGTGCGACGATGGCGCCCGGCTTCGTGGGTGGCACCCGCGGCGGGTGGCGGAAGAACCCGGCGCAGGCTCCGGCCGCGACCAGACCTGCGTTGCGTAGCCAGCGGTGGCGGTATCCGAGGGCCGCGACCGCGAGCCCGGCCGAGATGAAGGGCCGCCCGGCGGGGTGGATCGGCGGAACGGTGGACCGCACCAATTCGAGCAGATGCTGGGGCCCTTCTGGGCTGGGGCGTCTGGCCACGGGGTCATCTTACGGGGAGCGGTTAGGTCAAATCCCAGACCTGTACCTGAGTTCCGGCGGGCACTTCGACGACGTCCTCGGGGATGTCCAGCAAACCGTTGGCCGAGGCCAGCCAGCGCAAATGGTGCGACGCCGGCGGGCCGTAGCTGGTCACCTGGCCGGAGGACTTGTCGAGCACCGCCCGGCGGAACTGCCGTTTGCCGCGCGGGGAGGTCACCGTTTCAGTCAGCACCGCGGCCCGGTGCTCCCGGTGCGGATCGGGCAATCCCATGGCCGTTCGCAACGCCGGCCGGATGAACACCTCGAAGGAGACCAATGCGCTGACCGGGTTGCCGGGCAGCGTGATGATCGGGGTGCCCGCGACCTCGCCGGTGCCCTGGGGCATGCCGGGCTGCATCGCCACCTTGACGAACTCCACCCCCTTGTCGCCGTCGCGCCCGAATGCGTCCTTGACCACCTCGTAGGCGCCGGCACTGACGCCGCCGCTGGTGATGATCAGGTCGGCGTCCGCCGCGTAGCGGTCGAGTATGGCCACGAACTGCTCGACGTCGTCGCCCGCGGTCTCGGTGGCGACGACGGCCGCGCCGGCGTCGCGCACCGCGCCGGCCAGCATGATCGCGTTGGACTCGTAGATCTGCCCGGGCTCGAGTGGGTTTCCGGGCGCCACCAGTTCAGATCCGGTGGAGATCACCAGGACCCGTTGTCGTGGAACGATTTTCAGCTCAGCCAGGCCCAAGGCTGCGACCAGGCCGAGTGCGGCCGGCGTCACCACCTGGCCCGCGTGCAGCACGGTGGTACCGGCGGCGACGTCCTCGCCTGCGCGGCGGATGTGCTTGCCGGCAGTGGCCTCCTGACGAATCTCCACCGAGTCCACGCCGCCGTCGGTGACCTCGACCGGCACGATGCCGGTAGCGCCGGACGGTACCGGCGCTCCGGTCATGATGCGGTGTGCGGTGCCGGGCTTCAACGTCAACTCGTCGGTGCGCCCCGCCGGGATGTCCTCGGCGACCGGCAGCACGACCGGTTGCTCCGGCGTCGCCCCCGTCGTGTCCTCGGCGCGCACGGCGTAACCGTCCATAGCGGAGTTGTCGAACACCGGCAGCGACAGCGGTGCGACCACGTCGTCGGCTAGCGCCAAACCGAGGGCGTCTGCCAGCGGAAGAGTGACTGCTGGGCGAGCCCGGATCATCTCCGCTACGACACGCTGGTGCTCGGTTACCGACCGCATTGGGCCATTATCGGCCCCTACCCCGGTCAGCTGGCGACGGCGGCGGGGCGCCGTGCCGCCAGTCGGCGTTCGGCGTGCTTGCGGCCCGCCTCAGGGTCGCCGGTGACATAGGTGACGATGTCGGCCAGCGTGTTGATGCGGCCATTGGCGCCCCAGGTGCCGTCGGCAATTTCGGTGGGGAACACCCAAACCCGTTGCGGGTCCGGGGGGTAGGCGCCGTTCTCGGCGGCCAGCACGACCTCGGTGACTTCGCGGACGATCGCGGCGCGGCGTTCGTCGTCGAACTGCCCTTCCGGAACCGACGCGACGACGCGGTAGCGGGGTGCGGTGGCCGGCTCGCCGGCGACGAACACCGTCGCGGGGCGGTGCAGAAACACCCAGGCGATTTCCCGGGTGCGGGGGTCTTCGGGGTTGGCTCCCTCGTTGCGCAACAGGATGTCGGTCAGTTGGGAGATCAGCGCCTTTTCGGCGTCGGGCGAGAGGGCGCCTTCGGGGATGTAGGCATCGAGCATGGGCATGGCACTGACCTTTCGTAAGTTTATTTCGTAAACTTAGCGATGCTGGGTTTAAGATGTCAACCCAGAAAGGTGGGTCTGATGCATCCGGATCGTCTGCGCTACAGCTCGTCGAATTGCTCTATCGCCCGCACGTTGAGCGTGGTCGGGGAAAAGTGGACGCTGCTGGTGCTGCGCGAGGCGTTCTACGGGGTGCGGCGGTTCGACGACTTCCATGCGGCGTTGGGGTGTGCGCGCAACCTGTTGTCGGCCCGGCTGAAGACCCTGGTGGAGAACGGACTGCTGGAGAAGCAGGCGTATCGCGATGACCGGGGCCGGCGGCGCGACGAGTACCGGCTGACCGACAAGGGGCGTGATCTGTTGCCGGCGATTGTTGCCCTGATGCAGTGGGGCGATCGGTGGGAATCCGACGAAGCCGGGCCGGCGGTGGTGTTGCGTCACGCCGACTGCGGTGAGCCGGTTTCGGTGCGGCTGGCTTGCGAGGCCGGCCACGCGGGGCTGCGGGCGCGCGATGTTCGCGCCGAGCCTGGGCCGGGCGCACGAGCCTCCGCCTAAACCCGAAGGCTGACACCGCCGGTCGGAGTAGATGAGCCTGTCAGCCCAATTTCGTTAACCCCTACATGTACATGGCTCTTTACAGTTATTGTTTTGCCGTCAATTTGTAGTCGCCGCGAAGCGCTGACCCGGACCCGCCAGGGAGGCCGTTGACGCGGCCGTTGCCGTGTGGTGTCGGGAGGTTAGCAGTGTCTTTCGTCGTCGTGCTGCCTGACGTTCTGGGTGCCGCTGTTCCCGATGTGGCCAGGCTTGGTTCGGCCCTTGAGGCGGCCAACGCGGCTGTCGCCGCTCAGACGACTGGAGTGGTTGCCGCGGCCGAGGATGAGGTATCCGCTGCGATCGCAGCGCTGTTTTCCAGTCATGGACAGGCTTATCAGGCGCTTGCCGCGCGAGCGGCGGCATTTCACAGTTCGTTCGTGCAGGCGTTGGGTGCCGGCGCGGATGCTTATGTGGCGTCCGAGGCCGCGGCGGCCTCGCCGTTGCAGAGCTTGATCAACGCGATCAATGGCCCGGTCCAGGCAGTCACGGGCCGCCCGCTTATCGGCAATGGCGCTGACGGGGCGCCGGGGACGGGTGCTCCCGGCGCACCAGGCGGGTGGTTGATCGGCAACGGCGGCAACGGTGGGTCGGGAGTGGCCGGCACTGGAGGGGCCGGCGGCGCGGGCGGCGCTGCCGGGTTGATCGGCAACGGTGGGGCCGGCGGTGCAGGCGGGTCCTCCACGGTCGGTAATGGCGGGGCCGGTGGTGCCGGTGGGTCCGGCTGGCTGTTCGGCTCTGGCGGCGCGGGCGGAGCCGGAGGGGTCAGCTCCTTCACCGGCGGGACCGCCGGGGCAGGCGGGGCCGGCGGCAACGCGGGTCTGTTCGGCGGCGCCGCTGGGACCGGCGGTGCCGGGGGTAGCGCCACGGGTGT
>NZ_MVHT01000008.1 GCF_002086275.1 Mycobacterium intermedium | reverse complement strand
TCCGAGAGACCGTGCAAGAGACCTCGCAGCAGGTCGCCGACGCGCCCACCGCTTTCGCCGCAATCCACCCGGCTTCTGCCACACCTGCAACCCCAGCAGTGGCTCCATCTGTGTCCACACCGCCCAGCCCTCCACACACTCCAAAAACACCGTCGATCCGCCCGAGCCGGCGAGGCTGGATCGCGGCGCTTGCCGCCACAACAGTCGTCATCGTGGCCGTGATCGTCGCATTCAAGCCCTGGACAACCAACCAACACGACAAACCCCCGACCCTGAGCGCACCCGGGCCGCGTGTGACTGCCAGCATTCCCGTCGGCAGTAGTCCGATCACCGTGGCGGTCGATCCCAACAGTCACAACGCTTACGTGGCGAATTATGGCGAAGCCACCGTGTCGGTAATCGACACCACCACCAACAACGTCACCGCCACCGTCCCCGTCGGCAAAGGTGCGAAGACAATGGCGCTCGACCCCACCAGCCACACCGCTTACACCGTCAGTGGGATTGACAGCACCGTGTCGATGATCAACACCACGACGAACACTGGCACCGCGACCATCCGCGTCGGCAATAATCCGTGGATGGTCGCGGCCGACCCCACCACTCACACCGCCTACGTCCTGAACAGAGACGACGGCACCGTGTCGGTTATCGCACAGCGATAGCGCGCTGGCCCGCGCCCGCGCAGCACATCCCCTAGTGAGCTGCCGTGTCCCAGCTGCGGCCGTAGCCCACCGACACCTCCAACGGCACGTCCAGCGGGTATGCGCTGCCCATCTTGTCGCGGACCAGCTTTTCCACCTGCTCACGCTCGCCGGGCGCGATTTCGATCAACAGCTCGTCGTGGACCTGCAGCAGCAACCGCGACGCCAACCCCGCCTCTTTGAGCGCCTTGGCGACCTCGATCATCGCTACCTTGATGATGTCGGCCGCGCTGCCCTGGATCGGGGCGTTGAGCGCGGCGCGCTCGGCGGCCTCGCGGACCTGGCGGTTGCTGCTGTCCAGCTCCGGGAGGTAGCGGCGGCGGCCCAGCACCGTCGAGGTGTAGCCGTCCTTGCGGGCCTGCTCGACGATGTTGAGCAGGTAGTCGCGTACCCCGCCGAACCGGGCGAAGTACTGGTCCATCTGGTCCTTGGCTTCCTCGGTGGAGATCTTGAGCTGGGCGGACAGACCGTAGGCGCTCAACCCGTAGGCCAACCCATACGACATCGCCTTGACCCGGCGCCGCAGTTCGGCGGTGACCTCGTTGATCTGCACGCTGAAGGCGCGGGAGGCGACGAAGGAGTGCAGATCTTCGCCGGTGTTGAACGCCTCGATCAGTCCTTCGTCGCGTGACAGGTGGGCCATGATCCGCATTTCGATCTGGCTGTAGTCCGCGGTCATCAGCTCGGCATAACCGCGTCCGACGATGAACGCGTCTCGGATCCGCCGTCCGGCTTCGGTGCGGATAGGAATGTTCTGCAGGTTGGGCTCGGTCGACGACAGCCGGCCGGTCGCCGCGATCGTCTGGTTGAAGGTGGTGTGGATGCGACCATCGGCGGCCACCGCGTTGAGCAGCCCGTCGACGGTGACCTTGAGCCGGGTGACGTCGCGGTGGGTCAGCAGATGCTGCAGGAACGGGTGACCGGTCTTGTCGAACAGTGACTGCAGGGCGTCGGCGTCGGTCGTGTAGCCGGTCTTGGTGCGCTTGGTTTTGGGCATGCCGAGCTCGTCGAACAGCACCACCTGCAGCTGCTTGGGCGAACCGAGATTGATCTGCTTTCCGATCACGGCGTATGCGGCTTCGGCGGCGTCGCGGATCTGGTCGGCGAATTCGCTTTGCAGCTCGGTCAGCTTGTCCAGGTCGACCGCAATGCCGGCGGCTTCCATGTCGGCGAGCACCTGTTGGACGGGCAGCTCCATGTCGCGCAGCAACGCGGTGGACTCGATGCGCTCCAGTTCGGCATCCAGCGCATCGGCCAGGTCCACTACCGCCCGGGCCCGCAGGATCGTGGTCTGCACGGCCTGTTCGTCGACGCCTTCAACGTCATCGAGTAGCGAAAGTTGTTGCTGTTCAGACGTTTCCGCACGCAACTCGCGGCGCAGATAGCGCAGCGACAGGTCGTCGAGGGTGAAACTTCGTTGACCCGGTCGCACCAGATACGCCGCCAGGGCGGTGTCGGAGGTGACGCCGTTGAGTGTCCAGCCGCGGCCGGCGAGGTCGTGGATGGCCAGCTTGGCTTCATGCAGGGCTTTGGGTTTGTCGGGATCGGCCAACCAGGCCCCGAGAGCGGCGTCGTCCTCCGGCGTCAGCGTGGCGGTGTCGATGTAGGCGCCCTCGCCGTCGGCGGCCGCGATCGCCAGCGCGGTGGCGTCTCCCCCGTGCGGCAGGTGGGTGCCCACGACCGTCAGGCCGGCCCGGCGACCATCCGCGACGTGCTCAGCCAGCCACTGCCGCACCGTCCCGGGCTCCAGCGCGGCGCCGCGTACGTCGAAACCCTCCTCGACCTCGGGCTCGACGGCGGCCAGCGTGTCGAACAACCGGTCGCGCAGCACACGGAATTCCAGGTCGTCGAAGAGCCGGTGGATCTGGTCGCGGTCCCAGGGCTGCAGCCGCAGCGTGTCCGGGGTTTGCGCCAGCGGGACGTCTTTGACCAACTCGGTGAGGTCCCGGTTGAGGACGACGTTGGCCACGTGCGCCCGCAGCGCGTCGCCGACTTTGCCGCGCACCGAATCGACGTTGTCGACCAGCGACTGCAGCGAGCCGTACTCGATGATCCACTTCGAGGCGGTCTTCTCCCCCACGCCGGGAATGCCGGGCAGGTTGTCGCTTGGGTCGCCGCGCAGCGCAGCGAAGTCCGGGTATTGCCGGGGAGTGAGTCCGTACTTCTCGACGACAGCCTCAGGTGTGAAGCGGGTGAGTTCACTGACACCTTTACGGGGGTAGAGCACCGTCACGTCATCGCTGACCAACTGCAGCGCGTCGCGGTCACCGGTGACGACGAGCACGCGATAGCCCTCGTTCTCGGCCTGCGTGGCCAGCGTGGCGATGATGTCGTCGGCCTCGAAGCCTGGTTCCGACAGCACGGTGATACCCAGCGCGTTCAGGACTTCCTTGGTGATGTCGATCTGGCCGTGGAACTCGTCGGGGGTCGAGGACCGGTTGGCTTTGTACTCCGGATAACGCTCCGAGCGGAAGGTCTGCCGCGACACATCGAAAGCCGCGGCGATGTGCGTCGGGGCCTCGTCGCGCAGCAGGTTGATCAGCATGGCGGTGAAGCCGTAGACGGCGTTGGTGGTCAGCCCGCCGCGGGTCTTGAAGTTTTCCGCGGGCAGCGCGTAGAACGCGCGAAACGCCAGCGAATTGCCGTCCAGCAGCATCAACGTCGGCTTGGCCTGAGAATCGCTCGCGGCACTCACGGATCACACTCTAGGCACTGGGTACGACGCGCCTCTCGGCCGCCAGAAACTGGAACACGTTTCAGTTTTACGCCCGCGCTGGGTACGCTGGCCGGGTGCCAGACGTCACCAGCCAAGAACCCGCGATCGACGGGTGGTTCGCATTCGACGACGCAGGTAACCCGCATCTGATCGGCGCAAAATGCCCCCAGTGCGGCACCTACGTCTTCCCCCCGCGAGAGAACAATTGCCCCAACCCGGCCTGCGCCGGCGACGAACTAGAGTCCGTCGCATTGTCGCGCCGAGGCAAGTTGTGGAGCTACACCGAAAACCGGTACGCACCGCCGCCGCCCTACCCGGCCCCGGACCCGTTTGAGCCGTTCGCCGTCGCCGCGGTGGAACTTGCCGACGAGGGCCTGATCGTGCTGGGCAAGGTGGTTGAAGGCACGCTGGCCGCGGACTTGAAGGTCGGCATCGAGATGGAGCTGACGACGATGCCGCTCTATACGGATGACCTTGGTGTCGAGCACATCGTGTACGCGTGGAGGATCGCATGACGACTACGCCCGAACCGCTCTACATCCTCGGCGCGGGCATGCACCCGTGGGGCAAATGGGGCCGTGACTTCACCGAGTACGGCGTGGTTGCCGCGCGTGCCGCACTTGCCGAAGCCGGACTGGACTGGACGCAAATTCAGCTGGTGGCCGGCGCGGACACGATCCGCAACGGCTATCCGGGGTTCGTTGCGGGGTCGACGTTCGCCCAGAAGCTGGGCTGGAACGGCGTACCCGTCAGCTCCAGCTATGCGGCGTGCGCCAGCGGATCCCAGGCGCTGCAGAGCGCGCGGGCGCACATCCTGGCCGGATTCTGCGACGTCGCGCTGGTGATCGGCGCCGACACCACCCCGAAGGGCTTTTTCGCCCCGGTGGGCGGCGAGCGCAAGAACGACCCCGACTGGCAGCGCTTCCACCTCATCGGCGCGACGAACACGGTGTACTTCGCGCTGCTGGCGCGCCGGCGCATGGACCTCTACGGCGCGACGCTTGAGGATTTCGCACAGGTGAAGGTCAAGAACTCCAAGCACGGGCTCAACAACCCGAACGCCCGATACCGCAAGGAGAATTCGGTCGAGGACGTGCTGGCCAGCCCGGTGGTCTCGGATCCGCTTCGGCTGCTTGACATTTGCGCCACCTCGGACGGCGCGGCCGCATTGATCGTGGCGAGTAAGTCCTTCGCCGAGAAGCATCTTGGTTCGGTGGAGGGTGTGCCGTCGGTGCGCGCCATCAGCACCGTGACGCCGCGGTATCCGCAGCATCTGCCCGAATTGCCGGACATTGCAACGGATTCCACCGCGGTGGTGGCCGCGCCGGATCGGGTGTTCAAGGACCAGATCCTTGATGCGGCCTACGCGGAAGCCGGCATCGGGCCCGAGGACCTGAGCCTGGCCGAGGTGTATGACCTGTCCACTGCGCTGGAACTCGACTGGTACGAGCACCTGGGGTTGTGCGCCAAGGGTGAGGCCGAGGCGCTGTTGCGCAGCGGCGCGACCACCGTCGGCGGCAGGATCCCGGTCAACCCGTCGGGCGGGCTGGCGTGCTTCGGCGAGGCCATTCCGGCGCAGGCGATCGCGCAGGTCTGCGAGCTGACCTGGCAGCTGCGCGGGCAGGCCACCGGTCGGCAGGTGGAGAACGCGAAGGTGGGCATTACCGCGAACCAGGGCCTGTTCGGCCACGGCTCTTCGGTGATCGTCGCGCGCTAAACCCCTCGGGGCGAACGCCCAGCACGCGCAGGCTAACTATCCGCAGCGCGAGCGTGCGCAAATGCACGGGCTTACCCGGCGTGTCGCGTACAAACACGCGCGCTCGCGGGGCCTGCCCCAGTTGCCGCAGCGCGAGCGTGCGCAAATGTACAGACCCGCACGGCGTGTCGCGTACAAACACGCGCCCTCGCGGGGCCTGCCCCAGTTGCCGCAGCGCGAGCGTGCGCAAATGTACAGACCCGCCCGGCGTGTCGCGTACAAACACGCGCCCTCGCGGGGCTACTCCTTGGGCTCCTTGGGGTCCAGGGTTTCCAGGACGACCTCGGCGACGCGCTTCATGGTGGTCCGGCGGTCCATGGCCGCACGCTGGATCCACTTGAACGCTTCCGGCTCGGTCATCCCCTGCTTGGTCTGCAGCAAGCCCTTGGCGCGCTCGACGAGTTTGCGGGTCTCGAGACGGTCGGACAACGTCGCGACCTCGTCTTCCAACGCGGTGATCTCACTAAACCGGCTGAGCGCCAGCTCGATGGCCGGAATCAGGTCACTGATGGTGAACGGCTTGACCAGATATGCCATCGCCCCAGCGTCACGCGCGCGCTCGACCAGGTCGCGCTGACTGAAGGCGGTCAGCACCACGATCGGCGCGATTCGCTTGCTCGCGATCTCGGAGGCAGCGTCGATCCCGTCGCGGCGCGGCATCTTGACGTCCATGATCACCAGGTCGGGTTTATGCAGTTCGGCCAGTTCAACGGCTTCTTGACCGTCGCCGGCCTCGCCGACAATCTCGTACCCCTCCTCTCGCAGCATCTCCGCCAGGTCCATGCGGATGAGCGCTTCGTCTTCGGCGATCAGGACGCGGCGTGGTTTTGCGACTTCGGCGTCGTTGGTGGGCCCGGTCATGACGGACATTGTGTCGTGGCGGCCAACACACAGAAACCTTGGGGGGCGGTGAGTCGGGATGCGACTGCTTTAAGGTATTAAGGCCGTAGAGCATTGAAGCTAGGCCCTCGTATCCCAACTGGCAGAGGAAACGGATTCAAAACCCGTACAGTGTGAGTTCGAATCTCACCGAGGGCACCAGAAAGATGCAGGTCACAATGGGTGACCGCGCTGGCGCTGCAGCTTCCGGGACGTCTGTCGTCCGCATCAGGGAAAAGGTGCCCGCTGCGGTCCAGGGTCAGGGTGGCCGTCTGGCGGCGCAGGACAGTGAGGCGCTGTCGCAAACAGGAGCGCGTTATGGCGGAACAACGCTAGAACAGGCGGGGTTGGCCTACAAAGCGTCCACCTAGCCGAACTGTTACGGCGGTCATCGACGGAGTAGAGCGGCGAGCGGAATTCAACCCGCAGCGAAACTATTGGCACGTGATTAGCACGCGTAGCGGCGGATCAGTGCTGCTGACGGTACACCCGGGGTTTTTCGGCATACCTTGGATCGCGGATCATGTCTCGCAAATGGGTGTCGGTGATCTACCCCGTCACGGTCCCGGCACGGTGGCAGTGGTCAGCTAACGCCGGAAGCGGTAAACATCGAGCTCGGCAAGTAGGCTGTGGTACGTGGCGGCTAAGAAATGCGGTGCCCCACCCGTCCAGTTCGACGGCAACGCTCGTCCGGACTGTAAAGCCGTCGTGCGTGAACAGACCCGCGACATCGGCCAGCACTATGCGGCCAGCGCCGCGCGGCGGGCCCGGATCCTGAATGTCGCCGCCTGGTTGGCGGTACTGGTCAGCGTCAGCTTCATCGCCATCCAGTTGTTGATGGGCTCCTGGTACTGGCAGGTGATCTCGATCAACCTGATTGGCACGACCATCTTCATGATCGTCCCCTTCCTGCACCGCTTCGGGGAGCTGGTGGGTCCTCTGACGTTCTTTGGGGCGGCGTTCATGACGGTCTTTGCCAGCCTTTGGGACGTCGGCACCAATTCGGGCGGTCAGCTTTTCTTCCTGGTAGGGGCCTGTTTGGCAGTGCTGCTGCTGGGCATCGAACACATCGTTTTGGCCAGCTGCCTGGCGGCGCTGGCCGCGGGCCTGGTGATCGCGTCGGAATTCCTGGTCCCGCAGGACACCGGGCTGCAGCCCGAGTGGGCCACGGCGACGGGCTTCGTCATCACCACGGTTTCGTCCGTCATGCTCGTGGTGGTCACCGTGTGGTTTGCGCTGCGCGACACCGCCCGCGCCGAGGCGGTCATGGAATCGCAGTACCAGCGCTCAGAAGCGCTGCTGACGAACATCCTTCCGCCCAGCATCGCCCAACGGCTCAAAGAGGGCGAGCGCCACGTCATCGCGGACAAGTACGACGAGGCATCGGTGCTGTTCGCCGACATCGTGGGATTCACCGAGCGAGCCAGCGCCACCGCGCCGGCCGATCTGGTGCGTTTCCTGGACCGGCTGTACAGCGCCTTCGATCAACTCGTGGATAAGCACGGACTGGAAAAGATCAAGGTCAGCGGCGACTCCTACATGGTGGTCAGCGGAGTACCGCGACCACGGCCCGACCACGTGCAGGCGTTGGCCGACTTCGCGCTCGACATGGTCGCTGCGGCTTCGGCTCTCAAGGATCCGAGCGGCCGGCCGGTGCCGTTGCGGGTGGGAATGGCGACCGGCCCGGTGGTGGCGGGCGTGGTCGGCTCGCGCCGGTTCTTCTACGACGTCTGGGGCGATGCCGTCAACGTCGCCTCACGGATGGAATCCACCGACTCGGTGGGACAGATCCAAGTTCCCGATGACGTCTACGAACGCCTCAAGGACGAGTTCCTGCTGCGCGAGCGCGGGCACATCGACGTCAAGGGCAAAGGCATCATGCGCACGTGGTATTTGCTCGGCCGCAAGCCGGCGCCCAAGCCCAGCGCACCGCTCGCCCCCGAGGAAACCTCGGAAACTACCCCCGAAACCAGCGCGGCACCTGTCTGACCTGTCTGACCCGTAAAAAGGCCCATAAAAGGCCCCATAAATGGCCTCTGTACCAGAATCGTCACATGCGTCACACTGGTGCCATGGAACCCCTCCCTGTCCCAAGCTTGTTGCCGCATCTCTGGAAGTCAACGCTCGCGTCCGGAGTCCTGTCGCTGATCCTCGGCGCTATCGTGCTGGCCTGGCCAGGCCAAACCGTTTTGGTTGCCGCACTGGTTTTCGGCGTCTATCTGTTAGTCACCGGCGCCGCTCAGGTCGCCTTTGCGTTCGCGCTGCACGTGTCCGCCGGCAGTCGAGTCCTGTTGTTCATCAGCGGTGCCGCCTCCCTGGTCTTGGCTGTGCTGGCGTTCCGTCATTTCGGGGACGCGGTGTTGCTGCTGGCCATCTGGATCGGCATCGGCTTCATCTTCCGCGGTGTCGCAACCACGGTGTCGGCCATCAGCGACCCCGCTCTACCAGGCCGAGGGTGGGCGATTTTCATCGGTGTCGTCAGCTTGCTCGCCGGGCTGGTGGTCATGGGTTCACCGTTCAAGTCGATCATCACCTTGGCCATCGTCGTCGGCGTCTGGCTGGTGGTCATCGGCGTGTTTGAGATCGTCTCCGCAATCCGCATCCGCAAGGCATCACAGGATCTCGACCGACGCCTGGCCTGACCTGCGCAGGAATTTGGCGCTGGCATTAGCCACGGCCGACTACTACACTTTGTCGTAGTTCGCTAGCAACGCCCCGTAGCCCCCGGGAGATGACAATGAATGTCGTCGACATATCGCGCTGGCAGTTCGGTATCACTACCGTCTACCACTTCCTTTTCGTACCGCTGACCATTGGGCTTGCTCCATTGCTGGCGATCATGCAGACGGCGTGGGTCGTCACCGACAACGTCGCCTGGTATCGGCTCACCAAGTTTTTCGGCAAGTTGTTCCTGATCAACTTCGCCATCGGCGTGGCGACCGGAATCGTGCAGGAATTCCAGTTCGGCATGAACTGGAGCGAGTACTCGAAGTTCGTCGGCGACATCTTCGGTGCACCGCTGGCCATGGAGGGCCTGCTGGCCTTCTTCTTCGAGTCCACCTTCATCGGGTTGTGGATCTTTGGCTGGAGCCGGCTCCCCCGACTGGTGCACCTGGCCTGCATCTGGATCGTCGCCTTCGGGGTGAATGCCTCCGCGTTCTTCATCATCTCGGCGAACTCGTTCATGCAGCACCCGGTCGGCACGCACTACAACCCCGGGACCAAGCGCGCCGAGCTGACCAGCATCATGGACGTGCTCACCAACAACACCGGCCGGACGGCGTTCTTGCACACGGTCATGGGTGCGTTGCTGACGGCGGGCACATTCGTCGCCGCGGTCAGCGCCTGGTGGCTGGTGCGTTCGACGAAGAATCCCGATGGTTCCGGCATTCGCGCCATGTACCGCCCGGCGACCGTCCTGGGCTGCTGGGTGGTGCTGGTCTCCGCCGTCGGCTTGTTCATCAGCGGTGACTTCCAGGGCAAGCTGATGTTTCAGCAACAGCCGATGAAGATGGCTTCGGCGGAATCGTTGTGCGACACCCAAACCGACCCGGACTTTTCGATCCTGACTGTCGGCAGGCAGAACAACTGCGACGCCCTCACCCGCGTCATCGAAGTGCCTTACGTGCTGCCATTTCTCGCCGAGGGCAAGACCAGCGGCGTCACGCTGCAAGGTGTGCGTGACATTCAGCGGGAGTACGTGGCGAAGTTCGGGCCAAATGACTACCGCCCCAACCTGTTTGTCACCTACTGGTCGTTCCGCATCATGATCGGATTGCTGGCGATACCGGTGCTGTTCGCACTGGTCACGCTGTGGCTTACCCGCGGGGACCGAATTCCGAACCAGCGCTGGTTCAGCTGGTTTGCGCTGCTGACGATTCCGACTCCGTTCCTGGCCAACAGCGCTGGCTGGATATTCACCGAAATGGGCCGCCAGCCGTGGGTGGTGGTACCGAATCCGACCGGCGACCAGAGCGTCCGGCTCACCGTGGCGGACGGTGTGTCCAACCACGGGCCGGGCATCGTCCTCACCTCGCTGATCACGTTCACGTTGGTCTATGCGGTGCTCGCGGTCATCTGGTTCTGGCTGCTCAAGCGCTACATCGTTGAAGGCCCGCAAGAACACGACGCCGAACCGGCTGCGCCGCAAGAACCCAGCGACGACGAGGTGGCGCCGCTCTCGTTCGCCTACTGACCCAAAGGAGCGGACAGTGGAAATTCAGCAAGTATGGTTCGGCATCATCGGGGTGCTATTCCTCGGCTTCTTCATCCTCGAAGGCTTCGACTTCGGGGTGGGCATGTTGATGGAGCCGCTCGCCCGAGTCGGGAAGGGTGACCGGGAAGCTCACCGCCGCGCTGCGCTGAACACGATCGGCCCGGTGTGGGACGGCAATGAAGTATGGCTGATCACCGCGGGCGCAGCGATGTTCGCCGCCTTTCCCGGCTGGTACGCCACCGTCTTTTCGACGCTCTATTTGCCGCTGCTGGCAATCCTTTTCGGCATGATCGTGCGTGTCGTGTCGATCGAATGGCGCGGCAAGGTCGACGACACCAAGTGGCGGGCGCTGGCCGATTTCGGTATCGGGGCGGGGTCCTGGTTGCCCGCCGTGCTGTGGGGCGTTGCATTCGCGATTCTGGTGCGCGGGCTACCGGTGGATGCCAATGGCCACATCGCCCTGTCAATTGCCGACGTGCTCAATCCATATACGCTGCTGGGCGGTTTGGCCACCGCGAGCCTGTTCTTGTTCTACGGGGCGATATTCACTTCCTTGAAGACAGCGGACGCAATCCGTGACGACGCCCATCGCTTTGCGACTTGGCTAGCGGTTCCAGCCACGGCATTGGTTGCGGGCTTTGGGATCTGGACGCAACTGAGCTACGGCAAGCAGTGGACCTGGGCCGTGCTGGGTGTGGCGGTGGTGGCACAGTTGGCGGCCGTGGTGCTGGTGTGGCGTCGTATATCCGACGGGTGGGCCTTCCTGTTCGCGGCCGTGGTCGTGACATCCGTGGTGGTGCTGCTGTTCGGCTCGCTGTACCCGAATCTGGTGCCGTCGACCATCGACAACGCATACAGCGTGACGATCTTCAACGCCTCGTCGACCCCGTACACCCTCAAGATCATGACGTGGGTGACAGCGATATTCGCTCCCTTGACGATCGTTTATCAGGCCTGGACGTACTGGGTTTTCCGGCAACGCATCTCGGCTGATCGGATACCACCGTCGATCGGTCTGACGAGGCGTCCATCCTGAGCGGTAGACAGTCCCGAGCGCCGTTAGACCCGCGCCTGTGGCGGGCCTCGGCCGCGCTGCGCCGCTACCTGGTGACCACGGTCGCGTGTGGAGTGGTGATCTCCGGCTGTGCGGTCGGCTCGGCGATCGTCCTGGCCGGCATCGTCGCGGAAGTCGTCACCAATCCTTCCGCGCGGTGCTTGCGCTGCTGGCTTGAGCCACTGGGGCCCCTGTCAATGCTGCTGGCACTGTGGATTGCCCGCACTGTGACGCATTGGCTACAGGCCCGTCTGAGCCACCGCGGAGCCAGCGCGGTGATCGCCGATCTCAGCGTTCAGGTGCTTTCCGCCGTGACCGGCAGGCAACCGCGCGAACTGGCTACCCAGCGGGACGACGCGGCTGTGGTGGTCACCCGTGGTCTCGACGGCCTGCGGCCGTACTTCACCGGGTACCTGCCGACATTGCTGTTGGCCGCGATCCTGACCCCGGCCACGGTCGCGGTGATCGCTGCCTACGATTTGAATTCGACTGTGATCGTGCTGGTTACGCTGCCCCTGATCCCGATCTTCATGGTGTTGATCGGACTGGCCACGGCCGAGCGCTCGGCCACGGCGCTGACCGCCATGACCACCCTGCAGGCGCGGTTGTTGGACCTCATCGCCGGTATCCCCACGCTGCGGGCGCTGGGCCGCGCCGCGGGCCCAGAACACCGCATCACCGAACTCGGTGCTGCGCATCGGCGCTCGGCAATGGCGACGCTGCGGATCGCCTTCCTGTCGGCGCTGGTGCTCGAATTGCTCGCCACCCTCGGGGTAGCGCTGATTGCGGTCAGCATTGGACTGCGCCTGGTGTTCGGCGAGATGAGCCTCGTCGTCGGTTTGACGATCCTCCTCCTGGCGCCCGACGTGTACTGGCCGCTGCGCCGCATCGGGGTCGAATTTCATGCCGCCCAGGACGGTCGAGCCGCTGCCGACAAGGCCTTCGCGCTGATCGGCGAGCCGGAGGCGGAGTCGGGTGGCGGATTGACGGTCGCCACGCGCGGTGCGCAGCTTCGCATCGAAAACCTCACCGTCGCGGGCCGTGACGGCCCGGCACCGCAAGACCTGACCGCGACCGTCGAGCCGGGCCAGGTCACCGTGTTGACGGGACGAAACGGAGCGGGCAAGAGCACCACGCTGCAGGTGATCGCCGGGCTCACCCGGCCGTCGGCGGGCCGGGTCACGGTCGCCGGGGTCGATGTGGCCGAGCTGGAACCCGCCACCTGGTGGCGCCAGTTGTCCTGGCTGGCCCAACGCCCGGTACTGATTCCCGGGACCGTACGCGACAATCTGACCTTGTTCGGCGACCTCGAAGACCTTCAAGGAGCTTGTGTCGCATCGGGCTTCGACTCGGTGCTCGCCGAGCTATCCGACGGCCTGGACACCGAGCTCGGCCGCGGAGGCGTCGGTCTGTCGCTCGGGCAACGGCAACGGCTCGGCCTGGCCCGGACGCTGGGATCCAAAGCGCCCGTGTTGCTGCTCGACGAGCCCACCGCGCACCTCGACGCTCGCACCGAAACCCGGGTGTTGCGTGCCATCGTCGAACGTGCCCGTAGCGGTGCGACTGTCGTGGTGGTCGGCCACCGCGAGCAAGTCATCGCCATCGGTGACCAGGTGGTCGAGGTCACGGCTGGCAGCGAGGTCGGTTATGCGCCAGTCTGATTTCGCGCGCCAGGCGATCGATCTGCTTCGTCCGCGACTGCCCCGCGTTTTGGCCGCCATCGTGCTTGGAGTGCTCTCATTGGGCAGCGCCCTGGCACTTGCGGGCGTTTCCGCGTGGCTCATCACCCGCGCCGCACAGATGCCGCCCGTGCTTCATCTGTCCGTCGCCGTCGTCTTGGTGCGAACGTTCGCGATATCACGCGGTGTGCTGCACTACTGCGAACGGTTGGCCACGCATGACACCGCGCTCCGCGCGGCCAGCACGGCCCGGGCGCAGATTTATCACCGGCTCGCCAACGGCCCTGCGGCGGTGGTGGTCCGACTGCACAGCGGTGAACTGGTGTCCCGAGTGGGCGCCGACGTCGACACGCTCGCGGACGTGCTGGTGCGCGCCGTGGTGCCGATCGGCGTCGCCGCTGTGCTGGCGCTGGCGGCGGTCGGAGTCGTCGGCGCCATTTCACCGGCGGCCGCCGCCGTACTGGCCATCTGCATGATCGTCGCCGGAGTCATCGCGCCGTGGCTTTCCGGCAGGGCCGCCGCGACGCAGGAAATGATTGCCAGCCGACATCATTCCGAGCGGGACACGGCGGCGATGCTCGCTCTCGAGCACGCTCCTGAGCTTCGCGTCGCGGGTGTCTTGCCGCAGGTCATCGCTGAATCGCAGCAGCGGCAACGGGCCTGGGGTGATGCCCTCGATGCGGCCGCCAAGCCGGCGGCCATCGCCCAAGCCCTACCGACGGCCGCCATCGGGGTCAGTGTGCTCGGCGCGGTGCTGGCCGGTATCACCATGGCGCCCACCGTGGCCCCGACGACCCTGGCGGTGCTGATGTTGTTGCCGCTGTCAGCGTTCGAAGCGACCACTGCCCTGCCGGCGGCCGCCGTCCAGTTGACCCGATCCCGGATTGCGTTGCGTCGCTTGCTGGATCTTGCGCCGCCCTCGGCCGCCCCACCGCAGGTGCGAATGTCACCGCCGGTCGCGACGAGCCGATTGGTCGCCAACGTGCATTTCGGCCACTCGGGCGCCCCATCGCAGCACGCCGCGGTCGATCTACCGCCGGGATCCCGCCTCGCTGTCACCGGTGCCAGTGGCGCCGGCAAGACGACGCTGCTGATGACCTTGGCCGGCCTGCTGCCGCCGTTACGGGGAGAGGTCACGTTGGACGGGACCGCCTTGGCCGACTTCGACGAAGCCGAGTTACGCCGCACCGTCAGCTTTTTCGCAGAGGACGCACACATATTCGCCACCACCGTCCGGGACAACCTGCTGGTGGCCCGCGGCGACTGCACGGACGATGAACTCATCGAAACACTGGAAGCGGTTGGGCTTGGGGGATGGCTGTCCGGTCTGCCTGAGGGACTGTCCACAGTGTTGGTCGGTGGCGCGCAAGCGATCTCGGCGGGACAGCGTCGACGGCTGCTGTTGGCGCGGGCGGTCCTCTCCCCCGCCCGGATCGTGCTGCTGGACGAACCCACCGAGCACCTGCCCGCAACCGATGCCGACGTGGTGCTGCGCGACTTGTTGAGCAGCCCCGGGCTCTTCGGCTCACAGAAAACGGTGGTGGTAGCTATTCACCATCGGCCCGCGGATATTCACTGTGCTGAACTGGCCGTCACAGGTGTCGTCGCCGCGGCATGAACTCAAGCGACAGCAGCACAAACATCAGTGGAATGACCTGAGTAAGCGACACAAGGGCATAGCGCCGCTCTGCCATGGCATGGAACTTGCATACGTAACGGTACAAGGACTCCAGCGCGATCAGCGGATCCAAGAGGTGGATCAACCAGTAGGCGCAACGCCGCCGCAGCCCGCCCCGTCCAGGATCGTCGAACATGTCACTGAAAGCCGCGAATGCCAGTGAAACCCGTTGCACTCCGGCCTGTTTCGCGGTGGTGATCATGTCGACGCTCAGCCGTTCGTCGATACCGTTGGGGGCGTCGCGTCGGCGCCACGGCACATCGAGGGAGAAGTCGCTACCGCCGCCGGCGGTCGTGTAACGATGAAAGCCCACTGCCCGGCCCGATGCGTCACGGGCGATTATCAACTGTGTGCCCGGGAATCGACCTTCGAGCACACCGTCCAGATTCATGCAATAGCCGCGATCGGTGTGGGCGCCTTTGGCGGAGGCACGCACCACCACCGCCAGCTCCGCGCGCTGCCCGTCATCGAGATCCTGCTCGGTAACGATCTCGGTCGTGATGCCGGCGTTGTATGTGCGTTTGACTGCCTGACGCAGATTACGGAACTTGCGCCCCACCAACTCGAAGTTGGCGACGTCGACGACGACGTCGCGGCCAATGGCTATGGGTCGCAATGATTGACCGATCAGGGCAGCATCGCGCCACAGCGCCACCCTGCGCTCACCGCAACCAACCACCACCATCCGCCAACCGTGTGCATGACACATCGCGGCGAAATCGACCACCAGCGCTGAAAATTGCCTCTGGTCGCCAATCGGGTCCCCGCTCACCACCGCGAATCCCATCCGCGTCCGGTATGCCAGGGCAGCATTGCCGTCCGAACTGAAGTGGTAGCACTTTCCGGTCTGCATCGCGAACGGCGCCAACGGATCCCCACTGGTGGCGCTGATCAACGCCCACACCCGAGGCAGGTCGTCCGGCCGCGGACGAGCTCGCATCGGCCACATCAGCACCAAGCCGGAACCGACGATCAGCACATCGCCGAGCACACCGAACGACAGCATGTGGGCACCGACGCCAAGGGTGACGACCACGGCGGCCGCCGCCGCGTGCGCTGCGGTTACCGGACGGCCGAGGAAGATTCCGCGAGCGATCAACGCCACCGCGCCCAATAACGTCAGCGACCAGCCCAATCGGGCGTCCGAAAGCCACTCGTTGTGGCGGTAATCGTGGGCGAGCAGAACTACCAGCCAACAAGCCGCGCCGAACACGGCCAGCGCACCGAACCACCGCGCCGCGGGCGAAGCGACGTGCACGACAACACGTTCGCGCGCACCCGCGCGCGGTATCAGACCAAACTGCGGCGCTCTCACACTCAGCTCCTGAACGAGTGCACTACCCACAAACGCTACGCCTGCGCGGCCGGTGGGGCGCGGAATCGGCCCCACGCGTTGCGCGGTGTCTATCGGGACCGAGGGGGAAAATACTTCAAGACGCCCTCTTGCACCACCGTCGCGATGAGCTGCCCCGCGGGATCGAAAAAGTGTCCCGTCCCCAGTCCACGCGAATCCGCGGCCACCGGTGACGACGTCGAATACAGCACCCAGTCATCGAAATTGACCTGCCGGTGAAACCACACCGAGTGGTTGGCCGAAGCCGCGAAGATGCGGTCATAACCCCACGACAACCCGTGGGTGGTGATCACCGAGTCCAGCACCGTCGTATCCGAGGAATACAGCATCGTCGCGGTGTGTAGGACCGGATCGTCAGGCATCGGACCTAACGCCTTGAGCCACACCCGGTTATAGGGCAACCGATCGCCCTTGTCGCGCATGACCCAGGCCGGATCGTTGGTGTACCGCCATTCGACCGGCTGCAGCGCGTTGACGAAATGCGGGACGGTCTCCTCGTAGCCGCGCAACAACTCGCCAATCGTCGGGAGATCGTGCGGTTTTGGAACCTTCGGCGGGTCGACGGCGTGTTCCAGCCCGCGACCGCCGGCCATGTAGGAGATCAGCGCCGAGGACAACAGCACGCCGTCCTGCACCGCATCGACGCGCCGGTTGGCGAAGCGCCGCTCATCGCGCAGGCCTACGACGTGGAATTCGATGTCCTTGGCGGTATCTCCGCCGTTGACGAAGTGCACCGAGAATGCGCTCGGCGGGATGTCATGGCGCAGCGTGCGACTGCTCGCAACGAAGGACTGCGCCATGAGCAATCCACCGAATGTCCGCATCGGGTTCTTGCTGGGGTGGGATCCGATGAAGCGGTCGTCGGCGACCCGCTGCAGATCGAGTACCGCCAGCAGTTCCTGGAAATCCGACAACTAGACGTCGTCCTCGCCGATCCGGTGCACGTGGATCAGGTTGGTCGAACCCACCGTGCCGGGCGGTGCACCGGCAACGATGACAACCAGGTCACCACGCTTGTAGCGGCCGAGCTCGAGCAACGACTTGTCGACCTGGCGGATCATGCCGTCGGTGGACTTCATGTGCGGGACGATGAACGTCTCGGTCCCCCAGGTCATCGCCAACTGGCTGCGCACCTCAGGCAGATCGGTGAACGCCAACAGCGGCAGCGGTGTGTGCAGGCGAGCGAGTCGCCGCACGGTATCGCCGGATTGGGTGAACGCGACCAGCGCCTTGGCGTCCAACCGCTCGCCGATATCGCGGGCGGCGTAGGAGATCACGCCCCGCTTGGTGCGCGGCACGTGTGTCAAGGGCGGTGCGGCCGTGGAGTTTTCCTCAACGGCGCACACGATGCGCGACATCGTCTGCACGGCCAGCAACGGGTACTTGCCTACCGACGTTTCGCCCGACAGCATCAGCGCGTCGGCGCCGTCGAGCACCGCGTTGGCGACATCGGACGCTTCGGCTCGCGTCGGCCGCGAATTCTCGATCATCGAGTCGAGCATCTGGGTAGCGACGATGACCGGTTTGGCGTTCTCCCTGGCCATCTGGATGGCGCGCTTCTGCACCAAGGGCACTTCTTCGAGGGGAAGTTCGACGCCCAGGTCACCGCGCGCGACCATGACGGCATCGAACGCCAGCACGATGGCCTCGAGATTGTCGATCGCTTCGGGCTTTTCCAGTTTGGCGATCACCGGCACCCGCCGCCCGACCCGGTCCATCACCTCGTGGACGAGTTCGACGTCGGACGGCGAGCGCACGAACGACAGCGCCACCATGTCGACACCGAGCTCCAGGGCAAAGGTCAGGTCATCGACGTCTTTTTCCGACAAGGCCGGTGCGGACACGTTCATCCCCGGCAGCGAGATGCCCTTGTTGTTGCTGACCGGACCGCCTTCGGTGACCTTGCAGACGACGTCGTTACCGTCGACCTGTTCGACCTGCAACCCGATCTTGCCGTCGTCGACCAAGACGCGGTCACCGGGCGCCGCGTCCTGCGCCAGCCTCTTGTACGTGGTCGACACCCGGTCATGGGTGCCTTCGCAGTCGTCGACCGTGATCCGGACGGTTTCGCCGTCGGCCCAGTAGGTGGAGCCGGTGGCGAAGCGTCCCAGCCTGATCTTCGGCCCCTGCAGGTCGCAGAGAATGCCCACAGCGCGGCCGGTGGCATCTGAGGCCGCCCGTACCCGCTTATAGGCGGCTTCGTGGTCGCTGTAGTCGCCGTGGCTGAAGTTCATGCGGGCGACGTCCATGCCCGCTTCGACGAGAGCCTTGACCAAGTCATCGCTTTGCGTGGCCGGGCCCAGAGTGCAGACGATCTTTCCGCGTCTAGTCACGACGACAACCATAGTCGCGCTCGGCCCCATCTGGCGTGTCCCGCTGTGTAACGCGTGCAACTTGCACCAGGAAGTGGTCGACGTTGCACGCGCGACAACGGGCGCAGGCATGCGGCTGCGCCATCAGAAAGCATTGCAATGCAACGCTGTTGGGTGCAGATAAGGGCTACCAGCCCAAGCTGATCAATCGATCGGCTGCGCTGCTCGCGTACACCCGCGGTGGTCGCTCTTGAGTCGGTGCGGGTGGATCGTCGAATCTTGGTGTCGCAGTGGGCGCCGTCGGCAACGGTCCCCCGCCGGGCATGTAGCGCTCGAACAGCGATGTCGCGATGGCGGCGACTTCGTCGCTGAGCGGATACATATGCCGATACTGCAGGACCTGCTTCCCGATCAGCCCGAGTCGCTCGGTGAACGGAGGCACGCGGCCAGGATCGAGGAGCGGCTGGTTGAAGGGAACGTGGTCGCCGCGCTGAAACTCAAACGCGGCACTGATCCGGGGGCCTGTTCCCAACCGACTGGCCCGCCCACCCCAGTGCAGGACCGCCTGGTTCCAAGCGAGCACGCTGCCCGCGGTGGCCGGCAGCGCCCGGATGTTCTGCGGGTTTGGGACGGCAGTGTTGCTGGGGCCGTCCCAACGACGCATCTGAAACCGTTCGTCGAGGTGCGCAGGCAGCACGTACATGCAGCCGTTGAGCGGCGTCGCGTCCGTGAACGGAAGCCAGACCGTGAGCGAATGGGGCGAGTTGTCGGGTCCGAGCGTCGGGATCGTGCGGTCGCGGTGCGGACCCCAGCCCGTTGACATGTCGTTGGGGTACAGGTGCCAGACCCAGAAGTCGGGCAGGGCGCGGTAGTCCTCACCCAGGACGGTGGAAAGGAAACTGGCAAGACCCTGGAACATCAGCCATAGCTCGTCGTAAACGAACGCGAAGGGCAGCGGTATCTTCCGCTCGGCCAGCGTGGCGATAGCACTGCGCAGCGGGACGATGGACGACTCCGAGAAGACACCGGGCACCTGAACGTAGCCCTCGCGGTTCAGGTCAGGGATCAGTGCTCCGGGGTCGCCGAGTCCTGCGAAGGCGGGCGTCCCATCACCCTCGATCGACATCCAAGGACACAATTCGCGCCAGAACTTGCGGAGCTCCGCATCCTGCGCTGATAACGACGTACCCACGAGCATTGATGATAGTGCAGCAAGGCGCGACGGTGACCCCATTCCGGTCGCCGTGCGCGGACGGTCGAGCCTAGGTCTTCAGCCGCTCAGTACCGTAGGGACCAGCGGGAATCCGGGCAGATTTCGCACCACCGTCCAAGCAACGGAGGCCACCACCACGAAGATCGTCGCGGGCAGCCAGAGCGACGCGGGTCCTCGGTGGCGACGCACCAAGAACCACAACACAGCCAGCGGAATCCCAATGAGCAAGAAGGCGTTGTCGTTGACGGCGCCCACCAGGTCACCGTGCAACAGGTCGTGGACCATCCGGAGGCCACCGCAGCCGGGGCAGTCCCAGCCGGTGAGAAACTTGAACGGGCACTTCGGGTAAACCGAACTGGCGTTGTGCGGGTCCGCGAGTCCGACGTAGACGAGTGCCGGGATGAGCAGCAACGCAGATCCCGCGGCGCCGTACCAACGGAGACGACGCTGGGACTGGCCAGCTTCGGCTGGTCGGGAAAGCCGATCAGGTTCCATCGCGCAACGGGCGGTTACCGGGCGAGCCAGGAGTCCTGTCGCCAGGCCACTGCTGGTAGGTCACCGTTTCAGCATGCCAGACAAGGGACAGCCATGCCTGACGCATGTAATCGCCGCGGTGGAGTGGCTATCGGCCCGACCGCTGCCGTCGACTGCGCAAGCGCGCCCGCCATCCTTTCGGCGCGGGCTCGGTACTTTCCTCACCGTTTTCCGCGGTGCTTTCCTCGACGCTTGCCGCGGCGCCCGGAGTTTCGGTCGGCTCAGCGAGGACGTCCGGCTCGGCCTCGGTCGGCGTCTCGGTTTGGGGCTGATCTCCCTCTTCGTCTGGCTTGCCGGCCTCGGCGCTATCGGACTCATCGGGCTCCTCGGCTGACGCTTCCTCAGCCTCAGCGACTTCAGGCGCCGCCACTTCCGGCGCGACGTCCTCGGCTTCGGGCGTCTCCGCTTCGGCGTCGTGGGCGACGTCGACCGCATCCGCCTCAACGTCCGATTGCCCGGGCTCGGCGGCGGCTTCGGGCGCGACCTCGTCACCGCCGTCTACCACAGCGTCCTCAGCGGTGGCCTCGGCGGCGTCACCGGGCTCCGCGTCAGCCGGTTCGGGCTCTGTCACGCTCGATTCGTCGTCGGGCTGATCCTCGGCGCCGCTCTCGGTGGTCTCCGGCTCCGCAACCTCGGCCTGTGCGGTCTCGGTCTCGTCACCGTCGGCTATAGGCTCTTCGGTGACGGCCTCTTCGGCGACGGCCTCTTCGGCGGCAGGCTCCTCGTCGAGGGCTTCAGCCTCTGCCTCCTCGGCCTCGTCACCCTCGGCGACGGGCTCCTCAGCGGCCTCCCCCTCAGCCTCGGCGACCTCAGTCTCGGCGACCTCAGCCTCTGCGGCCACCGCCTCTCCGGCCTCGACAGCCCCACCCTCGTCACCCTCGGCGACGGCCTCTTCAGCGACGGCTTCGGCGACCTCAGTTTCCTCAACTTCGGCCTCGGCATCCTCGGCCTCGGCATCCTCAGCCTCCGCCGCCTCAGCCTGCGCGGTCTCGGCCTCGTCACCCTCGACGTCTTCGCCGTCGGCCCCGGAGCCGACGCCAGCCTGCACGGTGTCCGCGGAACCCGCCTCACCGGTCTCCCCTTCAGGGATGGGCGCGGCAACGGTCTTCGCGGAGGCCGCTGCAACGGCCGCGGGCTCGGCGGCTGGTTCCTTCCCGGGTTCGGGTTCTTTACCTGCGGCACCAGGACGAGTTGGTACAAGCTCTGGTTCTCGAGGGCCTTTAGGGGCGGTCAAGAGCACGTAGACCACGGCGCCGATGAATACGAACGTCGATGTGAACGAATTGATCCGGATGCCGGCAATGTGTGTCGCGGTGTCGTCACGCAACAACTCGACGCAAAACCTGCCGACGCAGTAGAACGCGACGTAGAGCCCGAACAAACGCCCATTACGGATCGTGTACCGGCGGTCCAGGTAGATCAAGGCAGCGAAAACCAGCAGGTTCCAAAGCAACTCGTAGAGGAACGTCGGATGCACGACGTAGGCCACCTGCCCGGTGGAAACGCCGTCGAGCGAATGGACGTCGATGAAACCGTCGGGGTCGCGACGGTAGTAGATCTGCAAACCCCACGGCAGCGTCGTTTCCCGACCGTACAGCTCTTGGTTGAAGTAGTTGCCCAGCCGACCAATCGCCTGCGCCAAAACGAGGCCGGGCGCCCCGGCGTCTAAGAAGGTAGGGAACGAGATTCCACGGCGCCGGCAGCCGATCCACGCGCCGACGGCACCGAGCGCGACCGCCCCCCAGATGCCCAACCCGCCGTCCCAGACGCGCAACGCCGCGGCCAGGCCGGCGCCATTCTTGCCGAAATAGGTCGGAAAATCGGTCGCCAAGTGGTAGAGCCTGCCGCCGACCAACCCGAACGGCACGATCCACAACGCAATGTCGTAGACGACCCCGCGTTCCCCGCCACGGGCTGCAAAGCGCCGGTCACTGATGAGCAGCGCAACCACGATGCCGACGATGATGAAAAACGCGTAGGCACGAATAGGCACCGGCCCGAGGTGCCAGACCCCTCGCGGGGGGCTGGGAATGTACGCGACCCAGGTCGTAGTCATGACGACACCCTCTGGCGCACACCGGCGGCCAGTTCCTCGGTCAGTGCGCGCAAACTCGCCAAACCTTCGCCCAAGGCCGACACCAACGCCGAACCGACGATGACTCCGTCGGCGTATCCGCCGATCTGCGCGGCCTGCTCGCGCGAACGCACACCCAACCCGACGCCCACCGGAATGTCAGACACAGCCTTGACCCTTCCCACAAGTTCGGGCGCCGCCTGCGAGACCGCGTCACGCGCTCCGGTGACGCCCATCGTCGATGCCGCGTAGACGAAGCCGCGTGACGCCTCGACGGTCATCGCCAATCGTTCGGGCGTTGACGACGGCGCCACCAGGAAGATGCGATCCAATCGGTGTTCGTCGGATGCCGCGAACCAGTCTTGCGCCTCGTCGGGAATCAGGTCGGGGGTGATCATGCCATGGCCACCGGCCGACGCCAGGTCCCGCGCGAACGCATCGACCCCGTAGCGCAACACCGGGTTCCAATACGTCATCACCACCGCACGTCCACCGGCCCGACTGATCGCCTCGACCGCCGCCAACGTGTCCCGCACCCGCACTCCCCCACGCAGCGCGGTTTCGGTTGCCCGCTGGATGGTCGGACCGTCCATCCCCGGATCGGAATAGGGCACTCCGACTTCGACTATGTCGCAACCGGACTCGACCAAGGCCGTCATCGCCGTCAACGAGGTCGACACATCGGGGAAGCCGGTGGGCAGGTAACCGATAAGCGCCGCTCGGTTATTCGCCCGACAAGCGTCGAAAAGTGGCCCTAGTCGGCTGATCTCGCCTTGCTCCACCGTCATGATTTGCTGGTGTCCGAACTCCGCTCCTGCTCACCCGGGGGAAGCAGGCCGAACCATTTCGCGGCAGTCTCTACATCCTTGTCGCCGCGACCCGACAGATTCACCACAATGACCGCGCCCCTTCCCAATTCGACGCCCAGTTTCAGGGCGCCCGCCACCGCATGCGCGGATTCGATGGCTGGGATGATGCCTTCCATCCGGGACAGCAGGCCGAATGCTTCCATTGCTTCGGAGTCCGTGATCGGCTGGTAGTCAACACGTCCGGTCTCCTTGAGCCAGGCGTGTTCGGGACCTACCCCCGGATAATCGAGGCCCGCCGAGATCGAATGCGACTCGATCGTCTGGCCGTCGTCGTCCTGCAACAGGTACGAGAACGATCCCTGGAACGCGCCGGGCGACCCTCCGGTGAAGGTCGCCGCGTGCCGCCCGGTCTCGACGCCGTCGCCTGCTGCCTCGTACCCGACCAACCGCACGCCAGGGTCGTCGAGGAACGCGTGAAAGATGCCGATCGCGTTGGACCCGCCCCCGACGCACGCCACGACGGCGTCGGGCAACCGGCCCGCCTGTTCCTGGATCTGCACGCGCGTCTCCAGGCCGATGATCCGTTGGAAGTCGCGAACCATCGTCGGGAAGGGATGCGGTCCGGCGGCGGTGCCGAAGCAGTAGTACGTGTCGTCGGCGTTGGTGACCCAGTCGCGGAAAGCCTCGTTGATGGCGTCTTTGAGTGTCCGCGAACCCGTCTCCACCGAGACGACCTCGGCCCCGAGTAAGCGCATCCGTGCGACGTTCAGTGCCTGGCGTGCGGTGTCGACCGCGCCCATGTAGATGACGCAGTCCAGGCCGAGTAGCGCACACGCCGTCGCGGTGGCCACGCCGTGCTGGCCGGCGCCCGTCTCCGCGATCACCCGGGTCTTGCCCATCCTGCGAGCCAGCAAGGCTTGACCGAGCACATTGTTGATCTTGTGAGAACCGGTGTGATTCAGATCTTCTCGCTTTAAGAAGATGCGCGCCGACCCGGCATGATCGCCGAGTCGCCTGGTCTCATAGAGCGGCGAAGGCCTTCCGGCGTAATGGGTCTGCAACTTGTCCAGCGTGTCGAGGAAATCTTGGTTGACGCGTTCCTTCTCGTAGGCAACCGTGACTTCTTCGATCACCGCCATCAACGCTTCGGGGACATAGCGCCCGCCCCAACGACCAGCGCCCCCGAAATGGCCGCCGGCATCGGGGTCGTGGCTGGTCCGTTCGGCAATCGCCGCACTCGTGCGCGGAAGGTCCGGGCGGGATATATCAGCCATTACTACGGCTCAACGCGCACAACTCAGCAACGCCTAGCGAGCCGGCTTTGGACAGGACGGATGGGTGCCCGCGGTGACGAGGTCGGCAACGGCCGCACGCGGGTCGCCGCTCTTCACCAATCCCTCACCCACAAGCACAGCGTCGGCGCCGGCACCGGCATACGCCAAGAGATCACCGGTGCCCCGCACGCCGGACTCGGCGATCCGGATCACCTCGCTGGGCAACCCGGGCGCGATCCGCGCGAAGCAGTCCCGGTCAACCTCAAGCGTGGTGAGATCGCGGGCGTTGACGCCGATTACCTTGGCCCCGGCCTTCAGCGCGCGGTCCGCCTCTTGCTCGGTGTGCACCTCGACGAGCGCGGTCATCCCCAGCGACTCGGTTCGGTCCAGCATCGACACCAACGCGGATTGATCCAACGCGGCGACGATGAGCAACAGCATGTCGGCGCCGTGCGCACGCGCCTCGTGGATCTGATACGGCTGCACCACAAAGTCTTTGCGCAAGACCGGAATTGAGACCGCTGCCCGCACTGCGTCGAGGTCATCGAGCGAGCCGTGGAACCGACGCTCCTCGGTGAGCACGCTGATAATCCGCGCGCCGCCATCCTCGTAAGCCCGGGCGAGCTTGGCCGGGTCGGCGATGGGCGCCAACTGACCTTTGGACGGGCTGGCCCGCTTGACCTCGGCGATGACCCCAATGCCCGGCTCGCGCAACGCGGCCATGACGTCCAGGGGCGGCGGTGCCGCGGCTGCCTTGGCTTTGATCTCCGACAAGCTCACCAGGGCTTCGCGCGCGGCAACGTCGGCTCGGACTCCCTCGAGGATGGAGTCAAGCACGTTGGCCGGACTCATGCCTGCTGTTTCCCTTCCGACGCTTCGCAGTCGATTTCGACGACGCTCATGAGGGTAGCGACCGTCAACGTGCTGTCCGTCACCGCCCCTCGGTGTCCGACCCGTGCGGCCGATCGGTAGGGTCGCGTCCCTCGTCAAGAGCATCCCAGATCATCCGTTCGGACATGTCGGAAACGGACTTTGAAGTCTCCGTGTCGGTCTCAGTTCTGGTTCGCTGTGACCGGCGCGCGGCGGGCGCAGCGTACTTCGCGCTGCCCGCGTCCGCCGCCGAACGCATCAGCAGCACGGCGGCAACCAACGTGCACACCGCAGCCACAATGGCGACCACCGCACCCGCGTAATGGCGCCCGCTTCCGACCAACGTCACCACCGAGACGTGCGCCAACTCGGCACCGCGCGGCGCGACGTCCGGGATCACCCAGAGGCTGACGCCGAGATAGCCGACCGCAAAGCTCGCGGCGGCGAGCAGGCACGCCAAGACTCGCAGTGGCCAGCCCCGCACGGCGAGCGCCGCCACCGCTGCGGCCAGCATCAACATCGCCAACGGCAGCAGGGCCGTGGACCACGTCGCACCCGACAGCGTCACTTCCTTGGGCGGACCCAGTTCGTCGAACGTCCGGATGACAACCCAGGGCAGCCGGGACGCGGTCCACAGCGCCGCCGCAGCGACGACGAGCAGCGCTTGCGCGATGCCTATCCGGAGCCGGGCCCGGCGCTCTGGCCGGACGGACTCGGCGTCAGGAGCCACGGGGACCAACACCGGGAGGGGACAATGTCTCGGCGGCGGCGATGGCGTTGAGCACGGCCTTTGCCTTGTTCCGGGCCTCGTTGTACTCGTAGGGCCCGTTGGAGTCGGCCACGACGCCGCCACCGGCCTGGACGTAGGCCGTCCCGGCACGCATCAGCGCGGTGCGGATGGCGATCGCGAAATCGGCGTTGCCGGCGAAGTCGAGGTAACCGACCACGCCGCCGTACAGGCCGCGACGGGTCTTCTCGACCTCTTCGATGAGCTCCATCGCCCGCACCTTCGGCGCACCCGACAAGGTGCCGGCCGGAAAACATGCGGTCACCGCGTCCAGCGCGGTGCGACCCTCGTCGAGCAGCCCGGTCACGGTGGACACCAGGTGCATCACGTGGCTGTAGCGCTCAATGTGGCTGTAATCCTCGACACGAACGGTCCCCGGCGTGCAAACGCGGCCGAGGTCATTACGCCCAAGATCGACCAGCATCAGATGCTCGGCCAATTCCTTCTCGTCGGACAGTAGGTCCTTTTCCAGCAACTGGTCTTCTTCGTCGGTGGCGCCGCGCCACCGGGTGCCGGCGATCGGGTGCGTCGTCGCGCGGCCGTCGTGGACGGTGACAAGCGCCTCCGGGCTCGATCCGACGATCGAAAAGTCCGTTGCACCATCACTATTCGGGATGTGCAGCAAATACATATACGGGCTCGGGTTGGTGACCCGCAGGATTCGATACACGTCGATCGGGTCGACGTCGGTGTCCATCTCGAAGCGCTGCGAGGGCACCACTTGAAAGGCTTCCCCGGCCGCGATCTGTTCCACCAGGTAGTCGACGATCTTGCCGTATTCGTCGACGGTCCGCTGTGCCCGGTGTCGCGGCTCGGGCTTGCTGAAGGTGGCGACCGTCGACGGCAGCGGCTGCTCGAGGGCGGCCGTCATGACGTCCAACCGCGCGACTGCGTCGTCATACGCCCAGTCGACCCGCTCGTCGGTGCCGTTCCAGTTCACGGCGTTGGCGATCAGCGTGATAGTGCCTTCGTGGTGGTCTACGGCCGCGACGTCGGTCGCCAGCAGCAAAAGCATGTCGGGTAACCCGAGGTCGTCGACGGCCAGTTCGGGCAGGCGCTCGAGCCGTCGGACCATGTCGTAGGCGAAGAAGCCGACCATCCCGCCGGACAGCGGCGGAAGCCCCGGGATGGGGGCGGTCGCCAACACCTCCAAGGTGGCCCGGAGTGCGTGCAGTGGGTCGCCGCCGGATGGGGCGTCCTTGGGTACCGTGCCCAGCCACACCGCTTCGCCGTCCCGCACTGTCAACGCCGTCGGCGCACCGGCGCCGATGAACGACCATCGGGACCACGACCGGCCGTTTTCCGCCGATTCGAGCAGGAAGGTTCCAGGTCGGTTGGCGGCGAGCTTGCGGTAGGCCGACAGGGGGGTCTCGCTGTCGGCCAGAACCTTGCGTGTCACCGGCACCACCCGGTGTTCGGCCGCCAACGCACGGAAATCCTCCCGTGTGGTGGTTGCTGCGAGGTTGAGATGCACTGAACCATCCAACCAGACACGCCGTTCCAGGCTGCCCGGCGTAGCGTGACGACCATGAAAAAAGGTGACACTGCGCCCGACTTCGAGCTTCCCGACCAGACCGGGACGCCGCGCAAGCTCAGCTCGCTGCTTTCCGACGGACCCGTCGTGTTGTTCTTCTACCCGGCGGCGATGACGCCCGGATGCACCAAAGAGGCATGTCACTTTCGCGACCTGGGCCAGGAATTTGCCGCAGTTGGTGCCAATCGGGTCGGCATCAGCACCGATCCGGTACAGAAGCAGGCGAAATTCGCCGACAAGGAGGGGTTCGACTACCCGCTGCTGTCTGATGCCGACGGCACTGTCGCCACACAGTTCGGGGTCAAGCGCGGCTTGCTAGGTAAGTTGCTGCCGGTCAAGCGGACGACCTTCGTCATCGACACCGACCGCACGGTGCTCGAGGTGATCTCCAGCGAGTTGAGCATGGACACCCACGCCGACAAGGCTCTGGCGACGCTACGCACCCGGTAATACCTTGGGCCGCAAGGCTACGCGCGTGCGACGCGGGTCTGCCGTGTGCCATCTCCAGTGACCGCCGTCAAGCAGCGGCCAGCCGAAAGAATGCGACTCACAAGCGATTACGCCGACGGAACCGCGCCCTGGTCAGCGGTACTCGGCTAAGGCATGGCGTCGGGAAATAGAGGGCGCTGCGAGCTCACGCGAGGCCTTGGGCCCAATAGGTCGTGTTAGGTCGTTGCTCAGCCAAAGCGTCAGTAGCATGCTCACATGCCAACAAATGCTGGCGACAGCGGGAGCTTGCAAGAAGGCGAGCTGTTCGCCGGCTACACCATCGTGCGATTGCTCGGGGCCGGCGGCATGGGACAGGTCTATCTGGCAAAACATCCCCGGCTGCCCCGGCACGATGCGCTCAAGATCTTGTCCGCGGAATACACCGCGGACGTCGAGTATCGGCGCCGGTTTGACCGGGAGTGCGACCTCGCCGCCAGCTTGTACAACCAGCACATCGTCGGAATCCACGACCGCGGCGAGTTCAACGGACAGTTGTGGCTGTCGATGGACTACGTGGAGGGAACCGACGCCGCCCATTTGCTGAACGAGAAATACCCGGCGGGTATGCCGCATGCGGAGGTGGTCGAGATCATTTCGGCCGTCGCCGAAGCGCTCGATTACGCCCACTCCCGCGGATTGCTTCATCGCGACGTCAAACCGGCCAACATTCTGCTGAGCGAGCCCAAGCCACGACGGCGGATCCTGCTCGCCGATTTCGGCATCGCACGCGAGGCGGGCGAGATCAGCGGCCTGACCGTCACCAACGTGCTGATGGGCACCACCGCGTATTGCTCGCCCGAGCAATTGCGGGGGGCACACCTGGACGGGCGCGCCGACCAGTACGGGCTTGGATGCACGGCCTTTCACCTGCTGACCGGGACGGCGCCGTTCGAACACACCAACCCGGCCGTGGTGATCTCGCAGCATCTGTCCGGGCCCCCGCCACTGCTCAGTCAGCGGCGACCCGAATTGGCTCCACTCGATCCGGTCATCGTCAAGGTGCTGGCCAAGAACCCCGGAGATCGCTATCCGACGTGCTCGGATTTCGCCGCCGCACTCGCGGGCCAGCCAGGCGCCACCGTGCAGGTCCCGGTGGCCCAGGCGCCAGGACTGCCACATCCGCAGGCGCCTTTGCATCCGCACCAGCCCCCGCCCACCGGGCGCCGGATCGGACAGGGGACGCTGATCGCGTCGCTGATCGCCGTGGCGCTTGTCGTCTTGGCATTTGTTCTGGGCCTCCTGCTGCTCAGCACGAAGTCGGACGCACCGCAGGCCAGCGCCCCCGCCCCCCTTCCCTCGAAAACTGCCGCGCAGACGCCCAGTACCTCCACGGCAGCCGCGCCGCTGGTGGTGGCCAGCATCCTCACCGACGCGGCGGATGTCTTGCGGCCCCAAGACGAGGACGTTGTCATGGGTCGACTGACCGATTTGCTGCAGGATCGCGGCATTCGACTGTATGTGGTGTATGTCAAGACCTTTGACGGTGTGCCGCCGGACGTGTTTGCCGGGAAACTCATTTACGAAAACCGTCTTGACGAGGCCGCCGCGATACTGGTGGTCGCAACCGACGACCGGGAATACGAATTCTACGTGCCGCCCTCCGTCGCCGAGCCCCGCAACATCGACGTCGGCAAGATCGACCGCGACCACATCAGACCCGCTGTTCGAGAGAAGCGTTGGCGGGACGCCGCCCTCGAGGCCGTGCAGGGTCTGGGCGGCGGCCAGCGCCGGGGGCCCAATTAGTCCCTTGCCCTTCGTAGCCAGCCCTTCGTAGCCCTTCGTCGCCCGTCGCTTCCCGGCGTCGTCGACTGTCGTCGACTGTGGGGCCTACGCACCCACCCCGCCGTCGCGGGGCCCAAAAGCCCCACACTCGGCGCAGGCTGAAGCGTCGCCGAATGTCGTCGACTGTGGGGCCTACGCACCCACCCCCGACGTCGCGGGGCCCAAAAGCCCCACACTCGGCGCAGGCTGAAGCGTTGTCGAAGCGATCCCGGGGCCGGCGGGCTAGTGCTCGGGGCCCAGCAGCACCGCGGCATCGAAGCAGCTGTGATCGCCGGTGTGACAAGCTCCCCCGATCTGGTCGACGGTCAACAGCACCGTGTCTCCGTCACAGTCCAGGCGTACCGAGTGGACGTGCTGGGTGTGGCCCGAGGTCGCCCCCTTGATCCACTGTTCGCCGCGTGAACGCGAATAGTAGGTCGCTTCACGGGTTTCCAGGGTGCGGGCCAAGGCGTCATCGTCCATCCAAGCGACCATCAGCACGTCACCGCTGCCTCGCTCCTGAACCACGGCCGTGATTAGTCCGTCGGAGTTGCGCTTCAGCCGCTCGGCGATCTTCGGATCCAGCGTCATCGGACGGTGATCCCCTGTTCGGCCATGGCAGCCTTGACTTCCTTGATGGTCAACTCCCTGAAGTGAAAGACACTGGCCGCCAACACCGCGTCGGCTCCGGCAGCCACAGCGGGCGCGAAGTGCTCCACCCGGCCGGCACCGCCGCTGGCGATGACCGGAACCGTGACCGCCGCCCGGACCGCGCGCAGCATTGCCAGGTCGAAACCGGCTTTGGTGCCGTCGGCGTCCATCGAGTTCAGCAGGATCTCCCCCACTCCGAGCTCGGCGCCGCGCGCCGCCCACTCCACAGCGTCGATGCCGGTGCCACGACGACCACCGTGGGTGGTGACCTCCCAGCCCGAGGGCGTCGGGGGCGAACCGTCGGGGACCGTGCGCGCGTCAACCGACAGCACGATGCACTGCGAGCCGAACTGATTTGCCATCTCGGCAAGCAGCTCGGGGCGTGCGATGGCGGCGGTGTTGACCGACACCTTGTCGGCGCCCGCACGCAGCAAGGTGTCGACGTCAGCCACGGTGCGCACGCCGCCGCCCACCGTCAGCGGGATGAAGACCTGTTCGGCGGTGCGCCGCACCACCTCCAACATCGTGGATCTGCCTGAGGACGACGCGGTGACATCGAGAAAGGTGAGCTCGTCGGCGCCCTCGGCGTCGTAGGCGGCGGCGAGTTCGACCGGATCACCCGCGTCACGCAGGTTCTCGAAGTTGACTCCCTTGACCACGCGCCCGGCGTCGACATCAAGACAGGGGATCACCCGTACCGCAAGGCCCTTCACACCTTGACCGTCATACATCTCAGTAATCCTCCGGTTCGCCTGTGCTGCGCAAGATCTCGAGGATCTCGCCGTGCACGCCGGGTGCCGCGGCCAGGGCCGACCGGGACGCTGGCGTCCATGGGTCGCCCGCAAAGTTGGTGACGATGCCGCCGGCGGCTCGCACCAGTGCGACGCCGGCGGCGTGGTCCCATACGTTGCTTCCGAAACTTACTGCACCACCGAGGATTCCGTCAGCAACATAGGCAAGGTCGATCCCGGTGGAACCGTGCATACGCAGCCGCGAGGATACCCGGCTCAGGTTCTCCAGCAACCGTACGCGATATTGCCCTGGAAACCGCCCGCGCGAATCCGCGCTGAACGATCCGGCCGCAACCAAAGTGTCGGAGAGCTTGGTCGGCGTCAGATGTGGTTGCGCCACGCCATTTTTCATCAGTGGGCCACCCTGTATGGCGGTGTAGCGGTCATTCATGAACGGCAGCCAGGTCAGTCCGGCCACCGGCTCACCGTGATGAAGCAGGCCCAGCAGGATCGAGGCCATTGGCGATCCGGACGCGTAGTTGAACGTGCCGTCGACGGGGTCCAGCACCCACACCCATGGTGAGTCGACATCCGGGCCACCGAATTCTTCGCCGTGCACCCCGATTCCGGTCGCCGACTCCAGCGCCGCCACCACCTGACGTTCGATCGCCAGGTCGACCTCGGTGGCAAAGTCGTCACCCTTCTTGCGCACCGCCGAAGCCGCGCGGTGCCCCTCGAGAAACGGCGTCACGGCGGCATCGAGGACCGCTGACGCCTCGGCTACCAACGCGTTCAGGTCGGCTGCGCTCAACTCCATGCGGGCCTACTCTCGTACCGCGTCGAGCGCCTCGGGCAGGGTGAACCGCCCGGCATAGAGGGCCTTGCCGACAATGGCGCCTTCGACGCCTCGATCGGTGAGCGTGGCGATGGCGCGAAGGTCGTCCAGGCTCGACACGCCCCCCGACGCGATCACCGGCGCCTCGGTGCGTTCGGCGACTCCAGCGAGCAGTTCAAGATTCGGCCCGCCCAACGTGCCGTCCTTGGTGACGTCGGTGACGACGAAGCGCGAACACCCTTCGCTGTCAAGGCGTTCCAACACCTCCCACAGGTCGCCGCCGTCGGTTTCCCAGCCACGCCCGCGCAACCGATGGGCCCCGTCAACGATTTGCACGTCCAACCCGACGGCAACCTTGTCGCCGTGTTCGCTGATCGCCCGCGCGCACCATTGCGGATTCTCCAGCGCCGCGGTGCCCAGATTGACTCGAGCGCAGCCGGTAGCCAGCGCCGCCGCCAGCGAGTCGTCGTCGCGGATGCCACCGGACAACTCGACCTGCACGTCGAGTTGTCCCACGACCTCGGCGAGCAGTTCCCGGTTGGAGCCGCGACCGAACGCGGCGTCGAGGTCGACCAGGTGAATCCACTCGGCTCCGTCGCGCTGCCAGGTCAGCGCGGCGTCTAACGCCGAGCCGTATTCGGTTTCACTGCCGGCTTTTCCCTGTACCAGGCGCACGGCACGGCCCTCGACGACGTCGACGGCGGGCAACAAAATCAGTGGCATCGTCATAGTCCCTCGACCCAGTTGTTCAACAGCGCAGCGCCGGCGTCCCCACTCTTTTCCGGGTGAAACTGGGTAGCGGCCAACGGTCCATCTTCCACGGCGGCCAAGAACTGTACCTCGTGGGTAGCCCATGTCAGCAGTGCTTCGGGCCGGCCTTCCCACTGCTGAGCGGCATATGAGTGCACGAAATAGAATCGGGTGTCGGCGTCCAGACCCTTGAACAGGGTGCTGCCCTCGGGTGCGTCCACCACGTTCCAGCCCATGTGCGGGATCACCGGGGCATCCAGGCGGGTGACGGCGCCCGGCCACTGTCCGCAGCCCTGCGTTTCGACGCCGAATTCGACCCCCCGCTCGAACAGGATCTGCATGCCAACGCAGACACCCAACACCGGGCGTCCGGAGGCTACCCGCTCGGCGATGATTCGCTCACCGCCGATCTTGCGCAGGCCCACCATGCAGGCTTCGAACGCGCCGACGCCCGGCACCACCAACCCGTCCGCCGCCAACGCGGCCCGCGCGTCGGAGGTCACCTCTACCGAGGCACCCGTGCGTTGCAGGGCTCGTTGGGCGGACCGCAGGTTACCCGATCCGTAGTCGAGGACTACGACTGATTTCGCCGTCACAGAACACCTTTGGTGGACGGCACACCCGAGACGCGCGGGTCGGGTTCGACAGCCTGCCGCAAGGCACGGGCGACCGCCTTGTACTGCGCCTCGGTGATGTGGTGCGGATCGCGACCGTACAGCACCCGAACGTGCAGTGCGATGCGGGCATTCATCGCCAGCGACTCGAAGACGTGCCGGTTGATGACGGTGTGGTACGGCACTGAACTGCCGGCGATCGTGGTGTGCTGCAGATGATCCGGCTCGCCGGTGTGCACGCAGTAGGGCCGCCCAGACACGTCGACAGCGGCATGGGCCAGCGTCTCGTCCATGGGTATGAAGGCATCGCCGAACCGCCGAATGCCCTTCTTGTCGCCCAGGGCCTGATCCAAGGCCTGCCCCAACGCGATCGCGGTGTCCTCGACCGTGTGATGCGCTTCGATCTCCACATCACCCTTGGTCCGCACCATCAGGTCGAAACTGGCGTGACTGCCCAACGCGGTCAACATGTGGTCGAAGAACGGAACACCGGTGTCCACGCTCACCTGACCGGTGCCGTCGAGGTCGAGTTCGATGACGATGTCGGATTCGCGTGTGCGACGTTCGATGCGCGCACGTCGAGTGGCTCTTGCTATCTCGGTAGCGGTCACGATGCTCCTACAGGGCTCGGAGGTGCGGAGGCCAGATCGGTAGCAGCGATCTGAGCGCTAGCCTTGAGGAACGCATCGTTCTCTTCGGCCAATCCGATGGTGGTGCGCAGGTAGCCGGGGATTCCGACGTCTCGGATCAGGACGTCACGGTCCAGGTAGTGCTGCCACGCCGACGGCGCGTCGGCGAACTCACCGAACAGCACGAAGTTTGCATCGCTGGGAATTACCCGAAAACCCATGCCCGCCAGCGCGGCCGATACCCGTTCACGCTCGGCGATCAGGGTGGCGACGCTACGGAGCGTGTCATCTGCGTGGCGCAACGCTGCGCGTGCCGCGGCCTGCGTTACCGACGACAAGTGGTACGGCAGCCGCACCAGCAGCATCGCTTCGACGAGCGCCGGCGTGGCCACCAGGTATCCAACCCGACCACCGGCAAAGGCGAAGGCCTTGCTCATGGTGCGGGTGACGATGAGCTTGGTGGGGTACTCCCCGACCAGTGCTATCGCGCTCGGCTGCGAGGAAAACTCACCGTATGCCTCGTCGACAATCAGTATCCCGGGCACGACGTCGAGCAGCCTGCGCAGATCAGCCAGCGAAATGCTCTGTCCGGACGGATTATTCGGGCTCGCGACGAACACCACATCGGGTTGGCGGTCCACGATGGCCGCGACCGCACTGGTCACGTCGAGACTGAAATCGTTGGCGCGCGCCGCCTCGAGCCACTCGGTGTAGGTGCCGTCGGAGATGATGGGGTGCATCGAATAAGACGGGACGAAACCGATCGCGGAACGTCCAGGCCCGCCGAAAGCCTGTAGCAGCTGCTGCAGGATCTCATTGGAACCGTTTGCGGCCCAGACGCTTTCGACACCAACCGGGATACCGGTCTGGACAGTCAGGTAGTTGGCCAGATCGGTGCGCAGCGCCACCGCGTCGCGGTCAGGATAGCGGTGCAGGTCACCGGCCGCCGCTGCCACCGACCGCACCACGTCGTCGATCAGGGCCTGGGTGGGCGGATGCGGGTTCTCGTTGGTGTTGAGCCGTACGGGTACCGCGAGTTGCGGTGCCCCGTAAGGGGATTTGCCGCGCAAATCCTCACGCAGCGGCAAATCGTCCAGCGTGGGCAGGGGCCTGGACTCGCGTGGCGCGGTCATCTTTCGAACCTCCGACGCACCGCCTCGCCGTGGGCCGGCAGGTCTTCGCTCTTCGCCAGCGTTACCACGTGTCCAGCAACGTCTTTGAGGGCAGCCTCGGTGTAGTCCACGATGTGTATGCCCCGCAGAAACGTCTGAACCGACAGACCGCTCGAGTGACGGGCGCTGCCGGCGGTAGGCAGCACGTGGTTGGATCCGGCGCAATAGTCACCCAGGCTGACCGGCGCGAACGGGCCGACGAAAATCGCTCCAGCCGAATGTATCCGACGGGCAACCTGCGCCGCGTCGGCGGTGTGTATTTCCAGGTGTTCGGCGGCATAGGCGTTGACGACCTTGACACCGGCATCGAGATCGTCGACCAGGATGATCGCTGATTGCCGACCGCTCAAGGCCGTCGTAACTCGCTCCCGGTGCACCGTGGCACGCACCTGGGCGTCCAGTTCGGCATCGGTGGCATCGGCTAACTCGTCACTGGGGGTGACGAGAACGCTGGCGGCCATCGTGTCGTGTTCGGCCTGGCTGATCAGGTCGGCGGCCACGTGCGCGGGGTCCGCGGTGTGGTCGGCCAGGATCGCGATCTCGGTCGGTCCCGCTTCGGCGTCGATTCCGACCTGGGAGCGGCACAGCCGCTTTGCGGCGGTGACGTAGATATTGCCCGGGCCGGTGATCATGTCGACGGGTGCGAGTTCGCCCGAGTCCGTGTCGGTACCGCCGTAGGCCAGCAGCGCCACTGCCTGAGCCCCGCCGACCGCCCACACCTCGTCGACCCCGAGGAGTCGTGCGGCGGCCAGGATCGTCGGATGCGGGAGCCCGTCGAACCGGGCCTGCGGCGGGCTGGCGACCACGAGCGAGTCGACGCCTGCGGTTTGCGCCGGCACGACGTTCATCACCACGCTGGACGGGTACACGGCGTTGCCCCCGGGCACGTACAAACCCACCCGTTCGACCGGGACCCATCGTTCGGTGACCGTCGCACCCGGGCCCAGCGTGGTGGTCACATCTGCGCGGCGTTGGTCGGCGTGCACGGCGCGAGCCCGCTCGATCATCACCTGCAGGGCGTCGCGCACGCTGGCGTCCAGTCCGGCCAGCGCAGCGTCCAGCGCGGCGGCGGGCACCCGGACGCTGGACGGGCGCACACCGTCGAAGGATGCGCCGAATTCGAGGGCGGCTTCGGCGCCGCGCTCAGCAACCGCCTCGACGATCGGCCGCACCTTCGGCAGCACAGATTCCACGTCGGCACCACCACGCGGCAGGGCCGCCCGCAGCCGGGCAGGCGTCAACTCCGCACCCCGCAAATCAACACGGGCCAATAGGGCGGGTGATGTGGTCACATGGACCATTGTCCCAGAGCAACTCAAATCGATATCCGGCCGGTACAGTGCCCGAAAAGAGGAGCCAGCCATGTCCGCTAAGGATCAACACCCCAACAACGCGCCGGGCATCCCGATGGTTTACCCGGTGTGGTTCGAGAACATCCAAGTCAAGTACCTCAACCCCGCCCTGAAGCCGATCGTGCGCTACCTGCCCGGAACCGCCACCATCGAGCACCGCGGCCGCAAGTCGGGCAAACCGTACAAGACGATCGTGTCCACCTTCCGGAAGGGCAACACGCTGGCGATCGCGCTCGGTCACGGCAAGACCGACTGGGTGAAGAACGTGCTGGCCGCCGGCGAGGCCGACGTCCACTACACCCGCAGGTCGATACATCTGACGAACCCGCGGATTCTGCCAGCCGGGTCGGAGGGTGCGGGTCTGCCCTGGCCGGCCCGCGTCCAGCTGCGCAAGATGGCGGTGTTCGTCGCCGACATCGCGTAGTTGGGCTGCTGCGACTTACAGCTCCGCTCCCGACGCAGCCCACCTACGACCTGGTGAAGACGGTTTTCCCGGTCATTGCCGGCCAGGCCGAGGGCGCGTCCTCCCACGGCACCACGTTGTCGACGGCCGGCGACAGGTCACATCCGTCGGCCAGCAGGTCGAGAATCTGCGGAATCACCACCCGCGCGTTGACGCGCCCGGTGACGAAGCGGACCCCGCGGGTGTACATCGGCAACAACGGCATCTCCACCTTGTACTCGGGATAGATCCCGGTGTCGGTGCACACGCCGTCCGCCCAGGTCGCACGCAAGGTCGCCGCCAGGAGCGCCGGATCGGCGGAGGTGTGCACGGTCACGGGATAGGGGTCCCAGGACTTGTCCGGTTTGGCGACGTCGTGGGCCACGGCCCCGAGCTTCTCGGCGGCCGCCAGTCGGTGCGGGTCGGTGTCGACGTAGTCGACGTGCGCGCCCAGGGCCGCGGCGAAAGCTGCCGCGTAGAGCCCTATCGATAGCCTGCCAACGACCAGAACCCGGCGATCAACGGGGTCAAGGGCCGCCAATTCATCGGCAAACGGCGCCACCGCCCGCCAACCGTCCGGGATGTTGTCAGACAGCGAGGCGATGGAAACCGGGTCGACGCCATCAGGCACGGGAATCAACATCGCATCGGCGTAGGGCACCAACACGAGGTCGGACATGAACCCACCGCCGTCCAGCCCGGCGATGGGGGCCATCCCGTACGTCGCCATGAGGGGTCCGGCGCTGCATGACCCGGTCACGCCGCGCCTGCATTCGGGGCAGGTCCCGCAGCTGATCTGGAAGGGCACCACCACCCGATCGCCTACCCGAACGGTGCTGACGTCGTCCCCGACGGCGACGACCTCCGCCAGCCCTTCGTGCCCCACCGCATAGCCGGGCGGCAGCGGCAACCGGCCGTGACAGACCGCGACATCGAGGTCGCAGCACGCCACCATCAACGGCCGGACAAGTGCCTGTACCGGCGCACTGATCGTCGGATCCGGCACCTCTCGCCACGCGTAGCGACCGGCCTCTTCATAAGTCAACTGCTCCATCGCGTTATTCTTGAGTGATTACTCAAGTATTGTCAAGGACATGCCGAGACCCGATCGCAGTCGCACCGCATTGCTCGAGAAGGCCGCCCTCCTGTTCCGACGTCAGGGATACGCGGCGACCGGGCTGAATCAGATCCTCGACGAGGCAGGTGTCAAGCCCGGCTCGCTGTATCACCACTTCCCGCAGGGCAAACAGCAGTTGGCCACCGCGGTCGTCGACACCGCCGGAGCCGCCATCGAACAGCTGCTGCGAACCTTCCTCGCGAGCGGTCGGCCAGTGGCCGACATCGTCGACCGATGGATCGACCTACTGGTCGCCGGGCTGAACGGGGACCAGCGCGACGGCTGCCCGATCGAGCCGATCGCCACCGAGTCGGTCAACGCCGCCCCGGAAGTCCGCGCCGCGGCTGCGCGCGCCTTCAAGAGCTGGTGCGTGGCAATCGAGGAGCGGCTGCGGGCCGAGGACTGGCCGGCGGCCGATGCGGCGCACGCCGCGCTCGCGGTGGTCTCCTTGATCGAGGGGGCGCTGATCCTGTCACGGATCGCCAGCGATACGGCGGCACTCGATGCCGCAAAGCTCGCGGCACGCTCGCTGCTTGACCGCCAGACGAGGGGCCCGCAGTGATTCCGCGCGGTTGACCTCGCTGGTCGTCCGGTAAGCGCTTCCCTAGATCAAGCTGCGGGCGTGTCGGGCGCCGGCACCGGGTCCCGAGCCGCCACCTACATATCCAGGCCGATGTCGAGCACCCGCACCGAATGCGTCAATGCCCCCACCGCGAGGTAGTCCACACCCGTTCCCGCGTACGCCGCAGCGGTTTCCAGGCTGAGCCCGCCCGATGACTCCAGCAACACCGACGGCGCCCGGGCATCCCTTCGCTGCACCGCGATCTGCGTCTGCCATACCGGAAAGTTGTCCAGCAGAACCAGTTCGGGCTTGTCGGGCAGCACTTCGTCCAACTGCTCGAGTGAATCCACTTCGACCTCGCACGGCAGGTCGGGCGCCGCATCGCGCACCGCCCGCAGCGCAGCAAGCACCGATCCCGCGGCCGCGACGTGATTGTCCTTGATCAGCGCCGCATCGCCGAGACCCATCCGGTGGTTGACACCACCGCCGACGCGCACCGCGTACTTCTGCACGGCGCGCAGACCGGGCAGCGTCTTGCGGGTGTCGCGGATCTTGGCTTTGGTTCCCTCCACAGCCGCGACCCAGGCCGCGGTCACGCTGGCGATGCCCGACAGGTGGCACACCAGGTTGAGCATGGTCCGCTCCGCCGTCAACAGCCCGCGAGTTTCGGCCCGCACCGTCAGCAACGGCTGGCCAGGCTGCGCCCGGGTTCCGTCCTCGACCCGGTGCAGCACCTCGTAGCCAGCCGCGCCGATCACCTCGTCGAGCACCATCAATGCGACGTCCACCCCGGCAGCGACGCCGGCTTCCCTCGGCACCATCGAGGCGGTTGCCACGGCGCCCGCGGGCACCGTCGCGATGGTGGTGACGTCGGGCCCGTAGCAAAGATCCTCGGCGAGACCGCGCCGGATCGTCTCGTAAGCCGCAACCCGCTCCGCTTCGGTCAGCTTCATCAGCCCACCGCCGCCAGTGCCTCTACCTGCACCAGGCATTCGTCACCGACCAACCGGACCAGGCTGCTGCGCGCATAATCCCTCGACTGATCCGGGAATTCGGCACGGTGGTGGCAGCCTCGACTTTCGTTGCGGGCCAGCGCGGCAGCGACCACAGTCCGCGCGGCAACCGTCAAGGCCACGTCCTCAAAGTCCTCACGACTCATCACATCGCGCACCTTCGCGTCGGCCAACGCGTCGGAAAGTCGTTGCAGCCCAGCGGCGTTACGCACCACCGAGGCATCGCGACTCATCGCCCGTTGCAACTTGGGGCGTTTGAGTGCGGTGTGGCCGATCGGCTCCGGCCAGGCCGCAGGCAACGGCTTGGCTGCCGCCGCGTGGGCGGCGGCGGCACGTCCAGCGCGTCCACCGACCACCAACCCTTCGAGCAGGCTGTTGGAAGCCAACCGGTTAGCTCCATGCATGCCGGTCCGCGCTACCTCGCCCGCCGCGAACAACCCTGGTAGCTCGGTCTGGCCGTACACGTCGGTGACAACGCCGCCGCAGCTGTAGTGCGCACCGGGAACGACCGGAATCGGTTGGTGGACAGGGTCGATGCCCGCAGCCCGGCAGGCGGAGGTGACCGTGGGAAACCGTGTCTCAAATCCGTTGATGCCGCGCGCGTCGAGGTAGACGCACGTATCGCCGAGCGCCTTGAGTCGGGCATCGATCGCGCCCGCCACAACATCGCGCGGAGCCAGGTCGCCCATCGGGTGGACGCCGGCAGTCACCGACATGCCTTGCCGGTCAAGCAATATCGCACCCTCACCGCGGATCGCCTCGGTGATCAGCGGCCGCCGGCCACCACTGCCGTTGCCGTCGCCGTTGCCGGCGAACAACATCGTCGGGTGAAACTGGATGAACTCGACATCGCTGACCGGCACCCCGGCCCACAACGCCAACGCGATGCCGTCGGCGGTGGAGCCCTCGGGGTTGGTGGTCGCGGCATACAGATGCCCCAAGCCGCCGGTGGCCAAAATCACCGACGGCGCGCTGATGATGCCGGTCCCGACCGGATTGTGCACCAACACCCCGGTCACCACGCTGCCGTCGTGCAACACGCGCAGGGCCACGTGAGCGGTGCGGATGTCCAGCGCAGCGGCGGCATGATCGAGCGTCCGCTGCACCTCGGCACCGGTGGCATCACCTCCGGCGTGCACGATGCGCCGGCGCGAGTGCCCCCCTTCGCGTGTTAAATCCCAACGCCCCGCTGACTTTTCGTCGAATCGGGCACCGGCGCCGACCAATTCGGCAACCGCGCGGTAGCCGTCGGCGACGATCGAGTACACAGCGTCGGGGTCACACAAGCCCGCACCGGCGACCACGGTGTCGGCGACGTGCGCTTCCACCGAATCGTCGTTGTCGGGCAACACCACGGCGATCCCGCCTTGCGCGTAGTGGGTCGCGGTCACCCCGCGGGTGTGAGACGCCTTGTTGAGTACGACGACCTTGCGACCGGCACGGTGGGCGGCGAGTGCCGCGGCCAATCCGGCGACGCCCGTACCGATTACGACGACATCGGCGCTATCCCGCCACGCCGGCCCGGCCGTCACTCGCCACCTCCGGGCTGTCCGATTGCAATCATCCGCTGAACACTGCGCCGGCCAGCCGCGGCAACGTCCGGGTCGACATGGACTTCGTCGGCGCCTTCCACCAGGCAACGCAGCAGCGCCGCCGGGGTGATCATCTTCATGTACTTGCAGGACGCGCGATCGTTGACGGCCTGGAAATCGACTTGCGGTGCGGCCCGACGCAGTTGGTGCAACATGCCGACTTCGGTGGCCACCAGCACCTTTCGGGCATGGGTCTTGTGTGCCTCGTCCAGCATGCCGCCGGTGGACAGGATCTTCACCCGGTCCGGAGGAAAGGCACCTTCGCCCGCCAGGTACAGAGCCGATGTGGCACAACCACATTCGGGGTGCACGAACAGTTCCGCGTCGGGGTTGGCGCGCGCCTGGTCGCTCAATTCGTCGCCATTGATCCCGGCGTGCACGTGGCATTCACCGGCCCAGACATGCAGGTTCTTGCGACCGGTCACCCGGCGAACATGTGCGCCGAGGAATTGGTCCGGGCAGAACAGCACTTCGCGGTCGGGGTCGATGGATGCCACGACGTCGACGGCGTTGGACGACGTGCAGCAGATGTCGGTCAGCGCCTTCACGGCGGCCGTGGTGTTGACGTAGGAGACGACGACGGCACCGGGGTGCTCGTCCTTCCACGCCTGCAACTCCTCCGGCGTGATCGAGTCGGCCAACGAACACCCGGCCCGCTGATCCGGAATCAGCACGGTTTTTTCCGGGCTGAGGATCTTGGCCGTCTCAGCCATGAAGTGCACACCGCAGAAGACGATGGTGTCCTCCGGCGCCTCGGCGGCGATCCGGGACAGTGCCAGCGAGTCCCCCACGTGGTCGGCGACGTCCTGGATGGCCGGCAGCTGGTAGTTGTGCGCCAGCAGGGTGGCCCCGCGCATCTCCACCAGGCGGCGGATTTCGGCGGCCCACTGTTCGTCGCCCTCGATTCCCCCGTATCCGGTTTCGGAATTGGTGATGCGGGCAGTCATGGCGGAGATGTCACTGGCGGGCGTGTCCATGCGTGTCAAGACCGTCATGGCGGCTCCTTTCGCACCCAGGAGGTTTTCGACTTATAATCGAAAACATGCCCCATAGTAGCACCTCGCACGAAGTGCTTGCCGTCGTGTTCCAGGTTCGGATGGCCACCGAGTCGGTTAAGGGAGACCGCCGCGCCGGAAAACCGCAGCTGAACGTCCTGTTATGGCAGCGCGCCCGGGATCCGCAAAAGGGCGCATGGTCGCTGCCGGGCGGTCGGCTTGGCGACGACGAAGACATGACGACGTCCGTTCGCCGGCAGCTCGCCGAGAAGGTGGACTTGCGCGAGGTGGCCCATCTCGAGCAGTTGGCGGTGTTTTCCGACCCACATCGGGTCCCGGGTGCCCGGATCATTGCGTCGACCTTCCTGGGGCTGGTGCCCTCCCCCGCGACTCCCGAATTGCCGGCGGACACTCGTTGGCATCCGGTGGACTCACTGCCGCCCATGGCCTTCGACCACGGGCCGATGGTGACGCACGCGCATGCGCGACTGGTCGCCAAGCTGTCCTACACCAACATCGGATTTGCCTTGGCGCCCAAAGAATTTGCACTTTCCACGCTGCGCGACATCTACGGCGCCGCGTTGGGCTACCAGGTCGACGCCACAAATCTGCAGCGGGTCCTGGTTCGTCGCAAGGTGATCACGCAGACCGGCACCATCGCGCAATCCGGGCGCAGCGGTGGCCGCCCGGCGGCGCTGTATCGGTTCGCCGACTCCCAATTGAGGGTCACCGACGAGTTCGCCGCGCTGCGCCCTCCCGGCTCATAGATGAGTGATGGTCCCGTGTGACGCACGTTACGCATCACATTGTCCATTATTGTTCCCAATTTGAAACGTGAGGTTTAATATCGAGTCATACAGGCGGATACCTGCACCGAGATCGGTCTTGAGGAACACCCGCCTGGCCGGAAGGGACCTCTCATGTCGCACGTAAGCGTTCTGCCGGAGATGGTGGCAACGGCCGTCACCGACCTCTCTGACATCGGAGCGGTCATCAGCTCAGGAAACGAAATCGCGGCCGCGGCGACAACGGCGGTACTGGCCCCCGCGGCCGACGAGGTATCAGCCGCGATCGCTGACTTGTTCAATGCGTACGGCCGGGCCTATCAGGCCCTCAGCGCCGAGGCCGCGTCGTTTCACGAACAGTTCGTTCAGACCTTGGCAGCAAGCGCCGGGTCCTACGCAAGCGCAGAAGCTGCCAACGTCTCGCCTCTGCAGCCACTGCTGGACGCCGTCCGATCGCCCTTCGGGCGCGAGCCCCTATTCCTCGCCGCGGACACGGTCGGCGGGTTACTGCGCGGGAACCTCGGTTTCGGAAACCACGGCTCGCTCTTGTTGGGATTCGGCAACGACGGCAGCGGAATGCTGGGCACCGGAAACTGGGGCCTGCTCAACGTGGGCGGGGGAAACTCCGGCGCCTTCATCCTGGGCGTGGGAAACGGAGCCGACATCGCCTTGGGTAGCGGCAACATCGGAGTCCTTCAATTCGGCGGCGGCAACAGTGGTTTTCTCAATATCGGTTTGGGAAACAACGGCTGGTTCAACCTCGGCGGCGGGAACTCGGGGAATTACAACTTCGGGTTTGGCAATACCGGAAACGGAAACATCGGCATCGGACTAACCGGGAATAACCAGATAGGCTTCGGCGGGTTGAATTCCGGGTCCGGGAATATCGGTTTCGGTAATTCCGGCACGGGCAACTACGGTTTCTTCAACTCCGGCGACAACAACTCGGGTGCCGGCAACTCTGGTAGCCACAACAATGGGTTTGGCAACGCAGGTTCGCAGAACGTCGGTTCGGGGAACGTGGGGCGGAACAATATCGGCTTCGGGAACGCGGGCAGCAATAACCAAGGCCATTTCAACTCTGGCAGCAACAATTCGGGGACAGGGAACTCAGGCAACAACAACCTGGGCTTCGGCTACTCCTCAAACTGGTGACATTCAGGTCGACGACGGCACTGGCGGCGAGAAGTGCACAGTTTATTCGCGGCCCCGATTCCCTTCCGGCAAGCGCATCAAACAACCGCTCTCCGCATTGCCGCGAATCCAGATCGGCTCGCGGGAAAGTACGTGGGCATATCCATCTGGATGGCAATGTGTGCCGCCAGCCACGTATACATCGTCGTAGCGTTGTTTTCCAACAATATCTTCTGGCTGACCTACTACGTCGCCGATTACGATTCCGGGTTCGTACGCCGCGGCCTCGGCGGCGAACTCATTGATCTGATTCCCGTCGAGAACTATTTCACCGCGGCTCACACGGTCCTTTGGAGTTCCGTCGGCGCGTGGCTGATCGCCGTGGGCGTGCTGATGCGACACATCTTGCACAAGGGCGCCCGGTCCGAGCGCAGGGTCATGCTGGCTCTGCTGGCTCCGGTGCTGCCGTTTTCGCTTTCCTACGCTGTCTTCACGCCGCACCCGGAACTGTTCGGAATGGCCGCCCTGCTGCTTTTCACGATCTCGCTCACCAAGTTGCACGGCCACCGCTGCAGAGTGCTCGCCTGCGCGCTGTACGGCCTCACGATGGCCGTCCTGGCATTGCTACACGAAGCGATCCCACTGGCGCTCTCGCTGGGCGCAACCCTCGCCATCATCGTGTTGGTGAAGGACGCGACGCGCGCGCAACGGCGTCTCTGCGCCGCTTTGGCGGTAGCCCCGGGCGTCGTCTCGGTGCTGGTGGTAGCTGTGCTGGGACGCCGCGACATCGCGGCAAAGCTGTGCGCGCAAATCCCGCACGGGAGGCTCGACAATCCGTGGGCTGTTGCCACTACACCGCAGCGCGCCCTCGACTACATGCTGGGCCGCATCGAAAGCAGCTCGGATTATCACGACTGGGCGTGCGAGAACGCCATCCCGATCTTCGACGCCGACACGAGCGCCGCGGTGCACTTCGTGATGCAGTTCGGTCCGGCCCGGCTCCTCGGTTCGTTCAGCCTCGGCATGCTGTTCTTCGCCGCCACCCTGGGCCTGATCCGCGTTTGCTCCGCGGTACCGCTCGGCATCTTCGTCAGCGACCTGCGCAGTCATCGCGTCCTACCGATGCTGTCGGGATCACTGCTGGTGCCGCTGTTCGCGACCGGCGCCGACTGGACCCGCTGGTGGATCCTCATCACCTTCGACGTCGCCGGCGTCTACCTCCTCGCCGCGATCGACCGCCCGGAAATCGAGCGGCGACCCCGCGCAAGAACCACCAAAGTCTTCGGTTGGGTGATCGTCGCCCTCGCGTTTCTACCGACCGGAGCGGCCAACAACCTCGGCGGATGAGACCCAGAACGCAGGCGGAACCACATTGTGACAAGCGGCACGCGAAGTAGTTGTCGCTCCAACGGCGGCCGATGCCGTACTTTCAGTAAGAGTTGGATAAGGTTGATTAAGAGAAACCTAAGAGGCGCTGGCCGCCCACCGTGTGCCGGCGCCCTGCTGTGACTAGGGCCGTGACTAGGGCTCGCTGTGTCGCCCACGGGTATTAGGGGCGCGAGGAGACCGAAGGCGCCACGAAGGGAGCTCCGATGATGGAGGCAGGCAATCTAGCGGGTGCAACGGGTGCGGAATGGCTGGCCCGTCCACCGCATGAGGAGCTACAACGCAAGGTCAAGCCGCTGCTCCCGCTGGACGACCCCTTCTACGAGCCACCCGCCGGATTCCACCACGCCGCGCCCGGCACCGTGCTGCGCTCGCGAGACGTCGAGGTGGCGTTCCTGGGGCTTATCCCGCAAACCATCACCGCCCTGCAGTTGCTGTATCGGACGACCGACAAGAACGGCAATCCCGAGGCGACGGCCACCACGGTGTTCCTTCCGGCCGAAGCCAAGCCGGGACGGGCCATCCCGCTGTTGTCATATCAGTGCGCGATCGACGCCGTGTCGTCGCGCTGCTTCCCGTCGTATGCCCTGCGTCGAGGCGCGACCAAGGCCATCGGTTCGCTGGCCCAGCTCGAGCTGCTGCTGATCACCGCTGCGGTGGCCGAGGGCTGGGCGGTTTCGGTGCCCGACCACGAAGGTCTGCACGGCGCCTGGGGGGTCCCCTACGAACCTGGCTACCGCATCCTTGACGGCGTCCGCGCCGTCCTGAGCTCCGAGCGGATCTCCCTGCCTCCGTCTGCCCCGATCGGCCTGTGGGGTTACTCCGGCGGCGGTCTGGCCACCGCCTGGGCCGCCGAAGTGTCCGGTGACTACGCACCGGAGCTGGACATCGTCGGCGCCGTGCTGGGTTCACCGGTCGGCGACTTGGGCAACACCTTCCGCCGACTCAACGGTGGCCTCTTTGCAGGCCTGCCCGGGCTGGTCGTGGCCGCGCTCACCCACAGCTACCCCGGCCTGGACCGGGTGATCAAGGAACACACCAACGAAGAGGGCCGCGCCCTGCTGGATCGACTGGAGAAATTGACGACGGCCGCCGCCGTCATTCACATGGCCGGCAAGGACATGGGCGAATACCTGGACGAGCCCCTTGAGGACATCTTGTCGACTCCGGAGGTTTCGCACGTCTTCCACGACATCAAGCTGGGCAGCGCGGTGCCGGTACCACCGGTCTTGATCGTGCAGGCCGTGCACGACTACCTCATCTCCGTCGACGACATCGACGAACTGGCCGACGCCTACACGGCCGGGGGCGCCGACGTCACCTACCACCGGGACGCGTTCAACGAACACATGTTGCTGCACCCGCTGTCCGCCCCGATGACTCTGCGTTGGCTCACCGACCGCTTCAACCGTCGGCCGCTCGATGAACACATCATCAGGACCAAGTGGCCGACCATGTTCAATCCCATGACCTACATCGGCATGGCACGGCTGGCGAGGATCGCCGCCAAGGTGGTCACCGGCCGGAAGGTGCGGTTCAATCCGCTCTGACCCAGGACGGTTAGGACACCGAGGGTTCGGGCGCTGACGGAGTCTGCGTCGAAGGCTTTGACGGGGGCCCCCCGGGCCCTCCCGGTGGACCTGCGGGCGGATAGGCGCCCAGATCGTCGCGTGCACTGCCGGCCGCGATCAGGGCATACACCAGTGACGCGGTGGCGGCCGGCGACAGCAGTGTCGCGGCCACCAGCAATTCGTCGCGGGCAAAGAACACCGGCGGTGCTTGCCTGACGTAGGTCACCGAGTGGTCACCGTTGGCCAGCGTGACCGTATCGAAATCCAATGCGCCGTAACGCATTCGGACCAACAGCGCGCCCACACCCGCGGCCACCGCCGCCGCTGCGATCAGCCCGACACACAGCCCGATCACCATCTCCGGCCCCCGGTGCTCGCGCCACTGCCAGACCAGCACCGAGGACACGACCGCCACCACGCCCAGCAACCCGAGCAGCAGGACCGGGGCCACGAAGAAATTCTGCGATTCGGCGCCCAGGTATTCGTGGACACGCTCGCCGGACCGCGCGACCGCCACCACCGCATGGGCCGGGGGCGCAATCCATGCCCATAGCGCGCCGACGAATGCACCTGACCCCGCCAAACCGAGCACCACAGTGGCGATCGCACGGTACCGGGATGTGGCGGGTGCGTCGAGCTGCCCGGCTGGTCGCTCTGGTTCAGTAATGGGCCCGGTGGCCCCGACTTCCTCGGTCACCGTTGAGATTCCAAGTCGGCCGAGTCCACCTGACCGTGGCGTGAACACCGCGCCCACCAGCCGTCGGGACGAACCTGGACCACCATGCGGCGTCCGCACTCGGCGCAGAAACGGGGGGGCTCAAGCCCCAGCTGGGCTGCCGTCGGCACCGCTGTGCCCGCCGGTTCCCCGGTGTAGACGTTGTACACCCCGGCACCGACCGGAGCGCCCAGGTTTGCAACCACGATCCCTACTTCTGACCCCACTTGATTACAAGGTGGCGTTAAGAGCTTTGATCGGCATCTGCAGGTCGTCAAGCAGCTCCAAATCTGCCTCTGCGGGCCGGCCCAAGGTCGTCAGGTAGTTCCCGACGATCACCGCGTTGATCCCGCCCAGAATGCCCTTCTTGGCACCCAGGTCGCCGAGGGTGATTTCGCGACCACCCGCGAACCGCAGCATGGTCCGTGGCAACGCCAGCCGGAAGGCCGCCACCGATTTGAGCGCTTCGCTGGCCGGCATGACCTCCAGATCGCCGAACGGCGTCCCCGGTCGCGGGTTGAGGAAGTTCAGCGGGACCTCGTCGGGACCCAGTTCGGCCAGTTCGGCGGCGAACTCCGCCCGCTGCTCGAGCGTCTCACCCATGCCGAGGATGCCGCCGCAGCACACCTCCATACCGGCGTCGCGCACCATCGACAAGGTCTGCCAGCGCTCTTCCCAGGTGTGCGTGGTCACCACGTTGGTGAAGAACGAGCGCGCCGTCTCCAGGTTGTGGTTGTACCGGTGCACCCCCATCGCCGACAGCCTGTCCACCTGCTCCTCGGTCAGCATGCCCAGGGAGCAGGCGATGTTGATCTCGACCTCGTTGCGAATCGCCTCGATGCCCGCGGCGACCTGGGACAACAACCTTTCGTCGGGGCCACGCACCGCGGCGACGATGCAGAACTCGGTGGCCCCGGACTTCGCGGTCTGCTTGGCCGCTTCGACCAGGCTGGGAACGTCGAGCCACGCGCTGCGCACCGGCGACTTGAACAACCCGGACTGGGAACAGAAGTGGCAGTCCTCCGGGCACCCGCCGGTCTTGAGGCTGATGATGCCTTCCACCTCGACCTCGGGACCACACCAGCGCATCCGCACCTCGTGGGCCAACGCCAACAATTCTTCGAGGCGGTCGTCGGAAAGCTGCAGCACCTGCAGCACCTGGTCCTTATTCAGTCCCTGGCCCTGCTCGAGCACCTGCCGGCGAGCCACCGCCAGGATGTCGGTTTCGTCCAGGCCAGGACCCCCCTGAGGGGTGTCAACAGGTCGCGTTGCAGCTTGCGTCACCAGGTACTCCTGCATCTTGTCCCAGACTCGTCGTGGACCGTCCGAGCCATGGACTGCGTCTGCCGCGCAAACACAATCGGCGGCGGGGTCTTAAGAAGTGTTCAAGTTAGGGTAGCGGCCCTGACGCGGCTCCACGCCCACCGGGCCATGCGCCGCGGGTTTCACCTGTGGCCTCTGGGGTACGTTGCAGTCAGCGCCACTATCCGTCCGGCTCCAGCGCGGGGGGCCAGCACAACAAGACAGGGTCGCGCCCACAACTCGCGGTCCGGAGACGTGATCACATGAGCGATCAGCATTCCGTGTATCTGGCTGACCACGGAGTATGGCTGGCGATACCCGCACTGCTGCCCGCGGTGATCGTCGTCTGCGTGATCTTGTACCTGGCTATGCGCGACCGACGCAGCTGACGAATTTGCAGGATTGACGAGCCCTCCGGGTGGGCATTCGTGCTTCGTCAGGTTTCAGGCCGGCTGAGAGGCGGTTGCAGTGGGACTAACTGTTGTTGCGGAGGCACCCGCGGCGCGTGGTGCCGAACTGAGCCAGGTGATCGGCTTGTCCGTCGCCGCAATGGTGTTGAGCCTGGTAATGCTGGCGATCGGCTATGCGCACCGGACTCGCCGAATCACGTGGCTGGAGCGATTCGCCGACTGGCTGGGCGTCAAATTCAGGCGCCCGAACTGGGTGGCGCTTCCGGTGCTCGTGTACACCACGTCGATCATCTGCGCGTTGTTCGGATTCATCTGGGATGTGAGTTGGCATATCGGCGAAGGCCGCGACCCCGGCCCCCTGGCGAACCCCGCGCACTACTTCATCATCATCGGCCTGTTCGGCATCTTCCTCGGCGGCATGATCGCGATCGTGCTGCCGTTCGACGAGCCTGGTCCCTCGCCCGTCCGGATCACCAAGACGTGGCACGCACCCGTCGGCGGCATCCTGATGGCCGGCTGCGGGATGTACGCGCTGTTCGGATTCCCGCTCGATGACATTTGGCATCGCATCTTCGGCCAGGACGTCACCCTGTGGGGCCCGACGCACCTGATGATGATCGGCGGGGCGGGACTCTCGCTGTTCGCCGTCCTGATGCTGGAGTACGAAGGCGGGCGAGCCCTGCCGGATGCGCCGCCCGAGCGTCCGTTCGTCAAGTTCCTGCGTTACCTGTCCTGCGGCGGCCTGCTGATCGGCTTGTCGGTCTACCAGATCGAATTCGACTTCGGTGTGCAGCAGTTCCGGCTGGCCTTCCACCCGATGATGATCGCCGGCGTCGCAGCGTGTGCATTGGTCGTTGCCCGCATGACGCTGGGCCGCGGCGCAGCGATCATCGCGGCGCTGTTCGCCATCGCGCTGCGCGGCGGCGTCGCCCTTGTCGTGGGACCGATCCTGGGAGCCCCGATCAACTGGTTCCCGCTGTACCTCGGGCCCGCGCTGGTGGTCGAACTAGTAGCGCTGACTCCCCTGTTCAAGCGCCCGATCGTCTTCGGCGCCGTTTCCGGCCTGCTGGTGGGCACCGTCGGCCTCTGGCTGGAATCGCTGTGGATCGGTGCGGTCTACAAATACCCGTGGCCGACCAGCATGTGGGGTGAGTCCCTGGCCATGGCGGTCCCGGTGGCGGTCATGATGGGCCTGATCGGAGCGCTGGCCGGGATGGTGCTCACCGGGCAACGGCTACCCCGCCGCGCGATCAGCGTCTCGGTCGTCGTCGCCACGGTGTTGGTGATCGGCGGTGCGATAGCCAATGGCCTGCACATCGTCATCCCGAGCCAGAACACCGCAACCATCAAGCTGACGGAACTACCCAGCGAGCCCGGTAAGCGCATGGTGTCCGCCGACATCCAGATCAACCCCCCGGACCTGATCAGGGACAACCCCGACTGGGTGTCGATCACGTCCTGGCAGGGAAAGATGGAGAACAACCGCGGGCTGGTGATCGACCGGCTCGAGAAGATCGGCCCCGGGCACTACCGCACCACCGAACCCATCCCGGTCTGGGGCACGTGGAAAACGTTGCTGCGCGTGCAGGACGGCTACACCATGACGGCTGTGCCGATTTTCGAACCGGCCGACGAGGCGATTCCGGCGGCCGAAGTGCCGGCCCAGCCCGAGATGACCCGCCCGTTCGTCCTGGAGAACACCATCCTGCAGCGCGAACGCGACCCGAACGCGCCGGAATGGTTGTTCACGGTCGGCTCCATCCTGGTGGCCATCTTCACGCTGATGGTGATCGCGGGGCTGAGCTGGGGTGCTGGCAGGATCAACCTGGAAACCACGCCCCAGGAAGTAGAGGAGGACAAGCATCCTTTGCCACAGCCACATGCGGCGTAACCCGATGCTTGGTCGTGCATTCCTCGCGGGGGGTTTGACCTTGGCGCTGTCCAGCCTGGTCGCCTGCGGCGGCTCGGCGCCCAAACCGGCCGCCGAAGCCTTGACGATCGACGTGACGATCGCCAACGGTCAGGTCACGCCCACGAACGCCAAGATGAATGCCACGGTGGGCGAGCAGATCACCTTGCATGTCACCAGCGACGTCAAGGATGAGTTGCACGTGCACTCGGTGCCGGATCACAAGTTCGAGGTGGCCGCCTCCCCCAACCAGCAGTTCCAGTTCAGCGTCGACGTTCCCGGCAACGTCGACGTGGAATTGCACCACCTCAAGCGGACGGTTGTCACGATCCAAGTAAACGCGTGACCGACGCGGGCACCCTGGCGCACGGCCTGGGCGGATCGAACGATCTTCCGATCCCGTACACCTTCGCCCTGATCGGAGCCGCCTGGGCGCTGACCTTCACGTTCGCCGTGGTCGCGTTGGCATGGCGAAAGCCGCGCTTCGACCCCGCCAAACCGGGCCGACCGTTACCGCGGGCGGTGACCACAGTGGTGGACTCCCCCGTCGCCCGCTGGACCGCGGCAGGCTTGGCCTTGCTGTTCGCCCTCTGGGTTGTCGCGGCCGCCATTTGGGGACCGCAAACGACGGCGAACGGCCTCCTCGGTGCGTTCTACGTGCTGCTGTGGGTCGGGTTGGTGGCGTTGTCGTTACTTCTCGGACCGGTATGGCGAGTCATTTCCCCCGTCCGCACGGTGTACCTGCTGTTACGTCGCGTACTGCCCCGCCGCCTCGGTGAGGCACGGTTCTCCTACCCGGAATCCTGGGGATATCGGCCCGCCGCGCTCGGTCTGTTCGCGTTCGTGTGGATGGAACTGGCCAGTCCCGATCCCGCGGCACTGACCTGGGTCAAGGGCTGGTTGCTGATCTACACCCTTGCCATGCTCATCGGGGCGTGGCTGTGCGGGCAGCGCTGGCTGGCGCGAGCGGACCCGTTCGGGGTCTACAGCATGGCGGTCTCTCGGCTCAGCCCGTTCCGGCGGAACGCGGACACGGGCCGGATCGCCATCGGCAACCCCTTCGACCACCTGCCGTCGTTGCCCGTCCGACCGGGGGTGGTGGTGCTGCTGTCGGTGTTGCTCGGGTCGACCGCCTTCGACAGCTATTCGGCGTCACCGAGCTGGCGCAATTTTTCCGACGGAATCGTGCGGGACATGCACGCGGTGCCCGAGACGGTGACGTCCTCGACGTTGCGCACCCTCGGTCTCCTGCTGTTCATTTCGGTTGTCGCCGTGACCTTTTCGCTGGCGGCTCGGGCGACGGGCGGGGTCGACGCCGAGCAACGCCGCGCGTTGCCGGGCCAGATGGCGCACTCGCTGATCCCGATCGTGGTGGGCTACATCTTCGCCCACTACCTGACCTATCTGGTGGAGCGCGGACAGCAGACCATCATCGCGTTGGCCGATCCGTTCGGGCGGGGATGGAATCTGTTCGGCCTGGCGCACCAACACGTTGCGTACGTGCTGTCGATGCACCCCGCGGTCTTGTCGACGACCAAGGTCGCGTGCGTCGTCACCGGCCACATCGTCGCGGTGATCGCCGCGCACGACAAGGCGCTGCGGCTGCTGCCGAAGGCTCATCAGCTCACCGGGCAGCTCACCATGATGGTGGTCATGGTCGGCTACACCTTCACCGGGCTGTATCTGCTGTTCGGCGGGTAGCGGCCCCAAAGTAGCGATACGATCTGGCGATCTGCGCGGGAGGTCGGCCATGTCCTTTGTAATCGCCCTGCCCGACGGGGTCTTGGCCGCGGCCACAGATCTAGCGGGACTCGGTTCGACGATCAGCGCGGCCAATGCCGCGGCGGCGACCCAAACTACCGAGGTACTCGCCGCCGGCGCCGATGAGATCTCAGCGGCCATTGCCGCGGCCTTTGGCGCGCACGGACAGGGCTATCAAACGATCGGTGCCCAGGTGACGGCGTTTCACGAGCAGTTTGTGCGCGCCCTGACCGCCGGCGGGAATGCATATGCCAGTGCCGAGGCGGCCGCTGCGTCGCCGCTGCAGCCGGTATTGGATCTCGTCAACGCGCCCGCTCGGGCGCTACTGGGCCGCCCATTGATCGGCGATGGCAACAACGGGACAGCACCGGGCCAGGCCGGCGAAGCGGGCGGGCTGCTGTGGGGCAACGGCGGTAACGGTGCGGCAGGCGACCCGGGCCAGCGCGGCGGCAATGGCGGTTCGGCCGGGCTGCTCGGCAACGGTGGGGCTGGCGGCGTCGGCGGCAGCAGTGCGCCGGGCGGGACCGGTGGCAGCGGCGGGTGGCTGTATGGCAACGGCGGGGTTGGTGGCGCCGGTGGGGCCGCGACAGTCGCCGGCGGTTTCGGTGGGAACGGCGGTGCCGGCGGCAACGCCTGGTGGTTCGGCGATGGCGGGGCCGGCGGGGCTGGCGGCCAAGGCGCGACCGGCACGACCGGCAATCCCCTCCCCGTCACCCCCACCGGCCAGGCGGCCGAGGGGGCGAACGGCGGCCAGAACTTTATCGGCCCTGGGGCCGACGGCCAGACCGGCGCTCCCGGCAACGCTACGGGTGTGACCGGAGGCAACGGCGGCTTCGGCGGTGCCAGCAACGGTGATGCTAACACCGCTGCGTGGGGTGGCACCGGCGGCACGGGCGGAACCGGCGGCCCCGGTGCCCCCGGCGGCACCGGGGGCGAAGGAGGGCTCGCCATTAGCGCCGGCGGCCAGGCGATTGGAGGGACCGGTGGGACCGGCGGCGCTGGCGGCGCTGGTGCGCCGGGCGGCGACGGAGGCGAAGGGGGAGGCGCTGCCTCCGAATTCTTAACATCCGCGCAGCAGATTTTCGGCGGCAACGGCGGTGATGGCGGAGCCGGCGGCATCGGTGCCGCCGGCGGCAACGGGGGAACCGGCGGCTTCGCGAGCATCACCGGTGCAACCGTCGGCGTCGCCGGAAGCGGAGGCAACGGCGGCACCGGCGGCGTCGGCGCCACTGGTGGCACAGGCGGGGCCGGAGGCGACGGAGGTGCCGGTGGTCGCGGTGGCCTGCTGGTCGGCAACGGCGGACACGGCGGCATCGGAGGCGGCGCGGGCGACGGCGGCGCTGGCGCTCTGGGTGGCGCCGGTGGAAATGGTGGAAACGGCGGGACCTCGAACGTAGCCAACGGCAACGGTGGCAACGGCGGCGACGGCGGTACCGGCGGCAACGGCGGCGACGGCGGCGACGGCGGCAACGGCGGCGCAGGAGGTCAGAGCGGATTATTCGGCACTGCGGGCGGATTCGGCGCGGGCGGTGGTGCAGGTAGCGGCGCGACCGCGGGAGGTGGCGGCGCCGGAGGCGAAGCTGGTCTCGGGGTCGGAGGCTTCAACCCGAGCCTGGACGGCACCCCCGGCCAGGTGGGCGCCGACGGCACGCCCGGATCGCCGGGCAAGGCGGGCCAACCGGGCTAGAAAATCAACCGATCGGGTGTTCGGCGCGCTTGTCGCCCTCCCAGCGGCGCAAGCCGGCGAAACGGCCGTCGATCTGCGCCGGACGGCCGGCGATGCGTAGCGCCCGCCCCAACTGGTGGCCACCGACCCGGCGGGCCAGCGTGACATGCCCGGTCCAACGGTCCGGCAGGCTGTTGGACATCGGCGCGGGCGACAGGTGGGGACGACACACCCGATGGACTTCGGCGTGCAGGGCCAGCAACTCGGTGGTCGGCACGATGAGCCGGGTGAACACGACGTTCGCCCGTCCGAACAGCACCGGCGCGCCGACCACGGCGTTGAGCGGCAGGCGTTCGGCGACCGGCCTGAGCAACTCGTCGACCAACGGGTCGATGCGTTCGGCGACGGCCAGCGTCACGTGCGGGCGACTGGCCGGGGCCTGGCTCGGTATGCCCGCGTCGGCCAGGTCCTGCCAGATGCGACGGATGGTCGCCTCGGTGTCGCCGTCGAAGACCAGCTCGATCGAATGCACCATCAGCGGACCAGACTCGCTACCCAGTCGCGGTCGAACGCCGCCGCGCTCAGGGCCGCGAAGTCCGGCGCCACGGCCGCGCCCGCAGGCAGGACGGCCCGCACCGGAGCCAGCCGCGCCAGCGCGCTGCGGTTGGAGGTCTCCACCGGCCCGGGCCGCGCCGGCCAGCTGCCGATCACCAGCCCGGCGCATGAAATTCCCTGCGCGACAAGAGCTTCCATGGTCAGCGCGGTGTGGTTGAGCGTGCCGAGACCGGCTGCTACGACGATCAGCGCGGCGGCGCGCAGGTCGACGGCGAGATCACGCAACGTCACGCCCGACTCGGCGAGCTCGACGAGCAGGCCGCCGGCGCCCTCGACCAGGGTGAGCCGGCCGGGACGGTCCAGCTCCCGGATCACCCGCACCACCTCCGCACGCGTGGGCAACGACAGGCCAGCCCGCTCCGCGGCGGCCGCGGGCGCCATGGGCAGCGGGTACCGCGCCAGTCCGACGAGTTCGGTGACCCCGGACAGCCGGCCCACCTCGGCGAGGTCGTCATCCCCGTCGTCGGTACCGGTTTGGGCGGGTTTGCACACCGCGACATCGATGCCGGCCTGCCGGGCGTGTGAGGCCAGCGCGGCGGTGGCGACGGTCTTTCCGACGCCGGTGTCGGTCCCGGTGATGACCAGGACGCTCAAAGGGCGCGCCTCACGAGGACCTGGACAGCACGTCCGTCAGGACCCGCCGGGCCAGCTCGAGTTCGTCGCCGCTCAACGAAGCGCGCGCGGTCAGACGCAACCGAGACGTCCCGGCGGGCACGGTCGGTGGCCGGAAGCACCCCACCTTCACGCCGGCGTCCAGGCACGCGGTGGCGGCGGCCAGCGCCACCTCCGGATCGCCGAGGATCACCGAAACCACCGCCGACTGCGGTGTTTCGGGCACGTCGCAGATCTGGGCGAGTTCACTGGCGTGCCGCAGCACCGCGTCGGGCCGCCACGGCTCTGCCTTCAGCACCCGCAGCGCGGCCAGGGCGGCGCCGACCGCCGCCGGGGCCAGCCCGGTGTCGAAGATGAACGGCCGGGCAGCGTCGATCAGGTGGGCACGAACGGGCGCCGGCCCTAAAACCGCACCGCCCTGGCTGCCGAGCGCCTTCGACAGCGTGGTGGTCATCACGATGTCCGGCGCACCCGCCAGGCCCGCTTCGTACAGCAACCCGCGCCCGCCGCCGCGCACACCGAGGCCGTGCGCCTCATCGACGATGAGCAGCGCGCCACGGCGGCGACACACGTCGTGCAACTCGCGAACGGGGGCCAGCGAGCCGTCGGCGCTGAACACCGAATCGGTGATGACGACGGCGCGCTCCTCGTCGCGTGCCGCCAAGGCCGCGTCGACGGCGCCGACGTCGCGATTGGGCGTCACCACCACCCGGGCCCGCGACAGCCGGCATGCATCCACCAGGGATGCGTGCGAGTAGGCGTCGGACACCAGCAGCGACCCGGGACCCGTGAGGCCGACGACTGCTCCCAGGTTCGCGGTGTAGCCGGAGGAGAACACCAGCGCCGAGGACGCGCCGACGTACTCGGCCAGTTCGGCTTCGAATTCCTGGTGCAGCTCGGTGTCGCCGGTGACCAGACGAGAACCGGTGGCACCGGCACCCCACACCCGCAGCGCCTGGACCCCGCCGTCGATGACGTCGGGATGCTGCGACAGGCCGAGGTAGTCGTTGGAGGCCAGGTCCAGCTCGGTCGCCACCGCCGGACGCGGCCGCAGCGAGCGCCGTAATCCCGCCGCGCGCCGTTGCTGCTCCACCTCGTCCAGCCAGGCCAGCGGTGACGTCTCGATCGGTACCCGCACGCCCTTCATGGGTGTTCAGCCTACGAGTCGCGCGACCTCGACCATCGCGGAGGTGACCTGCGCGATCTCTTCGGGAGGGCAGATGTAGGGCGGCATGGCGTAGATCAAGTTGCGGAACGGGCGCAGCCACACACCATGGTCCAGCGCTGCGGGCGTGGCCACGGCGAGGTCGACCGGCCGGTCGCACTCGATGACGCCGATGGCGCCGCGTACCCGCACGTCGGTGACCGCCGGTAGCGCGCGGGCGGCTTCCAGTCCGACGGTCAGGCCGGTGGCGATTTCGTCGACACGCGCCTTCCAGTCCTGGCCGAGCAGCAGCTCGACGCTGGCCGCGGACACCGCACACGCCAGCGGGTTGGCCATGAACGTGGGCCCGTGCATCAAGGCGCCGGCCTCGCCGGTGCTGATCGTGTGCGCGATCTCGGTACTGCACAGGGTGGCCGCCAGGCTGAGATATCCGCCGGTCAGCGCCTTGCCGACACACATGATGTCGGGGCTGACGCCGACGTGGTCCGCGGCGAACAGCTCTCCGGTCCGGCCGAACCCGGTCGCGATCTCATCGAAGATCAGCAGCACGTCGTGACGGCTGCAGATGTCGCGCAGATCGGTCAAGAAGCGTGGATCGTGGAAACGCATGCCGCCCGCGCCTTGCACGACGGGTTCGACCACCACCGCGGCGAGCTCCGCGGCATGCTGCGCCAGTTGCGCTTCGAACGCCGCGCTGTACTCAGGGTCGTAGTCGCGAGGGACCTGCGGGGCGAACACCTGCGCGGCGAGGATGTCCGTCCACAGCGAGTGCATGCCGCCGTCGGGGTCGCAGATGCTCATCGGGGTGAAGGTGTCGCCGTGGTATCCGCCCCGCCAGGTCATCAGCCGGTGTTTGGCGGGCAGTCCGCGGCTGCGCCAGTACTGCAGCGCCATCTTCACCGCGACCTCGATCGACACCGAACCGGAATCGCTGAAGAACACCGTCTCCAAACCCGCCGGGGTGATGTCCACCAGCAGCTTCGCCAACCGGGCCGCCGGCTCGTGGGTCAGGCCGCCGAACATGACGTGGTTCATCGTGCCCAGCTGGGCGGTCATCGCCGCATCCAGGACCGGATGGCCGTGACCGTGGATCGCGGTCCACCACGAGCTCATGGCGTCGATCACCTCGACCGGCCGTCCGTCACGGATCGCCGTCAGCCAGGCGCCGTGAGCCGCGACCACCACCACGGGCGGCAGCGATTCGACGCCGATGGTGCTGTAGGGGTGCCAGAGGTGGGCCGCGTCGATCGCAAGGATCTGGTCGGGGGTCAACCCCGGTGCGGCCTCTGGCATGAACGCCATGGAGACCGACACTAATGCAGCACAACACCGTGTCGGTCGCGCAAACCGCGGCCATCGGGGAGCATGCAAGGCATGGCTTTGCCGAATCACTCGCCAGAAACCAGCGCCGCCGCGGACGCCGAGGTCATGCCCGAAGAGGTCCCCGAGACGATGCCCGAGCAGGTCACCGAGCCGGGACCGCAGATCATCCGGCTGCGAATCAAGCCGTGGGACCTGGTCTTCACGATGGCGTTGTTGGGTGCGCTGCTGCTGTTGCTCTCGCTCACCAGCTGGTCGTCAAAGCTGTTCGGATTCACTGAAACCGTCTGTGTCACCGACGATTGCCCGCCGGTTCCCTACGGCGTCAACTTCTACATCTATCCGTTCATGTGGGGCGGAATCGGTGGCGCCATCACGGCTGCCGTCCTCGGCCCGTTCGTGTCGATGGTCAGGGGCTGGTACATGTCCTTCTGGCCGTTCATCAGCGTCGCCGTCCTCACCATCACGTCGGTGCTCTGTTCCGCGCTGGCCGGCTTCAGCGCACGCTTCTGACGACGAGCGCGGGCCCAGTGTTGCCGGACGCAATCGTTGTGAGATCGAAATCACAACTGCCCGCATGAGATTGGGTGCACCAGTAACCGTCCGGTCACGTTCCGACAAATAATCCCCTGCGGCTATGGCAACCCCTCTTTTGTGTTGTCAGAGTGTCTGTAGTGACTGGTGTGAATACAACGGATAGTCCGGGCCAATTCACGTTGCCACGTGTCATGCGCTCCTTCAGGCCCCAGTGCGGCGGCCGGCGCGGGAGTCATGAGCGGCCGCCGCGGCGCGAAGTCACCGCGTTGAGGCACACCGTCAAGGCACACAGCGCCCGCGAGGGCCAAGGAGGTTGGAACCCCATGAAACGCATCTACGCTTTCGCCGTCGGTGCAGCGATCCTGGCGGCGCCGATGGTGGCCCAACCAGCGGTCGCGTTCGCCGACCCGGTCAACAGAACGATGGACTACCAGCAGGCCGCCGACATCGTGATCCAGCGGGCCCTGTCACAGCGCGGCGTGCCGTTCTCCTGGGCGGGCGGCGGCGTCACCGGCCCCACCCGGGGCACCGGCACTGGCGCCAACATCGTCGGGTTCGACGCCTCGGGGCTGGTGCAATACGCCTACGCCGGAGCCGGGCTCAAGCTGCCTCGGTCTTCGGGCCAGATGTACAAGGTCGGCCAGCGGGTGCTGCCGTCCCAAGCCCGCAAGGCTGACCTGATCTTCTATGGCCCCGAGGGCACGCAGAGCGTCGCGCTGTTCCTCGGTAACGGTCAGATGGTTGAGGTGGGTGACGTCGTCCAGGTCTCGCCGGTGCGCACCAGCGGCATGGCGCCGTACCTGGTCCGGATCCTGGGCGCACAAACCACGACGCCGGCGCAGCAGACGCCCCTGCAGCAATCGCCGATCCAACAGAGTGTGCCCGGCCAGACAGTGCCTGGCCAGACGGTGCCCGGGCAAACGGTTCCCGGCCAGACGGTGCCAGGGCAGACCGTGCCGGGGCAGACGGCCGTGCCGGGCCAGGCGCCCGCCCAAGCCGCCGTCCCCGGCCAGGCGCCCGCCCAGGCCGCCGTCCCCGGCCAAGCGCCCGCCCAGGCCGCCATACCGGGTCAGGCCCCGGCTCAAGCGGCGGTGCCCGGGCAGACCGTGCCGGGCCAGACCGTCCCAGGTCAGACCGTGCCGGGCCAGACCGTCCCAGGCCAGACCGTGCCAGGTCAGACGGTCCCCGGTCAGACCGTCCCGGGCCAGGTCGTGCCGGGGCAGACCGTCCCAGGTCAGACGGTCCCGGGCCAGACTGTGCCGGGGCAGACGGTCCCGGGGCAGACGGTCCCGCAGGCGCCGACCTACCTCGCTCCGACAAACTGAGTTCGGACGCCCGAGCAAAGCATTTCCAGCCTCCACCGCCCGCTTCCCCGCTGACTGCGCAGCTCAGCGGCAGGAGCGGGCGGTGGCTTTTGGGTAAATTAACTGACGATGCCCAACCCGTCAGCCCCCTCCGTCACCGCCGCAAAGCCGGCTGCCGGCCCCGCCATGGGGACCCGCAGTTCCGGCTTCTACCGGCATGATCTCGACGGCCTGCGCGGCGTGGCGATTGCCCTCGTGGCGATGTTTCACGTCTGGTTCGGCCGGGTTTCCGGTGGGGTCGACGTCTTTCTTGCGCTGTCCGGCTTCTTCTTCGGCGGCAAGATTCTGCGGGCGGCGTTCAATCGCTCCCTTTCCCCGGGCACCGAGGTGGTGCGGCTGGTCCGACGGCTGGTCCCCGCCCTGGTCGTGGTGTTGGCCGGTTGTGCGCTGCTCACCGTGCTGATCCAGCCCGAGACCCGCTGGGAGACGTACGCCGACCAGAGCCTGGCCAGCCTGGGCTACTACCAGAACTGGGAGCTGGCCAACACGGCGTCGGACTACCTGCGGGCCAGCGAGGCCGTCAGCCCGCTGCAGCACATCTGGTCCATGTCAGTGCAGGGCCAGTTCTATATCGCGTTCCTTGCTCTGATCGCCGGTTGTGCCTACCTGTTTCGGGACGTGCTCGGCCGTCACCTGCGCACGATGTTCGTGGTGTTGCTCAGCGTGTTGACCGTGGCGTCGTTCTGCTTCGCGATCAGTGCGCATCAGACCTACCAGTCCACCGCGTACTACAACAGCTTTGCCCGCGCGTGGGAGTTGCTGCTGGGCGCGCTGGTCGGGGCGCTGGTGCCCTACATCCGCTGGCCGATGTGGCTACGCACGGTCATCGCGTCCATCGCGCTGGCAGCGATCGTGTCGTGCGGCGCCCTGATCGACGGGGTCAATGAGTTCCCCGGCCCGTGGGCGCTGGTCCCGGTCGGCGCCGCGATGCTGATGATCCTGGCCGGGGCGAACATGCAGAGCCGTCCCGACACCCGCGACCGGATGACGTTGCCGGCCCGGCTGCTGGCACTCCCGCCACTCGTGACGCTGGGCGCGATGGCGTACTCGCTGTATCTCTGGCACTGGCCGCTGCTGATCTTTTGGCTGTCGTTCACCGGACACAAGAAAGCCAACTTCATCGAAGGCACGGCGGTGCTGCTGGTGTCGGGCGTGCTGGCGTACGTGACCATGCGCCACGTCGAGGAACCGCTGCGGTATCGCGCACCCGCCGCAGGGGCGAAGCAGGGGGCGACGCCGCAGATTCCCCTGCGACTGCGCATGCGGCGTCCGACGATGACACTGGGTTCGGCCGTGGTCCTGCTGGGCGTCACACTGACCGCCACGTCATTCAGCTGGCGCGAGCACATCACGGTGCTACGCGCCGCCGGCAAGGAACTCAACGGCCTGAGCGCTCAGGACTATCCCGGCGCGCGGGCGCTGACCGACCACGTGCGGGTGCCCAAGTTGCGGATGCGGCCGACGGTACTGGAGGTCAAGGAAGACCTTCCACTGTCCACCCGCGAGGGATGCATCAGTGACTTCGTCAACCCGGCGCTGGTCAATTGCACGTACGGCGACACGGATGCGACGCGGACTATTGCTCTGGCCGGCGGCTCGCACGCCGAACACTGGCTGCCCGCGCTGGATCTGCTCGGTCGCCTGCACCACTTCAGGGTGGTGACGTACCTCAAGATGGGCTGCGCGCTGTCCACCGAACAGGTCCCGTTGATCATGGGCAACAACGCGCCCTATCCACAGTGCCGGGAGTGGGTGGAGACGACGATGGCCAAGCTGGTGGCCGACCACCCTGACTACGTGTTCACCACCACCACGCGGCCGTGGAACATCAAGCCCGGCGACGTGATGCCCGCCACCTACATCGGGATCTGGCAAACGTTTTCCGACAACAACATTCCAGTCCTGGGCATGCGGGACACGCCGTGGCTGGTCAAGGACGGCCAACCGTTCACCCCCGCGGACTGTCTGGCCAAGCGCGGCAGCGACGTTGACGAGTGCGATCTCAAGCGGTCCGACCTGTTGTCCGAGTACAACCAGACCCTGGACTTCATCGCTCAGTTCCCGCAGCTGAAGCCGCTGGACTTGTCCGACGCGATATGCCGGCCCGACGTGTGCCGCTCGGTCGAAGGGAATGTGTTGATCTACCGCGACGCGCACCACATCACCCCCACCTACATGCGGACAATGGCACCTGCCCTCGGCCGCCAGATTGCGGCGGCTACCGGTTGGTGGTGACACGCGACGGCGAACGGACGCGGTTAAGGTCAAGTGATGTCCTCGAGCCAGCACGATCCCGAGACCACAGACACGTCCCCGGCGCTGGCGATGGTGTGGCCCGGGACCGCGTTTCCGCTCGGCGCCACGTATGACGGTGCAGGCACGAACTTTTCGGTGTTCTCCGAGGTCGCCGAGCGGGTCGAGCTGTGCCTGATCGCCAAGGACGGGACCGAAACGCGAATCAATCTCGATGAGGTCGACGGCTATATCTGGCACTGCTACCTGCCCGCCGTCACGCCCGGCCAACGCTACGGGTTTCGGGTGTACGGGCCGTTCGACCCGGACCGGGGTCACCGCTGCGATCCCAGCAAGCTGCTGCTCGATCCCTACGGCAAGTCCTTCGTGGGCGATTTCCGCTTCGGGCAGGCGCTGTACTCCTATGACCTAGAAGTTGCCGACCAGGACCCCTCCCAGACCGGGACTCCCCCGATGGTCGACTCGCTGGGCCACACCATGACCAGCGTGGTGATCAACCCGTTCTTCGACTGGGCATCGGACCGGGCGCCCTGCACGCCCTACCACGAGACCATCATCTACGAGGCGCACGTCAAGGGCATGACGCAGACACACCCGGCCATCCCGCACGAACTGCGCGGCACCTATGCCGGGCTGGCCCATCCGGTGATCATCGACCATCTGAAGTCGCTCAATGTCACCGCCATCGAGCTGATGCCGGTGCACCAGTTCCTGCACGATCACCGGCTGCTGGACCTGGGATTGCGAAACTACTGGGGCTACAACACATTTGGCTTCTTCGCCCCGCACTACCAGTACGCGGCGAGCCGCAAGCCCGGGGCCGCGGTCGCCGAGTTCAAGTCGATGGTCCGCACCTTTCACGAGGCCGGCATCGAGGTCATCCTCGACGTGGTCTACAACCACACCGCCGAAGGCAATCACCTTGGCCCGACGATCAACTTCCGCGGCATCGACAACGCCGCTTACTACCGACTCGTCGACGGGGACCTGCGCTACTACAAGGACTTCACGGGCACCGGCAACAGCCTCAACGTGCGACACCCGCACACCTTGCAGCTGATCATGGACTCGCTGCGCTACTGGGTGCTGGAAATGCATGTCGACGGTTTCCGGTTCGACCTCGCCGCCACCCTGGCCCGTGAGTTCTACGACGTCGACCGACTGTCGGCGTTCTTCGACCTGGTGCAGCAGGATCCGGTGGTCAGCCAGGTCAAATTGATTGCCGAGCCGTGGGATATCGGAGAGGGCGGCTACCAGGTTGGCAACTTCCCAGGTTTGTGGACCGAGTGGAACGGGAAATACCGCGACACTGTGCGCGATTACTGGCGGGGCGAGCCCGCAACCCTAGGCGAGTTCGCTTCCCGGCTGACCGGGTCGTCGGACCTTTATGAGGCGACTGGGCGACGTCCCAGTGCGAGCATCAATTTCGTTACCGCTCATGATGGTTTCACGCTGAATGACCTGGTGTCGTACAACGAGAAGCACAACGAGGCCAACGGCGAGGACAACCGCGACGGCGAAAACCACAACCGGTCCTGGAACTGCGGCGTCGAGGGGCCCACCGACGACCCCGACATCACCGAGCTGCGCTGCCAGCAGATGCGTAACTTCTGGGCGACGCTGATGGTCAGCCAGGGCACTCCGATGATCTCGCACGGCGACGAGATCGGACGGACCCAACTGGGCAACAACAATGTCTACTGCCAGGACTCCGAGTTGTCCTGGATGGACTGGTCGTTGGTCGAGAAGAATGCCGATCAGCTGGCCTTCGCCCGCAAGGTGACGACGTTGCGCAAGAAGCATCCGGTGTTTCGCCGGCGCCGCTTCTTGAAGGGAAAACCGGTACGCAGCGGTGCCGATGCTCACGACATTGCCTGGCTGACGCCGTCCGGCCAGGAGATGACTGCTCAAGACTGGGACAACGACTTCGGCAAGTCCATCGCGGTCTTCCTCAACGGGCAGGCGTTGCCCGAACCCAACCGTCGCGGCGAACGCGTCGTCGACGACTCTTTCCTGCTGTGCTTCAACGCCCACGATCAAGACGTGGCGTTCACCATGCCGTCCAGGGACTACGCCGAAGAATGGACGGTCGAGCTGGACACGACCAGTCCCACCGGCGACGCGAGCCGAGTGGTCAAGGCCGAAGAGGAACTCGCACTGCCCGGAAGATCCGTACTTATACTGCGTAAGACGCTGTAGCGCATGGCTTTTCCGGTCTTATCCACCTACCGCTTGCAGCTGCGGGGCGCGTCCAGCGGGTTCGCGTTCACCTTCGCCGACGCCGAAAAGCTACTCGACTACCTGGATGACCTCGGGGTCTCGCATCTGTACCTGTCCCCCATCCTGAGCCCGACGGAGGGATCCGCGCACGGCTACGACGTCGTCGATCCGACCACCGTGTCAGCCGAATTGGGTGGGCCCGAGGGCCTGGCTCGACTTTCGGCGGCGGCGCGGGCACGCGGCATGGGACTCGTGGTCGACATCGTGCCCAACCACGTCGGTGTCGACCAGCCCCAGCAGAACCGGTGGTGGTGGGATGTCCTTCAGCACGGGCGGGAGTCGGCCTACGCGCGCTACTTCGACATCGACTGGGAGCTGGCCGATGGCCGAATCGTGTTGCCGGTATTGGGTTCCGACGACGACGTCGCCGATCTGACGGTTGACGGTGAGTTGCTGCGCCTGGGCGACCTGGCGTTTCCCATCGCCCCTGGCACCGGGGACGGCACCGGACCGGAGGTGCACGAGCGCCAGCACTACCGACTGGTGGGCTGGAAAAACGGTGTCGTCGGTTACCGCCGCTTCTTTTCGATCACCTCGTTGGCCGGGCTGCGTCAGGAAGACCGCGCCGTGTTCGACGCGTGTCACGCTGAGGTCGCCCGCTGGTTCCGCGACGGACTGGTCGACGGCGTCCGCATAGATCATCCCGACGGATTGTCCAATCCCAGCGGGTATCTGGTTTGGTTGCGGGAGCTGGTCGGCGACCGGGCCTGGATCGTGATCGAAAAGATCCTGGGCGTCGACGAGGCGCTCGAACCGACACTGCCGATAGCGGGTACCACCGGTTATGACGTCCTGCGCGAAGTGGGCGGTGTCTTTGTCGACCCGCAGGGAAAGCCGGCGCTGACCGAGCTGGTCGAGTCCGCGGGCGTGGACTATGACGCCATGCCCGCGATGCTGGCCGAACTGAAGATCAAAGCCGCCACCGACACCCTGGGCAGTGAGCTCAGCAGGCTACGTCGCGGCATCGCGGCAGCAGCGGGCGCCGATGATCCCCTGCTGCCCGTCGCTGTCGCCGCACTGCTGACGAACATTGACGTGTACCGCTCCGACTACCCCGGCCTAGCCGCCCTGCTGCCCGCCGCGCTCGCGGAAACCGAAGCTGCGCAACCACATTTGGGACCCGCGCTACAAATCATCGCCGCGGCGCTCGCCCGCGGCGGAGAACCGGCCACCCGTCTGCAACAGCTGTGCGGGGCGGTGACCGCCAAAGCCGTCGAGGACTGCCTGTTCTACCGCGACGCCCGACTGGTCTCGCTCAACGAGGTGGGTGGCGAGCCGCACCGGTTCGGTGTCGGCGCGGCCGAGTTTCACCACAGTGCCGCGACCCGCGCACGGTTGTGGCCACAGACCATGACCACCCTCACCACTCACGACACCAAGCGCGGCGAAGACGTGCGTGCCCGCATCGGTGTGCTGTCCCAGGTTCCCTCCCTGTGGGCCGAGTTCGTCTCGCGGTGGGAATCGCTAGCGCCGCCTCCCGACCGCGCGACCGGACAATTCCTGTGGCAGAACATATTCGGCGTCTGGCCGCTCGCCGGCGAGGTCACGCCGCAGCTACGTGACCGACTGCACGGCTACGCCGAGAAGGCGATCCGCGAGGCCGCCTGGCACACCACCTGGAACGACCCCGACACCCAGTTCGAAGACGCGGTGCACGGTTGGCTCGACCGCGTGCTCGACGGACCCGTGGCCAACGAGTTGACCAAGCTCGTCGGACAACTCAACCCGCATGCCGCCAGCGATGCGCTGGGCCAGAAGCTGCTGGCCTTGACGGTGCCCGGGGTACCCGACGTCTACCAGGGCACCGAATTGTGGGACGACAGCCTCGTCGACCCCGACAACCGCCGCGAGGTCGACTATGAGGTTCGGCGGGCGGCCCTGAATGACTTGCAGCATCCCAAGATTCGGGTTGTCACCACGGCACTGCGGCTGCGGCGCGCGCACCCCGATACCTTCTTGCACGGCGACTACATCCCGGTACTCGCCCACGGCGACGCCAGCGAGCATGTGCTGGCCTTCCACCGCGGCGAGGACATCCTGGTCGCGGTGACCCGGTGGACGGTGCGGCTGAAGGACATCGGCTGGGGCAACACCGTGGTGCCATTGCCCGAAGGATCGTGGACCGACACCCTCAGCGGCGCCGTGGCCAGCGGACCGACCGCCGCCGCGCAACTGTTCTCCGACCTGCCCGTCGTCCTGCTGGAGCGTGATCGTGGCTGAATTCCGGGTCTGGGCGCCCAAACCCGAGCTGGTGCGCCTCGATGTAGCCGGCTCGGTACACCCGATGCGGCGCACCGACGACGGCTGGTGGCACGCCACCGTGGATGCACCGCCGGACGCCCGCTACGGGTTCCTGCTCGACGACGACCCCAAGGTGTTGCCCGACCCGCGCTCGGCCCGTCAGCCCGACGGGGTCCACGAGCGCTCGCAGCTGTGGGACCCGGCCGCCGCCACCTGGACCGACGACGACTGGGCGGGGCGCGCGGTGGACGGAGCGGTGATCTACGAGTTGCACCTCGGCACCTTCACCCCGGCCGGCACGTTCGATTCCGCCATCGAAAAGCTGGACTACCTTGTCGATCTCGGGGTCGACTTCGTCGAGCTGATGCCGGTCAACTCCTTCGCCGGCACCCACGGCTGGGGATACGACGGTGTGCTCTGGTACAGCGTCCACGAGCCCTACGGCGGACCCGACGGTCTGGTCAGATTCGTCGATGCGTGCCATGGGCGCGGTCTCGGAGTGCTGATCGACGCGGTGTTCAACCACCTCGGTCCGTCGGGCAATTATCTGCCCAGGTTCGGGCCGTACCTGTCGTCGGCCAGCAATCCGTGGGGCGAAGGCATCAACATCGCCGACGCCGACTCCGACGAGGTTCGGCGCTACATCATCGGCTGCGCGTTGCGCTGGATGCGCGACTTCCACGCTGACGGACTGCGACTGGATGCCGTCCACGCGCTGGTGGATACCACGGCCGTGCACATCCTCGAGGAGTTGGCGACCGAAACACGCTGGCTGTCGGAGCAGTTGGGCCGTCCGCTGTCCCTCGTCGCCGAAAGCGACCTCAACGACCCGCGACTGATTACTCCCGTCGAGCGCGGTGGATACGGAATCACCGCACAGTGGGCCGACGACATCCATCACGCGGTCCACACGTCGGTGTCCGGGGAGCGCCAGGGTTATTACGCCGACTTCGGTTCCCTGGCCACCCTGGCGCACACCCTGCGGCACGGCTTCTTCCACGCCGGCACTTATTCGTCGTTCAGACGCCGGCGTCATGGACGTCCCATCGACACCTCCGTGATCCCCGCTACCCGATTGCTCGCCTATACCTGTACCCACGATCAAGTCGGCAACCGCGCCCTCGGAGACCGGCCTTCGCAGAATCTGACCGCCGGCCAACTAGCGGTGAAGGCCGCCCTGGTGCTCGCCTCCCCGTTCACCCCAATGCTTTTCATGGGCGAGGAGTGGGGAGCCTCGACCCCCTTCCAGTTCTTCAGTTCCCACCCCGAACCCGAGCTGGCGCAGGCCACGAGGGAAGGACGCAAGGCGGAGTTCGCGGAGCACGGCTGGGATGCCGACGACATCCCCGACCCGCAGGACCCGGAGACCTTCGCGCGCTCCAAGCTGAACTGGGATGAGCTCGGCGATGAGGAACACGCCCGCTTGTACGCCGTGTACCGCGACCTGATCGCGTTGCGCCGCAACGAAGCCGAGCTGGCCGATCCCTGGCTGAACGACCTCGTCGTCGATTACGACGAGGAGCAACGCTGGATTGTGTTGCGCCGCGGCCGATTTGCAATCGCCTGCAACCTAGGCGCCGAGCCGGTCAGTGTGCCGGTCGCGGGCCAGGTGGTGCTGGCCTGGGGCGGCCCGCGAGTTGACGGCGCGGCCACCGAGCTGGATGGGCATTCTTTCGCCATTCTGACCGCCGACGGTGGCACCGAGGCAGCGGTGACGGGGTAAGCGCCGTTCCAGGTTGGGGATGACTGAATAGCGCCCGCAGGGCGGGTACGTCGATGATTCCGCCCGTGACTATCAACGAATCGCTACCCATCCCGCCGATGGAAACCGCCACCGACCCAGTCCATTCCGCGTCCGATTTGCGCGAACGATGGCGCGCATTGATGGGGCCGCTGGGATTCGGCGAGCGGCTGCTGTGGATCGGCTTCCTGGGACCGGATCGCCGCCTCATCAAGACCTTGACTCAGGTACCGATCGGCCCCTCGCCGCGGGCTTTGGTCTCGAGGGGCGTGATGTCGGGTCTGCAGAGCCGGCTCGACGACCTGCCGGCAGAAAGCACGGTGGCGCTGCTGTTGACCGGTCCGGGACGGGGCGGGATCTCGCCGTCGGATCGGCAGTGGGCGAAGGCGCTGACGGACGCGGCCGCGCAATACGACGTGCCCCTGCTGCCCATATTTCGCGCCAACGACGAAGCCGTCATCCAGATCGAGCCGGCCTGACGGCCGAATCAAGGATCTTCCAAGGATCCGCCAAGCGCCGCGCACGACGCTCTTCTCATGACGACGATGAGCCCGCAGTTGACGTCCCTCGCCTACGCCTCCGAAGCACGTTGTGCGCGAAGGGACTAAATTGGGTTCGCGAGCCGTGACTGGCCACCGGCAGCGCGCGGAGGGCCGCGAGCACCCGAACCGCCAGACCGACGAACCCCACCACGACGTGACCCGGCCCTATGAGGAAGTGGCGGCGCAGATCGCGGAGGCGATTGCCCGGCTTAAGAACAGCAGATGTAACCCGCCCCAGTCCTCTGAGGCGCGCTTACAACACACCAATACGCCGAAAATGATGGGCGTGTGCCTGATCCGGGCCTTCCCGGGGCAAAGACCTAGAAGGAAGCCAGCGCGACTAGTTATCCGGTTTTCATCTCAAGCGGGGTCTCGAGTAGAGGTGCTTCGGCTTTCTCCACCTGAAGGTGCGCGTCGGGCGGCGCTTCTGCGCGCAATGCGGACATGGCAGCGTCCTCGGCACCCCGCGACACGGCGCTCGCTATTTCCCGGAACTTATCGAGATTTAGGTCGACGATGTGGGCCACTTCGCCAGAAGCAGGCCGGTAGATTGCAATCTGACCATCCTGCGCCGACGCTTGCGACGGTTCTTCCGCTGACACGAGCGACCTTGGCCCCGAACCTAAGTGCTTTTTCGTCGGACGACGCAAGCTAGTCACGGCGACGCCGACCACACCCGATAAGGCGCCCAGGCCCGCAGCCGCAATGGGCACTAAGGGAACCAACTCGATGATCATCCAGCTTCCTCCAGTGCTATGACAAATATGCTACATGCGCCGAGGAGAAGGCTCGCGCCGAACGCTGACCAGCACCAAATCTCTGGCCAGCCGTTATCAGCACTTATCATGGTTGTTAGATATTTCTTCACTTCGTCATTCGTTCCAGCTTGCGCTGTCACCTTCAAGTGATTTAGAGCCGCGATGCCTGCGTACGTGCCGCCACCGCCGAAGAGCAAAAGCATGGCGCCCCCCACGACGGCCATTTCGCCGGCAGACAAGTTGAATCTCTTGCGCTTACGGCTGAGAAGGTCGCCGGCGGCGGCTGCCGCTATTACGGCCGAAATCAGAAGGAGTTCGCCGTCAGAAACGATGTGACCCAAGTCGTGGTCTTGCGAGGTCAAGGCGCGAAGCGTCCAGATAAGTCCTACCGGGACGAGGGAAACAAGCACTCCGAAAATAAACCAACCGCCCAGCCGCATCCATAGCCTCGGCCATTTCAAATTCTTCCAGCGGAGACGGGTTCTCTCCCACGCCTCTCTGACTGTTTCGGGTTCCTCCTGCTGGTGCGCGCTCAACTATCGCCCCAATTCCTAGTCGGTTCGGTCGCTGGCTGGGCTCCCCTGGGGGCCTATCCCACGGACTATGGTGCGCGTGAGTCCTCCGCAATTCAATGGGCCAGTTCTCATATCCACATGTGGGTTACAGATGCGGGGTGGTGAAATCGGGGGCGTTCGCGTCCACTCGGGGCTACGGGTGACCGCTACACACTGCGGCGGTCATTGCTCCGTACCGCGTCGGCGATGGCGTCGGCCAGGGTGTCGATCTCGTCGGCGGCCAGGTCCGCGATGGTGACCCGGATCCCCGGTGGCGTGCCCATGCGGAACCGGGTGCCCGGAGCCGCGGCCCAGCCCGAGTTGACCAGCCGGGTGCAGGCCACCGCCTCGTCGGGAACCGGAATCCACACGTTGAGGCCCGATCGACCGTGAGCAACCACACCGCGGTTGGCCAACGCCGCGCACAAGCTCTCGCGGTTGGCGGCGTAATGCTGTTCGGCCTCGCGGACCAGGGTCGTGGCCGCGTCATCCGACCACAGGTCGACGGCGAGGTCCTGCAGCAGGTGGCTGACCCAACCCGGGCCCAAGCGCAGGCGCCCGTGTACCCGCTCGATGGTGCGGCGGTCTCCGGCCATCACGGCCAGACGCAGGTCCGGGCCGTATGCCTTCGACGCCGACCGGACAAAGGCCCAGCGCCGCGTCGCACCCGCCAACGGGTGCAGTGGTGCACCGGCGATTTCGGCGCAATGATCGTCTTCGATCACCAACACCTCCGCGGTGCGGCTCGCCAGCAGGCTGCGCAACGCGGCACACCGTTCCGCGGACAAGGCGGCTCCCGTCGGGTTCTGCGCCCGGGTGGTCACGATCACCGCCCGCACGCCACGTCGCAGCGCCCGGGCCATGTCCAGCAGCAGCGGCCCGTCATCGTCGACGCGCACCGGCTCGGCGGAAAGCCCCAGTGCGGCAAGCAGATCCAGCAGGTTGGCCCACCCGGGATCCTCGACCGCGACTTTGTCACCCGGTCGCAGGTGTGCGTTGAGCGCCCGCTCGATGCCGTCGAGCGCCCCGCTGGTCAGCGTCAGATGGATTGCCGGGACGGCGTCGGCGGCCAGGGTGGCGCGCGCACGCTTGAGCAGCTGCGGCGACATGCCGGACTCCCCGTACAACACCGGCGATCGGGAGCCCAGCGACCAGTTGGCGACGGCGATGGGCAGCAGATGGGGGTCGGGATTGCCCGTCGAGAGGTCGCGCGCGCCCGGTGGGACGCCGACGCCCAGGGCGGAGCGCGGGGTGGTGGCGGGCCGGTCCCGCACCCGGGTCCCGCGCCGGCCCGCGGTCTCCACCGCTCCGCGTTCGCGCAGCAGGCGGTAGGCGGCGGCGACGGTATTGGCGTTGACGCCCAGGTCGGCGGCAACCTCGCGGATCGGGGGCAGCGTGGCGCCGGGCGCTAGTGCGCCCCGCGAGATGGCCTCTTCGATGTTGGCGGCGATGGATTCCGCGCCGGTCCCCTCGATCCGGTATTGTACTGGCACACAGATAATTATGTACTAGTACAAAATCCGAGGCAACCCGATGAAGACCAGCACCGATAGCGCATATCGCCCGACACCGCACACCACACCGACCCGCTACCGAGAGCGCGCCCGCTACGACCGTGAGACGGTCCATCGAATCCTCGACGAAGCGCTCGTCTGCCACCTCGGCTTCCTCAACGCCGACCGGCCCGCGGTGTTGCCCACCACCCACGCCCGCCTCGGCGAAACCCTTTACGTGCACGGGTCGACCGGGAGCAATCCCATGCTCACCGCCAAGCCCGCTGGGCTGCCGGTCTGTGTGACCGTGACGCTGGTCGACGGGCTGGTGCTGGCCCGGTCCGCCATGCACCATTCGCTGAACTACCGGTCGGTGGTCGCGATGGGCACGGCCCGGCTGGTCGAAGACCCGGCCGAGAAGCTGCGGGCCATGAACGCCCTGCTCGACCACATCCGACCCGGCCGTGCCGCCGATTGCCGGCCTCCGAATGCCCGTGAGCTCGCCGCGACCGCGGTGCTCGCGCTCGACCTTCGTGAGGTTTCGGCCAAGGTGCGCACCGGCGGCGTGGCCGACGACCCGGACGACATGGCTCTGCCGCACTGGGCGGGAGTGATACCGCTGAAACTCACGCCCGGGGCACCGCAGCCCGCCGCCGACCTCGACCCGGCTACCCCGCTGCCGACCTACCTGCAGTAACCCCTCGCCGAGCGTGCGTGTCTGCCCGCCGACACGCGGCGCAGCGCGTACAACTGCGCACGCTCGCGACGGGCCGAACTAGAACAACAGATAGCGGTAGGCGGGTGAGCCCGGATGCAGGGTCTCGACGTGAATCTCCGTCGCGTGCATCCGGGCCAGCAGGCCGTCCAGATCGGCCGCCGATCCCAGCTGGATACCGACCAACGCCTCGCCCGTCTCGCGGTTGTTGCGTTTGACGTATTCGAACAGGGTGATGTCGTCGTTGGGGCCGAGCACCTCGTCCAGGAAGCGGCGCAGCGAGCCGGGCTCCTGCGGGAAGTCCACCAGGAAGTAGTGCTTGAGGCCCAGGTGCACCAGCGAGCGCTCGAGCACCTCGCCGTAGCGGGACACGTCGTTGTTGCCACCCGAGATCAGACAGACCACGGTGGACCCGGGTTCGACATTGGCTTCCAACAAACCCGCGACCGACAACGCGCCGGCCGGTTCGGCGATGATGCCCTCGTTCTGGTACAGGTCGAGCATTGCCGTGCAGACCGCGCCCTCATCGACCGTGGTGATCGACACCATGTCACCGGCCGCTGCCAGCGCCGCGTAGGTCAGCGTCCCGGCCCGGCTCACCGCCGCGCCGTCGACGAACTGGTCCACATGATCCAGAGTCACCGGCTCGCCGGCGGCCAGGGCGGCCATCATCGCGGCCGCTCCTGCGGGCTCGATGCCCAAGACCGAGGTGTTGACGGTCCGCTCCGCCAGGTAGGTGGTGATGCCCGCGATGCAGCCGCCGCCACCCACCGGGACGATCACCACGTCGGGCTCTTCGTCGAGTTCGGCCAGGATTTCGACGGCGATGGTGCCCTGGCCTGCCATGGTCCGCGCGTCGTCATAGGGCGGTACCAGCGTGGCCCCGGTGCGTTCGACGTCGGCGCGCGCCGCCTCGGCGGCCATGTCGTAGGTCGAGCCGCCGACGATCAACTCGATGAACTCGCCGCCGTGGTAGCGGATTCGGTCGCGCTTCTGTTTGGGCGTCTTGGCGGGCACATAGACCCGGCCGTGCACGCCCAGGGACCGGCAGGCGTAGGCGAAGCCTTGCGCGTGATTGCCGGCGGAGGAACACACCACGCCGGCCGCCAACTCCTCCTCCGACAACTGCACCAGCAGGTTGTAGGCGCCGCGCAGCTTGTAGGAACGCACGACCTGCAGGTCTTCGCGCTTGAGGTACACCGTGGCACCGGTGATGTCCGACAACCGATCGCTCAACTGCAACGGCGTGGGCGTGACCACCGAGGAAATGCGCTTCGCCGCCTCGTCAATGTCGGCTGCGGAAAGCACAGGCAGCGGCGACATCGGGGTTGGGCTCAGTTCAGCGGTCACCGGTCAATGGTGCCATGCCCGCAGCTACTGGCTCAGCGGGAAGGTCAGCTCACCGGGGTGAGGACGAACACCGGAATCTGGCGTTCCGTCTTCTCCTGGTACTTGGCGTAATCGGGCCAGACTTCCACCGCCCGCTCCCACCACGTGGCCTTCTCGTCGCCGAACACCTCGCGCGCTTCGTAGTCACGGGTCACGGGACCGTCTTGCAACTCCACCCGCGGATTCTTCTTCACGTTGTGGTACCAGACCGGGTGCTTCGGCGCCCCGCCCAGTGAGGCGACCACCGCGTACTCACCGTCGTGTTCGACCCGCATCAGCGGGGTTTTGCGAAGCTTGCCGGTCTTGGCCCCGACGGTCGTGAGCAGGATGACGGGCTTCCCCTGCAACTCCGTGGCCTCGGTACCACCGGAAGCGATGATCTTCTCGGCCTGTTCGCGGGCCCAATCGGAGGGACTGGGTTCGTATTCACCTGTTAGCGGCATGCCACCAACTCTATGCGCTCTATGCGCGTGCCCCGCACCTTTAGATCAGCACGTTCACATCAGAGAGTTCGTTTGGGCGAAAAATAAAGTGTTCGGTATGGTGAAACTATGACTTTGCCCGCCCTCAACGCGTCGGATGTGCCGATCGCGGGTGTTCCATGGCCGCGGCACAAGTTGCACGCCATCATCGCGGGCCTTGTCGCTTTTCTGGTCGTCGGGGTCGTGACCACCAGTGCGGCGCCAGCGGTCCTGATCGGTGCCGGTATCGGCGTTGCGGTGGGGGTCGCGCTTAAGACGCGGGCCCATCCGCGCCGCTGACGCGCCTCCTGGCAATTTCGGCGATCACGTTGACCCGTCGCGTCGCCGCGGCGATCTCGTCCGCAAATTCCTGACGACGTTTCGCGATGTCTTCGGCGTCTGGACCGGTTGAGCCGTCAACCAGCTCCCGGTGTCTAGCCAGCCGCAACGCCGTCTTGAACAGTTCCATCGACCTCGACTCGGCGCTGGCGATCCTGCGCTGCAGCTCCCACTGCTTGCCGACCTCGAGACATTCGGTCAGGAAGGCGTTCTCGTCGAGCTCTTCATCCTCCAGCGCCGCCAGTCGGTCGGCCACGATGTGATATGCGTCCAGGAACGGACGCAGCACCAGGTGCGCCAGCAGCAGGTCGGCCGATTCCAGCAGCCGCCGCACGTCGGCCACACTCGCGGACTTGGTGGTGTCCACCGCCGGCCCGATGAGGCGCACCTCGTCGGCAAGTTCCTTCTCGAACTGCGCGCGACCCGAGAACAGGAACTCGAACTTCAACAGCTCGCGCAGCCGCAGCGCTTCGTCGCGGACCGCCGCCGGGGCCACCGTGCCATCGCTTGACTCTTCGGCTGCCGCCACCAGCGCCAACTCGGCGATCGCGCGATCGACCAGGATGTGGATTGCGGTGTTGCGATAGAAGGCCGCGACCAGGTGTTGATCGTGGCCGATCCCCCAGACCGCTTCGGTACCCGCGTCGTACACGCTGACCACGCCCGAGTCGACCATCTGATGCAGGGTCCAGCGGATGGTCGACTTGTTGGTCAGGTCGGCGGCGCCGGCAACCGTCCAGTTGCGAGCCGCGATGTAGCTGGCCAGCGGCCGCACCGTGGCCAGCACCTCGCTGATGGACAGTGAGCGGTCCGCGCCCAGCAGAGCCAGACTCACCACCGCGGTCGGTGTGACCGGCGTGGCGCGGTTGATTCGATGCTCCACGTCCAGCGCGATGCGCTCGACCACCGTGCCGGTGCCCGACGGGTCGGCCCGCAATTCTTCGAGGCGTTGACGCAGCGGCAGCGGGTCGCCGAAGTCGAGGTAGGCCCGGCCGAGCCGTTCACCCTGCTGGCGCGACAGCCGCACCAGAAACCGAAGGTCCTCCGGCCGCTTGGCGGCACCGTAGGCCTCGGTGGTCATCGCCTCCACTTCGTGCAGCTGGTCGTAGACGATGGACGTCGGCACCAAATAGACTTCGGGGCCGTCGATTTCGTCGACGGCGTCGGTGATGTAGCGCAGGATGCCGAACACCGGCGGCCGCAGTTTGCCGGTCCGGGTCCGCCCACCTTCGATAGACCACGTGAGGTTGGCGTGGTTCTGCACCAGCTGGGCGGTGTAGGCGCGCAACACGAATCGGTAGACCGGGATGTCCTTGGTCTGTCGCCGGATGAAGATCGTGCCGGTGCGTTTGGCGAACCCGCCCATCGGAAAGAAGTTCAAGTTCGCCCCGCCGAACGTCAGCGCCGGCGAAAGTCGGTTCGCCGCAATCGCTTCGGGCAACAGCATGCCGTCCAGGTAGGACCGGTGCGAGAACGCAAACGCCAGTGTCGCCTTGCGGTCAAGCTTGCGCAGGTGTGCGATTTGGTCCTCATCCACCAGCACGTCGTAGGCGCGCATCAACCATCGGCTGAACCCACGCCACGCATGCACGGCGCGCTCATCCAGCGTCGCGGCCACCTCGCGCAGGTAACCCGCGGCCTCCGCTCGAACATCGGCGCTATCGCGGCCAAGCTCGTCCGCCAGCGCATCCAGTCGCTCGCTGAACCACTGTGCCTGCAGCAGCTGAGCCACCTCGGGCGGGTCGGTGGCCAGCGCCGTCGTTGCCTCTCCGATAATTCCAGTGCGCTGCAACAGCTTTCGCGCCCTGATCCGGCCGATCTCCCCTGCGGTCATCGCCACACCTCCCGTCACGCCAAGGCTGCCGCGGGTGCCGACTTGGCGGGCTCGTGGATATCGGGCCCGGGTTCGGTCGCGTACAGCTCTTCGATCTCGGTGGCGAACTTGGCGGCGATGGGCTTGCGCTTCAGCTTCATCGTCAGGGTGATCTCGTCGCCACCCGGCTCCCACAGGGTGGGCAAGATTCGGAAACGTTTGATCTGCTCCACCCGGGACAGTTTCTCGTTGGCCGCGGCGACGCCGGCGGCCACCTGCGCCACGATCTCCGGGTCGGCGGCCAGGGCGGCGGGCGACGCTTCCAGCCCGCGCTGGGCCGCGGTGGGGCCGACCGAATCGGCGTCGAACACCAGCAGCGCCGTGTTGTAAGGACGGCCGTCCCCGATCGCGATCACGACGCCGATCAGCGGGCACGCCGCCAGGATCGTGTTCTCAATGTTGGCCGGCGACATGTTCTTTCCGGCCGCGTTGATGATCAGCTCCTTCTTGCGGTCCACCACCCGCAGGTAGCCGTCGGGGTCCATCTCGATGATGTCGCCGGTATGTAGCCATCCGTCGGCGTCGATCGCCTCGGCGGTCTTCGCCGGCTCCTTGCGGTAGCCCTTCATCACCAGCGGCCCCCGCACCAGGAATTCGCCGTCCTCGGCGATCCGGCCTTCTATCCCCGGCAACAGCTTTCCGACGGAGCCCAGGCGTGCCTCGCGCGGATGGCTGGCGGTGGCCGCACAGCTCAGCTCCGACATGCCCCACACCTCGGCTATCGGGATGCCGATGCCCGCGAAGAAGGCCAGCGTTTCCTTCGGGACCGGCGCCGCGCCCGAGATCGCCCACCGCAACTCGCCGAAACCGAGCTTTTCGCGCAACTTGGACAACACCAACTCGTCGGCGCGGGCCCATTCGGCGGCCAGTTCGTCGGACATCGGTTCGTCCAAGAGCAGCGCCCGGGCGCGTTTGTCGGCCACTGACATCGCCCACTGCAATGCGGTCCGCTTCATCTCGTCCGTCTCGTTACTGACTGTGAATTCGATTCCGGCCTTGAGCTTTTCCCATATTCGCGGTACGGCGCCCCACACTGTTGGCCGCACTTCAGGAAGCGCCGTCACAATCGCGCGAGGATCGGACACCGTGGTGATCTGGGTGCCGAACATTTCCTGGCCGTAGAGGCAACACATTCGGTCGGCGATGTGCGCGGTCGGTAGGAACGACGTCGCCCGGTCCCCGAACTCGAGACCGAGCACTTGGTCGATGGCGTAGCCCTCGAAGAGGATGTTGGCGTGCGTCATCTCGACGCCCTTCGGGTTGCCCGTGGTCCCGGAGGTGTAGATCAGAGTCAGGATGTCGTCGGGCTGCACCGCACGCCAGGTCTGCTCGAAGTCGAAATCGTCAGCCGCGGCTGCGTACAGGTCCGCCACGGACAGCGCGCCATCAGGGGCACCGTCGATGCAAACGATGTGCTCGATCGGTGCGCCGCTGGCGCGGATCCGGTCGACGTACCGCTCCTCGCAGATCACGACCTTGGTGCCGGCGTTCTGGAACACGTACGTCAACTGCTCGGCCGGCAGCGTGTTGTAGACCGAAAACGACGTTGCCCCAAGGTGTTGCGCGCCCACCTCTAGCGGGTAGAACTCGACCCGGTTGGCCATCATCAGCGACACGGTGTCACCGCGCGAAACCCCCAAGCCGGACAGGCCGGCCGCGGTCCGGCGCACCTGTTCCGCGTACTCGCGCCAGGTCAAGGTCTGCCCGCCGCCGACCGTCCGCAGCGCGACCGCATCCGGCTGGATCGCCGCTGTCCGCTGAAACGCCTCGCACATGGTGACCGCTCGGTCGGTCGTGGTCATTTCTTACTCCTCGGCACTCCTTGGCACTCCTCGGCACCGGATCCGCCTCGCCCAGAGCGTACGTCCGCCGACTCGGCGTACGAAATACCTGCCTCACTCAGCGTACGTTGGCGACAGTGGCCTCTCATTCCGGAATCGATGTCAGCGGCTTCTCCCCGCTCGAACAGACCGCATTCTTGACCCAGTACGCCCGCGCGCTGGATAGTCGCTGGTCCCGGCCGATTCTCGGCGACACACTCGCCGACGACATCGTCGGCAAGATCGATTACGACTTCGCCGGGCTCGGGGTCACCGTCAGCGTTGTCTGCCAGACGGCGCTGCGCGCCAAGATGCTCGACGACCGCCTTCGCGCCTTCATCTCCAAGCACCCCGATGCCGTCGTGGTGGATCTGGGCGCCGGGCTGGACACGGGCGTGTTCCGGGTCAGGCCGCCCGCCACGGTGGACTGGTACAGCATCGACCTGCCACGCGTCATCGCACTGCGTGAGCAGGTAATGCCCGGCCCCGACAACGCGCATTCCATCGCGGTGTCGCTCGCCGACGACAGCTGGCCGTCCGGGATCCCGGCCGACCGACCCACCATCCTGATTGCCGACGGCCTGTTCGCGTTCCTGTCCAAGCCGGTGATCGTCGGCATCTTTCGCCGCATCACCGACCACTTCGGCTCCGGCGAGTTGGCCTTCAACGACTACGGACGCATCGGCTGGGTCAGTCGGGTTGCGGTGAAGCTGGCCCCGCAGCGGATGTTCGCCAACGTTGGCACCCAATGGGGGTACGCGGGCTTCAAAGACGCCCGGGTGCCGGAGGCCTGGAATCCCCGGTTGACGCTGGTCGAGGAGGCCAGCCTGGCGCACGCACCGGAGGTCGAGCTGTTCCCCGGGTGGATTCGATTAGCTACCAAGGCATCTGGCAAGTTCAAGGCCGGCGCCCGGAAGGCCCGCATCCTGCGCTACCGCTTCTAGTCCGCGCCGGCGAGATTGCCCTGGTGGCTGTGGGTTGGCGGCGATCCACGACCGTGACGGCAATCTCAGTGTGCACCGCGCCCTCGGGTACAGTGACGCGCGAGTTGCTTGGCAGATACGCCGAAAATTGCTCGGAGTCGTGCAATTATTGGCAGCGTTAATCTTCCGATGGTCACAGTTGCCTGGTTGGAGGACCACATGTCGTTTGTACTCGCAACACCCGACCTGCTGACGACTGCAGCCGTGAATCTCGCGGCTATCGAGTCCTCGATTCAGGCAGCAAACCAAGCGGCGGTAACTCCGACCAACACGGTGTTGGCTGCCGCCGCTGACGAGGTATCGACGGCGATCGCCGCGCTCTTTTCCGGGCAGGCCCAGGAGTACCAGGCGATCAGCGCGCAGGCGGCGGCGTTCCATGAGCGCTTTGTACAGGCATTGAACGGCGCCAGTGGGGCGTATGCGGCGGCAGAAGCGGCCGCGGCCAGTCCTTTGCAGGCCGTCGGCGACCAAGTTCTGGGTGTGATCAATGCGCCCACCAACCTGCTGTTAGGCCGTCCGCTGATCGGCAACGGAGCCGACGGCACACCCGGCACCGGCCAGAACGGTGGGGCCGGCGGCATCCTTTGGGGCAACGGCGGCAATGGCGGCTCGGGCGCGCCAGGCGGCCGGGGCGGACGCGGCGGCGACGCCGGGTTGATCGGTAACGGCGGCGTGGGCGGCGCCGGCGGTATCGGACGCGGCGTCGGCGGGAACGGCGGCACCGGCGGGCTGCTGTGGGGCAATGGCGGGGCCGGCGGCACCGGCGGGGTTGGCGCGGTCACCTACGGGTTCGGTGGGCTCGGGGGCCGAGCATTGTCCTTCTTCGGCACCCCAGGCGCCAACGGCGAGGGCGGGTTCGGCATGGGGAACGTGCTGTTCGTGCCGTCCGATGCAATGACCGTCGCCAATCTGCTCGCGGCCGCACCCGATCGCAACTTCCTGCTGATCGGCACGGACGGCACGAATCTGAGCAGAATTCTGTCCGACCCAGCCGGTACCCCGAACTTCCACGCGTTCATGCAGCAGAGCACCACCTCCGCGTCGACAATCATCGGACACACCAGCATCTCCAACCCGTCGTGGACGGCGATCACGACCGGTGTGTGGAGCGAGCAATCCGGTGTGACCAACAACGTCTTCACTCCATGGACGTACGACATGTGGCCCACGGTGTTCAACCAACTCGAGGGCTTCTACGGCGACGATGTCAACACCACGGTGATCGGCAACTGGCAAGTCATCACCGACATCGCCGGTGCTGGCGCGTTCCCCGCCGACAACATCCAATTCGTTGGCCATGACCCGAACGACGTGCTCTGGGCAGCGTCGCAGGCCCAAGTCACCTCGCAGGCCACGGCCGCGATCATGGCCGCCGATCCCAACAAGGGCAATTTGATCTTCGCGTACTACGTGGGAGTCGACGAGGTCGGGCACGCATTCGGTGGCGGTTCTCCGCAGTACGTGCAGGCCCTGCAGATCATGGACGCCCAACTCGGCACCCAAACCAACGGCGGCGGAGGCCTTTTGGGAGCGGTGTGGGACTGGGAGAACACAACCGGCGAGGAATGGGACATCCTCATGGTCACCGACCACGGTCACATCTCCCCCGACCAGTTCGGTCGCGGCCACGGCTTCCAATCACCGCTGGAGACAGCAACATTCCTGATGTGGGATCAGGCCGGCAACGACATGATGGACGGTTGGATCAACAACCAATGGCAGATCAACAGCACGACGCCAACCATTTTGGATGCATTCGGCCTGACCCCGGCGTCGTACATGCAGGGCGCTCCCCTCACGTCCCCCGTCTTCGACAACTACTACTACGACCCCGGCTCCAACCTGTTCCCCCTGCTGAACCAGACGTTCGCCACCCAGGGTTATCCCGACATCCCAGAGAACGTAACCCTGACGGCGCGCACGATCGCAGCCACGATTCCTTACCTGGTGTACGGGCCCATCGACAGCATTGTCCAGTCGGTGCCCAGCTTGTTGCAGCTGCCGGTCTCGTGGATCGGCGCCGGCATCTACCAGACGCTGAACATTCCCGCGCAGATCTTCATCCGGTTTACCGGCGTGACGGGCAACCAGATCATTCCGCCGGACCTGAACCCGTTCTACCCGTAATCCCGTAACGGGCAGAACTCGCACTGTTCAGCAGGGGTGAATCCCGCACGTGCGGGCGTCGATCAGGAACAGGTGCACCGCATCCCCGATTCGATGACCTCGCACGCCCGGTCACAGAAGCTGTCTTGCTCGGCTTTCGGGAGGCACGGCTGTCAACCAGGTCCGGTTTTCACGGATTACGCTGCGGCGTCATGGCAATTCGGCGTGGTCGGCACGCCGTTGAAGCGGTCCGCCAGCCACTGCATCGACCGCTCGCCGTCGACGAAGTACGGCAGCAGAGTGTTGATGCCCGTCTTGTTCAGAAATGGAGGTTCTTCATTGGTCCATAGCTGGACATCTGCGCCTCGGTCACACCAGTGCGCAGCCAGATCGATCGACGCTTGGTAGGGGTTGAACGAGTCGAATCTATTGGCGGAGATGTAGACCGGCCCCTTCGGGCGGGCATTGCCCAGATTCTGAGCGAGGAGCAGGCTTTTAACGGGTTCGCTACCGAAGATTTCCTCGGGGGGCGCCTTGAACCAGCCGGTGCCGTCGGGGAAGTAGAGGTGTCGGAATCCGAAGTCGGCGACCGACTGTACCAGGCAGATGTAGCTTGACCACTCGACGTAGTGCAGACCCCGCGGTGTTAATGCCTGTACGAGAAGGTCTTTGGTCTCGGGATAGGCAAACACCACCCCGTTGAGCACGTAGGCCAAGGCGCCCGCGAGGAGACTCCCGTCGACGAAAGGTGGAAGTAGTGACAGGTCGGCCAGCGGAGTGTTGAGGACCGTACCGACGATGTTCAGCTCCGGGGTGTAAGTCGCCGCCTGCTCGGCCGCGGATCCGGCCGCCTGCCCGCCACTCAACCAGCCCCACAACGCGACCGGGCCGTCGGGGGTCAGCGAGGTACCGGGCAGCTTCTTGGCGGCACGCACTGCGTCGAGAAGGCCTGTGCCGGCGGACAATCGGTTGCCGAACTCGGGCCCGCCGGGGATGTGCACACCCATACCGACACCGTCGGCCACCACTATTGCGAATCCCCGCGCCACCAATGTGGCGAGGAAGGTCTCCTCGTAGTTGAATGTCAGGTCGAATCCCTGAGAGAAGTGGATTCCCCGGTCGATCAGTCGCGACGGTGCGCACTGTTCGCCGATGCCGTACGGTCCCGGCGCGTAGCCGATCAGCGGGCGTGGGCCGTTACCCTGCCACGGTACGTCGGGCTCGAGGTAGACGCCGGTGGCCGCCACCGATTGCCCCTTGGCGTTGGTGGTTTGGTACATGATCCGGGTTCCGGTGGCCGTCCAACTGCCCAGTTGGCCGGATGGCTCGTAGACGATATTTGCCGGCTCCGAACGGATGAGGTCACCATGGGTTCCGTGCGGCAGGGAGTCGGGGGGTGTGTAAAACGCGAGGTACTTCGTCTCGTCGGCAGATGCCAACGGCGAGAGGGCGATTGCTGGAAACCCCAGTATGACGGCGAGGACCGCCGTCACTGAACGGAATGCCGTTCTAACGACTCCTGACTTTCGGCTCACACACGCCCCGTTTCGTTCGATTTGTCTCGGTGGGTCGAAATGCTAGGCAGGTCCCGCGTAGCCGCCGGCCGGAAGTTCGTTATGAAATCGCAACCACCAGCGGATACTTCATGCAATCGGGCTGAGAAAAATCCCGTCGCATCGGAGTCGCTGAGATCGCTCAGGGCAGACCCTGAACCGGTGAACAGCCCGTGCATGATCGTGGATCACACGGTGTACCAACGCCTTCGAGGCACGCTTGTCGTGTTCCTGGTACTAAAACAGCTGTCGCAGACCATCATCGGACGGCGCCGAGAATCGCATCCGACCGCCGGCCGTCGGATGCGCGATCTGTACATTGACGGTGCGCTCAGCGACTGTCGGAGTTCGTCACAGTCGGCTTGACTACATGGGAGCAGATCCTGCATCACACTACAGAGGAGTATCCGTGACGCCCCGCTTGAAGTTGGTCCCTGATCTAGACAGCCTCTCACCCGAAGCGAAGCAGGTCCTCGACGACTATGTGAAGAAGACCAACGGTGAGTACTTCCAAATCGCACCAACTGTCGATCATCCATTCCGGGAGAAGGGCACTCCCGAACATCACGAGTGGGTCAGTCAATTCGTTCGTGTACTCGGGCTGAGCCCGGGTTTGCTCAAGGCGTGGCTGGAGAAGGACTGGTACGTCGTTCGCGAAAGCCTCATCTCGAAGAAAGACCCGCAATTGGCCGAACTCGTCGGTCTCGTGGTCGCTTTCGCCCTCGAATGCCCGTACTGCATCGCCTGGCACACGGCGGCCTCACGATTTGAAGGTGCCGAAGACAGTCTGGTGGCCAAGGTCCACGCCTATGACGAGCACAGGGATGCGTTCGACGAACGCGTCTTGGCGGTGTTCGACTATGCACGCAAGATCGCGCTGCACGCCTACAAGGTCACCGACGAAGACGTCGACAACCTCCGGCGGTGGTATTCCGATCCGGAGATAGCCGAGCTCACCGAGCTTGCGGCGCACATGTCGGCGCTGTCCAAGTTCTTTTCGGCGCTAAACGTGGAGATCTGGTGATATGGCCACGGCGATTCTGGTGACATTCTCAAGTGCGGCGGAGCCGGACGAACTGGCTGCGATCGCTGATACCTTCGCTGATGCACTCGTCGACGTGGACGGACTACTCGGCAAGACGTGGCTGAACGTCGACGGCGGAAGTGGCGGCTTCTACGTCTTCCGTGACGCGGCAGCAGTGGATTCCTACTTGGCGGGACCCTTGGTCGCGCAACTGCGTTCGCACCCCAAGTTCAGTGACTTCACCGTGCAGCGCTTCGATGTTGACGAAGCGTTGAGCGCTCGCACGCGAGGACTTCCGGGGCGCTGACCGACTGGCTGACCTTTGATGCCGGTGCCGCACAAGGTGGCCCGGCATCAAAGGTCATTCTCGGTCATTCTGAGGTCATTCTGAGGCCAGGATCTCTCGCGGGTACCGACCGAATGCCTGGCGGAACTCGGTCGCGAATCTGCCAGGGTTGTAGTAGCCCCAGCGGCCGGCGACGGCCGCGACCGTTGTGCTATCCGGATGGGCGTCGCGGAGGTCGGCGTATGCGCGTCGAAGGCGTTCCGCGCGGACGTACTCCATAGGTGACATATCGCGATACCGACGAAAGGCGATCTGCAACGCTCGCGGGCTCAGTCCCACCGAATCAGCGATGTCTCGCAGCGTGATTGGAGCCGCGGCGTGGGTCTCGATATATGCGATGGCCCTGGCCACCGAAGCGGCGGACGCCTGTGGACTGCGTCGCTGGGTGTCAACGCGAACGGCTGCGGGAAAGCAATCCAGTAGTGCGGCCACCGCTGACCGGGCGAGATGATACTCAGTGAGGGTAGACAATTCGGCCGAGTTGGCCGCCTCGGCCTGGGCCGAGATGAGCGACACCAAGCGCGACCACACAATGGTGGCGTGAGCTGAGGTCGGGCAGCTGAGATCGAAGCTCAACGTCAACCGGGTTTCGGGAACGCCATGCCTATCGGCCGCGACGGCGCGCGCGAACTGCTTGTCAATGACCAACTTCGATGCCAACGCACGCTCTGCCCAGTGCAGACGGTACTGACGTCCAACATCGAGAACGATCGGAATCCCCGGCTTGGCAACAACTCCGATCGATCCACCCACCGCAGAAATTCGACCCCGCCGCGGTTGCACGACAACGATATGGTTCGCACTGGGGTCTGGCTGCAAGTCCACACTGGCCGCGCCGTAGGTGAGCCGATGCACGCCGATACCCCGCATCGCCGCCACAGAGTGCCTGACACACAAACCCCTACCATTGCCGGACACCTTGAACGCATGTCGCCCCAGTGAAGCGGTCAGATGACGGTGCGCAGTGCCGGCATCGCTGGACTCAAATGTCCACTCTGCATGCTCAGCATCGGTGGCTTCGTCTCCAGTACCGAGCCCCGTCGTCATAACCACCTCGAATCCAGTAGACAATTGCTGTCGCAGAATAGGCCGCTCATCCGCCATCCGGCGAGCGTTAGGCGCACCAGGAAGATATCGGTCGGGGTGGGCGGGCAGCGTGATTGTGCGGGTGGACCTAACCTGACCCGTCGGTCAGGCGCCCAGACACCCCGGACCGAGCAGCGCTTTCAGGTCCCCCATCAGCGCCGGAGACGGTGTCACGCGCAGCGACTGATCGAGCTCCAGCGTGGTGATCCGGTCGCCGCTGATCAGCCGAAGATGCACCTGCGAGGTGCCCGGATGGCGCGCCAGCACCTGCTTGAGCGCGGTCACTTTGTCCAAGGTGCATTGTCGGGTGGGCAGGCTTACCGCGACCGGTCGGTCGGCCTGGGCGTTGCTGAAGTCGGGCACGACGAGTTCGTTGGCAATCAACGAGATACGGTCGTCGCGCACCGCCACTTTGGCGTTGATCAGGACCACCACGTCGTCGGCGATCTCGGCGCCGTAGCTGGAGTAGGTGTGCGGGAAGAACATCACCTCGATGCCACCGGTGAGGTCTTCCAATTGTGCTGATGCCCAGGGCATTCCGTTCTTGTTGACCCGCCGGTTCACCGAGGCCAGAATGCCGCCGACGCGTACTTGAGTGTCGTTGGGCACGTCGCCGTCCAGGATCGCCGGGATGGCCGTGTCCACTTGAGTGGCCAACAGGTGCGCCACCTTGTTGAGCGGATGCCCGGATACGTAGAGGCCCAGCATCTCTCGTTCCAACGCGAGCTTGTGCTTGTCCTCCCACTCGTCGTCGGGCACCTTTATGTTGAAGACCGCGTCTCCCCCGCCGTCCCCATCGGAGCCGCCGAACAGGTCGAACTGCCCCATCGCCTCGGCCTTCTTGGTGCCCAGCACGCTGTCGACCGCATCGGTATGCACCAGGAAGAGCCCCTTGCGGGCGTGCCCGAGCGAGTCGAACGCACCGGCCTTGATCAACGACTCGGTCACCTTCTTGTTGCATGCCGAGATGTCGATCTTGTTCAGGTAGTCCGAGAAGTCGGTGAACTTGCCCTTGGCGTTGCGGGTGCTGATCAACGATCCGACGACATTGGCGCCGACGTTGCGCACCGCGCCGAGTCCGAACCGGATGTCTTGGCCCACCGAAGCGAAGTTGACCCCGGACTCGTTGACGTCGGGCGGCAGCACGGTGATGCCGAGCTTGCGGCAGTCGGCCAGATACACCGCGGCCTTGTCCTTGTCGTCGCCGACCGAGGTGAGCAGCCCGGCCATGTATTCGGCGGGATAGTTGGCCTTGAGGTACGCGGTCCAGTACGACACCAGGCCGTAGCCGGCGGCGTGTGACTTGTTGAACGCATATCCGGCGAAGGGAAGGATGGTGTCCCACAACGCTTTCACCGCTTTTTCGGAGAAGCCGTTGGCGGTCATGCCCTCATAGAAGCCCTTGTACTCGGCCTCTAGCACCTCGAGCTTCTTCTTACCCATCGCCTTGCGCAGTGCGTCGGCCTTGCCCATCGTGTAGGAGGCCACCTTTTGCGCGATGAACATGATCTGCTCTTGGTAGACGATCAAGCCGTAAGTCTCAGAGAGGATGTCGCGCAGCGGCTCCTCCAGTTCGGGGTGAATCGGCTTGATCGGCTGGCGGCCGTTCTTGCGGTCGGCGTAGTCGTTGTGGGCGTTCATACCCATCGGCCCCGGCCGGTACAGCGCCAGCACGGCGACGATGTCGTTGAATTCGGTGGGCTGCATCCGGCGCAGCAGGTCGCGCATCGGCCCGCCGTCAAGTTGGAACACGCCCAGGGTGTCGCCGCGACCCAGCAGCTCGTAGGTGGGCCCGTCGTCCAGCGGCACCGATTCCAGGTCGAGGTCAATTCCCTTGTTGGCCTTGATGTTCTCGATCGCGTCGCCGATGATCGTCAGGTTGCGCAGGCCCAGGAAGTCCATCTTCAGCAGGCCGATGGCCTCGCACGACGGGTAGTCCCAGCCGGTGATGATCGCCCCGTCCTGGGGTCGTTTCCACAACGGGATGGCCTCGGTCAGCGGTTCGCTGCTCATGATGACCGCACACGCGTGCACGCCCGCGTTGCGGATCAGGCCTTCCAGCCCGCGCGCCGTCTGGTAGATGGTGCGGACATCGGGATCGGTCTCGATGAGCCCGCGGACCTCGGCGGCTTCCTTGTACCGCTCGTGGGCCGGATCGGTGATGCCCGACAGCGGAATGTCCTTGGCCATGATCGGCGGCGGCAGCGCCTTGGTGATCCGGTCGGCGATCGCGAAGCCGGGTTGCCCGTAGTGGATTCGGGCCGAATCCTTCAGCGCCGCTTTGGTTTTAATGGTGCCGAAGGTGATGACCTGCGCAACCCGGTCGGAGCCCCATTTCTCGGCGGCGTAGCGCACCATCTCGCCGCGCCGACGGTCGTCGAAGTCGATGTCGATGTCGGGTGCCGACGGACGCTCCGGGTTGAGGAAGCGCTCGAACAGCAGACCGTGCGGGATCGGGTCGATGTTGGTGATACCCAACGCATACGCGACCAGCGAACCCGCCGCCGACCCTCGACCCGGCCCGACCCGGATGTCCACCGAACGTGCGTAGTTGATCAGGTCGGCGACGATGAGGAAGTACGACGGAAATCCCTTGTCGCAGATGACCTTGATCTCGTAGTCGGCCCGGTCGAGGTAGTTCTGGCCGACTCCCGACGGGAACCGCCGCTGCAGCCCCGCCATCACCTCGTGACGCAACCAGGATGCCTGGTCGTGGCCCTCGGGCACCGGGAAGATCGGCATCCGGTCGCGCGGCGTCCATACGTCGGCGTAGGACTGGACCCGCTCGGCGATCAACAAGGTGGCGTCACACGCGCCGGGCACCTCGTTGTCCCAGAGCTGGCGCATTTCCTCCGCCGACTTGAGGTAGTAGCCGTCGCCGTCGAACTTGAACCGGTTGGGATCCGAGAGGGTCTTGCCGGTCTGCACGCACAACAGCGCCTCGTGGTTGTGGGCGGCGTCGCGGGTGACGTAGTGGCAGTCGTTGGTGGCCAGCGGCGGAATGTCCAGCTTGCGGCCGATCTCGAGCAGGCCCTCGCGGACCCGTCGTTCGATCGACAGCCCGTGGTCCATCAGTTCGAGGAAGTAGTTGTCGGGCCCGAAGATCTCCCGCCACTTGGCCGCGGCCTCCAGCGCTTCGCGCTCGTGGCCCAGCCGCAACCTTGTCTGCACCTCCCCCGACGGGCAGCCGGTGGTGGCGATGATGCCCTCGGCGTATTCGGCGACGAGTTCGGCGTCCATCCGCGACCACTTGCCGAGCTGGCCCTCGAACGACGCCAGCGACGACAGCTTGAACAGGTTGCGCAGGCCGGTCGCGTTCTCGGCCACCATGGTCAGGTGGGTATAGGACCCGCTGCCGGAAACGTCGTCGGCCTTCTGGCTGGGGTCACCCCAGAGGACCCGCCGGGTGTCGAACCGCGAGCCGGGAGCGATGTAGGCCTCAACGCCGATGATCGGCTTGATCCCGGCCTTGGTCGCGGTGTTGTAAAACTCGCTGGCGCCGAACATGTTTCCGTGGTCGGTCATGCCGATCGCGGGCATGCCCAGCCGTTCCACCTCGGCGAGCATCGGCGTGATCTTCGCGGCACCGTCCAGCATCGAATACTCGGTGTGGTTGTGCAGGTGCACGAACGACGACCCGCGGGGGACGCCCGACCCGGGAGGAAACGAATCTGTCATAGGGACGCCAGTCTATGACCGCCCACCGACACACTATCGGCGTGTCGCGAACCGTGTCTCAAGACGTTTTTATCCGTGACAGAACGACGAACTCATCCGTACAGCTTGACGAAATTGTCGAGCGACTTTTGCACGTCACCCTTGGCGGCACGGGCCGCCGCGGCACCGACCGGACCGAACAACGCGCGCCCGCCCAAGTCGACGGACAAACCCAGGGTGGACCCCGCCTCGGTGGGTGTCACGGTCAGCGTGACCTTGTACTTGGCGCCGCCCTTTCCGTCCCCGGACATCCCGACCTCGTGCGGCGGATCCCACTTGGTGATCGTCCAGGTCACCCGGTTTCGCAGCCCCTTGGAACGGGCCACACCGACGATCTGGGTGCCCTCCGTCATTTCTTCGACGGGCGGCACGTCGCTGCGCCAACCCTCGTGCAACACCAGCCAGTCGCCCAGCGTCGACAGATCCGAGACGTGCTCCCACATCTCCTGGGGCGTCATGGGCGAGTCGAGGGTGAGGTTCACCGAAGCCATACGCGTGAGCGTATCCCGGCGTCGGGCATCGCAGGACCACTACGGCCCAGCCGCCCGGTCGGCACCGACGCCTAGCGCCCGGGCCCTCCGCGCAGCTTGTTGCCGATCCGGATCCCGGGCAGCAGCACGCTGCGCGGGATGAGCCGTCCACTGGTGCTGACGAACTTCGGCACGATTCCGGGCACGACGGTGCGCTTGCCGGCCAGCATGCCCTCGATCGCCGCTTCGGCGACGTCGTGCGGGGAGACTTGCGCGATAGGGATGCTGAACCGCTCCGCGTCGGCGATCTGCGCCCACTCGGTGGGCACCGGACCCGGGCACAGCGCGGTGACCGACACGCCCGTTCCATGCAGCTCCTCCTGGACCGCTTCGGAGAACGTCAGGACGAACGCCTTGGTGGCCGAGTACACCGCCATGTACGGGATCGGCTGGAAGCCCGCGATCGAGGCGATGTTGAGCACCGCGCCGGCGCCACGCTCGACCATGCCGCCCAGCGCGGCGTGCGTGAGTTCGGTCAGCGCGAGCGCGTTCAGGGTGACTTGCTCGCTTTCCCGTTCGAACGGCAATTCGTAGAAGTACCCGCTGGTGCCGAAACCTGCGCTGTTGCAAAGGCCGGCAATCGGATCGCTGCGCAGACGATCGATCAGCTGCGCGCGCGATTGGGTGTCGGACAGGTCCAGCGGCAGCACTTCCACCTCGACCTGGTGCTCCGCGCGCAGCCCGTCGGCGAGCTCGTCCAGGCGCTCGCGGCGCCGCGCGACCAGCATCAGCGGGAAGCCACGACCGGCCAACCCCTTCGCGAGCTCGACCCCGATTCCCGACGAGGCACCGGTGATGACGACGGTAGACGTGGTGCTCGGTTTCGGAAGGCTCATGATGTCACCAATGTATCCCTCGGGTCGCCTGCACGAATGTTTCGGCTCGCTTGTCCAATTCCGTTGTGTCAGTGCTGGTTCCGCTGCCGGATTCGCCCCCCTTCGCTGCCGCGGAGTCGTCGAACATGCCGAATGCGCGGTTGCGCAACCGGTCCATCACCGCCGGGTTGACGGCGTCGGCGACGGCGGCGAATTGCCCGAACGGTGAGCTGGACCGCCGAGGCCGGTGCACGATCGCGTCGGTGATCACACCGGCGGCCTGGTCCGGCGTCAGCGCCGGGAACTTGTCGTACATCTTGGTCGGACTGATCATCGGCGTGCGCACCAGCGGCATGTGCACGGTTGTGAACTTGACGCCGTCCTTCACGACCTCGGCTTGGAGAGCGTCGCACAGGCTGTCCAGCGCGGCCTTGCTCGCGATGTAGGCGCCGAACCGCGGTGCGCGGGTCTGCACCCCGACCGAGGAGACGTTGACGATGTGCCCGAAGCCGCGTTCGCGCATCCCGGGGACGAATTTGAGGATCAGCTGAACCGCACCGATGTAGTTGAGCTGCATGGTCCGCTGATAGTCATGGATCCGCTCGTAGGACAGCGCCAATGAACGCCGAATGGACCGTCCCGCGTTGTTGATCAGGATGTCCACCCCGCCGAGGTCGGCAAGCACCTTGTCGGCCATCTCGGCGATGGCTTCGGTGTCCGCCAGGTCGCACGGGTACACGTGGGCTTCCCCGCCATTGGCTCGGATTTCGTCGGCGACCCGTTCGAGGTTCTCCAGCGTGCGCGCGACGAGCACCATCGAGCCGCCCGATTCCGCGATCTTCTTGGCCGTGGCTTCACCGATGCCCGACGAGCCACCGGTGATGAGGATGGTCCTGCCCTCGACGACGTCGCTGAGCTTGACGCCCTGTACCGCGTCGAGCAGATTCCTGAGATAGAAGGGCCGGTATCGTCCGGCCGAGTTCGGCGTATTGAGGATGCTCGACATCGTCGCGAACGGCTTTTCGACCAGGTTCGTGAGGTCACCAAGATTCATTGGCAGATTGCTCCTGATGATGGCGGTGCGGTGGGTGTGACGCAGATCATGATGCCAACCTAGGACATCGGCCCCCGAATAGATACGGCGTCCCCGGTTTCGAAGCAATCGAGCTGTTACGGAGAGCAATCCGCGCGTGACCGCGGCCTAACGGTGGCGCAACTGCTCGATGGTCAGCTGAAACATGGGTTTATTGTCACGCCTGCTGAGGCGCGAGCAGCTCAGCATTTACGACAAGATCGGCGGGTACGAGTCAATCGAAGCCGTCGTCGACGACTTCTACGACAGAGTGCTCGCCGACGACCAGCTGTCCGGCTTCTTCACCGGCACCAATATGAGCCGTCTCAAAGGCAAACAGGTGGAGTTCTTCGCCGCCGCCCTCGGCGGACCCGAGCCGTATACCGGCGCACCGATGAAGCAGGTGCATCAAGGACGCGGCATCACAATGCACCACTTCAGCCTGGTCGCCGGGCACTTGGGCGACGCGTTGACGGCGGCGGGGGTGCCTGCGACGACGGTGACCGAGATCCTGGGCGCCATCGCGCCGCTCGCTGCCGACATCGCATCCGGGGAAGCCAAGGCGGCACCCGAGGACAGTCACGTCTGAATCGCGGGTAATCGAGAAACTGCCCCGTCCGCTGGCGTGTCGGGTGTCGAGTCCGAGGCGCGAGCTGTAGTCAGCACGTATGCGACTGATCGCCATCGTCCTGACGGCCCTGCTGCTGGGCGCCTGTAGCTCAAAGACCACGCCGCCGCCGGCAGCCAACTCGGGCCCGACGCTCGACTGCGCCAAACCCGCGAACTCCGCCCAACAATTGGTTTGCGGGGACCTCGTGCTGCGTGATCTGGACAACCGAGTCGCGGACGGCTACCAGCGGGCACTAGACCGGACGGGCGCGGACAAGTCGGCGCTCACCGACGCGCAGAACAAGTGGGCCGCAGAGCGCGACGCCTGTTCGCAGAACGCCGACGTTCCGCTGTGCGTACGGGAGGCATACCAGACCCGCCTTGTCCAGTTGGCCATGTCCGACCCCGCCACCGCGATCCCGCCGGTCGTCACCTTCCGCTGCCCGGCCGAGGACAGTCCCCTGACCGCGCAGTTCTTCAACCAATTCGAACCCCCGGCGGCGGTGCTGGAATGGAAAGGCAAGCAGCACATCCTTTTCGCCCAGCCGTCCGGCAGCGGCTCCCGTTACGGGCGGCAGGGCATCGAGTATTGGGAACACCAGGGCGAGGTGCGGCTCGACTTCACCGGCATTCCGGGCGGCACCAAGTTCGTCTGCAAAACGCCCTCTTGAGTTCGTGAGGCGGTTTGACATGTCGCGCACGTTCGAAGAGCTGGTCGCAGAAGCGGATTCGGCACCCGTGGCTGGTTGGGACTTCTCCTGGCTGGACGGCCGGGCCACTGAGCAGCGCCCCTCTTGGGGCTACCAGCGATTGATGAATGACCGGCTGGCGAAAGCATCAGCGGCGCTGGATATTCAGACCGGCGGTGGCGAGGTGCTCGCCGGCGCAGCGAAGTTCCCACCGACGATGGCGGCCGTCGAAGCATGGCCTCCGAACGCCGCGTTGGCGACGCAGCGCCTGCATCCGCGCGGAGTGGTCGTGGTGACCCCACCCGACGAATCGGTCCTGCCGTTTGCCGACGAGGCGTTCGACCTGGTGACCAGTCGGCATCCGAACACGGTGTGCTGGCACGAGATTGCCCGGGTGCTGCGCCCCGGCGGCACCTACCTGGCGCAGCACATCGGGCCCGCCACGGTGGCGGAATTGGTGGAGTTCTTCAGAGGCCCCCAGGGCCCCCAGAACGAGGCGTGGGCCCGCCGCCACCCCGACACCGAAAGCGCACAGGCGCAGGCCGCCGGCTTGGAAGTGGTGACGATGCGGCTGGAACGGCTGCGCCAGGAGTATTTCGACGTCGGCGCCGTCGTCTACTTTCTGCGCAAGGTCATCTGGGCGGTCCCCGACTTCACGGTGCAGCGCTATCGTTCCCGGCTACGCGAGCTGCACGAGCGCATCCAGGCCGACGGACCCTTCGTAGCGCACGCCGTGCGGGTCCTGGTCGAGGCCCGAAAGCCGGTGCGCTGAATCAACTTTCGGCGCGCAGCACGTCCAGGGCGTGCTGCAGGTCGGGCGGGTAGGGGCTGACGATCTCGATCCGGCGGCCGTCCGCCGGGTGCGCGAACGCCAGCGACCGCGCGTGCAGCCATTGCCGTTCCAGCCCAAGCCTTTTCGCCAGTTTCGGGTCGGCCCCGTAGACGAGGTCACCGCAGCACGGGTGATGCAGCGCGGCGAAGTGCACCCGGATCTGGTGGGTGCGACCCGTTTCCAGGTGCACATCGAGCAGGCTGGCGGCGACGAAGGCTTCGACCGTGTCGTAGTGGGTCAAGCTGTGCCGGCCATTCCTCGTGACGGCGAACTTCCATTCACCGCCGGGGTGCCGGCCGATCGGGGCGTCGATCGTTCCGCTGGACGGGTCCGGATGTCCCTGCACCAGCGCGTGATAGCGCTTGTCGACCGTGCGTTGTTTGAACGCGCGCTTCAGCACGGTGTAAGCGCGTTCCGAGAGGGCGACCACCATCACTCCGGAGGTGCCCACGTCCAGGCGGTGCACGATCCCCTGCCGTTCGTGCACACCCGACGTGCTGATCCGGTAGCCCGCCGCGGCCAGGCCGCCCAGCACCGTCGGTCCGGTCCACCCCACCGATGCATGTGCGGCCACGGCGGCCGGCTTGTCGACCGCGACGATGTCGTCGTCGGAATACAGGATCGTCATGCCTTCGATCTCGACCGGCGGGTTCTCCAGAGGTTTCGGAGGCTCGGGTAGCCGGACCTCCAACCAGGCGCCGGGGGTCAGGCGGTCAGACTTCCCCGCCTTCACGCCGTCGAGTTCGACCCCGCCATCTTCGGCCAGCGCCGCGGCGGCGGTCCGCGACAGCCCAAGCAGGCGGGCCACACCCGCGTCAACACGCATGCCCGCCAAACCCTCCGGAACGGGCATCGAACGGTGCGAACTCACCGTTTGTCGGCCTTACTTCGGTCAACCGAGTCGCCGTCCGCCTCGGGGTTGGCCGAGGTGTCGTCGTCGTCCGTGCGCCGTCCGACCGTGTCGAAATCGAACCCGAAAATCGACAGGACGACCAGCAGGATCGCCCCGCCCACGACCGACGGGTCGGCAACGTTGAACACTGGCCACCACCCGACCGACAAGAAGTCCACGACATGCCCGCGCAGCGGTCCCGGCGCCCGGAAGAACCGGTCCACCAGGTTTCCCATCGCGCCACCGAGGATCATCCCCAAGCCCAGTGCCCACCAGGGCGATACCAGCCGCCGGCCCATCCAGAAGATGCCGACCACCACACCCGTGGCGATCAGCGTCAGGACCCAGGTGTACCCGGTGGCCATGGAAAATGCTGCGCCCGAATTGCGCACCAGCGTCCAGGTGACGGTGTCACCGATGATCGAGACCGGTTGTCCGGGCGGCAGCAACTTGACTGCCAGCACCTTTGTGACGATGTCCAATGTCAGCACGACCGCCGCGACCGACAACAACAGCCGCAGACGCCGGGGCGGTGCGGAAGTTTCGGGCTGGCCAGCGCCCTCATCCCCGGCCCCTGCTGCGGTCAACGGATCGGAAGATCCGGTTGGTTCGTCAGGCACCCTCCCATCATCCCCCAGATGCCGGATCGACACCGCATGCGGATACCAGTCTCGACGTGCGGGATGATCCGAGCATGGGCCGCCTTACCGTCATCACCACCGGAGGGACGATATCGAGCAGTACCGGCGCCGACGGCGTGCGCCGACCCGCCCACAGTGGCGCGGACCTGACCGCCGGTCTGGACGTCGAGGTCGTTGATTTGATGGCGGTCGACAGCTCCGAACTGACCGTGCCCGACTGGGATCGAATCGGCGCCGCCGTGCGCGCGGCCGCCGACGCCGGCGCCGACGGTGTGGTGGTGCTGCACGGCACCGACACCATGGAGGAAAGCGCGCTCTGGCTGGATCTGACCTACGCGGGTGAAGTCCCGGTGGTGCTGACCGGTGCCATGCGCAGCGCCGACGCACCCGACGCCGACGGGCCCGCCAACATTCGCGACGCGCTGACGGTGGCCGCCAGTGCGTCGGCACGGGACCTGGGCGTGCTGGTGTGCTTCGCCGGCCGGGTGTTGCAGCCGCTGGGCTTGCGCAAGGTGGCCACCGAGGACCTCAGCGGCTACGCCGGACGCCTGTTGGGGACGGTCGCCGACGGCCCGAGCCTCACCGAGCGCAAGACCCGCCCCTACCTCGGGGATCTGAGCGCCGCATACGCGCCACGGGTCGACATCGCGGCGGCGTATCTGGGCAGTGACGCGGTGGCGCTCGATGCGTTTGCCGCGGCCGGCGCAGGGGCGGTGGTCCTGGAAGCGCTGGGCTCGGGTAATGCCTGCGCCGCCGTCGTCGAGGGGGTTCGTCGCCTGTGCCGCGACGGCATCGTCGTCGGGGTCACCACCCGAGTGCCAGGCGGGCGGGTCGGCGCCACCTACGGCCCCGGGCACGACCTGGTGAGCGCCGGCGCCCTGATGGTGCCCAACCTGCCCTCCTCGCAGGCGCGGGTGTTGCTGATGGCGGCGCTGGCCGCGGATCTACCGGCCGCGGAGGTCGCCGACCTCATCGAGCGTTGGGGCTGAGGTTTCGCCGGTTGGCTCTGTCGCTTCTTCCGGTTGGTCGGCCTCAAGGTCCCGCAGCGCGCCGACGTAGTCCGGCCAGTCCAGGCTGTCGACGGGGTTAGCCGCGGTCAGCTCGGCGGTGTCGAGCGGAAAAGTGCGCGCCGGACCCGGTCCGGACGCGCGGGTCTCGAAGCGAACGGTCACCACGCCGTGGCCAGCACCCTGCACCCAGCCGTGCCCGTATTCGCGGTGGGCGACGTCGTCGCCGATTCGCCACTGGGCCGCGTCTTGCAGTGGTAGCGCCGTCGTTTCGACCGCCTGATGAGCCTCCTCGGCCTCGGTCGATAACTCCAGATCGGGAAACAGCGACTCCTGACGCACGTCGCTCAAGCCCGAAAACCCGACGCCCAGAAGGCGAATGGGGCCGATCTGGAGCGGATCCAGCAGCAGCCGTCGGGCCAGCGCGGTCAACGCCCCGGCCTCCGTCGTCGCATAGGGCAGCGTTGCGGACCGGGTCAGCGTGCTCATGTCGGACTTCTTCAGCTTCACCGTCACGGTGCGCGCGCCGCGGCCATCGCGCAGCAGGCGACGGTGGGCGTGCTCGGCGATCGGGTCGATCGCCTCCCGCAACTGGTCCAGCGTGGTCAGGTCGACGGCGAAGGTTGACTCGGCGCTGATCTGTTTGGCTTCGGCGCGCTCGGTGACGGGACGGTCGTCGATACCACGGGCCAGCCGGTGCAGCGCCGGGCCGATGGTCGCGCCCAGGATGTTGGCCACTTCGGCATCGGTCAGCGCCGCCAGTTGTCCGATCGTCTCGATGCCGAGCCGATGCAGCTTCTCCTCCGCGACGGGTCCGATCCCCCACAGTCGCCGCACCGGCAGTCCGTGCAGCAGGTGCTGTTCCTCTTCCCGCCGCACCACCCGGATGCCGTCGGGTTTGGCCAGGCCGGAGGCGATTTTGGCGATCTGTTTGCCCGAACCGGCGCCCACCGAGGCGACCAGACCGGTCTCCTCGCGCACCACCCGCCGCAATTCCTCGCAGAACTCGTCGACCTGGTCGGCCGATGCCCCGGCGAGCTGGGGCGGCTCCCCGAATGCCTCGTCAAAGGACAGTTGCTCGACAACGGGGACCATGCTGCGCACCGCGTCGAAGACCCGCCGGCTGGCCAACCCGTACACGACCCCGCGGGGCGGCAACACCACCGCCGTCACGCCGATCTGGCGGCGCGCCTGGTGCATGGGCATGGCCGACCGTGCGCCGTACACCCGCGCTTCGTAGCTGGCACCGGCGACCACACCCCGTCCGCCCAGGCCGCCGACCAGCACGGGCCGCCCCCGCAGGGTGGGGCGGGTGAGCTGTTCGACGGAGGCGAAGAACGCGTCCATGTCCAGGTGCAGCACCCAACGGGACTCCACAACTGCCGATACTAGGACCCTGGTCTCGTGGCCTAGGGTTTTGCCGTATGGCAATGAACATCTGCCACCGGTTGTGTTGCAGCTCCGGGTATTGGGCGAAGACGGTCGAGCCGCAGGGGGCCCTGGCTCAGCGGCTGCAGTCCAAGTACGGCGACCGGGCCCGCATCATCCATGGCGACGGTGCCGATACCGGCCTTCCCACAGCGGATTTCAGCTCGGTGGTGTGCTTCACCATGATGCATCACGTGCCCACGCCACCGGTGCAGAATCAGTTGTTCGCCGAGGCGTTCCGGGTGCTGCAACCGGGCGGCATCTTCGCAGGTAGCGACGGCGTGGACTCGATCCCCTTCCGCATCGCGCACTTTCGAGACACCTGCAACCCGCTAGACCCGCAGCTGCTGCCGGATCGGTTGGCGCGGGCCGGATTTGTCGATGTCGAGGTTGAGGTCAAGCACGGCGAGCAGCGGTGGCGCGCGGTCAAACCGTAGCGGGCGGCGCGTCGGGACGCGGGCGGGGTTCGGCGGCGACGCCCGGGTTCGGCAGCGACGGGCGGGTTCCGCCGCGCTGTCACAGGCGTCACTCTGATCTCTAGGCCGGACCATGTGCGCTGTTGCCCAGGTTGCAGCGACACCCGTTGGGAAACAAGCATTGTCGCTCCAAGCCGGGCACGAAGCCACCCGCCCGGAACGGAGACGCAAGTGACAAATGTGACTTACCGCGGACCCGGCGGCAACAGACCGCGCGCCTGTCGCTCCAAGCCGGGCACGAAGCCACCCGCCCGGAACGGAGACGCAAGTGACAAATGTGATTTACCGCGGACCCGGCGGCAACAGACCGCGCACAACCCGACCTGCGTAACGGCTGGGACGAAACGCCCCACCCCGGCCAAGGCCGACCGCTCACACCTTGACGATGCTCACCTTCACCCCGTCGCCGATCTCGGCCGCATCGACCGGCTCACCGAATTCGAAACTGGTGGCCAGGATCTCGCCGGCGATGAGTTCGCGATGCGTCTGCGCCCAGTCCGCCCGCTCGGCGGGCACCGACATCACCACGCGGATGCGGTCGGAGACGTCGAGTCCGGTCGACTTACGCAGCTCCTGCAGCTCGCGGATGCGGTCCTTGGCCCAGCCCTCGGCCTCCAGCTCGGGAGTCACCGTGCCGTCCAAGACGACCAGGCCGGCGCCACCGGGCAGCGCGGCGGTGAACTCCGGATCGGCCGCCACCAACCGGGAGCTGTACTCCTCGGGCTGCAACACCGCGGGCCCCGCGGTCAAGGTGCCGTCCGGATTGAGCACGCCTTCGCCAGCCTTGACCGCCTTGATGGCCGCCTGCACATCCTTGCCGAGCCGCGGCCCGGCCACCCGCGCGTTCACGGTGAGCTCGAAACGGCCGTAGGTGTCGATGGCGTCGGTCAGTTCGACGTGCTTGACGTTCAGCTCGTCGCCGATCAGGTCGGTGAACGGCGCAAGCCGCTCCGGGTTTTCCACCGCCACCGTGAGTTTCGGCAGCGGCAGGCGCACCCGCAGCTTCTTGGCCTTGCGCAGCGACGACGCCGCCGAGCACACCTCACGCACCTGGTCCATGGCGGCCACCAGTTCGGCATCGGCGGGCAACTCGGACGCCTCGGGCCAATCCGTCAGGTGCACCGAACGCCCACCGGTCAGACCGCGCCAGATGATCTCGGTGATCAACGGCAGCAGCGGCGCCGCGAGCCGCGCGGTGACCTCCAGCACGGTGTGCAGGGTGTCGATGGCATCGGCGTCTTCTTCCCAGAACCGCGAACGGGACCGCCGCACATACCAGTTCGTCAGCGCTTCGGTGAACTGACGCAGCTGCTCGCAGGCCACGGAGATGTCGCAGACCTCCAGCGACTGGGTGAGATCGTCACGCAACACCGCCAGCTTGGCCAGGATGTAGCGATCCAGCACATGCGTCGAATCCACCCGCCAGGTACCGACTTTCGGCGCATACAGGGCCAGGAAGGTGTAGGCGTTCCAGAACGGCAGGAGCACCTGGCGCACACCGTCGCGGATGCCTTGCTCGGTGACGATGAGGTTGCCGCCGCGCAGGATCGGCGAGGCCATCAGGAACCAGCGCATGGCGTCGGCGCCGTCGCGGTCGTACACCTCGTACACGTCCGGGTAGTTGCGCAGCGACTTGCTCATCTTCTGCCCGTCGGAACCCAGCACAATGCCGTGCGCCACACAGGTTTTGAACGACGGCCGGTCGAACAACGCGGTCGCCAGCACGTGCAGCGTGTAGAACCAGCCGCGGGTCTGGCCGATGTACTCCACGATGAAGTCACCGGGGTAATGACTGTCGAACCAGTCCTCGTTCTCGAACGGGTAGTGCACCTGGGCGTACGGCATCGAGCCCGAGTCGAACCACACGTCGAGCACGTCGGGGATCCGGCGCATCGTGCTCTTGCCGGTGGGGTCGTCCGGGTTGGGACGGGTGAGTTCGTCGATGAACGGCCGGTGCAAGTTGTCCGGCCGCACCCCGAAGTCGCGTTCCAACTCGTCGAGGCTGCCGTAGACGTCGATCCGCGGATAGGCGGGGTCGTCGGACTTCCACACCGGGATTGGCGTGCCCCAGTAGCGGTTTCGGGAGATCGACCAGTCCCGGGCGCCCTGCAGCCACTTGCCGAACTGGCCGTCCTTGACGTGCTCGGGGTACCAGGTGATCTGCTGGTTCAGCTCCACCATGCGGTCGCGGAACCGGGTCACCGCGACGAACCACGACGACACCGCGCGATAGATCAGCGGGTTACGGCACCGCCAGCAGTGCGGATACGGGTGCTCGTAGGTTTCGTGACGGATCAACAGCGCGCCGTTGGCCGCCGCCGGGCCGCTGCGGGTCTTCAGGTCGCGGATGATCTGCGGGTTGGCGTCGAAGACGTGTTGGCCCTGGTAGTCGGGGACCGTGGCATCGAAGCGGCCCTTGGCATCCACCGGCGTGACCGGCGCGATTCCGGCCGCGTCGGCGACGACCATGTCGTCCTCGCCGTAGGCCGGTGCCATGTGGACGATGCCGGTACCGTCCTCGGTGGTGACGAAGTCGCCCGGCAGCACCTGAAAAGCGTTGGGCGTGTCCATGAAAAACGGGAACGGTGGCAGATAACGAACGCCCAGCAGATCCGCGCCGCGGTAGGTGCCGAGAACCTCGGGTTCCTCACCGAGCTCCCGCGCATACGCGGCCAGCCGCGATTCGGCCAACACGACACGGTCATCGCCGGACCGAACCTGGACGTACGTCACCTCAGGGTTGACCGCCACCGCGAGGTTGGACGGCAGCGTCCACGGCGTCGTCGTCCAGATCAGCAGGTAGGCACCGTCCAGGTCACCGCCGGCCACCTTGAACCCGACCGTGAGCGCGGGGTCCTGGCGGCTTTGGTAGACGTCGTCGTCCATCCGCAATTCGTGGTTGGACAACGGGGTCTCGTCACGCCAGCAGTACGGGAGCACCCGGTAGCCCTCGTAGGCCAGGCCCTTGTCCCACAGCTGTTTGAACGCCCAGATCACCGACTCCATGTAGCTGATGTCGAGCGTCTTGTAGTCATTGTCGAAGTCGACCCAACGGGCCTGGCGGGTCACGTATTCCTGCCATTCGTTGGTGTAGCGCAACACCGATTTGCGGCAGGCGTCGTTGAACTCGGCGATGCCCATGGCATCGATCTGGGATTTGTCGGTGATGCCCAGCTGGCGCTCGACTTCCAGTTCGGCGGGCAACCCGTGGGTGTCCCAGCCGAAGCGACGCTCGACCTTGTAACCCCGCATGGTCCGGTAGCGCGGCACGATGTCCTTGACGTAGCCGGTGAGCAGGTGGCCGTAGTGAGGCAGCCCGTTGGCAAACGGCGGCCCGTCGTAGAACACGTATTCCGGGGCGCCGTCCCGCCGGGCGATGCTGGCGCGGAATGTGTCGTCGTCGAACCAGTACTGGAGCACCTCGAGTTCGAGCGCCGGAAAGTCGGGCGCCCCGCCGGCTTGCTTCGGGTACGTCCTGGGTGCGCCCCCGAGGTGCGGACTGTCGGTCACGTGCGTCGTCTCCTGTGCCTTACGGCGCTTGCGCGCGTTGTCACGTCAGGCACGGGGACGACGCTGCGCTGGTGCGCGAACGCCGCGGTACCACCCCGCTTGCCACGCAATTGCGTGACCACTCGAAGTCAGGCTGTGACGGGCCAACCCGTTCGGTTCTACTGGGCCAACTGGCTGTTCTTCCGAAGGCTCCCCGGTGATGGCCGGATCGTCGCCGATGTTGTGGTGCTAGTAGAGATTCTACGAAGCGCCGCAAATCCGATTCACGGCGCCGGCCGGCCCCAAGGGGCTACCTGGCCGCAGACGCTGGTCAGCACGTCTGCCGTCGGGTAGCCCCTTGGAGCCGAGATTGGCTCGGTATCCATGAAGACTCGCCTACCTTCAGGCCTGGACTTCGAGCACACCGATGCGCCAGAGCGCGGCGTACACGTGCCGCAGCGGAACGCACAGCAAGCGCGCGGCGCCTTCCACCAGTGGGTCTCCACCGCCGAACGGCTGGGTGTTGACCCGGCGCGATGCCTTCTTCGGGGCGGCCTGGATCGGGGAGTCGTCGCGCACGAGGTGCAACTGCGGTGCGGTGGTTACGGCGCCAACTTCGTCGTTGCAGAGAGCAGCGGTCATGATCGCCTCCTAAGCAGGATTGCAGACGGAAATCAAACGAGGACAAGCGAACTGGTGTGGTCCCGTCCCGTTCCGGTCCGTTCCGCCGAAGGCGAAGGAGGTGTGACGGCTCAGCTGAGAACGTCGCGCCGAAGACCGGTTCGGGACGAAACGTCCGGATATCGACCCGGACTGTCACTGGAACTCATGCGTCCCTCACCTCCCTTCGGTCACTACCGCGCGCGGTTACCCGCACGATCTACAGTGCACGACGGAGTACGAAAATTCCGGCATTCCAACAACGGCGCCGAAAAAACCGCACCCCTCTCGTCAGAGCTTCGGCACTACACGACGTGTCCGGCAATCCGGAAGCCACCTGGGCTCAACCCTTAATCCGGGAGGAGCTGTCCTGACCCGGGGCGTCTTTCGACGTTCGGGGTCAGTGGCCTATGTTCGTGTAGCCGCCTCACCTAACGAGGTGCATACCCGCCCGATCATGCACCACCGGCTCGAGTAGGTCAACCAGCCCGGGCCGCGTGTCGCCTTTTTCACGCCCACGCCGTACCGACTGAGCTGGCTTGACCAGGCGTTTATTCGACCAGACCGTCGAGTTTTCCGATCGTGTCGATGAATTCCTCGACCATCTCCAGCACGACTGAGCGGGTACTACGCACCCGGTCGAGCGACCCGACCACCTGCCCGACGAAGTAGGTCGCCAGCTCTCGAGCCTTGGCATCCGGCTGTACGGCCGCCTGGTTGATCCGCAGTTGCGGCTCATTGATCAGCGCGTTTTGCAGCGGCATTCCGAGCGGCGCGGGCGTGTCGGGCCGCTCCCACTCGTCGGTCCACGCCGTGCGCAACATGCGCGCGGGCTTACCCGTCAACGAGCGCGACCGCACCGTGTCCGACGAGCTGGCTGCCAGGAATTTGTCCTTGACGACGTCAGGTGTTTCGGCTTCTTCGGTGGTCAGCCACACCGACCCGCACCACACCCCCTCGGCGCCCAGCGCCAGAGACGCGGCGATCTGACGACCCCGGGCGATCCCGCCGGCAGCCAGTACCGGTGTGGGAGCGACGGCATCCACCACCTCCGGAACGAGCACCATCGTCGAGACCTCGCCGGTGTGGCCGCCGGCCTCGGTGCCCTGCGCGACGATCAGGTCTACGCCCGCGGCCACGTGGCGTTGCGCATGCCGCGTCGTGCCTGCCAACGCGGCCACCAGTACGTCCTGACCGTGGGCGCGGTCGACGAGGTCCTGCGGCGGCGGCCCGAGTGCGCTTGCGATCAGTCGGATGTTGTGGGCGAAAGCCACGTCCAGCAGCGGTTCATAGCCCTTGGGTGAGATGTTGAGCCCACCGGGAGCCAGCGTGCGACGACCTTCGGGTTGGGCTGCCACGCCATAGCGGGACAGCAGGTCGTCGACGAACGCGCGGTGCTCCGGCGGCAGCAGCTCCTCGACCTGCTGGGACTCGATGCCGCCCTTTTCCGCGCCGACGTACTTGGGAGGCAACAGCAGGTCGACTCCGTAGGGTTTGCCGCCGGTCTGCTCCTCGATCCAGGTCAACTCGCTCTCCAGCCGCGCGGGGCTGTGCGCGACGGCGCCCAGGACGCCGAAACCTCCGGCGTTGGTCACCGCCGCCACCACATCGCGGCAGTGGCTGAAGGCGCAGATCGGGAACTCGACACCAAGCATTTCGGCGACTCTGGTCCGCATTTCGCCGACGGTACGGCAGCCCCGCGAGTAGCCGCAACCGACCCCTATTTACGCCGACACTGCCTGGGCACGCTGCATTGACACTGCGCTTTTGGCGGCATCTACTCGCACTTCCCCGCCCCACACGCAGAATCAACACGACCACCCGGGCAGGCGGCAGTGACACTGCGAAATTGGCGGCATCTACTCGCACTTTCCCGCCCCACACGCAGAATCAACACGACCGGTGGAATGCGCCCCACACGCACCGCCAACGCCGACGCGACCTACTGGCGCTGCGGCCCCTGTCCGTCCGGGGGCCAACTGGACACCCCCTCTTCCAACGGGACCTTCAGGCTGTGCAGGATCGACGCCACCATCCGCCACGCGCTGATGGCGGTCGTGAGTTCAATGAGAACCGTTGTGTCGCCACCCAATTCACGCTCACACGCGCTCCAGCTCTCGGGCCCGATGGAACCGTCGCGCACCACGTCGTCGGTGGCGGCCAGCACCGCCCGTTCCACGGGGCCAAATGCGTTGTGATGCTGCCAATCCCGCACGCCGAGCAGATCCTCGGCCGACACCCCCAGTCGGGACGCGACGCGCCAGTGTTGGGTCCATTCGTAGTCGCACTCGGTGAGCCACCCGATCCGCATGATCACCAGTTCGCGCAAACGCGAATCAAGGGAACCGTGCCACAGCATGGTGGCCAGCATGTCGTTGAAGCTTCGGGCCAGGTGCGGGTGGTTCAGCAGCACCTGGAAGATGCTCAACTCGGCCATGTAGTCGGGCACGCCGGCTTCGTCGGCGGCGGCCTTGGCCTCGTCGACCGGCAGTAGGGGCACGCGAGGCGGTTCTGTCATGGGGACACTCCGTGCGGAAGGGCCGGTCACACGTCCAAGCGTGTGAACTCACGTTGTCGGTAGAGCTCGACGCACTGAGCCCGCCTGACCTTGCCGCTGGTGGTGATGGGAATCGAACCGGGCGATACCAGCACCAGATCGGCCACGCTCAGACCGTGCGACTTGTAGATGGCGGCGTTGACGTCCTGCTTGATCAGGCGCAACTTGTCCAGCGCGTCGTCGGAGTCGGGCCGCTTCTTGACTTCGACAATGGCGACGAGCTTCTCGACGCCACCGTCCGGCACCCCGATCGCCACGCAGCGGCCCGCGGTGATCTCCTGAATCGTTGCCTCGATGTCGTCGGGAGAATGGTTGCGCCCGTAGATGATCAGCAGATCCTTGATGCGCCCGATGATGTACAGCTCCCCGTCGGAACGGAAACCCGAATCTCCGGTCCGCAGCCAGGGACCCTCCGGAGTGCCCTCCGTAGGATTGACAATCCTTGCGCCGAAGGTGTTTTCGCTCTCCTCGGGCTTCTGCCAGTAGCAGGATGCGATGTTGTCGCCCTGCACCCAGATCTCACCGACGGAGCCCTCCGGGCATTCGATCCGGGTGTCCGGATCGACGATGCGCACCAGCATCGTCTCCGTCTTGCCGTAGCTGACCAGCGGGGTGCCGCTACCGTTCGTGCTCCGAATCGCTTGCCCGGCAGGCAGTTTCTCCGATTCGAAGTACTCGATCTTGGGTGGCTCCCCCACCTTGCGGGAGGCGATGTACACGGTGGCCTCGGCCATGCCGTACGCGGGCAGCAGCGCCTCGGGACGGAAGTTGTGGCGGGCGAACCGATCCGCGAAGCGCTTGAGGGTAGCGGGCTGCACACGCTCACTGCCGTTGAGCACGCTGTGCACCCCGCTGAGGTCGTAACCCTCCATATCGTCGTCGGACGTCTTGCGCACCGCCAGCTCGAAGGCGAAGTTCGGTCCGCCGGACACCACACAGGGCTTGTTGGCCATCAGGTGCATCCAGCGGGCCGGACGCTGCAGGAAGCCCACCGGACTGGTGAGCACGGTGGGCACGCCGATGAGGATCGGCATGATGGATCCCAGCAACAGACCCATGTCGTGATACAGCGGCAGCCACGACACGATGGTCAGGTCCGATGGGACGACGCCGCCCTCGACACGAAAGAAGTCGGCGATCATCTGCGTGAAGTTGGTGAAGACATTCTTGTTTGCGATCCCCACGCCGGCCGGCGTCCGAGTGGATCCCGACGTGTACTGCAGGTACTGAATCTCGGGCGCATCCTTGCCGGGCCAACGTGACCCAGGGCCGGGCCGCTGCCGCGATTCCAGATCCAGCAAATCAAGCTCAATCAGCGCCGGCGCGACTTGCCCGGACTGCGGCTGTGCGTACGGGGCGACGTTGTCGGTGACGGCCGACGTGGTGAGCAGGACGGTGGGCGATGTGTCGGCCAACACCGAAATCGTCCGCTCGTCGTGGGCGCCGCCATACGGAACCGACAGCGGGACGGCGATGAGTCCGGCCTGCATCGCGGCGAGAAACCCGACGATGTAGTCAAGGCCCTGCGGCGCCAGGATGATCGCACGATCGCCGACCGATCCGGTGAGCCTGATCTGTTCAGCGGCATTGATCACCCGCCGATACAGCTGCGACCACGTCACCGTCTCGGCAACGCCGTCCCAATCCTGCTCGTAATCGACGTACGTGATGGCTGTGTCGTTGGGGTTCAGGCTGGCGCGTTCGCGCAGCACAGCGGGAATGGAGGAGCTGACCACGTGCAGCAACACTACCGGCTTCGCTGTCTCCGCGGCTCCGGTTGGCAAACGAAGCTGGCCTGATCGATGCAGAACCCGCGGCGCGTTGGTCCCCTGCGGGTGGTCCTGACGACGGAAGATGGCTTGAACCCTCGCGACCTTGAAACAACGTTGGAAAGGGGCGCGTTCGCCGTGAATCGGACGCCCGTCACGCCGGTGGCCGTCATCGGCATGGCGTGCCGGCTCCCCGGCGGTGTCGATTCCCCCGAAAGGTTGTGGGAGTCCGTGCTGCGGGCCGACGACCTGATCCGGACATTCCGGCCGACCGCTGGGACGCCGACGAGTACTACGACCCCGAGCCGGGTGTGCGGCAGCGCTCGGTGTCGCGCTGGGGTGGGTTCCTCGACGACGTCGCCGGATTCGACCCGGAATTCTTCGGCATCACCGAGCGCGAGGCCACGGCGATCGACCCCCAGCACCGCCTGCTCATGCAGACGTCGTGGGAGGCCGTCTAGCAAGCCGGCCAGGCTCCGGCCTCCCTGGCCGGCTCGCTGACGGGTGTGTTCGTCGGCGTCTGCCACGACGACTACGCCTTTGTCACCGGCGAAGCCGGAGCCCGGGGCGACGCATACGCGGTCACCGGCACCGCGTACAGCATGACCTCCGGACGTGTGGCCTACTCGATGGGACTTCGCGGATCCCGCTGCCGTCGGACAGGACGACCGCGGCCCGGTGTGGGTTTCCTCTGGACAGGGGTCGCAATGGGCGGGCATTGGCGCGGACCTATTGGCCACCGAACCGGTATTCACCGAGGCGCCCATGCCTTCGAAACCCTGTTGCGCCACAACCGCGCTCATAGCGGGTATATCCCGATCCTCGGCTCGCCTTGGCTGACCGCACTGGCGCAGCGCAGTGCTTTCGCCGCCGCGTTCCGCTCCGGGTCGGGTTGCGCGGACCAAAACCCGTCCGGCCACACCAAATTCCGTGCCGAACTCGAAGAACTCCCGCTCGACGAGTGGCCCACCCGCTTCCGGCGGCTGATATCTGACCACGTCAGCCTGTGTTTGCGGCGCACGGTCGACCCGGACCGCCCGCTGTCCCAGTACGGCCTCGACTCGCTGGGCAACCTCGAATTGCGCACCCGTATCGAGACCGAAACGGGGGTGCGCCTGCATGCCGCCAAGCTATATCCAGGCGCGCCACCCGCGCGGCTATCGCAACCAGGCGGCCCGCGGTATCGACATGTCGCGACTTGTGGTGGCTGCCTTGGACATCCGAGGCCAGTGCGACATTCGGGCGATGACGTACGTCATCAATTCACATCTGCGCCCGGCACGACACGTACCGCAGCTGGTTCGAACTCACCGACGACGCGCACATCGTCCGGCACACGATCACCAATCCCGCTGATATTGAGCTGATTCCGGTTGAGGACGGCCAGATGACGACCAAGCAGTGGCAGGACCACATACTGGCCACGCCGGACCCGTTGCAGTGGGATTGCTTCCGGTTCGCCGTCATTCAGTGTGACGACCACTTCACCGTGTGCATCAGCGTGGATCATCGCCACGTGGACGCGATGTTCATCAGCGCCGTGTTCTGGGAGATCGAGTCCATGTATGAGGCGCTCATGGACGGTGCCGGGCCCATTCCGCTGCCCGCGCCGGGCAGCTATGACGACTACTGCCGGCGCGAGCGCGCGTATACCTACGCCCTGACCCTGCAATCCCGGAGAAACAGCGGTGGCTCGAGTTCTTCAAGTCCAACGACGGCACCCTGCCGTCCTTCCCGTTGCCGCTTGGCGACACCACGTTGGCGGCCACCGGGAAGTTGTTGTCGCTGCAGCTCATGGATGCCCGCCAAACCGACCGGTCCGAGGCCGCGTGTAACAGTGCGAGCGCCCGGTTCAGCGGCGGAGTGTTCGCGTGCGCGGCCTCTACCGAATACGAACTCACCGGCTCGGCGACCTACCACGCGGTGACCCGACCGGCACCCGTCCTTCGCCGAGACCGCGCGGAGCGCCCAGCGGTCCTTCGACGACAACTCGCAGTCGGCCAAGGTGCCGTTCGAGCGAGTCCTGGAGTTGGCGCCCTGGCTCCCCAAGACTCCGCCCGGCGGTGGCTTCCCCATGCTGTCATTCCTCGACGCCGGCGTGCCCCCACTCTCCGCCGTAATCGCCATGCATCTGGAACGCAAGAACCTGCAGGCCTTCAGCGATGGCCGGATAGCCGCATGGGTGTGCATGTGGGTCAACAAATTTCAGAATGAGACCACCGTCACAGCGTCGTTTTCCAACAATCCGATCGCGCACGAATCGGTGACGCAGTACCTGCAGGTGATGAAATCGGTCTACGCCCGCGTCGCCGAGGGCCGTACCGTCCCGCCGGACTACGTTGCCGTCCCGCACGTTCGGACTCCTCTTCAGACACTTCCTTGACCCGACGGTCAGGTAGGGAAGCCGTTTTTCGACCGCCGGGCACTCGGCGACTTGCCGCTTTCCCTGGAATCGCCGAAAACAGCCCTTACGGTGCGTTTATGTAGCTAACTGACGAATTCGTCACACCGTGCACCCGGGTGCCGCATCCGCCGTTGTCAGCAAGTTTTTTTGTACGTACGCACGATTTTTCCACGCGCGGGTAGCCAAGCCGCTAGGCTCTGATGACGCCAAGAACTACTGATTGGCTTCGATGGGGGTCGATGGGTTGTGTGTGCCGGTTGCTGCGGTTTTCGCCCGCACACGTGACCAAATCGGCCATGATCCTCGAAGCGTTAATACGAGCTCGACGCCAGAGATAAGAACCCGAAGTTTTTATGGAGAGAAGAACCACCGTGGATAATTCGCGCGTAACTCCGGTTGCTGTCATTGGTATGGCGTGCCGGCTGCCGGGGGGCATCGACTCCCCCGAGCTGCTTTGGGAGGCGTTGCTGCGCGGCGACGACTTGGTTACGGAGGTTCCCGCCGACCGCTGGGACGTCAACGAGTACTACGACCCCGAGCCCGGCGTGCCCGGTCGGTCGGTATCGAAATGGGGCGCCTTCCTCGAGGACATCGGCGGCTTTGACTCGGACTTCTTCGGGATCAGCGAGCAGGAGGCGACCGCACTGGACCCGCAGCACCGGTTGCTGCTGGAGACCTCCTGGGAAGCGATCGAGCACGCCGGGTGCACCCCGAGCAAGCTGACCGAGTCGCAGACCGGTGTGTTCGTCGGGATGACCAACGGCGACTACACGTTGCGGACCGCCGACGCCAACGCGCTGGACGGACCCTACGGCTTCACCGGCAACAACTACAGCTTCGCCTCCGGTCGCATCTCCTACGCGCTGGGGTTGCACGGCCCGGCGATGACCATCGACACCGCGTGCTCGTCTGGCCTTACCGCTGTCCACCTGGCCTGCCGGAGCCTGCATGAGAGCGAATGCGAGGTTGCCCTGGCAGGCGGCGTCTCGTTGACGCAGGACCCGCGCCGATTCGTCTCCGGGTCGCTGCTGGGTATGGGGTCGCCGACCGGTCGCTGCCACGCATTCGACGTCGCGGCCGACGGGTTCGTCATGGGCGAGGCCTGCGTCGTGGTGATGCTCAAGCGTTTGGAGGACGCCCAGCGCGACGGTGACCGGATCTTGGCCATCATTCGCGGCACCTCGTCCAATCAGGACGGCCACACCGTCAACATCGCGACACCGTCGGGCCCGGCGCAGGTCGCGGCGTACCGGGCGGCATTGGCCGCCGGTGGCGTGGACCCGGCCACCGTGGGCATGGTCGAGGCGCATGGCACCGGTACCCCCATTGGCGATCCGATCGAATTCAAGAGCCTGGCCGAGGTGTACGGCACCGACGGCCCCTGCGTGCTTGGTTCGCTGAAGACCAACTTCGGGCACACCCAGTCGGCCTCGGGCGCGCTCGGCCTGTTGAAGGCCGTTCTTGCGCTGCAGCACGGTGAGGTCCCGAAGAACACCAACTTCACCAAGCTGCCCGATGAACTGGCCGAAGTCGAGACGAATCTCTTTGTCGCGCAGGAGCTTACGCCGTGGCCCAGCGACAACGGGCCGCGCCGGGCAGCGGTGTCCTCGTACGGCATGTCGGGCACCAACGCCCACGCCGTGCTAGAGCAGGCCCCCGAGCCAGCCGAAGACGCCGGCGACGCCTCGACGGGTGCGGGCATCGAGGGCGGCCTGGTGTTCCCGGTGTCGGCCAGCTCGGAGGACGCACTGCGCCGGACCGCCGCGCGGCTCGCCGACTGGGTCGAGGCACAGGGCCCCGAGTTTGCGCTCCGCGACCTGGCTTACACGCTGGCCCTGCGGCGCGGGCACCGGCAGGTGCGCACCGCCGTGCTGGCCAGCACGCGGGAAGACCTGGTAGCGGCTCTGCGCGAGGTCGCCGGCAGCGAGGTCCCGCACCCAGAGGCGGTCGGGCAGGACGACAAGGGCCCGGTGTGGGTGTTCTCCGGGCAGGGTTCGCAGTGGGCCCGCATGGGCGCGGACCTGCTGGCCAACGAGCCGGTGTTCGCCGCGACCATCGCCGAGATCGAGCCGCTGATCGCCGCGGAGTCCGGGTTCTCGGTGACCGAGGCGATGACCGCTCCCGAGGTGGTCACCGGTATCGACCGGGTGCAACCGACGCTGTTCGCCATCCAGGTCGCCATGGCGGCGACCATGAAGGCCTACGGCGTGACGCCCGGTGCGGTGATCGGCCACTCGCTGGGCGAGTCCGCCGCCGCTGTGGTGGCCGGTGCCCTGTCGATCGAAGACGGCGTGAAGGTGATCTGCCGGCGCTCCAAGCTGATGACGCGCATCTCCGGCGCCGGCGCCATGGCGTCGGTGGAACTGCCCGCCCAAAAGGTGATCACGGAATTGATGGCCCGCGGCGTCGACGACGTCGTGGTCGCGGTGGTCGCATCGCCGCAGTCGACGGTGATCGGCGGTGCCACCGAGACGGTTCGCCAGTTCGTGAAGGCCTGGGAAGAGCGCGACGTGATGGCCCGCGAGGTTGCCGTGGATGTGGCCTCGCACTCGCCGCAGGTGGAGCCGATCCTCGATGACCTGACCGAGGCGCTGGAAGACCTCAGCCCGCTGGAACCGGAGGTCCCCTACTACTCGGCGACGTCGTTCGACCCGCGGGAAGAGCCCTACTGCGACGCCTACTACTGGGCGGACAACCTGCGCCACACGGTCCGGTTCGCCGCGGCGGTGCAGGCCGCCTTGGAGGACGGCTACCGCGTCTTCACCGAGCTGACCCCGCACCCGCTGCTGACCCACCCCGTCAGTCAGACCGCCCGCAGCCTGGACATGTCTGCCGTGGCACTGGCGGGCATGCGCCGCGAGCAGCCGCTGCCCTATGGGCTGCGCGGCGTGATAGGTGACCTGTACGCGGCCGGCGCCGCAGTGGACTTCTCGGTCCTCTACCCCACCGGCCGACTGGTCGATGCACCACTGCCGGCCTGGACCCAGCGTCAGCTGCTGCTGAATCCCGACGCCAACCAGGAGTCGCGGACTTACGGCACCTCCACCATCACCGTGCACCCCTTGCTGGGCGCGCATGTGCGGCTGGCCGAGGAGCCGGAACGGCACGTGTGGCAGGGCGAGGTGGGGACCGACGCGCTGCCGTGGTTGGCCGATCACCAAATCCACGGTGCCGCAGCGCTTCCCGGCGCCGCTTACTGCGAGATGGCGTTGGCCGCGGCCCGCGAAGTCTTCGGTGACGCCTCGGAGATCCGCGATGTCCGTTTCGAACAGCTGCTGTTGCTGGACGAGCAGACCCCCGTTGCCGCGTCGGCGACCGTTGAGGCACCCGGTGTAGTCACGTTCGCGGTCGAGACCGAGCAGGAAGGCGAACGCCTGCGTCGGGCGTCCGCGTCGCTGCATGAGATCCCGGAAGACGACCGCGAGCAGCCGGCGGCGCACGACATCGCCGCCCTGCTGGCCGAGCACCCCGAACCCATCGACGGCGATGACCTCCGCCAGGGGTTCGACCAGCACGGAATTCAGTACGGTCCGGCGTTCGGCGGGCTGGGAACGACGCACACCGCTCCGGAGTCCGGTGGCAGCACCGTGCTCGCAGAGGTGGGCGTGCCGGGCTCGATCCGCGCCCAGCAGGGCGCTTATGGCGTGCACCCGGCGTTGCTGGACGCGTGTTTCCAGTCGGTGGCCGCGCATCCGATCGTCCGCAACGCCGGCGGCGGCGGCCTGATGCTGCCCCTCGGCGTACGCCGGCTGCGCGTCTACGGCCCGCCGCGCACCGCCCGGTACTGCCTGACCACGGTGAACGGAGCCGGCTCGGGGGCGGGCTCGAGTGTGGAAGCAGACCTGGACATCCTGGACGAAAACGGCGCTGTCGTGCTCACCGTCCGCGGGCTGCAGTTGGGGACCGGCGCGTCCCCCGACGCCGAGCGGAACCGGATATTGAACGAGCGGCTGTTGACCATCGAGTGGCACCAGCGCGAACTGCCGGAAACGGCCCACGCCGAGGCGGGGACGTGGCTGTTGATCAGCACCGGCGACGCCGCGGACCTGGCCGCTGCCGAGTTGACCGACGCGTTGAAGGTGCACGACGCGCAGTCCTTCACCTTGTCCTGGCCTCTCCAGGACGACCATGCCGAGCGTGCCGCCAAGCTGCGCAGTGAGCTCGAGGCCGGTGGCTTCACTGGGATCGTCGTGCTTACCCCACCGCCGAGCACCAAGGATGGCGATGCGTCGGCAGTACCGACCCGTGGCCGTGAATATGTCGAGCACGTGGTGCGTATCGCGCGGGAACTGCCGGAGATCTCGAGCCAGGTGCCGCGGTTGTACGTGGTGACCCGCAATGCACAGCAGGTGGTCTCCGAGGATCAGGTCAACCTCGAGCAGGGTGGGTTACGCGGTCTGTTGCGGGTGATCGGTGCCGAGCATCCGCATTTGAAGGTCACCCACATCGACGTCGACGAGCAGACCGGCGTCGAGCAGGTGGCGCGCCCCCTGCTGGCGGCCGAGTCCGATGAAGACGAGACGGCGTGGCGTAACGACGAGTGGTACACCGCGCGGCTTAGCCCGGCGCCGCTGCGCCCAGAGGAGCGCCACACCACCATCGTCGAGCACGACCAGGACGGCATGCGGCTGCAGATCCGTAACCCGGGAGACCTGCAGACGCTGGAATTCACCGCGTTCGACCGGGTTGTGCCGGGTCCGAACGAAATCGAGGTGGCGGTCAGCGCGTCGAGCATCAACTTCGCCGACGTTCTGGTGACCTTCGGCCTGTACAAGACCGTCGACGGCAAGCAACCGCAGCTGGGCACCGACTTCGCGGGTGTGGTGACCGCGGTGGGGCCCGACGTGACCGATCTCCAGGTCGGCGACCACGTCGGCGGGCTGTCCCCCAACGGCTGCTGGTCCACGTTCCTCACCTGCGACGCGCGGCTGGCCACCAAGTTGCCGGAGGGCCTCAGCGACGGCGACGCCGCGGCGGTGACCACCGCGACGGCGACCGCTTGGTACGGGCTGCAGGACCTGGCCCGGATCAAGGCCGGGGACAA
>NZ_MVHT01000089.1 GCF_002086275.1 Mycobacterium intermedium | reverse complement strand
CCCGAACCGCCCAAGATCCCCAATACCTCATGGATCAACCGACCCAACCAACCACAGGAGGAAACTCAGTAAATACCACCAAACGGCGCCTCACCTAGGTTGACAGGTTCCGTGGTCAATCCAGATGATGTGGCTTCCGGGTACGACACACGTATGCGGTGGCGTGATGAGGCCGATTGGATAGAACCTGCCCGTCGCACCCACGAAGCACTGATTCCAGACGAACTGGCGCAAGCTGTTCGCCTTCGGACACAAGTTCGGCGAGGCCCTGGTCTCGTCTGCAGCAGAGAATCGACCGTCCCCTATGCGCTGCGCGGGTTGCTGTTCTGCGCTGCGTGCGGCCGGCGGATGCAGGGTGCCGCGCGCGTCGGGAAACAAACAACTCGCATCCTCTATCGCTGCGAGCTCGGTAAGTCCCGTTCGGTGCCCGTGGACCTGAGTGAGCACCCTCGAACCGTGTACCTCCGCGAGGACGCGTTGACGCCCCGACTCGACGAGTGGATCGCAACCCTCGCGGACCCAGACGACTTGATGCGCGGCCAGGACATAGGAGCAGCGGCGGCCGGTGGCTATGCCGCCCTGCAGCGTCAGCTCAGCGAGGCAAATAGCAAGGTTGCTGCTCTGATCGCCGCAGTCGAATCCGGAGTGGCCGTTGAGGATTTGACTGATGCATTGCGTCGACGCACTGCTGAGCGCGATGCGCTGCGCGGACAGCTTGAGCGTGCAGAGCAGCCCAGCGTCATGTCTGCTGCGCAGATCAGCGAGTTGGTCGAAGAACTCGGCGGGCTGACAACGGTACTCCGGGCTGCAACCGGGCCGGAACGCGCCGAGGTATACGCCAGCCTGGGTCTGCGTCTTGATTACGACCCGCGTCTTCAGCGGGTCACGGCGACTGCCGACCTAAGTCGTGTCGCCCGACGTGTCCGAGGGGGGACTTGAACCCCCACGCCCATTAGTAGGGCACTAGCACCTCAAGCTAGCGCGTCTGCCATTCCGCCACTCGGACAAAACCAAACCGCATGAGTTGGCAGCTAAGGCTATCGGATCGGCTGGCGCAGTCCCAACCGGGCTAGGCGGACCGGCGCGCCGCCCCGAGTGGCGAGGAGCGGCCACGGGGCCCGAAGCGGCCCGGAGATGGTAGGAAAGGTGACTGTGACCGATGAGAACCAGGCTACGACCGCGTCGAGCGCTTCTCCCAGCGATGACGTCGCCGAGGTCGTCAGCAGGTTGATCCGGTTCGACACCTCCAACACCGGCGAACCCGAGACGACCAAGGGTGAGGCCGAATGCGCGCAGTGGGTCGCCGAGCAGCTGGCCGAGGTCGGTTATGAGACCGAATACGTCGAATCCGGGGCACCCGGCCGGGGCAACGTGTTCGCCCGCCTGCCTGGGGCGGACAGATCCCGCGGCGCCTTGCTGATCCACGGGCATCTCGACGTGGTCCCCGCCGAGCCCGCCGATTGGAGCGTGCACCCGTTCTCCGGCGCGATCGAGGACGGCTACGTGTGGGGCCGCGGCGCGGTCGACATGAAGGACATGTGCGGCATGATGATCGTCATCGCCCGCCACTTCCGTCGAGCGGGCATCGTGCCGCCGCGCGATCTGGTGTTCGCGTTCGTCGCCGACGAAGAGCACGGCGGCAAGTACGGCTCCCATTGGCTGGTGGACAACCGGCCCGATCTGTTCGAAGGCATCACCGAGGCCGTGGGCGAGGTCGGCGGTTTCTCGCTGACCGTGCCCCGCCGCGACGGCGGCGAACGCCGGCTCTACCTGATCGAGACCGCCGAGAAGGGCATCATGTGGATGCGGCTGACCGCGCGCGGCCGGGCCGGGCACGGCTCGATGGTGCACGACGACAACGCCGTGACCGCCGTCGCCGAGGCGGTGGCCCGTCTGGGGCGTCACCAATTTCCGCTGGTGTGTACCGACACCGTCGCGCAGTTCCTCGCCGCGGTGGGGGAGGAGACCGGCTTCACCTTCGATGTCGAGTCGCCGGATCTGGAAGGCGCCATCGAGAAGCTCGGCCCGATGGCCCGCATGCTGAAGGCGGTGCTGCGCGACACCGCGAACCCCACGATGCTCAAGGCCGGGTACAAGGCCAACGTCATCCCGGCAACGGCGGAAGCCGTGGTGGATTGCCGGGTGCTGCCGGGGCGTCAGACGGCGTTCGAGGCCGAGGTCGACGAGCTGATCGGGCCCAACGTGACCAGGGAATGGATCCGCGACCTGGCCTCGTACGAGACCAGCTTCGACGGCGACCTGGTCGACGCGATGAACGAGGCCGTGTTGGCGGTCGACCCCGACGGGCGCACCGTGCCCTACATGCTGTCCGGCGGAACCGACGCAAAAGCGTTCGCCCGCATAGGTATTCGCTGCTTCGGCTTCAGCCCGTTGCGGCTGCCGCCCGACTTGGATTTCACGTCCCTGTTCCACGGCGTCGACGAGCGGGTACCCGTCGATGCGCTGAAATTCGGAACCGAGGTGCTGACACACTTCTTGACGCACTGCTGAAAAGATTAGAGCCGACTACACGAGAGGACCGTCCATGGCGCCCAACCCGTATGACGCACTACCCCAACTGCCGACCTTCACCCTGACCTCGGAGTCCGTGCAGGACGGGCAACCGCTAGCCAATGCTCAGGTCAGCGGAATCATGGGCGCGGGCGGCGAGGATGTCAGCCCGCAGTTGAGCTGGTCGGGATTCCCCGAGGAGACCCGTAGCTTCGCGGTCACCGTCTACGACCCCGACGCCCCCACCCTGTCCGGATTCTGGCACTGGGCGGTGGCCAATCTGCCCGCGACCGTCACCGAGTTGCCCGCCGGCGCGGGCGACGGCAGCGACTTGCCGGGTGGCGCGCTGACCCTGGCCAACGACGCTGGCCTGCGCCGCTACATCGGCGCCGCGCCGCCTCCGGGTCACGGCGTGCATCGCTACTACATCGCGGTACATGCCGTGGATGTCGAGAAACTGGAACTCGACGAGAACGCCACTCCGGCCTACCTGGGGTTCAACCTGTTCCAGCACGCGATTGCGCGGGCGGTCATCCACGGGACGTACGAACAGAGCTAGCGCAGACCCGAAGCCGGCTAACGTGCGCGCATGCGTGCTTGTGCTGCCGGGCGGCCGGGTGCGCAGCGACGAAGTGTCCCGGTGGTGGCATCTGCCCAATCTTCGGATGGCATTGCTGACGCGGGCGTTGCGGCGCCGGCTGGGTCCCGGTGTCGTAGTGCGACAGGTCCAATACCGCTTTCGTGGGTGGAACAGCCCTGGGCTGGACGCCGTGCAGGACGCGCAACGGGTGCTCGACGAGCTCCGGGAGCGTTATGCGCCGGAAAGCATTGTGCTGGTGGGTCATTCGATGGGCGGGCGGGTGGCCGCGCGGCTGGCGTCCAAGGGCGGAGTCGACGCCGTCGTGGCGCTCGCACCGTGGTGGGTGAATGGGGCCGGCGATCGCATACCGGCGCCCACCCGTCTGCTGGTGGTGCACGGGGACGCCGACACCCGCACGGACCCGGCCGATTCCCGAGTTCAGGTCAGTCGCGCCAGTGACCGGGGACTGGACGCACAGTGGGTGGGCATCGAGGGCGTCGGCCACCACATGGTGCGACGCTGGCGCGAATGGCACCGTCTCACTGTGGATTTCGTCGCCGAGTCGCTAGCCGCCACCCGTTGATCGCACGGACCGTCGGCCGACGAGCCGCGCCGCGGCGGTGCGCGCGCTGCGCGCTCCGGCCACCAGCCGCGGGAACTGGGGCCCCCGGTCGTCGCCGCGCGCGGGCCGGCCGGCGTCGAGCCGTTGCCGCTGGGGGACCACCACATACTTCGGGTCGCGGGTGGACTCCACTCCCGCTTCGAACACACCGAACCGCTGCAGCGCGCTGCCGGTCAGCAGCGCCACTCCGCTCACCGCCGCCGCACCCCGATGCCGTCCGAAGGCCATCGTGCCCAGCGCCCCGCCGACCGTCAGGTACTCCGCCCAGGCGCGCAACCGGTGCGCCCGGCCCGTCGTGTACGCCTCGGCGACCAGGCCCAACCGCCGTTCCAGCAGCCGCGACGCCCCGACTTCCAAAACCGCGCCCGCGACCGCCAGCCGCCGGGCCGGACCGGCTTGACCGACCGGCGTCAGCGCCATGCCGAGCCCGCCCGCGCTGGCCGCGGCCGAGCCGGTGAAGACGAAGGGCAGATACGGGTGCGCTTCGTGCCAGGCCGGCACGGCGGTATGCGATAGCAGCACTGCGGTGTAGGACGCGACCGCGGGCGCCAGCGCCGCCGCCGACAGCCCAGCGGGCCGGGCTGCCCATGCAAGCGTCCTGCCCGTCCGAGTGGCCCGCAGCGGTGGCGGCATGACCTCGGCGGCCGCGGCGAGCCCGGCGCCGGGACCGTAGGCCATCAAGATCCAGGTTCCGACGCTCATCGGCGAACTTGGCTTGGCAACCCGCAGCAGGTGGTGAAACCGTTCGGGCCGGCCCAGATCGGCGAGCAGGAGCACCATGCCCGCGGCAATGCTGACCAGTGACCCCACCCTGCTGCTGCGGCGCAACGCCGGGCGATCGGTCAGGTCGGCACCCGCCGCCAGCAGCGCCGACCCGCCCGACAGCCCACCCGCGAACAGGTACGCCGCAACCCGCCAGTCCCACACCGGCGGTTTGAGCACGGCACGTCCGTAGTAGGACCGGAACTCGGCGGGCGGAACCGCCAGCTGCTCACCGCGCTTACTCATCGGCGGCCCCGGCCCAGAAATGACGACACCGCCGCGGCCACCAGCGCCGACGCCGCCAACCCGGCGTATTTCCACATCGCCGGCGCGTCGCGGGTCGGCACCACCGGGTCCGGCGGCAACCCGTACACCTCGGGCTCGTCCAGCAACAGGAAGAAGGCGCCGTCGCCGCCCACACCGTCGTTGGGGTCATGCCCGTACAACCGGGCCTCCGGCACCCCGCGCTCGTGCAGCTCTTCCACCCGGCGGGCCGCCCGCTCCCGCAGCTCGTCCAGCGGCCCGAACTGGATGGACTTGGTGGGGCACGCCTTTGCGCACGCGGGCTCCAGGTCGTCGCGCAGGCGGTCGTAGCACAGCGTGCATTTCCACGCCCGGCCGTCACCCTTGCGACGATCGATCACCCCGTACGGACAGCCGGACACGCAATAGCCGCACCCGTTGCAAATGTCTTGCTGCACAACGACAGTGCCGAACTCGGTGCGGAACAGGGCGCCCGTCGGACACACGTCCAGACAGCCCGCATGCGTGCAGTGTTTGCACACGTCGGAACTCATCAGCCACCGAAACGCGGTGCGGCTCTCGACGCCGCTGGCATCGCCCGGGCGGGAAAACTCCGGCAGCCCAAGGTCCACCGGCGCGTTGCCCAGCTCGGCACCGCCGTGCGGCGTGGCTTGAACCGCCGAAGCGACGACCTGAGCAGTGTCGGCACTGCTCGACGGCCCGGTTGGCCGGCCGGCCAGACCCGGATCCTGCTCGCCCAGCGGTCGGGCCTGCTCGATGAACGCCACATGGCGCCACGTGCTGGCGCCCAGGTTGCCGGTGTTGTCGAACGACATCCCCAGCAGGTTCAGGCCGTCTTCGGGCACCGCATTCCATTCCTTGCACGCGACCTCGCAGGCCTTGCAGCCGATACACACCGAGGTGTCGGTGAAGAAGCCGACCCGGGCCGGATGGTCGGCGTGCCCGGCATTTCCGGCCGGATCCGGCAGCGGACCATAGAAACTGTTGTCGCTCATGGGTTTTCCTCACCCTCGGTGTGCGGCTCGGTGTGCGCGACCGCGTCGGGCGCCCGGGTGGTGTCCAGCTGCGTACCCGTCGCCGACGTGATGCCGGCCCGGCGCCGGTAATCCGCGATGTATTCCAGCAGCGCCGGTCCCCGGGGCCGCCGGCCCGGCCGGACATCGCAGGTGGCGACCTTGCTTTCCTGGATGTAGACGTTTGGGTCCAACACCACCCCGAGCAGGTCGTTGACCACGTCGCCGTCCACCAGCCCAGCTTGCCCCCAGTGGTACGGCATCCAAAGCTGGTGCACCACACGGTCTTCGATGCGCAGCGGCTTCATCCGGTCGGTGACGAACACCCGCGCGTCCACCGCGGTGCGACTGGTGATCACGTGCGCCCAATCCATGTGCGCCAGCCCGCGGATGCGGGCCAGCTCGGGGGACACCTCGACGAACAGCGCGGGCTGCAACTCGGCCAGGTAGGGCAGTTGCCGGCTCATGCCGCCGGCGGTGTGGTGCTCGGTCAACCGGGCCGCGGTGAACACGAACGGAAAGACCTCGCCGTGCGCCTCGGGCGGCGCCGGGTTCGACGGATTGTCATTGCGGCCGTACGTAATTCGTGTCGGGTTGCCCTGCTGCCGGTACAGCGCATTCCGGACCGGGGACTCGTGCGGCTCGTAGTGCGTCGGCAGCGGGCCGTCCAGCAGGCCGTTGGGGGCGAACAGCCAGGCCTTGCCGTCCGACTGCATGATGAACGGGTCGTCGCCGCGCAGCGCCGCGACGCCCACGGCGTCTTCGGGTGGGCGGTAGTCGGGCGGCTTGGTCTTTTCGAAGTCGGGTACGTCGTAGCCCGTCCACTCACCCTTTTCGGCGTCCCACCAGACGAGCTTCTTACGCTCGCTCCAGGGCCGGCCCTGCGGGTCGGCCGACGCCCGGTTGTAGAGCACCCGCCGGTTCATCGGCCATGTCCAACCCCATTCGTTGTCGTAAGAGCCCTGCTCATCGTGCGGCTTGCGCCGCGCCGCCTGGTTCACCTCGTCGGCATACACGCCGCTGTAGATCCAGCAGCCGCAAGCGGTACTCCCGTCGGCCTTCAATTCGGTGTAGTCGTTCAACGCGCGGCCGCTGGTCAGATCAATACCGTTGATGCGGCGCAACACGTCCTCGCTCGACGGCTCGTCGCCGTCGGTCTTGTAGTCCCAGGCCAGCTCGAGCAGCGGCCGGTCCCGCTCGTCGGTGGAGCCGGCCAACTTCTCCCGCAGCAGCCGACCCAGGTGGTAGAAGAACCAGAGCTCCGAACGGGCGTCACCGGGCGGCTCGACCGCCTGTTCCCGCCACTGCAGCATCCGTTGCGTCTGGGTGAACGTGCCGGACTTCTCGACGTGCGAGGCGGCGGGGAAGAAGAACACTTCCGTCCGGCACGTCTCCGGGCTGATCTCGCCCGTCTCGATCTCCGGCGCGTCCTTCCAGAAGGTGGCACTTTCGATCATCACCAGGTCGCGCACCACCAACCAGTCCAGGTTGGCCATGCCCAGCCGCTGCATCCGCCCGTGCGCGGAGCCGACGGCCGGGTTCTGGCCGAGCAGGAAGTACCCCGACACCTTGCCGTCGATCATGTCCATCACCGTGCGGTAGGTGCCGTGATCGCCACTGATCCGGGGCAGGTAGTCGAAGCAGTAGTCGTTGTCGGCGGTGGCGTTGTCGCCCCAGTACTCCTTGAGCAGCGACACCATGTACGCGTCGGCGTTGTGCCAGAAGCCTTTCTGGTTGTCGCCGATGATGTCGTCGAGGTAGTCGGACAGGGTTTCCTGGCCGGCGTGCGGCATCGCGAGATATCCCGGCAGCAGATTGAACAGCGTCGGGATATCGGTGGAGCCCTGGATGCTCGCGTGTCCCCGCAGCGCGAACACCCCGCCGCCGGGGCGGCCGATGTTGCCCAGCAGGAGTTGGATGATCGACCCGGCCCGGATGTACTGGGCGCCCATCGTGTGTTGCGTCCAGCCCACGCTGTACACCAGCGCCGCGGTGCGCTCGCGGCCGGAGTTCTCCGTCCAGGCCCGCGCCACCTCCAGGAACTGCTCGGCCGGCACGCCGCACACCCGCTCGACCATCTCCGGGGTGTAGCGGGAGTAGTGGCGCTTGAGGATCTGGTAGACGCAGCGCGGGTGCTGCAGGGTTGGGTCGGACGGGATGTCTCCGGCGCCGCCTTCGATCGCGGGCCCGCCGGATCCCAGCTGGTCAGGCTCGCTGCGCTCGTCGGTCTCGGCCCCGTCCTGCCCGCCGTGCCGCGTCGCCTCGTAACGCCAGCTCGACGGGTCGTAAGACGCGGTTTCGGGGTCGTAGCCACTGAACAGTCCATCGAGATCCTCAGGGTCCTGGTACTTCTCGTCGACCAGGAACGAGGCGTTGGTGTATGCGGTGACGTAGTCCCGGAAGTCCAGTTCGTTGGACAGGATGTAGTTGATCACCCCGCCCAGGAAGGCGATGTCGCTGCCGGCGCGCAACGGCACGTGCCGGTCGGCGACGGCGCTGGTCCGGGTGAACCGTGGGTCGATGTGCACCACTTCAACGCCGCGCGCCTTGGCCTCCATCACCCACTGGAAGCCGACGGGATGGGCCTCGGCCATGTTCGAGCCCATGATGACGATGAAATCGGAATTGACCAGGTCTTGCTGGTAGTCCGTCGCTCCGCCGCGACCGAAGGAGGCTCCCAGACCGGGAACCGTGGCGGAGTGTCAAATACGGGCCTGGTTCTCGATCTGCAAAGCGCCCAGCGCGGTGAACAGCTTCTTGATCAGATAGTTCTCTTCGTTGTCCAGGGTCGCCCCGCCGAGGCTGGCGATGCTCATGGTGCGACGCAGCGTGTTGCGGTCTTTGTCGAAGTCCTGCCAGCCCTCGCGGCGCGCCTTGAGTACCCGCTCGGCGACCATGTCCATCGCGGTGTCCAGGTCGAGGTCCTGCCACTCGGTGGCATACGGCGCGCGGTAGCGCACCTTGGTTTCCCGCTGCGGTCCGGTGACCAGCTGCTTGCTGGCAGATCCCTTGGGGCACAGCCGTCCCCGCGAGATCGGGCTGTCTGGGTTGCCCTCGATCTGGATGACCTTGCCGTCTTTGACGTACACCTGCTGCGCGCACCCCACCGCGCAGAACGGACACACCGAATGGGCGACGCTGTCCGCGTCGGCCGTGCGTGGGGTGAGTTCCGCCGAGCGCGCGGACTGGGCGGCCTTGCCGCGGCCCAGTGCGTCGGTGCCGGTCAGTTGCCGGTACACCGGCCAGGACTTGATCAGCTTCGATATGTCCATGCACGCCCCTTCGATCGAGTGCGAGTGCGGCTACCCGGGCCCGTGTTCGATCAAACCATCGTCCGGGTGCCGTCGTCGCGTCTACGGGTGACGCGCCGCGCGTCGAGTTGTTCGAGCAGGGGCACCGCGACGCGGCGGGAAGTGCCGAGCGCCTTGCGGGCGTCGCTCACCGTGAACGGCTGGGGGAGTGTCGCCAGGATCTTGGCCGCCCGATCGAACGCGTCCGCACCCAGCACGACGCCGTCGGCGATCCGGGTCAACCGTCCGGCGCGGACCGCCGCGGCCAACTCCTTGGTACCCAGCTTCAGCGCGGCCAACTCGTCGGCTTCCGGTGCACGGAACGGCTCGGCGGCCAGCCACTCCTGCACCGTGGTCACCGCCTTGTCGACGTGCGGCGGCAGACCCGCGCCGGGCGGCCGCACCAGGCCGTCGGCGACTTGCAGGTCGGTGCCGTGCAATAGCCGCACCAGCAAGTCAGCGGCCGGCAGTCCGACCCGCTGACGCAGCGTTTCCAGCGGCATCCCCGCGGCGACGTCATGCTCGGCGGACCAGCGGCGGACCGCCGCGACGGCCGCTTCCCGCCGTTGTGCCCACCACTGCGGGTCCACCACCCACTCGCCTTCGCGCTGGCCGGCCAGCGGCATTCCCATGGCGCGCAGCTGCGCCACCGGCGCACACTCCGGCGGGCGCACCCGTCCGCCCGCCAGCTCGTCGGCGCGCATCCGTGCCGCCCCGCGACGCCGCAGCGGCGGCGGCCGAACATCGAGGACTTCGACCCCGGCCGCGATCCGGTGTTCACCCGGATCTCGCAGCAGCCCAACGTCTTTCACCCGCAACGGCAACGGCCGCGCCAGCCGCAGCCGCGCAGCCAGCGGTCCGAGCTTGCGCACCCGCACCGGCACGGCCGCCGACCCGATGTGCAACATCAGCCGCTCATGCACCTTCTCCGGCGAGCGCAGGACGACGTCGACCTCGGCGGTATCCAGCCACGCGCCCGGGGTGCGCAACGTATCGCCGCGGGACACGTCGTGGCGGTCGACGCCCCGCAAATTCACGGCTACGCGCGCGACCGCGCCCACCTGGTCGAGGTCCCGGCCCAACGACTGCAAGCCGCGGACCGTGACCCGCCGCCCGTTGTGCTCGAGTTCGTCGCCCACCCGGATGGTTCCCGCGGCCAGCGTGCCGGTGACGACGGTTCCGGCGCCGCGCACGGTGAAGCTGCGGTCCACCCACAGCCGTACGTCGGCGTCGCGGTCGGGCCGGGGGACCCGGTCGACCAAACCCGCCAGCGCGGACCGCACCTGCTCTAGATCAGTGCCCAATGCGACGGCCGCGTTGGCCAGCGAGGTGGTGGCGAAGCGTTCCCGCGCCTCCTCGATGGCCGGACCGGGATCGGCCAGGTCGGCTTTGCTGATCACCAGCAGCGCGTGCTCGACACCGAGGGCGTCCAGGGCGGCCAGGTGCTCTTCGGACTGCGGCATCCAGCCCTCGGTGGCGGCGACCACGAACATGACGGCCGGCACCGGACCCACTCCGGCGAGCATGTTGGCGACGAACCGCTCGTGGCCGGGTACGTCGACGAACGCGATCTGCCGACCGTCGATCTCGGTCCAGGCGAAGCCGAGATCGATGGTCAGTCCGCGCCGTTGCTCCTCGGCCAACCGGTCGGGCCACATGCCGGTGAGTCGGTGCACCAGCGTCGACTTGCCGTGGTCGACATGCCCCGCCGTGGCTACGACGAACACGCCCGCACCGCGGCCAGCACCAGCTCGTCCTCGTCCGGGGCCACCGTGCGCAGGTCCAGCAGGCAACGGCCCGCTTCCAGTCGGCCGACCACCGGCGGCCGACCCGCTCGCAACCTGGCGGCATAGGGCTCCGGCAGGCTCACCCCGGCGCTGGGCAGTCGCACCTCCGGTGCACCTCCGCCGCCCACGGCCGCGACGCAGTCAACGGCCGTCGCCTCGGACAACTCGGTGGCGAGCCGCTTCGCCCGCTCCCGCAGCTGCGCGACGTCCACCGCCAACGCTGCTGCCACCGGTGGCGGCGGACCGGTCAGCGTGGCTTCCAGCGCCGCCAGGGTGAGTTTGTCCACCCGCAATGCGCGCGCGGCGGGATGCCGACGCAGCCGCTCGATCAACCCCGCGTCGCCGAACAGCAGGCCCGCCTGGGGTCCGCCGAGTAACTTGTCGCCGCTCGCGGTCACCAAATCGGCGCCCGCCCGCAGCATCGTCGTCGCATCCGGCTCATCGGGGAGCACCGGATGCGGCGCCAACAGTCCCGAGCCGATGTCGACAACTAGCGGCACGTTCCGCTCCGCCGCCAGCGCCGACAGTTCGGCGACACCCACCGCCGACGTGAATCCGGTGATGTGGAAGTTCGACGCGTGGACCTTGAGCACGAACCCCGTTTCCGGGCCGATCGCCTCGGCGTAGTCGCGTACGTGCGTGCGGTTGGTCGCGCCCACCTCCCGCAGCCGCGCACCACTGGAAGCGAGCAACTCGGGGATGCGGAACCCGTCGCCGATCTCCACCAGTTCGCCGCGACTGAGCACGATCTCCTTGCCGGGCGCCAGGGTCAGCGCGGTCAGCAACAGCGCGGCGGCATTGTTGTTGACCACGTGCACGCCGCCGGCGGCCGGGACGGCCCGAGCCAGCGCAGCCAACGTGCCCCGCCCGCGCCGGGCGCGACGCCCGGTGACCAGGTCGAATTCCACGTCCGTTGCGCGCCCAGCGGTGACCACCGCCGCCAGCGCGGCGGGGGACAGGGGAGCCCGTCCCAGGTTGGTGTGTACGACGACGCCGGTGGCGTTGATGACGGGCTGCAGGCTCGTTGCGGTCGCCGGGAGTGCGGCCACGGCGTGCTCCGCGACGTCCTCGGCCGCGATCTCACCGGCCCGGGCGCGTCGTTGTGCGTCGGCGACGACGGACTTCACCAACTCGCGCCCCAGGGTCCGTTGGGCCTCGGCCAGGCGGGCATCGGCGAGCAGCACATCGGTGCGGGGCACCCGCCGGCGCGGGTCGGTCATGACGTAACAGGGTGGCGGAGGCGGACGGGAATCGAACCCGCCAGCGGCAGCGACTGCCGCTCGACGATTTTGAAGACCGCGCCGGTCACCAGACCGGAAACACCTCCCTGGGCCATGCCGAATATTCTCGCAGGCGCCCACCTAGCACCATGGACACATGTCCTACCGACTGACCCAGTACGCCCACGGGGGCGGGTGCGCCTGCAAGATTCCGCCGGGGGAATTGGAGGACGTGGTCCGCGGGCTCACCAACACCGAGCCGCGAGACCCCGCCGGCGAACTGTTGGTTGGCCTGGACAGCGGCGACGACGCTGCCGTTGTCCGCATCGACGGCGGCACGGCGCTGATCGCGACGACGGACTTTTTCACGCCGGTGGTCGACGATCCCTACGACTGGGGCCGAATCGCGGCAACCAATGCCCTGTCCGACGTGTACGCGATGGGCGGGCGCCCGGTGGTCGCGGTCAACCTGCTGGGCTGGCCGCGCGACGTGCTGCCGTTCGAGCTGGCCGCCGAGACATTGCGCGGCGGACTCGACGTCTGCTCCTCGGCTGGCTGTTTTCTTGCCGGTGGACACAGCGTCGACGACCCGGAACCCAAGTACGGGCTGGCGGTCACCGGGATGGCCGATCCAAACAAGTTGCTGCGCAACGACTCTGGTAAACCAGGCACGCCGCTGTCGTTGACCAAGCCGCTGGGCGTCGGCGTGCTGAACAGTCGGCACAAGGCCACCGGGGAGCGCTTCGACGAGGCGATTCACGTGATGACCACCCTGAACGCCGAGGCCGCCCAGCAGGCGGTGGCGGCCGGTGTCGAATGCGCAACGGACGTGACGGGTTTCGGCTTGTTGGGCCACTTGTACAAGTTGGCCCGGGCCAGTGGCGTCACGGCCGTGATCGACTCGGCGGCGGTCCCGTACATCGAGGGTGCGCGCGAAGCCCTGGCGGCGGGTTATGTCAGCGGGGGCACACGCCGCAACCTCGACTGGGTCGCGCCACATGTCGACCTGTCCGGGGTCGACGACGAGACCGCGCTGTTGCTGGCGGACGCGCAGACCTCCGGTGGCCTGCTGATCGCCGGTGAAATACCCGGCGCGCCGGTGATAGGCGAACTGGTTGCGCGCCGGGAACATTCGATCGTGGTGCGTTAAATTCCGCCGAGCGGGTCGATGGACAACCCCAGGGCCCGGACCGTGCTGGCGAGGTGAGTCCGGATGGCGCCCAGCGCCCGCTCCAGGTCGCAGTCGCGCAGTGCGTCGGCGATCACGCGGTGCTCGTCCATGATCGTCGTCATGCGATGCGGATCGCGCCCCGCCGACTCGCGGACCATGCGCAGCTGCCGGTCGCGCAGCGACGAATAGAAGTCGGACAACAGGGGATTGCCCGCCTCTTCCAGGGTCACGGCATGAAACTGACGGTCGGCATCCAAGAACTCCTGCCAATCCACCGCCTCGGCCGCCACCTGCTGGCGCTGCAGTGTCACCGACATCCGCTGATACACCGCCTCGGCGGCGGCGGGGCCGTGCCGCACCACCTTGGTCGCCGCGAACTGTTCCAGGATCAGCCTGGCCTCGATGACCGCCCGGACCTCTTCGGGCGACACTGGCACCACCAACGCGCCGCGCTGCGGATACAACCGGAGCAGCCCCTCGGCCTCCAGCCGTAGGAACGCCTCGCGAACCGGGGTGCGTGACATGCCCAGCGCGGCGGCGACGTCGCCCTCGCTGATCAGTTCGCCGCCGGGGAAGGCGCCGGTGAGCACCTGCGACTTGACGTAGCGCAGCGCGCGGTCCTTGGCGGTGCCTCGTTCAGCGGTCACATGCACCCCTTCCGGTGGGACCAAGCTCACAATACAACTTAGATACAAGTTAGATACGATCAAGATATCAGTCATGCACAAGCATTGAGGAGAAGGCGCTCATGACCACTGCGACCTCGCTGAACAGCGCAATCGACTTCGACCCCACGGTTCCCGCGCCCATGACCAACGTTGCTGAGGTCGCCTTCGAGGGCAGGTTCGAGTCCTTGATCGACGACGCGCGCCTGTTCGAGTACTCGAAGGCGGCCAACCCGATCGGGTCTGGACACACCCCGCCGATGCCGATCGCCCAGTTCGGACCCGAGCTCTACCTGGACCAGCCGACGGGCGTCATCCCCCTCGACCTGTCCGCCCAGCTGGGCATCACCACCGGCCCTGCCACCAGCCCGGGGCTGCTGGCGAACTTCGTCCGCATCCGTGCCGCGAAGCACCTCGCCACCGCCGTCAACGCCACCTCGCAGCTCTACTACGTCCTGTACGGGCGCGGCTTCGCCGCCATCGACGGCCGGCTCGTCGAGTGGGAGAAGGGCGACTTCCTGGTCCTGCCCGCGGGCTGCCGGGCGGTGTTCTACGCCGACGCAGAAGCGGCGATGTACTGGGTGCACGACGAGCCGCTGCTGCGCTACCTGGGTGTCGACGCCACCCGGCCGCGTTTCCGCCCCACCAAGTTCCGCCGCGCGGACGCGGTGGCCAAGCTCGAGGAGATCGCCACCCGACCCGGCGCCAACGACAAGAGCCGGGTGAGTGTGCTGTTGGCCAACGCCGACCAGGAGCAGACGCTGACCATCACCCACGTGCTGTGGGCCATGTTCGGGGTGCTGCCGCCGCATCAGGAGCAGCGTCCCCACCGACACCAGTCGGTCGCGCTGGATCTGATCCTCGACGCGCCCCCGAGCGGCTGCTACACCCTGCTGGGCACCCGGCTGGACGACCGCGGCGAGATCGTCGACCCGATCCGGGTGGACTGGCAGGCCGGCGGCGCCTTCACCACTCCGCCGGGTATGTGGCACGCCCACTACAACGAGACGGACACCCCGGCACACCTGATCCCCGTGCAGGACGCCGGACTGCAGACCTACCTGCGCAGCCTGGACATCAAGTTCACCCAGCGCCGCGACGGCTGACGCTTGACTCTGCGCCTAGGGCGACAAATTGCGAGTAACCACCGCCAAAAGCGCAGCATCAACGCGAGGCCAGTTGTCGCCGCAGCACGTTGGCCAGTTTGAGGGCAACCAGGCTCAGCATTCCTTGCACCTCTGGTTGTTCATTCGGCGGCAGATTGTCGACCTCGCGCTGCACGGTCTCAGCCTGCTGTCGCAACGCCGCGATCTGCTGATTGCGTTGTGCGGGACTCAAGTTGTCCCAGTTGTCGTCCAGCGCGGTGGCCTGCCGCAGCAACTCCTCGACCTCCGCCTTGGGGTCGACGGAAAGGCTCGGGGGAGGCCGCAACGGACTTAAGCCGCTCAACACGCCGGACGCTGCGGCGGCCGGCTGTGCTTGCGCGGGACTCGCGATTATCAGGGTGCCGGCCAGCAGGCCGGTAGCAACAATCGCCGTGATTCTCATTGGCGTTCCTCCTGCGCGCTCGACGACGTCGGCGCGGGGCGCCGATGTCCTAGGGCTCGCGTGCTCAGCCACGTGCGAGCCGACTCGCGCAGGTTGCCGCACGTCGGCTGCGGGATCTTTGCGGAACTCTTGCAGAATTCTTGCGCTCGGCCGGGCACCCGGGCCGGCGCCTCGACGGCGCGGGGCATAGCGCCGCAGCCGGCTCGACTTACACACTGCCCCTTGCACATTGCGCAGCGGAGCCATAAGGTGACGAAGCTTGTAGTCGTGTGACTACAGCTCTCCGAGGGATTGGGGCAATGCCGACATGAGCCAACCGGTGCGACCGCCAAAAGACGCACCCAACGTCGTCGTGATTCTGCTCGACGACCTAGGTTTCGCCCAATTCGGTTGTTACGGTTCGGATATCGCGACACCCAATATCAATCGCCTGGCCGCCGGCGGGCTTCGATACAACCGCTTCCACGTGACCGCCCTCTGCTCGCCGACCCGCGCGGCGTTGCTGACGGGCCGCAACCACCACGCGGTGGGCATGGGTTTCCTCGCCGACCTACCCACGACACACCCGGGGTACACCGCGCGCATCCCGCGGTCCGCGGCCACACTTCCGCGGGTGCTGCGCGACGCCGGTTACAGCACGCTGGCGGTGGGCAAATGGCATCTGGTCCCGCGCGGTCAGCGCTCCGACGCCGGGCCATTCGACCAGTGGCCGCTGGGTTTGGGCTTCGAGCGCTACTACGGTTTCCTTCGCGGTGATGCGAATCAATGGGCGCCCGAACTGGTTCGGGACAACTCGTTCGTCGAACCGCCCGCCCGCCCCGAGCAGGGCTACCACCTGACCGAAGACCTCGCCGACGAGGCCATCCGGATGGTGCTCAACCAGCAGGCCGGCACGCCGGGCAAGCCGTTCTTCCTCTACTTCGCCACCGGCGCCATGCATTCCCCGCACCACGTGGAACGCTCCTGGGCGGACGCCTACTCGGGCCGGTTCGATCGCGGCTGGGATCAGTGGCGCGATGAAGTATTTGCCCGGCAGGTGAATTCGGGCGTGGTCCCGCCCAACACCACACTCACACCGCGACCGTCCTGGGTGCCGGCGTGGGACGACCTCGGCGCCGACGAGCGCCGTCTGTATGCCCGTATGCATGAGGTGTACGCCGGCTTCCTCAGCCACACCGACGCGCAGATCGGGCGAGTCATCGACACGCTGGAACGCATCGGGCAACTCGACAACACCCTGATCTTCGTGCTCTCCGACAACGGCGCAAGTGCAGAGGGCGGCGTCACCGGCACCGCCAACGAGCACCGCTTCACCCACCGCGTCCGCGACGACCTCGCCGACAACCTGCAGCGGCTCGACGATTGGGGCGGCACCGAGAACTACCCGCATTACGCGTGGGGTTGGGCCTGGGCCGGCAACACGCCGTTCCGGCTGTGGAAGCGCTACACCTGGCTGGGCGGAACACGGGTGCCGTTCATCGTCCACTGGCCCAAGCACATCCGCGAGGGGGGCGCGGGCGGCCAAGTTCGAGGCCAGTTCGCCCACGCGATCGACCTGCTGCCCACGGTGCTCGACGCGTGCGGGCTCTCCGCGCCGGAGTCGGTCGACGGTATCGCCCAGTTGCCCATCCAGGGCGCCAGCCTGCTGCCCAGCTTCACCGATTCCGCGGCGCCGAACCCGCGCTCGGTGCAGTACTTCGAGATGCTCGGCTCGCGGTCGATCTTCGCCGACGGATGGAAAGCCACGACCGACCACGTCTCGGGTGGAGTCATGGACGAGGATCTGCTGTTCCCGGGGAGTCGCGACTTCGAGCACGATCAGTGGTCGCTGTTCAACCTGGACGAGGACTTCTCCGAGGCACACGATGTCGCGAACGAGCATCCCGACGTGCTCGAAAGACTGCAGCGGCAGTGGACGATCGAAGCCGAGGCGAACAATGTGCTGCCGCTGTTCGATTCGCTCGTCGGACGGCTCTCGGCCTTTGCGCCGCCGGAATACCCGATCGACCAAAGGGTCACGCTGTACCCGCAGTCGGGCCCGGTGTCCGACGAAGCAATACCGCTGCTGGCGGGTGGCGGCAACATTGTCGCCGACGTCGAAGTACCAGACGGCACGCCGAGCGGAGTGTTGTTCGCCATCGGAGACCGCAACGGCGGGCTGGCCGCCTATGTGCTCGACGGACGACTCACCCTCGCGCTGGCCCTACCCGGCGAGACGCTGAGATTGCAGTCCGGTGAACAACTTCCACCGGGACGCCACTTGCTCGGCCTGGTGCTGCGGCTGGAGCAGGGCGGCCTGCGGGTCGAGGCGGTGGTGGACGGGCAGGTCGTCGCCGGCGCGTCCTCCGAGCACACCCTGCCCTTCGTCTTTCAGCACGGCGGCACCCATCTCACGCTCGGCTACGACCGGGGCCTGCCGGTGAGCGACGACTATCAGCCGCCATTCGCGTGGAACGGCATCCTGCACTCCGTCACGGTGCACGCCGGACAGACGGAACTCGACCAGCTGGACTACCTGCGCACCTCCCTGCAGGCCGACTGAGGGCCGCCTGAGGGCTCAGCCGGGCGGGTTCTGCGGTTTCCGCGCCGCCGAGCCCACCGCCGCACTGAGCGAGGCGAATCCACCCGCATGCAGCCGGCGGGCGATTCCGTCGTGAATGTCCTTGGCCCACAAGCCGCCGCCGTAGATGAAGCCCGTATAACCCTGTAACAGCGACGCGCCGGCGGTAATGCGCTCCCAGGCGTCCTCGGCCGTCTCGATTCCGCCCACGCTGATCAGCACCAGCCGGTCGCCGACGCGGTCGTAGAGCCGGCGCAACACCTCGACAGCCCGCTTGGCCACCGGGGGGCCGGAGATGCCGCCCGGCCCCAGCGCGTCGACGCCCGGGGTGAGCAGGCCGGCGCGCGAGATCGTGGTGTTGGTGGCCACTATCCCGGCCAGGCCGAGCTCAACGGCCAGGTCGGCGATGTCGTCGACGTCGGAATCGGAGAGGTCGGGCGCGATCTTCACCAGCACCGGCGTGGAGGTCTCCTGCAGCACCGCCGACAGAATCGGGCGCAGCGACTCCACGGCCTGCAGATCACGCAGCCCCGGCGTGTTCGGCGAGCTGACATTGACCACCAGGTAGGCCGCCAACGGGCCCACCAGGCGCGCGCTGGCGCGGTAGTCGTCGACGGCCTCGTCGGCCGGTGTCGCCTTGGTCTTTCCGATGTTCACCCCGATCGGGACGTCGGGGGTGTGCCGCGCCAGCCGGAGGGCCAGTTCGCCCGCGCCGTGATTGTTGAATCCCATCCGGTTCAGCAGGGCGCGGTCGTCGGGCAGCCGGAATAGGCGCGGGGCCGGGTTACCGGGTTGCGGGTGTGCGGTGACGGTGCCGATCTCGGCGTATCCGAAGCCCAGCGCGCCCCAGGCGCTCAGTCCGGCGCCGTCCTTGTCGAAGCCGGCGGCCAGCCCCAGCGGCCCGGGGAATCGCACCCCGAACACCGTGCTGGACAACAGCGGATCGGTCGGGCCCATAGCCCGACACAGCCGCGAGCGCACCGGCTCACGAGCCGTCGCGCCGCGCAACGCGGCGAAGACCAGCGTGTGGACACGCTCCGCCGGCAGCAGGAAAAGCAGCCGTCGAAACGGCGCGTACAACGGGTGCCGGCCCGCGCCGATCTGCGCGGTCACAGTTCCGGCTGATCGGGACCGCGCGTGGACGAGTCCGCACTGTCCAGGCGAGACTTCTTGCGGCGCAGCAACACCCGTCGGCTCCCGTCGTTGTAGAGCCGGACCCTGGTCAGTTCCCAGCCGCGGAACTCGGCCTCGATGGACAACCGGGTGGAGGCGCTGAGCCTGGTCACTTCGGGCGGTAGACGCAGCGGTGCCCATTCGTATTCGTCGGACATGTCGGTGTGCCATTCGGCGGGCAGCCGACCCCATTGCCTCGACCGGCGGTTCGTCACGACTGGCCCGCCGCGTGCTCGATGACCTGAACCCCGGCCCCGGAACCGGACACCACGTACAAGGTGCCGGACGTGTCGTCGAAGGCCAGCGAGTTGGGTTGCTGCACGGTCGGGTAACGCACCTTTTCCACGGGGATTCCGGTGGACAGATCGTAACCAATGACGATGTTCGCCGCGGTTTGGGCTATCCAGGCCAGGTTGCGTGACCCGACCAGGCCGTACGGGGCCTGCGGCACCGGGTAGGCCTGACGCAGGATCAGCGGATCGACGCCGTAGACCAGCAGTTGGCCGCCACGCGTGTCGGCGACCAGTACCCGGCCCAGTGGATCGGCGGCCAGGGTGGTGGCGCCCTCGCCGGCGCGCAGTGCCTGCTCGGCACGCCCGTCCGGCCCCAGTGCGGTCACCGACGTTTGGCCCCGGTCCAGCACCACGATCCGATCACCCTGGGTGACAAGGGAATCGACGCGAGCGAAGAGCTTGTTGCGGTCGGTCACCGGGGCGGTCCCCGAGTCCGCGGCCCCCAGGACGTAGACGGCGCCGTCGGCGCTGCCTAGCACCAGTCGGCCGTCGGCGCGGCGGGTGACCGCGGTGAAATCCACCTGCGCGGAGTCGGCGACGGCGACCCGGTCGACCCGGCCACCCGCCAAATCGACCACAAAGTAACCGCCACGGGTCGCCACCACCGCCGCTCCATGACCGTCGCAGACAACGGCCGACGCGGGTCCAGGCAGGGCGATGACCCGCGGCGCGGCCTGGCCCTCGTCGAACAGGCTGATGCTCGCGGGGGCCGACGGGTCGTCCCCGGGGCTGAGCACCACCAACTTGCGCGTTGGGCCGTCGAAGAGGGCGGCCTGCGGGTGGCCGCCCAGCGGTCGCACCACACCGGCCGGGGCCTGAGCCGGCGGTGGGGAGACGGCCGGTTGCGCGGCCGGAATCGTGGGCGGAGTCGATTGCAGTGGATTCGACGAACAACCGATCAGGGGCAATGCCAAACCCAGCAAAACAATGCCGGTGCAAATAAAGCGTTGCAAAGCGTCCTTGTGCAGTTTGACCAACGAACCGCCTTCTTGCGGGGAGCGTACAAATGAAATTCTAAGGAACGCTGCCGCCCCCAATCTGGTCATCTTGCTCCCCCCAACTGGTCTTGAAGATGTATCTTCTTGACATGACCGTCACCGCTGACCGGCATATCGCAAGCAACGAGTTTGCTATCGAGGATATGTTGACGGGCATTTTCGCCAGCGGGTACGGAGTCGTCGGAGATGGCCGCAGCTTTTCTTTCCACATTGAGCACCGCTCGCTCGTCGTCGAAATTTACCGACCCCGCATTGCGGGCCCGGTTCCGCAGACCGAAGACGTGGTCGCGCGGACCGTCCGCAGCCTGGTCGACATCGACCTGACCGACGAGCGCAGCCTGGCCGCAGCCGTGCGGGACGCCGTTGCCCACGCGGAACCCGTCCAGCGTTGACGCTCCGGTCGCACCCGGTAGCAGCTTGCGCCACCAGGTACGGTCGTCGTCGTGTCTGCGGTTCCGGCGATGTCGTGGTGGCAAGTCATCGACTTGGCCGTAATGCAGGGTCTCACCGAGTTCCTCCCGGTGTCTTCTTCTGGCCACCTGGCCATCGTGTCGCGGATCTTTTTCCGCGCTGACGCCGGTGCCTCATTCACCGCGGTCACCCAGTTGGGCACCGAAGCTGCCGTGCTGGTGTACTTCGCGCGCGACATCGCGCGGATCCTCAAGGCCTGGTTCCTCGGAATCTTTCGCGGCGTCACGTATCGCAACGCCGACTACCGGCTCGGCTGGTACGTAATAATCGGGACGATCCCGATCTGCGTGCTGGGACTGCTGTTCAAGGACGAAATCCGCTCCGGCGTGCGCAATCTCTGGGTGGTGGCCACCGCGTTGGTGGTCTTCTCGGCCGTGATTGCCCTGGCGGAGTACCTGGGTCGGCGAACCCGGGATATCGAGCAGCTGAACTGGCGCGATGCCGTGCTGGTGGGGCTCGCGCAATGCTTGGCGCTGGTCCCGGGCGTTTCCCGGTCCGGCGCGACCATCAGCGCCGGTCTCTTCCTCGGGCTGGAACGCGAGCTGGCCGCGCGGTTCGGGTTTCTGCTGGCCATTCCGGCGGTGTTCGCCTCCGGCCTGTTCTCCCTGCCGGACGCCTTCCACCCGGTGACCGAGGGGATGAGCGCGACCGGGCCGCAGCTGCTGGTCGCCACGCTGATCGCGTTCGGTATCGGGTTGGCCGCGGTGGCCTGGTTCCTGCGATTCCTGGTGCGCCACAACATGTATTGGTTCGTGGGCTACCGGGTGCTGCTCGGGGCGGTCGTGCTCGCCCTGCTGGCGACCGGAACGGTGACCGCAACATGACCGTCATCCTGTTGCGCCACGGCCGGTCCACCTCGAACACCGCGGGCACCCTCGCGGGTCGTTCCGAGGGCGTCGACATCGACGACAAGGGCATCGAACAGGCCGCCGGGCTGATCGACCGACTTGGCGACCTGCCCATCCGGGCGCTGGTGACCTCACCGCTGTTGCGGTGCCGTCGCACGGTGGCGCCACTGGCCGAGGCGCTGTGCCTGCAGCCCGTGATCGAGGACCGGCTCGCCGAGGTGGACTACGGCGACTGGACCGGCCGCAAGCTGAGCGAGCTGGTCAACGAACCGCTGTGGCGGGTGGTCCAGGCCCATCCGAGCGCGGCGGTGTTCCCCGCCGGGGAGGGCCTCGCCCAGGTCCAGGCTCGCGCCGTGGCCGCCGTCCGCGAACACGACCGGCGCCTGGCCGAGCAGCACGACGGCGACGCGCTCTGGGTGGCCTGCACCCACGGAGATGTCATCAAGTCGGTGATCGCCGATGCCTACGGCATGCATCTGGACGGCTTTCAGCGCATCAACGCCGACCCGGCGTCGGTCAGTGTGGTGCGTTACACGCCGTTGCGCCCGTTCGTGCTGCACGTCAACCACACCGGCTCCCGACTGGCGGCCGGGCTGCGGGCGGCGCCGCCCCCGCCCAAAGACGGCGCCAAGGATGGCGCCAAGGACGCGCCCCCACCCAGCGACGCCGTCGTCGGCGGCTCCACCGACTAAACCCAATTCCGCCGAACGTGCGTGTCAGTCCGCGACACGCCGGGAAACGATGGCATTCTGCGCACCCTCGCGACACATGGAACCGCACAGGGACCGCATGGGCACGGTATTTTGGAAGTGCTATGGGCCGAGCAATCCACGTCTTCCGCACACCCGACCGATTTGTGGCCGGGACCGTTGGGCAGCCCGGAAACCGCACGTTCTACATCCAGGCCGTGCATGACTCCCGCGTGGTGTCGGTGGTGCTGGAAAAGCAGCAGGTCGCGGTTCTGGCGGAGCGCATCGGCGCGCTGCTGCTCGAGGTGAATCGCAGGTTCGGCACCCCGGTGCCCCCGGAGCCCACCGAAGTCGAGGACCTCAACCCCCTGATCATGCCGGTGGATGCCGAGTTTCGGGTTGGGACGATGGGACTGGGCTGGGACTCCGAGGCGCAGACGGTGGTGGTCGAACTGCTCGCCGTCACCGACGCCGAGTTCGACGCCTCGGTGGTTCTCGACGACACCGAGGAGGGGCCCGACGCGGTGCGCGTCTTCCTCACCCCGGAATCGGCGCGGCAGTTCGCCACTCGCTCGAACCGTGTCATCTCGGCGGGGCGCCCGCCGTGTCCGCTGTGCGACGAACCACTGGACCCGGACGGGCACATCTGCGCGCGCGCCAACGGCTACCGGCGCGAGGCGCTGCTCGGGCCCGACGATGACGTCGCAGAGTGAGGCGCGTGAGGTCCTGCGCAACGGCGAGCTGACGGTCCTCGGACGCATCCGCTCCGCCAGCAATGCCACCTTCCTGTGCGAGGCCACGCTGGGGTCCGCGACCGTGCATTGCGTCTACAAGCCGGTGTCCGGTGAGCAGCCGTTATGGGACTTCCCGGACGGCACGCTGGCCGGGCGCGAGCTGGGCGCCTACCTGGTTTCGGTGGCGTTGGGCTGGAACATGGTGCCGTACACAATCATTCGGGATGGTCCCGCCGGACGAGGCATGCTGCAGCTGTGGGTGCAGCAACCGGGCGACGACGTCGACTCCGACCCCAGGCCCGGACCCGACCTGGTCGACCTGTTTCCGGCCGGCAAGCCGCAGCCCGGCTACCTCGCGGTGCTGCAGGCCTACGACTATGCCGGCGACGAGGTCGTCCTCATGCACGCGGATGACACCCAGCTACGCCGGATGGCGGTGTTCGACATCGTGGTCAACAACGCCGACCGCAAGGGCGGCCACGTCCTCAAAGGCGTCGACGGCCAGGTCTACGGGGTGGACCACGGGGTGTCCCTGCACGTCCAGGACAAGCTGCGCACCGTGCTGTGGGGGTGGGCCGGCAAGCCCATCGACGACGAGTCGTTGGAGGGAGTGGCCAGGCTGGTCGAGGCCCTGGGCGGGCCGCTGGCCGACGAGCTCAAGGGGCTGATCACCCCGGCCGAGGTCGCCGCGCTGCGCCGGCGCGCGCTGCAGGTGCTGGACAATCCGGTGATGCCGGCTCCGAACCGTCACCGACCCATTCCCTGGCCGGCGTTCTGACGCGGGCTGGTGTGTCGGTGATACTGAAGGCGTGACCGCGGCCCCCGGCGACAAGATCGACAACCACGATCTGACCGACGCCGAGCTGGCCGCCGATCTCGCCGCCGATGCCGGCAGACTGCTGCTGCAGGTGCGCGAAGAAATGGGATTCGCCCATCCGTGGATGCTCGGCGATGCCGGTGACACGCTGGCGAATTCGTTGATCCTGCGGCGGTTACGCGCCGAGCGGCCCGACGATGCCGTGCTCAGTGAGGAAGCTCACGACGATTTGGTGCGACTGAAGTCCGACCGGGTCTGGATCATCGACCCGCTGGACGGCACCCGCGAGTTCTCCACCCGCGGCCGCGACGACTGGGCCGTACATGTCGCGCTGTGGCAACGCCCCACCAACGGTGAGCGGCAGATCACCGACGCCGCTGTGGCGCTGCCGGCGCGCGGCAATGTGGTGTACCGCAGCGACACCGTGACGGGCGACGCCGCGCGAACGGGCATTCCCCGCACCCTGCGGATAACGGCCAGCGCCACTCGGCCCCCAGCGATCCTTTACCGCATGAGTCAGACCCTGGACATCGAACTGGTGCCGATCGGTTCGGCCGGCGCCAAGGCGATGGCGGTGGTCGACGGCCACGTCGACGCCTACGTGCACGCCGGTGGGCAGTGGGAGTGGGATTCGGCGGCACCGGCGGGCGTGGTGCAGGCCGCCGGCATGCACGCCTCGCGACTGGACGGTTCGCCGCTGGAGTACAACCAGGCCGACCCGTATCTGCCGGATCTGCTGATGTGTCGCGCCGAGGTGGCGCCGATCCTGCTGGACGCGATCCGGCAGGCTTGGTGGCGGTAGGTCCTGGGCGACGCGGCTGTCCTAAAGTCGACGGCATGCAGTCGTGGTCGCCGGCGCCGGTTCCGGAACTACCGGGTCGCGGCCCGGAGCTCCGGTTGTATGACACCGCCGATCGTCAGGTGCGCCCGGTGACGGCGGGTGCGCGGGCAACGATGTACGTCTGCGGGATCACGCCCTACGACGCAACCCACCTCGGCCATGCCGCTACCTACCTGGCGTTCGACCTGATCCATCGGCTGTGGCTCGATCTGGGGCACGAGACGCACTATGTGCAGAACGTCACCGACGTGGACGACCCGCTGTTCGAACGCGCCGAGCGCGACGGGGTGGACTGGCGCGATCTGGCTGAGCGAGAGGTGGCGCTGTTCCGCGAGGACATGTCGGCGCTGCGGATCCTGCCGCCCAGCGAGTACGTCGGGGCCACCGAGACCGTCCCCGAGATGGTGGAGCTCATTGAGAAGATGTTGGCCTCAGGCGCGGCCTATGTCGTCGATGGCGAATATCCCGACGTGTACTACCGGGCGGACGCCACGCTGCAGTTCGGCTACGAGTCGGGCTACGACCGCGACACCATGCTTCGGCTCTTCGCGGAACGCGGCGGCGACCCCGGGCGGCCCGGCAAGACCGACGAACTCGATGCGCTGCTGTGGCGGGCCGCGCGTCCGGGAGAGCCAAAGTGGCCGTCCCCGTTTGGGTTTGGCCGCCCCGGCTGGCACGTCGAATGTGCCGCCATCGCGCTCAGCCGCATCGGCAGCGGACTCGACATTCAAGGTGGCGGCAGCGACCTGATCTTCCCGCACCACGAGTTCACCGCCGCGCACGCCGAATGCGTCAGCGGCGAAAGGCGTTTCGCGCGCCACTACGTGCACGCCGGGATGATCGGCTGGGACGGGCACAAGATGTCCAAGAGTCGCGGCAATCTGGTGCTGGTGTCGCAACTGCGCGCCCAGGGCGTCGATCCGGCGGCCATCCGATTGGGTCTGCTTGCCGGGCACTACCGTTCGGACCGCTACTGGAGCCAGCAGGTGCTCGACGAGGCCACCGCTCGGCTGCACCGCTGGCGCTCCGCCGCCGCGTTGCCCGCCGGGCCGGACGCGGCCGACGTCATCGCCCGGGTGCGGCGCTACCTGGCCGACGATCTCGACACCACGAAAGCGATTGCCGCGCTGGATGGTTGGACCACCGATGCGTTGGAATACGGTGGCCACCACGAAGGTTCACCGCAACAAGTGGCCACGGCTGTCGACGCGCTGCTCGGCGTGTCGCTGTAGCCGCACGGTGGTACGTTTTCGGCCATGACCACGATGCAGGACAAAGTCGTCTTCATCACCGGCGCCGGCCGAGGAATCGGGGCCGAAGTCGCCCGTCGGTTGCACAACAAGGGTGCCCGGCTGGTGCTGACCGACCTCGGTGAAAAGGAGCTGGCCGAAATCGGAGCCGAACTCAGCGGCGACGGCCGCGTGCTCACCGTCGTTGCCGACGTGCGCGATCTCGCGGCAATGCAGGACGCGGCAAAGCAGGCCGTCGAGAAGTTCGGCGGCATCGACGTCGTCGTGGCCAACGCCGGCATCGCCAGCTACGGGTCGGTGCTGGCGGTCGACCCGGAGGCGTTCAAGCGGGTGCTGGACGTCAACCTGTTGGGCGTCTTCCATACGGCTCGAGCCACCTTGCCCGAGTTGATAAATCGTCGCGGCTACCTGCTGGTGGTCTCGTCGCTGGCCGCGTTCGCCGCGGCCCCGGGCATGGCCTCTTACGACATGTCCAAGGCGGGCGCCGAGCACTTCGCCAATTCGCTGCGGCTGGAGGTCGCCCATCTCGGCGTTGACGTCGGCTCGGCGCACATGTCGTGGATCGACACGGCCCTGGTCCGCGACAGCAGGGCAGACCTGCCGTCGTTCGATGAACTTCTCCGGAGATTGCCTTCGCCCCTGAACAAGACCACGTCGGTCAACAAGTGCGCCGCGGCCTTCGTCGACGGCATCGAGAACCGCAGAGATCACGTGTACTGCCCGAGATGGGTGGGCCTGCTGCGCTGGCTCAAGCCGGTGTTGTCCACCCGGCTCGGCGAGGCGGCCATTCGCAAGACCGCGGCCGAGTTGATGCCCCGGGTAGACGCCGAGACCATCGCGCTCGGTCGATCCACCAGCGCCTACACCCAGGCGCTGGAGAAACCGTAATGCCGTGAAAGTGGCCATTTGCGGTGCCGGGATCGCCGGGTTGGCCGCTGCGGAACGTATGTCGGCACTCGGCGCCGAAGTGGTGTTGTTGGAGCGCTCTCCCGGCCCGCGCACGCAGGGCTACCTGATCGACTTCTTCGGCGCCGGTTACGACGCGGCGGAGGCGATCGGAGTCCTGCCGGCGATCGAAGATCTCGCCTACCAAGTCGAGGAAGCCAGCCTGGTCGACACGCACGGCCGCCGCCGGGCGGGCATTCCCTACGGGTTGATCGCCAAAGCGCTCGAAGGCCGGCTGTGCAGCATCATGCGGCCTGACCTGGAAAAGGCATTGCGGGACAACCTTCCTGGCGATGTGGACCTGCGCTTCGGTGCATCGGTTGCTGATGTGTTCCACCGTGATGAGGGGGTCACGGTGACGTTGGCCGACGGCGGCGAACTCGATGTCGATCTGCTGATCGGCGCCGACGGGATCCACTCGACCGTGCGCACGTTGGTGTTCGGTGACGAGTCGCAGTATCTGCGTTACCTCGGTTTTCACACCGCCGCTTTCGTAGTCGACGCTCCCGAGATCCGCGAGGTGGCGGGCGACCGGGTCATGCTGACCGACACGTTAGACCGGCAGCTGGGCTTCTCCGTCCTGCGCGACGGCAAGGTCGCGGCGTTCGCGGTGCATCGCGCGCCGGATCCGCAGCGGCCCAGCGACGTTCGCGTCGCCATCCAGTCCAACTACGCCGACATGGGCTGGCTGGTGCCGCAGGCCCTCGAGAATTGCCCGCCCGCCGAGGAGATCTATTACGACCAGGTCGCCCAGGTCGTGATGCCCACCTGGCGCAAGAACCGGGTGGTCCTGCTCGGTGACTCGTGTGCGGCGGTCTCGCTGCTCGCCGGACAGGGCGCTTCGTTGGCCGTGGCCGCCGCGTACTTGTTGGCCGAGCAGTTTCGCAGGACGTCGTCCGTGGACCGGGCGCTGGACTTCTACGAGCGACTTTGGCGCCCAACCGTCGAGGACAAGCAGAAGACGGCGCGCGATATGGCCAACCGGTTCCTGCCCGCCACGAGCGGCCAGCAACGAACCCGCCGCCTGGCGCTGCGGTTCGCTTGGTTCGGTCCCGTCAAGCGGCGTCTGGTCGCGGCACTGGTCGGCGAGCCCGACGCGGTCATTCCGATGCTGCTCGACACCGCATCGGAGGATCAAGCGGCCGAAAAGCCGTTCTAACCCGGATTTTTCGTGAAACGTTGTGAGTTTCGGGGTGTAGATATGCGAAAGTGCCTGTCCTGCAAGGAATAATTGGA
>NZ_MVHT01000088.1 GCF_002086275.1 Mycobacterium intermedium | reverse complement strand
GAGCCGGCGGCAAAGGCGGAGCGGGCGGCGACGGTTCCATCGTTGGCGGGGACGGCGGTAATGGTGGCCGCGGCGGCGACGGCGGCGCAGGCTCCCTCGGCGGGGTAGGAAAGGGCGGCGCGGGCGGCGCGGGCGGCGCGGGCGGCGCCGGGGCCGCTGGCCCTGGCGGCACTGGCCTTCCCGGTGGCAACGCCAGTGCCGATGGGACTGGCGGCGCCGGTGGCAAGGGCGGCAAGGGCGGCTGAGTCGCTCAGTGAGCGGGCCCCTTCTTGCTGGGCCGAACCCGCGGCGGCTCCCCCGGCATTTTCGGAGCGTGATGCCCGTAGACGCTGTGCTGAGCAGGGCGAATATTCGCCCCATATCAAAGGGAGGCCCGGCAATGTCCACCACCCCCGACGACGCAACCACCTGGCGCGACTTGGCCGACGCGCTCACACGGCAGCTGGCGACACTGCTCGTCCAGGCCGCTGATGAGTTCGATCGGCTCGAACGATGACCGCCGCGAACGAACACAACTCTGACGAGCTGCGCAACCAGTTGCCGAAGGGCGTCGACGCGCATGCAGTGCGTACGTGGTCGCCGAATCTTCTCGCCGCGGCGATCGCACTGTTCGACGACGCAGACGTGGAGCCACAGAGTCCAGCGCCCGAGCCGGGGTTCGGGCCCTACGTCGTGGGGCAGCCGTTCACGCAACCACCCGAATAACCCCTTCGCCTGGCGGCACATCAGAAGGTGGGGCGCTGGTCTATGTCAGCGAACGCCGGGAAGTCGGGGCCGAGCTGTTCGGCGCGGTAAAGCACGCTCGCGGGTCCCGCCAGCTATAGCCGATTTCCCTGTTCATCCCAGTGAGCGGCCACCTTCTTGCTCGGCTGAACGCGCGGCGGCTCGCCCGGCATTTTGGGATAGTTCGGCGGATACGGCATATCGCCAAGCCCGCGCTCTTCGTCGGCCTCGACCATTTCCAGCAGCGGTCCGAGCGACTGCGGGTTCTCGTCGATCCCGGCCCACGGGTCGTCACGGCCCTTCACCAAGTCCGGCACCGTCGCCATCGTGAAGTCGTCTGGGTCGGCGTCGGGCAGTTCGTCCCACGCCAGCGGCATCGACACCGTCGCGATCGGGGTGCGGCGTACCGAATACGCCGACGCCATCGTCCGGTCCCGCGCGTTCTGATTGAAGTCGATGAAGATGCGCTCACCGCGCTCTTCCTTCCACCACGACGTGGTCACCTTGTCCGGCGCGCGGCGCTCGACCTCGCGGGCCAGCGCGATGCCCGCCCGCCGCACCTGGATGAAGTCCCAGTCGGTAGCGATGCGCAGGAACACGTGAATGCCGCGACCCCCGGACGTCTTGACGTAGCCGACGAGTCCGAGTTCGTCGAGCAGGGGCCGCAGCACATCGAGCGCTACCGTGCGCGCCTCGACGAAGCCGGTGCCCGGTTGCGGATCCAGGTCGATGCGCAATTCGTCGGGATGCTCGGTGTCGGGGCAGCGCACCGGCCAGGGATGCAGCGTGACCGAGCCCATCTGGGCCGCCCAGATGATCGCCGCCGGATGGGTCACCTTCAGCGCATCGGCGGTCCGTCCCGACGGGAACGTCACGACGCACGTCTCCAGGTAGTCGGGATGCTTCTGCGGCACCCGCTTCTGGTAGATCTCCTCGCCGTCAATGCCGTCGGGAAAACGCTGCAGGTGCGTCGGCCGATCGCGCAGCGCCGCCAGCATCGGACCGCCGGCCACCGACAAGTAGTAATCGATCATCCGGCCCTTGGCGCCTTTGGCGCCGAGCTTGGGGAACAAGATCTTGTCGCGGTTGGTCACCCGTACCGCGATGCCGTCGACGTCGATTTCTTCTGCTTTAGCAGCCATGTCTGGCCTCCAGCATGCCGCACGCAAGAATGAATCAATGGACTTGCCTGTTATGCCGCCCGTGTCGCCGATGCTGGCGAAGTCGGTCAAGACGATCCCGCCGGACGCGTCGTACGAGCCGAAGTGGGACGGGTTCCGGTCCATCTGCTTCCGGGACGGCGACAGCGTCGAGTTGGGCAGTCGAAACGAACGGCCGATGACCCGCTACTTTCCCGAGCTGGTCGCGGCGGTCAAGGCCGAGTTGCCGCAGCGCTGCGTCATCGACGGGGAGATCGTCATCGCGACCGATCACGGCCTGGATTTCGAGGCGCTGCAGCAACGGATTCACCCCGCCGATTCACGGGTGCGGATGCTCGCCGAGCACACCCCGGCGTCCTTCATCGCCTTCGATCTGTTGGCCCTCGGCGACGACGATTACACCGGGCGTCCGTTCAGCGAACGGCGTGCCGCCCTCGTCGACGCCCTCGCGGACTCGGGACCGTCCATCCACGTCACGCCCGCGACCACCGACCTGAACACCGCGCAACGTTGGTTCGAGGAGTTCGAAGGGGCCGGCCTAGACGGCGTCGTCGCCAAACCGTTGACCGTCACCTACCAGCCGGACAAACGGGTGATGTTCAAGATCAAGCACGAGCGGACCGCCGACTGCGTGGTCGCCGGGTATCGGGTGCACAAGTCCGGCGGTGACGCGATCGGCTCGCTGCTGCTCGGGCTGTACCAGGAGGACGGGCAACTCGCGTCGGTCGGAGTGATCGGCGCATTCCCGATGGCCGAGCGGCGGCGGCTGTTCACCGAGTTGCAGCCGCTGGTCACCGACTTCGACAACCACCCGTGGAACTGGGCCGCCCACGAAGCCGGTGAACGCACGCCGCGCAAGAACGAGTTTTCTCGCTGGAACGCCGGTAAGGACCTCTCATTCGTACCGCTGCGGCCCGAGCGGGTGGTGGAAGTTCGTTATGACCACATGGAGGGAGTTCGTTTCCGGCACACCGCCCAATTCAATAGGTGGCGCCCGGACCGCGATCCGCGCTCATGTACCTACGAGCAACTCGAACAGCCGCTGACCTTCAAGCTCGACGACATTGTTCCCGGCCTCGGACGCTGCGCGGCAGATTAATGCCGGATTGCTCTACGCTCCGACCGGACGCACCTTTAAGCTGTCGGGATGCATGTAGCAGCACTCCTGGTGGCGGGCTCCGCCACGATCGAAAACGGCGCGGTCAACGCCGCGCGCATTCCCACGACCAGCTTCGACGTCGACCAAATCCCCATGTGGCTAACGGTGCCGGTCGTCCTCGTTGTGCACGCGCCGGCCGGCGGAGATTACGACCCAGAGGTGTTCGTCGTGGCCAAGGACCCGCGCGGCGAACGGCGCGGGGCGATTCGGTCGACCTGGGAATGGCCGGACGACGATACGAAGCCATCCAAGTACCGTTGCTTCACCTACGACCTCTCGTTCACGATCGAAAGCGAAGGCGAGTACACCATCGGCGCCTACTACGACGCCGAAGCCACGAAGGAGATTGACACGCCCATACCGCTGGCCATCAGGCTCGGCGGCGGCCGGGTCAACGGCGCTGGTACGGATCCGTTCGCCTAAGCCTTCAGACCGCGACCGTCAAAGCCGATAATCCGCGCAGCGTGACGTTCGGCTTGTACTGCGGTTCGCCTACCATCCGCGCGTCTGGGAACCGCGCCGCTAGCTTCGACAGGGCCACACTGGCCTCGAGTCTGGCTAGCGGCGCGCCCAGGCAGTAGTGCAGGCCGCGGCCAAACCCCAAGTGCCGCGACGTGCCTCGGTCCGGATCGAACACATCCGGTCGGTCGAACTCGGCGGGATCACGCTGAGCCGCGCCGAGTAGCAACACCATGGTGTCGCCCTTGACGATGTCGCAATCGCCGATCGTCATGTCCGCGGCGGCGATTCGACCGACGAGCTGCACGGGTGGGTCATACCGCAGGGTCTCCTCGATGACCGCCGAGACGCGCTGGGCATCACCGGCCAGCGCGGTCCACTGCGCGCGGTCGCGCAACATCGCCAGGACGGCGTTGGCGATCAGGTTCACCGTGGTCTCGTGCCCGGCTATCAGCAACAGGTTGCAGGTGGAGACGATCTCCTCGGTGGTCAGCTGGTCGCCGGCTTCCTCGACGGCGACCAGGCCGGACATCAGGTCGGTGGCGGACGGGTCGGGTTGGGACCGGCGCAGTTCGATCAGCCCGCGCAGGTAGTCGCGCAACCACAGACCCGCCCGCAACTGTTCCTGCCACAGCTCCTCGGTTTCGGGACTGGACATCAACGGGTCCAGCGACTGCGCCAACATCGCCGACGCTCGGCTGAACTCCGGCTCGTCCTCCAACGGCACACCGAGCAGCCGGCAAATGACTGCGACGGGAAGCGGATACGCGAAGTCACTGATGACGTCGAACTGGCCGGCTGCGGCGAACCGGGTCAGCATGTCGTCCACCATCGCGCTGATATCGGGCTGCAACGCGTTGACCACCTTCGGCACGAATGCCTTGCTCACCAAGCGGCGTAACCGGGTGTGGTCGGGGGGATCGAGGAACAGGAATCCGGGCGGGCCCAGCGGCCGTACCGTTGCGCCCTCGGCAATCTGCCGCTGCACCACCGTCGAGTTGAGCCGGTCGCTGCTCGACGACGGGTGCCGCAGGATCTCGTCGCAATCCCGGTACGAGGAGAAGAAAGTGAGATTGGCTCCCGGCAGCGGCAGCGGCCCGCGGTCACGAAACTTCGCATAGACCGCGTACGGATCGGCTCGGTTGGCGAGGTCGAGCAATTCCAGTAGCAGCGCCTGGGTTTCGGTCTGCGCGGCGCTCTCCATAGGCCTCGGCATTTACCCATTCTGCCTGCGCCGCGCGCGTACCATCGGCGGCATGCTGCGCGCGGCCGTGATCCGGTCAGGAGTCGTCGTCGTTGTTCTGCTCGCCAGCATGTTGCTGGCTCCAACGGGCCACGCCTGCGCATGTGGCGCCGCGATCCCACCGAGTGGCGCTGACGCGACGATGAACAGCGAAGTCGCGCTCCTGCATTGGGACGGAACCACCGAAACCATCGTCATGCAACTCGGGATGGATGCCTCCACCGACAATGTTGCCCTGGTGGTGCCGACGCCCACGCCGGCGACGGTGGATAAGGCCGACCAGGCCGTCTTCACCGAGTTGTCCCGACTCACCGCGCCCAAGGTCGAGCATCAACGCCGGTGGCGCCTCGGGCTCGGGTTGTCGTCCGCCACCGATACCGACGCTGCCGTCGCCGCCAAAGGGCCACAGGTGCTTTCGCAGGTACAACTTGGTCCTTTGGAGGCCACCACCCTGGCCGGCGGTGACTTGGCCGGATTGCAGAAGTGGTTGTCCGACAACGGATATGCCATCCGGCCCGCCGTGTTGAGCGCGCTCGATCCGTACGTGCGTGACGGCTGGGCGTTCGTGGCCATGCGGTTGACGAGCACAACCCACATCGTCGGCGGCCTGGACCCGGTGCGACTGACGTTCCGGTCGCCGCGGCTCGTCTATCCGATGCGGCTGTCGGTCGCTGCGCAAGGGCCGCAGCGCGTCACCATCTTCACCCTGTCAGATCACCGGCAGCAGCGCACCGACGCCGACGTCGCGCACCAGCACACCCAGGTTCAGTTCGCCGGCAACATAACCGACGACATTCGGGACCCCCTGCTGCGCGAATTGGCCGGCAACCACGGCGGTTACCTCACCAAGACCCAGGTCGACATCGACCAAACATCGCGCATCTCTTCGGATTTCACATTCGACAACGCAGCGGGCGACGAGTCGTACCGACAGGTCCAGATCGTCTATGACGACGCGACCATCCCCCTGCAGTTGCTCGTTCCCGCGGTGCTTGTGTTCCTGGTAATCGTCGGCCTGTCGGGCTTCTTCCTGGTCCGCCGGCGGACCCGACGCACCCGCTAGCCTTCGCTCGACTCTGCCACCGACGGATGCGCCATCAAGCGGTCGAGAAAGACGCGCTGGCCTTTGAGTAGTTTGGTTCGGGCCTGCGCCACCGGGAACCAGCCGACCCGGTCGACCTCGGGAAACTCGCGCATCTTGCCCGAGCCTCTGGGCCATTCCAGTTCGAAGGTGTTGCTGCGCGCCTCGGTGATGTCCAAGTCGCTGTGCACCGCGAAGGCGGTGACCACTTTGCCGCCGGGTTGTTTCGCCGACGCCAGGTCAACGCGCGGCCCGTTGGGTACCGGCATGCCTAGCTCCTCGGCGAACTCCCGCTGAGCGGCCAACCAGGGATCCTCGTCCTCGTCGTACTCGCCTTTCGGGATCGACCAGACGCCGTCGTCCTTTCGAGCCCAGAACGGGCCACCCGGATGCGCGATGAGGACCTCGACGACGCCGTCACGCTCCCGGAACAGCAACACACCCGCGCTGAGTTTGGGCACCGCTGGTCGTCAGACCCCGACGGCCTGTTCCAGATCCTTCAACGAGGTCTCCAGATGCGCGAGCAGCCGCTGCAGGTGCGGCACGCTGCGCCGGCATCCGACCAGGCCGAAGTCCAGGTTGCCCGCGTTGTTGACCAGCGTGATGTTCAACGCCTGCCCCTCCGGGATGTTGGACAGGGGATAGCTGCCGTCGAGCCGCGCACCGCCGTAATACAGCGGATCGCTCACCCCGGGCACGTTGGAGATGACGATGTTGAATGGCGGCGGTACCGCGGACAGGAAGCCTGGCACGCCCGCCAGCGTCAAAGGCGCCATGTTCAGCGCCGACAACGCCATGACCTGATACTGCGGCAGTTCCGCAAGCACCTTCTTATTGCGACGCATGGACTCGCCGATGACCTCGAGCCGCTGCGCCGGGTCTTCGACGTTCGTGGCCAGGTTGCACAGGATGCTGCCCACCTTGTTGCCTCCGCTGTCGGCGTCACCTTCCGAACGCAGACTCACCGGCACCATCGCCACCAGCGGCGCGTTCGGCAACGCGTCCTGCTCGATCAGGTAGTAGCGCAGCGCACCGGCGCACATCGCCAACACGGCGTCGTTGACCGAGACGCCCGCCGCCTGCTTGACGGCCTTGACACGATCCAGCGACCACGACTGGCCGGCGCACCGACGAGCACCCCCGACCTTGCGGTTCAACATGGTGTGCGGCGCGGCGAACGGCAACGTCAGCTGCTGCTCGAGCAGGGCGGCGCGGGCCAACTTCAGCGTCGACGGAGCGATCCCGGCGAGTCCTTTGAACGTTCCCGTCAACATGCTCAGCGGACTTGGGCCAGCTGAGCCGCTGGACGCCGGCTTCGCTGGGCGCGGCAGGTTCCACATCGCCTTGACCTGCGTGTCGTCCGGATCGGTCGACATTGTGCGTTGCATCAGCTTCACCGCCGAGACGCCGTCGATCAGGGCGTGGTGCAACTTGGTGTACAGAGCGAACCGCCCGTCGGCCAGCCCCTCCACCACATGCAGTTCCCACAGCGGCCGGTGCCGGTCGAGCAGGCTGGTGTGCAGCCTCGAGGTCAGTTCGAGCAGATCGCGCACGCGTCCCGGCGAGGGCAGCGCCGAACGACGCACGTGGTAATCGACGTCGACTTCGTCGTCATAGGCCCAAGCGACACGGGCGATTCCGCCGCCGATCGTGGCTGGGTGCTTGCGGAAGGTCGGCTGGAATTCCTCGTTGGCAACCAGCGCTTCGTAGAAGTCCCGGACGAATTCGCGACCGGCTCCTTCCGGCGGCTCGAACAGGGACAAGCCACCCACGTGCATGGGATGCTCCCGCGATTCGGTGAACAGAAACATCGAGTCGGTGGGCATCATCAATTCCATGCAGCTATTCCTACCCGACCCCGCCCCTTGCGAGAAGGCACAAAGAGCCCTGTAGTCGCCCTGAAGCAAGAGCACTTTGTCTGTTCGCCTTAAGGTCAAGACATGTCCGTGGTGCGCGGAACGGGGATCTCGAGCTACCCAGGCTTGGTCACCGAGCTGGGCGGTGACCCGTCCGCGTTACTGCGCGCGGCGGGCGTCCGCGAACAAGACGTCGGCAACTACGACGCGTTCATATCCCTGCACGCAGCGATCCGTGCGGTCGAGTCGGCCGCACAGCTAACCGACACACCGGATTTCGGCCGCCGGTTGGCCGAGCGCCAAGGCATCGAGATTCTGGGCCCGGTGGGAGTCGCGGCGCGGACGGCGGCGACAGTGGCCGATGCATTGGCGATCTTCAACACCTTCATGGCGGCCTACAGCCCGGTGATCTCCATTCGGATCACGCCGCTGCCCGATCCGGCGCAATCCTTCATCGCGATCGAGTTCCTGCTCGACCGGGCGGCCACCAGCCCCCAGACGCTGGAACTGGCGCTCGGCGTCTCACTCAGGGTGATCCACCTGCTCATGGGCACCAACTACGCGCCCATCTCGGTGCACCTGCCGCACGACCCGCTCACGCCGCCATCGGACTACACCCGGTACTTCGGCTGCACACCGCACTTCGCCCAACGCACCAGCGGTTTCACCGTGCGGACAGCGGATCTGGCCCGCACACTCAACCGCGATGACCTCGCCCACCGCGCGGTCGTGGACTACCTGAGCAGTATCACCCCGCTGGGTGCCGGAATCGTCGAATCCGTGCGAGCCATCGTTCGGCAGCTGTTGCCCACCGGTGCCGCCACCCTCGACGTGGTCGCCGAGGAGTTTCATCTGCATCCGAAAACGTTGCAGCGCAGGCTCGCCGACGAAGACACCACGTTTGCGGCCCTGGTCGACGAGGTCCGCAAGGGCGCCGCCGATCGCTACCTGCGGACCACCAGCATCAGCCTGTCACACCTGGCCCGCGAACTTGGATATGCCGAGCAGAGCGTGCTGACCCGGTCCAGCAAGAGATGGTTCGGCGTGGGTCCGGCGTCCTACCGCGCCACGACCCGGGCGACTCCGGGTCAGAGGCCGACCGCGCGTTCCAATTCCTTCAGCGACGTTTCCAGATGACTGAGCAGGCGCTGCAGATGCGGGATGCTGCGCCGGCAACCCACCAGCCCGAAGTCGAGAGTGTCGACGGTGCTGGTGAGGGTGATGTTGAGCGCTTGGCCGTTGAGCGCCAATGACATTGGGTAACTGCCGACCAACCGGGCACCCTTCAGATAGAGCGGCTCGCGGGAACCGGGCACATTGGAGATGCACACGTTGAACGGCGGCGGGGTCGCCGTGGCCAAACCGGGCAAGGTATTGAGCGCGGCCGGGCTGAGCATCGTCAGCGACAGCGCCATCGCCTGCGCCCGGGGCAGCTGCGACATCACCTTCTTGTTGTTGTACATCGAGTTGTGGATAGATTCGAGTCGGTCGGCCGGGTCGTAGCGGTCGGTTGCCAGATTGCACAGCACCGCACCGATCCTGTTGCCGCCGACGGCATCGCCTTCGTTACGCAGATTGACCGGGACCATGGCGACCAGTGGAGCGTCCGGTAAGGCTTCGTTTTCTTCCAGGTATGCGCGCAGCGCTCCCGCACACATGGCCAGCACCACATCGTTAAGGCTCACGCCGGCCACGTCCTTGATCGCCTTGACGCGGTCGAGCTCCCAAGACTGCGCCGCGCAGCGACGGGCTCCCCCGACGGAGACGTTCAGCATGGTGCGCGGCGCGCCGAACGGCAGCGTCAGCTGCTGCTCGAGCAGTGCCGCGCGCGCCAGCCGGGCCGTCGACGGAGCCAGTCCCGCAACGGATCCCAGCACGCCTCCGAGCTGACGCAGTGGGTTCCGTAGGTTGCGGTGACGCGAGGCACGCTGCGGCGCCGGTGCCCAGGCGGTGCGAAATTCGTCGACGTCGGGATCGGCACTCATCGACTGTCGCATCAACGACAGTCCCGACACTCCGTCGACCAACGCGTGATGGATCTTCGAATAGATCGCGAAGCGGCCATCTTTGAGGCCCTCGATGAGGTGGGTCTCCCACAGGGGGCGGTGCCGGTCGAGCAGGTTGGAATGCAGCCGCGACGTCAGCTCCAGCAGTTCACGCACCCGCCCAGGGGTCGGCAGGGCAGAGCGGCGCACGTGATAGTCGAGGTCGACGTCGTTCTCGAGCGTCCAGCCGAAGTTACTGAAGGCACCGTGAACTCCCATGGGGCGCTTACGGAACAGCGGTGCCAGCTCGGTGGACTTCAACATGGCTTGGTGAATTTCGCGGACGAATCCGCGCCCCGCCCCCGTCGGGGGGCTGAACAGCTGCAGCGAGCCGACGTGCAAGGGGTGCTCGCGCGACTCCGCCGCCAGAAATAGCGAGTCGATCGGTGACATCAGTTCCATGGCGTGTACTCCTGTACTGCTGTACTGCTGTGCTGCGAAGCGCAGGTGGTCGTCGTCGACTGGGCCCTCGCGCAAACGTTTTCGGGTCGGTGCGACACTCCGTATGCGTCCGGTTGGGGCCGTCGGTGCCCTGGGTAGGAGCAGGAGCCTGCGCACCTACGATGCCTTCGAAGATACCCCCGTGTCTTGACAGCAGAGGACAACTTTTTGACAGTTGAGGACAGGCGGTTCGATGCGGCCCGCTCCGTTAGCCGACGGCAGAGACTCCCGAGCTGGCGATGGTGAACCCGCGGCCGCTGGCGACAGTACAGGTAACCCCACTGGTCTCCGACCGACAGCTGAAGGGCCCAATTGCGGCCGTCGAGCCGTAACCGAGGGTCGGGGTGCCTTCGCTGGCGTTACCTATGCAGGAAACACCCGCGCAACTCTTGAACGTTCCGTCGGTGGCCATGCGCACCGACTGGGGCGGCGAGTCGGTCTGGCAATACGTTTCGTCGGCGATGCCGTTGCCGCGGTGATAGCTCAACTCGCAACCCAGGTTGTGCGACGGCGCCAGGAACGAGCACCAGGTGGCGGTGCACACTGGGTTGTCGGCTACCGCCTGAGGCGTCCCACCCCAGGCGCCAACCCACCCGCCAAGGATCGCGGGCGCCATTGCTGCGATGAATGCTCGATGCATAGCCCCTCCTTGGTGTTTCTCGTATCGATCTCACAACAAATCGGAGAGGGTTTTCAACCCTGTTTCGCCTCCACCGGCCAACGGGTCGATTCGGTGGTCAATGCCGCGTCATAATTTTGCGCCCCAGCCGGATCAGCCTGCGCGGAATATCAGGGTCAGTACTTGCGTGGGGAGCCTTTCAGCTTCGGGACCCCGACAGGGCGGAGCAGTTGATCGTATTCCACACCACCATGGGGTCGTTTCCCTTGGGCAGCGGAGCCTTGTAGTTACCGTCCGCAGCAGCCGACAGCGTTTGTGCGACTTCGCCTAAGTACGCCTTGAGGTCCACGCCTCCCGCCGACTGTCCCGTCGGTGCGTCGGCAGACAATTTCTTCGCGTTCGTGGCGGCGCGCTGTAGGGATGCGGGGTTGTAACCCACTGGGGAAATACCCGCCACGCGTGCGGCCTCGACGGAAGTGAGGGCGTTGTCTACGCCGGGCCACAGACTGTCTACTTCCTTGCAGAAGTCAGCCTTGCTGGCTCCACTGGCCGTGTTGCCGCCGCAAGCCGCGATAGTCAGAGCACCCAGCAAGACCACGCTGGACAACTTTGCTTTCGCCGCGATATTTTTTCTGACGGTCGTGCAAATATTACCGTTCATTTCAGCTCCCAAATCCGGTCAGCCAAATGTAGTTTGGCTGTTTCAATTTGTCGATGGTCTACCAGGGCGCGGTATTTGAATTGCTTGCCTTCGTGCATGGCATATTTATTTCGCCCAGGCGTCGGCAGTCTCTGGGCGCCATCTTGGAGAAATCTTGCAGCCGAGATCAGAGCAGGTCTGTGATGGTCTTCAGGCCCGCCTCGTAGAGCACGCCGGGCAGCATGCCGCCGTCGTGTTCGATGGTGGTGCCGTTGACGTAGTCGGCCGCGCCGCTGGCAAGGAAGACGCACACCCGGCCCACCTCGGCCGGCTCGCCCGCGCGGCGCAGCGGCACGGCGGCGAAGTACTTCTCCCCCGTTGGGTCGTCCTTGGGCAACACGAAGGACCGGAAGTTCTCGGTCATGGTGGGCCCCAGCGCGATGCAGTTGACCCGAACCTTGGGGCCCCACTCCTGGGCCAGCGACCGGGTGAGGTGGTTGAGCCCGCTCTTGGCTGCGCCGTAGGAGACCAGCGTGGGCGAACCGGCGGGATGGCCGGTGCCGCTGGAGATGTTGACGACGCAGCCGATGCCGTCCTGGGTGCGCATCTGGCGGTACACCCGAATGGCGAACCACAACGGACTGATCAGGTTCATCTGCACGGCGAAGGCGTGGAACAGTGCCGTGCGTTCGTATTCGTCGTCGCTGCGCGGGGCGCCCTGGATGCGTTGGACAAGCTCCGGGACGCTCTCCACATGCGGCGTCGGGACCGTGCCGCCGGCGTTGTTCACCAGGATGTCGATCCGGCCGTGGGTGGCGACGACGTCGGCGACGAACGTGTCGATCGAGCGGTAATCACCTTGGTCGCAAACCTTTTGCGAAGCCCGTGATGCCCACTCTTCTTCGATGCCCGGGATGCTGTCCAGCGCCGAGCGGGAGCAGCCGACGACGGTGGCACCGGCGCGGAGCAATTCATGGGCGATGCCGACACCCACGCCGCGACTGGTTCCGGTCACGACGGCGACCTTCCCGTCGAGTGCTCCCATGCTTGCGCCCTCCTGGATCCGGGCCGGCGTGCCCCTCGTCGTTCCAGCGTCACACCACCCTGACGCTCGGCGTCGCCCGCCACGCCAACGTGACGCTCGGCGCTACCACGCGCTGGTGACTGTTCCGGTTCGTTGACAGTCACTGCCAACAAGTCATAACGTGCCACTCGGGATGGGGCTTGTAAAGGGAGGTCCGGCGATGAGTGGTCCGGCCACGCTTCGTGTCATTCAGTGGGCGACGGGCGGTGTCGGCAAGGCCGCCATCGAATGCGTGCTCAACCACCCGCAGCTCGAACTCCTCGGCTGCTGGGTGCACAGCGCGCAGAAGAGTGGATTGGACGTCGGCGACATCGTCGGCACCGGCCCGCTCGGCATGACCGCCACCAACGACGTCGACCAGCTGCTGGCCCTGGATGCCGACTGCGTCATGTACAGCCCGCTGGTCCCCAATGACCAAGAGGTCGTGGCGATTTTGCGGTCCGGCAAGAATCTGGTCACGCCGTTGGGCTGGGTCTATCCCGACTTCAACAACCCGGCCGTCCAAGCCATCGACGCCGCCGCCCGGAAAGGTGGGGTGACACTGCACGGGTCGGGGATCCATCCCGGCGGCATCACGGAGCGCTTTCCGCTCATGCTGTCGTCGCTCTCGTCGGCGGTCACCCACGTGCGCGCCGAGGAGTTCTCCGACATTCGCACCTACAACGCTCCCGACGTGGTGCGCCACATAATGGGCTTCGGTGGGACGCCCGAGCAGGCCGTGCAGGGGCCGATGGCCGCCCTGCTCGAAGCGGGCTTCAAGATGTCGGTGCGAATGGTCGCCGAGCACATGGGATTTCGCATCGACCCTACGATCAAGACCATTCAGGACATCGCGGTGGCAACCGCCGACATCGACTACGACCCCTTCCCCATCACCGCCGGAACGGTGGCGGCGCGCCGCTTCCGCTGGCAGGCCACCGTCCACGGCGAGCCCGTCATCACGGCCGCGGTCAACTGGTTGATGGGCGAGGAAAACTTGGATCCAGGCTGGAATTTCGAGGGCAAAGGCGAGCGCTTCGAGGTGGAGATCACCGGCGACCCGACTGTGCAGCTGACCTTCAAGGGATTGCAGCCGGAGTCGATTGTCGAAGGGCTGCAACGCAACCCGGGGATCGTGGCCACCGCGAACCATTGCGTCAACGCCATCCCTGACGTGTGCGCCGCCGAACCGGGCATCAAGACCTACCTGGATCTGCCGCTCTTCGCGGGACGACCGGCGGCCCACCTCGCGCTATGAGCTACTCCCATCCCGAGTCGCTGCGCGGCCACGTCGCGGAGTCGTTGCGCGACCGACAACGCGCGCAGGTCCGGGCCGACATCAGAAGAGCGGCGTTCCGGCTGTTCATCGAGCGTGGCTATGACCGCGTGACGACGGAGGAAATCGCTTCGGCCGCCGGCGTTTCGCCCCGAACGTTCTTCCGGCACGTGCCGACCAAGGAAGAACTGTTGTTGGCGCCGGTGCGTCATGGCGGCGCGGCGATCGTCAACCTGTTGGAGCAGCGGCCCGCCAACGAGTCGCCGGACGTCGCCCTCATCAACGCCATCGTCACGCGGACCCGATCGTTCGACGAATCCGATACCGAGGAATGGCGCGCAGCGCTGCTCGTCGTCCCCGAACTCCTCGGCAAGCTCACGATGCACACACCCGCCGACCAGGAGCGGGCTACGAAGCTGATCGCCGAACGCATGGGCTGCGACCCCGATGTCGATATTCGGCCCGGTCTGCTGGTTCAACTGTGCTTTGCCGCAGCAGATTTCGGGTTCCAGCAGTGGGTGCGCCAGTCCAAGGCGGTTCGGCCGTTGGACAGCTACGTCACCGAGTCGCTGGAAGCGGTGAAAAGCCGGCATTGGAAGAGGAGGCCGACCCCGTGAGGACACCTACAAGGTCGCCGTCTGAGCCACAGGCAGTTCAGCGGGCTTCCGGGTTGGCGATCCGGGTGGGGTTGCCGTCCAACCAGGCAACCACGGCTTCGACTGTGTCGGCGTAGAAGGCGCTGAGCATCTCACGTGTCACATAGCCCAAGTGCGGAGCCAACGTCACGTTCGGCAGCGTCCGCAACGGGTGATCTCGCGGAAGTGGCTCGACGTCAAAGACGTCCAGGCCGGCCCCGGCGATGCTACCGGTCCGGAGCACGTCGATCAGTGCCGCCTCCTCCACGATCGGTCCGCGAGATGTGTTGATCAGGTACGCAGTTGGCTTCATCGCCGCGAACTCGGGCGCTCCCACCAGACCGCGCGTGCGTTCGGAGAGCACTACGTGTATCGAGACCACATCGGATTCGGCAAAGAGCGCCGACTTCTCAACCCGTCGCGCACCGACTTCCGCCGCGGTGTCCGCCGTCAGGTTCTGACTCCACGCAATGACGTCCATACCAAAGACTTTTGCGTACTCCGCCATGCGTTTGCCGACCCGGCCGAGCCCCAGGAGACCAAGGGTCTTGCCGGACAAAGTCATACCCGTAGTGGTCTGCCAGCCACCCTCGCGCATGCGCCGGTGTTCCTCGGCGAGATTGCGCACCGTGGCGATCAGCAGCCCCCAAGCGAACTCCGGGGTCGCGTCCCTGACGGCCCGAAACCGCGGATGAGCAAAATCTGAATGGGCCACCAGGACGCCATGTTCGGTTGCCGCGGCCAGGTCCAGATTGGGCAGACTCCGACCCACGATGGTGATGAGCTTGAGGTCCGGCAACCGCTCAATCAGGCTGCGCGGGAAGGCCATCCGTTCCCGCAGCGTGCAGATCACGTCGAAGGGCCGCAGCTCCTCGGCAGCCGCCGCTTCCGACAGGTGCCGGTCGAACACCGTGACCTCGGCCCGGGCCTGCACCGGCGACCAGTCGGCGAGTTGCAAAGCGACACCGGCATAATCGTCGAGGATCGCCACCTGCGGCACGCGGCCCACCTACCCGACGGCCAGGATTTCGTCGGCGGCGCGCCGGCCAGAGCGTATGGCGCCATCCATGTAACCGCTCCACTCCTGCGCGGTCTCCGCGCCGGCCCAATGGACCGGTCCGACCGGCTCGGCCAGCGCCTTGCCGAACTGAGTCAACGCGCCCGCCGCGAGGCGGCCACCGTAGCAGCCCCGCGTGAATTCCTCGGCACTCCAATCCTGTTCGACGATGTCGAAGGGCTCGGCGGCCGCCGACCCGAAGTACTTCACCAGCGTGTCGACGACGAGCTTGTGGCGCTGCTCCTTTGGCAGCTCGGCGGCCGCTCGGGCGTGCGCGCCGTCGATGAACCCGACCAGCACCCCGCAGGCGGCGTCCGGCGGGGAGTTGTCCATGACGAGGTTGAACGCGTCGTCGAGGCTGGTCACCAGGCCACTCAAACCATTGCTCCGCCAGAACGGTGTCGGATAACCCACATGGAACTTGATCACCGATCCCGCGGGGAATTGCTGGGTGAGGGCGTCACGCGCGGCAGGCAGCGGCGGCAGGTAGCGGATCCTGCCCGCGAGGGTAGGCGGGATTGCGACGATGACGCGACGCGCCGTCACCGCGTCCCCGGTACTGGCTTCGGCGTCCTCGAAGCCGACGGCCACGCCGTCGTCCGTCGCGGCGATGGTCCGTACCACCGCGCCGAGCTGGACTCGGTCACCAAGGTCTTCGGCCATCCGTTCGGAGATGCGGTGCGTTCCCCCCACCACGCGCAGCTCCTGGGCCCCGCCGGTCACGGCGAGCAGCGACGCCAGGCCGTTGCCGGCGCGGATGTAGAAGAGAAAGTGCAGCAACGAAAGCTCTGGGGTCTCCGCGCAGAACAGCGTCGGCACCACGAGCCGGAAGAACCGCAGTGCCACGGAATCGGCCGTGTTCGCGGACAGCCAGGCGTCGAAGGTCTGCCTGTCCAAATCGGCCGCCTCGGGTGCCTGCCAGGGCGCGGCGATCGGGACCGAGGCCGCCAGTGCCTCAAGCTCGCCCCAGACGCGATAGATCTCGGCGAGGTTCTCCTGCGGGAGGCCGAAGCTCGCGTCGGTGTAGCGCAGCACCGCACCGTCGACGACGGTTGTCGCCGCGCCGGTGTCGTAGGTGGGGAAGGTTTCCAAACCGAGCTCGGCGATCAACTCAAGCGCCACGTCCTGGCCCGGCCCCACCCACTGCCCGCCCAGCTCGACCGGCACGCCGTTGCTCAAGAACCCGCCGAAGGTGCGGCCCCCGACGCGGTCCCGGGCTTCGAGAACGCGCACCGTCTTCCCGGCGGCGACGAGCTTGCGGGCCGCGGAAAGCCCGGCGAGCCCGGCGCCTACGACGACGACATCCAGTTCGGGCATGTCAATTCCTTCGTGCTTCGGCTATGTACCGCATGCCCACGGTAGACCAGAGCCGCATCGGCGCCCGGGTTCGCGTAAGAATGTTTCGTGCTCCCCGCGCAGTACGTCTTGTCGGCCGACGCACCCAGTCCGCGAACGCTGATCGACATCATCAACGAAACCGCCGCACGGTACCCGGATGCGGCCGCGATCGACGACGGCGAAGTCCAGCTCACCTACCGCGAGCTACTCGAGGACATGAAGGACAGCGTGGAATGGCTCGCCGCCAGGGGTGTAGGCCGCGGGGACCGGATCGGGGTTCGGATGCCCTCGGGCAGCTATTCGCTCTACGTGGCGATCCTGGCCATCCTGGCCACCGGAGCGGCGTACGTGCCCGTAGACGCCGACGACCCCGACGAACGCGCGGAATTGGTCTTCGGCGAGGCCGGAGTCGTTGCGGTCATTACTGAGAACGGCATTCAACGCACTCTCGGCTCATCGAGGGGCTGGCGTGCCGGCAATCCGCTGGCACGGGACGACGCATGGATCATCTTCACGTCCGGTTCCACCGGCACACCCAAAGGGGTGGCCGTCACGCACCGCAGCGCCGCCGCGTTCGTCGATGCCGAGGCGCGGATCTTCCTGCAGGACAACCCCATTGGCCCGGGTGACCGGGTGCTCGCCGGGTTGTCGGTGGCCTTCGACGCCTCGTGTGAAGAGATGTGGCTGGCCTGGCGCCACGGCGCGTGTCTGGTGCCCGCTCCGCGGTCGCTGGTGCGCAGCGGCATGGACCTGGGGCCGTGGCTGGTCACCCGGGACGTGACCGTGGTGTCCACGGTGCCGTCGTTGGCCGCGCTGTGGCCCGCGGAAGCACTGGAAGCGGTGCGGCTGTTGATCTTTGGCGGCGAGGCCTGCCCACCGGAGCTGGCCGAGCGGCTCGTGGTGGACGGACGTGAGGTGTGGAACACCTATGGGCCCACCGAGGCGACCGTGGTCGCCTGCGCAACCAAGCTCGACGGCGTCGGACCGATCAGCATCGGACTGCCCCTGGCGGGCTGGGATCTGGCCGTCGTCGACAAGGACGGCGAACCTGTCGGCTACGGCGAGGTCGGAGAGCTGGTGATCGGCGGGGTCGGTCTGGCCCGCTACCTCGACCCCGACAAGGACGCCGAGAAGTACGCTCCGATGCCGACCCTGGGCTGGGCGCGCGCCTACCGCAGCGGCGACTTGGTGCGGCTCGAAGAAACCGGCCTGTACTTCTGCGGACGCGCCGACGATCAGGTGAAGGTCGGCGGTCGCCGCATCGAACTCGGCGAGGTCGATTCCGCGCTGGTCAACCTGCCGGGCGTCAGTGGCGGGGCGGCGGCGGTCCGCCAAACTGGTGGCGGCACGTCGGTGCTGGTCGGTTACGTGGTGAGCACCGACCCTTCGTTCGACATCGCCGCCGCACGCGCCCAGCTCGCCGAACATCTGCCCGCCGCCCTGGTGCCACGGCTGGTACTCATCGACGAACTACCCACCCGGATCTCCGGGAAGGTCGACCGGGACGCGTTGCCATGGCCACCACCGGGCAGCACCGACACCGAGGACGCCCCCCAGCTGGCCGGCACGGCGGGCCGACTGGCGGAGATGTGGCGGGAACTTCTCGGCGTGACGGTGGCCGATGCCGAGGCCGACTTTTTCGCGCTCGGCGGCGGTTCGCTGGCGGCCGCGCAACTGGTAGCCGCACTGCGGCAGCAGTACCAGCAGATCACCGTGGCGGACCTGTACGACCACCCGCGGCTCGGCTCGCTCGCCGGATTTCTCGACGAACTCGACCCGCCGCCGCAGGTCACCGAACGTGTCGTGCGACCCACCCCGCGACTGGCCCAGCTGATTCAGCTCGTCGCGGCCGTGCCATTGGCGACGTTGGCCGCGCTGCAGTGGGTTACCTGGCTGGCGTTGGGGAACAACATTGCCCGTGCTCTGCATGTGGTGCCGTGGACGGTCGCGGTGAACTCGTGGGTCGTCGCGGCGGCGTTCATCCTGTTCGTGACGCCGGTGGGCCGGATGGGCATCGCGGTGCTGTTCGCCCGCACCCTGTTGTGGAACGTCAAGCCCGGCAGCTATCCGCGGGGCGGCTCGGTGCATCTGCGGGTGTGGTTCGCCGAGCGGCTGGCGCAGGCCAGTGGCGCCGAGAACCTGGCCGGAGCGCCGTGGCTCGTCTACTACGCGCGAGCTCTCGGCGCCGAGATCGGCAAGGGTGTCGACCTGCATTCGATGCCGCCGGTGACGGGCCTGCTGAAGGTCGGGCAGCGCAGCGCGATCGAACCCGAGGTGGACCTGTGCGGACATTGGATCGATGGGGACGTGTTTCATCTTGGCACGATCACCATCGGCAATGACGCGACGATCGGCGCCCGGACCACGCTGATGCCAGGCGCGGTCGTGGGTAAGAACGCGGACGTCGCGCCGGGTTCTGGCGTGGTCGACAAGATCAAGAACGGCCAGTACTGGAAGGGCTCGCCGGCGGCGAAGTCCGGGCGGGTCAACCATCCGTGGCCCGACGAACGACCGGCACCCAGGTCGCATTGGGTGGCCGGGTACGGCCTGACCTCGCTGCTGCTGGCCGGTCTTCCCCTGCTGGCGGTCGCGACCGGCCTCGCGGTGATCGGGTTCGCCGTGCGCCGCACTCCCGGCCTGGCGCAGGCGGTGCTGCCCGCGCTGCTGTGGACGCCGGTGGCGACGCTGGCCGCGCTGGTGGTTTACGCGTTGGTGACCGTGGCCGCGGTGCGGGTGCTGTCGATCGGGCTGCGCCCGGGCTACCACCCAGTGCGCAGCCGCGTCGGCTGGCAGTTGTGGACCACCGAACGGCTGATGGACGCCGCCCGCATCCAGCTGTTCCCGCTGTATGCCAGCCTGGCAACGCCATTTTGGCTGCGCGTCCTGGGTGCCCGGGTCGGCCGCGGCACCGAGATCTCCACGGTGCTGCTGACCCCGAAATTCTCCGTGATCGAGGACGGGGCGTTCCTGGCCGACGACACCATGGTCGCCTCGTACGAACTCGGCGGCGGGTGGATCTACGCGGCCGAGACGACGGTCGGTCGGCGCGCATTTCTCGGCAACTCCGGGATCACCCAGCCGGGGCGGCGGGTACCCGACGACGGATTGGTGGCCGTCCTGTCCGCGACGCCACCGAAGGCCAAGCGTGGTTCGTCCTGGTTGGGCAGTCCCCCGATGCGCCTGCGCCGGCGCCCCGCCGAGGCCGACGTCGCAACCACGTTTGAGCCGCCGACGCGGTTGAAGGTGATGCGTGCGGCGGTCGAGATCTGCCGGCTGGTGCCGGTCATGGTGAGCGTGCTGATCGGCCTGGCGGTGGTGGGCACCCTGCAGCTGCTGGCGTTGCGGTTCGGCTTTTGGTGGGCGGCCCTGGGCGGCGGGCTGGTGTTGCTGGCCGCCGCCGCGGTTGCCGGCGGCACCGCGGTCGCAGCGAAATGGCTTGTGGTGGGGCGGATCAAGGCTGGTGAGTTTCCGCTCTGGTCGTCGTTCGTCTGGCGCAATGAACTGGCCGACACGTTCGTGGAAACCGTTGCCGCGCCGTGGTTCGCGCGCGCCGCGAGCGGGACACCGGTGCTGAACCTGTGGCTGCGCGCTCTGGGCGCGAAGATCGGTCGCGGCACCTGGTGTGAAACCTATTGGCTGCCAGAGGCGGATCTGGTCAGCCTGGGTGCGGGTTGCACGGTCAACCGCGGCTGCGTGGTGCAGACGCATCTCTTTCACGACCGGATAATGCGGATGGACAGCGTTGTGCTCGAAGCTGGGGCTACGCTGGGCCCGCATTGCGTCGCATTGCCCGCCGCCCGGTTGGGCGCGGGAGCGACCGTCGGGCCGGCGTCGCTCGTGGTGCGGGGCGACGTGGTGCCGGGATCGACGCGCTGGCAAGGCAATCCGATCCGGCCGTGGGATCTGCGCCGAAAGAAGTCCGGACGCAAGAATACGGCCGTATCCGTCGAGAGCCCGGCCGCGTGAAGTCATCTGCGAGGAAGACAGCGCAGAGCGGGACGATCGATCCGTATCTGCCGCAGAACGGCAACTTGGGTTACCGGGTGTCGCGCTACGAGTTGGACCTGGAGTACAAGGTCTCGATCAACCGGCTGGCCGGATCGGTGACGATCACCGCCGTGACGCTCACCGAACTGCAGGAATTCACCCTCGACATCTCCAACGCGCTCGCGGTGTCGAAGGTGACCGTGAACGACAAGCGGGTCGCCCGATTCGCCTGCCGCAACGGCAAATTGCGTATAACGCTACCCGCGAAGCTGGCCAGCGGGGCGGCGCTGACGGTCGTCGTGCGCTACAGCGGCAACCCGCAGCCGCTCCGAACACTTTGGGGCGATGTCGGTTTCGAGGAACTCACCGATGGCGCACTGGTCGCTGGGCAACCCAACGGCGCGGCGTCGTGGTTCCCGTGCGACGACCATCCCAGCGCCAAGGCCGCCTTCCGTATCCGGATCAGCACCGAAAGCCGCTACCGCGTAGTCGCCAACGGCAAGTTGGTCTCGCGGCGGACGCGGGCGTCACAAACCGTGTGGACCTACGAGCAACCCGAACCGACCTCGACCTATCTGATCACCCTGCAGATCGGTGTGTACGAGACGGTGCGGCTACCCAGGACCGCGGTGCCGATCCAAGCCGCGCTTCCCGAGCGACTGTTGGACAACTTCGACCACGACTTCGCCCGCCAGCCGCAGATGATGGAGGTGTTCATCGATCTGTTCGGACCGTACCCGCTGGCGAACGGTTACACGGTGGTGATCACCGACGACGATCTGGATATACCGCTTGAAGCGCAAGGCATTTCGATCTTCGGCGCCAATCACTGTGCCGGCACCCGGGCCAGTGAGAGGCTGGTTGCGCACGAGCTGGCACACCAGTGGTTCGGCAACTCGGTGACCGCGCGCCGCTGGCGTGACATCTGGCTGCACGAAGGGTTCGCGTGCTACGCGGAATGGTTGTGGTCAGAACACAGCGGCGGCCGCAGTGCCGGCGAGTGGGCCGAGCACTATCACGCCCAGCTGCGGGACAAGCCGCAAGATCTGCTGCTGAGCGATCCCGGGCCGCGCCACATGTTCGACGACCGCGTGTACAAGCGTGGTGCGTTGACCCTGCACGCGCTGCGTGGTCAGTTGGGCGACGAGAAATTCTTTGCGCTGCTCAAGGATTGGACCGCCAAGTACCGGCACGGCACCGCGACGACCGAGGATTTCACCGGGCTGGCAGCCAACTATTGCGACGGATCGCTGCGGCCGCTGTGGAATGACTGGCTGTACTCGACCGAACTGCCGTGACGCGTTAGAGGTTGTCCAGATTGGCCAGGTCGTCGGGCACGTCGACGGCATGCTCCTGCAGCGTCTCGAACGGCACCACTTCGAGCGTGCGTTCGTGAGTGGACGCCAACACCACCGGCGCGGCGCAGCCGTCATGATGAGCCCGCAGCCAGTTCGCCGCGGTTACGCACCAACGGTCACCGGGTAAGAGGCCGGGAAACCGGTACTCGGGGACCGGGGTGGAGAGGTCGTTGCCGATGGAACGCTGATGTTCCAAGAACTCGGCGGTAACGACGGCGCAGATCGTATGCCAGCCCACGTCCTCGGGCCCGGTAGAGCAACAGCCGTCGCGATAAAAACCGGTGAGTGGTTCGGTGCCGCACGGTTCCAAAGGGCCGCCCAGCACGTTGCGGTCTTGCTGGCGTTCAGGCATAGGCCCAGTATTGCGCCTCCGGCAGCGAATTTCGCGAAGGAGTTTACTGCGCGGGCGCGCGCCGGGCCGCCTCTTGCGCGAGCTGGACACGCGAGGCCAGCCCGAGCTTGGTGTAGATGTGCGTGAGGTGGGCCTGCACGGTGCGAGGCGAGACGAAGAGCCGCGCGGCAATGTCCTTGTTGGGCAGGCCGTCGCGGATCAGCGAGACGACCTCGAGTTCGGCGGGTGTCAGGGCGGCCCACCCGCTGGCGGGCCGCTTGCGTTCGCCGCGGCCGCGCTGCGCGTAGGCGATCGCCGCCTCGGTGGACAGGGCCGCTCCCTCCGCCCAGGCCGCGTCGAAGTCGGAGGCGCCCATGGTGTCGCGCAGCGCCGCAACCGAGGACTCGTAGCCGGCCTGATGCACCTTGAACCGCACCATCCCGGTGCGCTTTCGGAACGCCTCGGCCGCACCGAACAGCCGTGCGGCCTGCTGACTGTCGACATCTCTGGCCAGATCGGCCAGGCACTCCAGGATGCCCGGGAGCGGTTGACGAACCCCCGAATCGATGACGCAGCTCAGCGCATCATGGGCGTAACGTTGCGCTTCCTCCCGGTCGCCCTCTGCGACGGCGACGCGGGCTCGGGCCAGAAGTGCCGCCGCCAGGTGCCATCCGGACGCCACCGAGACGGCTCCGTCGGCCCAACGGCGCGCCACTACCAGGTCACCTTCGGCCAGCGCGACCTCGACAGAGCAGAAGGCACGTTGTGCCACGACCATGTGAGGTTGGGCCAAAGCGATGTACTGGTCGGCCCGCGCGCTGGCGTCATGCGCGGTGCTGACGTCGCCCGCGGCCAGCGCCGCCACCGCCGACGCCACGTGGCCCATCCCCTGGAAGTACACATCCATGCCCGACGCGGTCTCGAGTGCCACGTCGGCGGCGGCGCGCGCTGACTCGACCTCGCCCTGGTACGCCAGTCCAACCCCCAGGCCCATCAGAGTGATTGGTTTGAGAAACTCGTCGTGCTCCGCTTCGCACTCGGCACTAACGGCTCGGAATTCTTCAGCGGCCCCAACTACATCGCCTTCCATCAGCTGCGTGTACGCGAGAAAGGCGCGGCACCACCGCGAGTTGGGCCGGTCGCCAATGGCATTCGCGACATCGCGGCCTTCTTCGCCGGCGGCTCGGGCCCCGATCGGGTCGCCCACGGCCACAAAGGTGTTGGCCTGCCAAGCGAGTATCTGGCTCAGGCTCCAGCAATCGTCCGATTCCCGCGCGAAGACCATCGCCTCGGAGTAGTACGTTTGCGCCACCTCGGCGTTGTAGTCCACCGCGCCCGCGATGCAGCCACACGCGGTCAACGCCCGCGCCAGCAGGGCCGGGTCGCCGAGTTCGCGGGCAATCGCCAGGGCGCGCTCGGCGGGATCGATGGTGCCGCCGGTGAACATGCTCAGCACCGCCGTGTTGGCGAGGGCGCGGGCACGTACTGCGGCGGGCACGTCGAGCTCGTCGAGCTCGCCCGTGCCGACGACGGTGTCGAACCAGGCTCGGCCCTCCAGCATGCGTCCCCGTGCCAGCCAGAACGGCTGCAGCGATGACGCCAGCGCCAACGCGCGCTCGGTATTGGACGTCTCCAGGTCCCAGCCCAACGCGTTTCGCAAGTTGTCCATCTCGATTTCGGCCTGTTCGAGCCGTTGCTGGTAGTCGGTGCGCGCGGGCGCGTCGAGCAGAGCCGCCATCGATGTGTAGTAGTCACAGTGCCGGGACCGGACGGCGTCGGCCTCGCCGGACTCGCCTAGTTTCTCCAGCGCATATTGGCGCACGGTCTCGAGTAGCCGGTATCGCGTTGTGCCCCCGGTGCTTTCGGCGACCACCAAGGACTTGTCGACGAGCAGGGTGAGTTGGTCGAGCACCTGGTAGCGCTCGACCCCGTCGGCGCCGGCGACCGCCTGGGCGGCTGCCAGATCGAAGCCACCCAGGAACACCGCCAGCCGGCGGAACAGGACGCGTTCGGTCTCGGTAAGCAGCGCGTGCGACCAATCGACCGAAGCGCGCAGAGTCTGCTGGCGCCGCACGGCGATGCGCGAGCCACCGGTCAAGAGTCGGAACCGGTCGTGCAGACTATCGACGATCTCGGTCAGCGACAGGGTTCGCACCCGGGCCGCCGCCAACTCGATGGCCAGCGGCATGCCGTCCAGGCGTCGGCAGATTTCGGTCACTTCGCGGCGGTTGTCGTCAGTGACCGTGAACCCGGCCCGGGCCAGCCGGGCACGATCGGCGAACAACGCGATGGCCTCGTCGGACAGCGTCAGCGACGGCACCTGCCAGGCGGCTTCGCCCGTCACACCCAACGGCTCACGACTGGTGGCGAGCACCGTCAGCCGCGGCGCGGCGCCCAACAGCGCGGCGACCAACGAGGCGGAGGCGTCGAGCAGATGCTCGCAGTTGTCGAACACCAGCAGCATGTGCCGGTCGCGCAGGTGTTGTTGGAGCGTTTCGACGGTCGACCGGCCGGGTTGGTCGGGCAGGCCCAGCGCACGGGCCGCGGTGACCGGGACAACGGCGGGGTGGGTGATCGGCGCCAGATCTATGTAGCAGATTCCGTCGGCGTAATGCGCGGCCAAGTCCGCGGCCACCTGGACCGCCAGACGTGTCTTGCCCGCGCCACCGGCTCCGGTGAGGGTGACCAACCGGTTGCTCGCCAGGGCCTCGCGCAGCTTCGTGATTTCTGACTGTCGGCCGACGAAACTCGTCAGCTGTGCCGGAAGGTTATGGGAGGCAGCGGCTTTCGGTGTGCGTAGCGGCGGGAATTCGTTTCGCAGTTCGGGATGGCACAGCTGCACGACCCGTTCCGGGCGGGGCAGATCGCGCAGCGGGTGGGTGCCCAGATCGACCAGCGAGACATCGGGTGGGAGTTGATCGACGACCATCAGCTCGGTCGCGCCCGACACTACGGTTTGGCCGCCGTGGGCCAGCTCCCGCAATCGAGCGGTGCGGTTGATCGTCGGACCTATGTAGTTGCTTCGATCCTTTGGGTCTCTGAGCCGAACCTCGCCGGTGTGAATTCCGATCCGTAGTCGGATTGGGGCTAGCGGTGCCCGCTGCAGGTCCAACGCGCAGGCCACCGCGTCGGACGCGCGCGCGAAGGCGATCACGAAGCTGTCGCCCTCGCCCTGCTCGAGCGGGCGGACGCCATCATGGTTGGCGACGACCTCGGCCAGCACCTGATCCAGGCGCGCGACCGCGGCGGTCATCTCGTCGGGTTGGGTCTCCCACAGCCGCGTCGAGCCTTCGACGTCGGCCAGCAGCAACGTCACTGTTCCGGTTGGTAAGCCGGTTGGAAGCTCGCTCACGCCCACGTCGCTCCAGTCAGTCTCGCTCATGCTAACCAGCATCCGGCGGCGGCGAGCTAAGAACATCGGCGGAATCGCCGATAACGCTCGACTCGCTGTGCGTACGTGCCCGGCAGTGGCCGGGGATGATCGATGACCAACGCAGGGGTATGTTCAGCGCGTGATACTCACAGGCGCCTTCCTGGCAGACTCGGCTGCCGCGGTCGACAACAAACTCAACGTCTCGGGCGGCGTGCTGTCCCGATTCGCACTCGGACCCGACCGGTCGGCCCGGTTCACGCTGGTGGTGCTGACTCAATCGGATCCCGACAACAACGACCGCAAACTCGAAATCGAGATGCGGCCGCCGTCGGACGCCGACCCCATCAAGCTCGACTTCGAAGTGCCGGAGAGCGCAGTCGCCGAGTTCCCCGGGTTCGCCTTCTTCGAACTGCAGCTGCAACTGCCCGACAACGGCCGTTGGGTGATGGTGCTGAGCGCGGGCACCGGCGCGATCTCGCTTCCGATCCTGGTGAGCGACCTGCCGCCGACAACGTTCGGCTTCTAGTCGCTTCTCTTGGCCGCGGCTAGCCGTTGAGCGCGGGCAGGACCGTGTCGGTGAGCAGTTGCACCGACTTCCACGCCTCGTCGATCGGCATGCCGCCAACCAATGGGTGCAACACGATCGGCCCGAAATTGTTGGACTCGCGGATTTCGGTGATTAGCTGCTCCGGAGTCAGGAAGCGATAACGCCCCGACGCCTTGACCTCGTCGAGGGTCTGGACCCCCGGCAGGTGCATCAGGGAACGTTCGTCGGACGACCAGCCACCGTAGGTGACCGCCTCCCAGAGGATGTAATCACCGAGTTCCGCCCAGGCCCTATCCGGATCCTCGTGCAGGTAGATCATCCCGCGGTTGGTCGGGCCGGGCATGAGTACAAACGGCGTGATACCTGCCTCGGCGCACAACTCGCGATAGAGCGCGTCGACGTCGGGCAGGTGGTCGGCCAGGCTGAGCGGCAACCCGAACCGCGCCGCCCGGCGCGCGGTGGCGCGAGAGCCGCCCCCGATGTACAGCGGCGGATGCGGCCGCGTCCAGGTCCCGATCCCGGTGCTGGTGTCGGTCCAAAACGCCAGCATGCGTTCCACCACGGCGTCCATCAGCTTGCCGCGCTTGCTGAAATCCACGCCGAGCTCGTCGTATTCGACCGTGCGATAGCCCAGCCCGATCGTGGTGTGCAGCCGGCCGCGGCTCATGTTGTCGACAAGCGCAATGTCTTCGGCCAGTCGGACCGGATTCCACAGCGGCCCCAGAGCGCAGTCCACGCTCGCGATCAGTCTCGACGTGCGCGCCAGGAACATCGAAGCGGCCATGATCGGATTGCAGCTCCACCCGTGTCCGGTCACGTGATGTTCGTCGACGCTGATCGAGGTGATCCCGCGCGACTCGCCCCACTGCGCCAGTTCCAGTGCGGCGCGGATCAATTCGCCTTGGGTGCGCGGATTACCTTGCGGTGAAGCGAAGTTGAACCGTAATACGCTGATCAGCATGTGCGGCTACCGGTCCGGAGTTTGCGACCGCAGGAAGGCGGGCCAGTCGGGAAACAGGGCACGGTCCACGATTTCGATCCGGGTGCCGAACGCATCGACGTAGTAGGCGAACAGCGCGAGCTTCTGCCCCGGCACGTGGGCTGTCATTTCGAACGTGAAGCCGGTGTTTTCCAGTTGCTCGCCCGTGGCCGCGAGACTGTCGGTGAAATAACCCAGGTGGTGCACCGCGTTGCCGGGAGCCGCCGTCCACGGCGTTCCCGGCACCTCCTGAAGGAGTTCGATGTGCGGGCTCTGCAGCGAATAGACGACGGTGGAGGTGAGCTCGCGGGTGCCGGTTGCGGTGCGGAAGGGCAGCGTGTAATTCAGTGGCGTGATCCATTCGTAGCCGGCGAGCGTGCTGAAATGCTCCATCGCGGCGTCTAGATCGGGCACGACAATGCCCGTGTGATAGAGGTTTTCGGGCTGCAGTGCGAATGTCACGGTCATGAGTTCCTTGCTATCTGCTGCTCGAGCCACGCGCTTTCCCAGAAGTTCACACTGTCCGCCAGCAGGTTCTCGTGGGCGGCCCGAAGCACCTCTCGGGCCCCAACATGATCGGCGGGGACCAGCTCCGCGAGGTGGATCGCGTGTAGCGGACGGCCCGCTTCGAGGTGTGCCCGCGCCCGATCGACCAGCGCATCGGCACCGGCCAATTCGACCACGTCGGTGCTGACCTCGTCGAACCCGACCGGGTAGAGCTCCGTCGTCGACTGGTGGTGAAACCATCCGGAGTAGTTTTCCCAAATCGCCCGTACATCCCAGGCGACCTTGCCATAGCCTTGGCCCACTTCGTATTCGGCGGGCAGGGTGATTTCTCGCATCAGGGTGCGGACGTCCTTGCCGGCGTTCATCCCCGCAACGGTCTCGTCGTGCACGTACTGAATCGCGTTGCGCAGCCGGGTCAGCTCGGCGTGGATGCGGTCGGCCCCAGCGATCGGATCGAAGTGCCCCGTCACCAGGAGCTCGGGCTGCAGATCGCGGACCCGTTCGACCGAGGCGATCGCGGTCAGCGCATCCCGGTAGCGATCACCCCGGATGGTGACCAGATTGGGGATGTGGCCGAACAACGGCCCAAAGGTATTTCCACACAGGCATATTCGCTCGTCCGGCAGCCACACCACCAGCGAATCGTTCGTCTCGCCGCCGGGCACGGCGATCAGCTCCATCCGTCGTCCGCCGAGCTCGAGGGTGAGCGTGTCGTCGAATTCGAGGTCCACGGTGGGAACGCTCTGTCCGGGCAGGCGCGAGGTGCCGAGGCGCCGTTGAATGGCGTGGATACCGTCGGCGAGTGTTTCTTTGAACGCGAACGCACTGCGATTGGCACGGTACGGGAGGAGCCGCTCGTTGTCGTCGCGCCACAGGGTCCAGTTCGCCTGGGCGACAACCACTGTGTCCGGGTCGCGCACGCTGTCCAGTCCCCCGACATGGTCCACGTGGCCCTGGGTGAAGATGACGTAGCGCACCGGCGAGGAATCGACGGCGTCGAAATTGGCGCGGTGGACCGGACCCTCAAAGCCCATGCCGGTGTTGACGATCACCCGACCATCGCCCGTGGTGATCAGGTAGGCGTTCGACAGTCCCGGCGAGCACCACAGGCCCGGGGCGATTTGTTCGGCCGCTTCGGCACACGCCGGGCGCATGGCGTCGGCACCGGGCCGGCTGCGGTACACCGGTTCGAACATCGCAGTTGTCTCCTCTATTCGGGCCGCACGTCGAACCGGTCGAAGTAGAAGCCGAAGCGGCCACGTAACTCGTCCGCGGTCACCCCGAAATGGCGCTGCAATTCGTAGCGAATGCGGCCGTGCTTGC
>NZ_MVHT01000087.1 GCF_002086275.1 Mycobacterium intermedium | reverse complement strand
TCAGCCCCTCGCTGCGCGAGCTGCCTCGTCACCGACGCGGCCGATGGGTCGGTTCCTCAGCCCCTCGCTGCGCGAGCGGCCTCGTCACCGACCGAACAGATCTGGTCGCCGAGCGCGCGCAAAGCTTCCAGATCCGAGACGTCGAATGGCAGCGACGGCACTCCGATGACAGGCACATGGGGGTTGGCGCCGGTGAACCGAGACAACAACCGGATCTCCCTCTTTGCCGTCTGTCCGCGCTCGGTGTGAATCCGCAGCACGGCTTCGGTCAGCGCCGCAGCGTCCGAGTCAGGATGCTCGGCCTCGAGCATTTCGGTGGCGTCGATCGCCCGTTCGATCGGCAGAGAGCACAACATCGGGTGGGTGCGGTTCAACACCAGCCCGGCCAACGGCATCGATTCCTGCGTCAGCCGGTCGACGAAAAAGGCTGCTTCCCGCAACGCGTCGGGCTCGGCGGCCGACACCACCACGAACTGGGTGCCGCGACGCTTCAACAGGGCGTAGGTGCGATCGGCCTTTTCGCGGAACCCGCCAAAGGTCGCGTCTAGCGATTGCACGAAAGCAGCTGCGTCGCCGAGCATTTGAGAACCGAGGATGGTCGACATCGCTTTCATCGCCAAACCCATTGCGCCCGTTACCAGTCGGCCAATACCTCGGCCGGGAGCCAACAGCAAACGCCATAGGCGACTGTCCATGAAACTGCCGAGCCGCTTCGGAGCGTCCAAGAAGTCCAGCGCGTTGCGCGACGGTGGCGTGTCCACGACCACCAAGTCCCACCGGTCCTGGGCCAGGAGTTGGCCCAGTTTCTCCATGGCCATGTACTCTTGCGTGCCGGCCAACGATGTGGCGACCGTCTGATAGAACTGGTTGTCCAGAATCGATTGCGCCCGTTCGGGTCCGGAATATTGGACGACCATCTCGTCGAAGGTGCGTCGCATGTCCAGCATCATCGCGTGCAGCTCACCCGGGACCTCTGGCGCCAACGGGACTCGCTGGGGTGTATTGCCAAGATCGTTGACGCCCAACGCTTGTGCAAGACGCTTGGCTGGGTCGATCGTCAATACGACTACGGTGCGCCCATATTCGGCAGCGCGCATGGCCATCGCCGCCGCTGTGGTGGTCTTTCCCACACCGCCGGCGCCGCAGCACACCACCACCCGGTTGGACGTGTCGGCCAAAATCGAGGCCATGTCAAGCGTTTGCGGTGTGACGCTCATCGAACCCCCTGGTGGGCCAACACTTCCGAAAGCTCGTAGAGACTGCCGAGATCGACCCCGTCGGAGATCGTCGGCAACTCCAGCCGCGGCACGTGCAAAGCGTCGAGTTGCTGTGCGGTCTCGGCGCGCGCGCTGATCCGGGTGGCATGCTGGATGGTCTCGGTCAGCAGCCCGGCGAAGTCGTCGTCAGCGAGGGTGATTCCGGACATTTCCAACCCTGCACGCACCGCGTCGGCGTCAATGTCGCCTTCGGCGGCCTTCGCCAGTGCGTCCGGGTCGAGGTAGGCCTCGATATTGCGGTTGACGATCACGCTCCCGATGGGCAGGTCCATGTCGCTCAGTTCTTGGATGGCCTCTAGCGTCTCCTGCACCGGCAATGCCTCGAGCAGCGTCACGAGGTGGATGGCGGTCTGGTCGGAGTGCAGCAACTTGACCACGCCCTCGGCCTGCGAATGCACCGGCCCGCCCTTGGCCAGATCGGACAAGGCTTTGGTGACGTCGAGGAACCGCGTGATCCGGCCGGTCGGCGGCGCGTCCACGACGATCGCGTCGTAGACCGGCAGCTTGTTCTTGTCGACGCGGATTACGGTCTCCTTGATTTTGCCGGTGAGCAGTACGTCGCGCAGACCGGGCGCGATCGTGGTCGCGAACTCGACTGCGCCGACGCGCCGCATCGCCCGACCCGCGATGCCCAGGTTGTAGAACATGTCGAGGTATTCCAGGAACGCCGCTTCGATGTCTATCGCCAGCGCGTTGACCTGCCCGCCGCGTTCAGCGGTCGCGATCTTGATCTCCTCGTAGGGCAGCGGAGGAACATCGAAAAGCTGCGCAATCCCTTGCCGCCCTTCGACTTCGACAAGTAAGACCTTGCGTCCACCCGCTGCCAGCGTCAGCGCCAGCGCGGCCGCAATCGTTGACTTCCCGGTTCCGCCTTTGCCGGTCACGAAATGCAAACGAGCTTTCGACAGTCGCGACGGCCAGCCGACGGAACTACCGCCGCTAGATGTGTTTGCCACCATCGCATGCTAAGCCACCCGTTCCTCATGCCGCCGGGCTGGCCAGAGCTGGCCGCAGAGCTCTCAACCGGAGACCGATAAGCTCGCGTAATGACCCAACCGACGACATGGGAATACGCCACTGTCCCGCTGCTGACGCACGCCACCAAACAGATCCTCGACCAATGGGGTGCCGACGGTTGGGAACTGGTGGCGGTGCTGCCCGGTCCGACCGGTGAACAGCACGTTGCGTACTTGAAGCGTCCGAAATAGGGGCCGGGTGGTGAGCGCTACAGCCCGTCTCAAAGAACTCGGTCTGTCGCTGCCGGAGTTGGCGGCTCCGTTGGCCGCCTACGTGCCGGCAGTGCGCACCGGCAACCTCGTCTTCACCTCCGGCCAGGTGCCGATCGAAGGCGGCAAGCTGGCTGGAACTGGCAAGGTCGGCGCCGACGTCACCCCGGAGGAAGGCAAGGCGTTGGCGCGGATTTGTGCGCTCAACGCGCTGGCTGCGGTGGACGCGTTGGTGGGCCTCGACTCGGTGACCCGGGTGGTCAAGGTTGTCGGATACGTCGCGTCGGCGCCGGGGTTCAACGGCCAGCCGAGCATCATCAACGGGGCGTCCGACTTACTCGCTGACGTCTTCGGCGACAACGGCTCGCACGCGCGTTCTGCGGTCGGCGTGGCCGAGTTGCCGCTCGACGCACCGGTGGAAGTCGAGCTGATCGTCGAGGTCGGCTGACAACCTGCCATGCCTACGACCTCTGGGGCGCTGACGCATCCCGCATACGGTGAGCTGCGACCGGTCACCGAAACCGCCTCGGTGCTGTTGGCGGACAACCCCGGTGTGATGACGCTGGAAGGGACCAACACCTGGGTGCTGCGGGGGCCGCGCAGTGACGAGTTGGTCATCGTTGACCCAGGGCCCGACGACGACGAGCACATCGCGCGCGTTGCGGCCCTGGGCCGCATCGCACTCGTGCTGATCAGCCATCGGCACGTCGACCACACCGACGGGATCGACAAGCTGGTCGAGTTGACCGGGGCAACGGTCCGGTCGGCGGGCAGCGGATTCCTGCGTGGTCTGGGCGGCGAGTTGGTCGACGGTGAGGTGATCGACGCCGCCGGACTGAAAATCAAGGCGATGGCCACCCCTGGTCACACGGCCGACTCGTTTTCCTTCGTGCTCGAGGACGCGGTGCTGACCGCCGACACGGTGCTGGGCCGCGGAACCACCGTGATGGACAAGGAAGACGGCAGCCTGACCGACTACATGGAGTCACTGCACCGGCTGCGCGGGCTCGGCAAGCGGACGGTGTTGCCCGGCCACGGCCCGGACCTACCGGCGTTGGATGCTGTCACAACTGGCTACCTGGCGCACCGGCACGAGCGACTGGAGCAGGTCCGCTCGGCGTTGCGGGAACTCGGTGAGGACGCCACCACGCGCCAAATCGTCGAGCACGTCTACGTCGACGTCGACGAGAAGCTCTGGGATGCCGCGGAGTGGTCCGTGCAGGTGCAGCTCAACTATCTCCGGGCGTGACGCTGCCCGTCGGACTTAGGTCAGGGCGGCCCGGTGTAGCCCGTAGGGCATGCACTCGACGATCGTCACGCCGCACACACCGCCATTGGGCAGTGTGTAGGTGCGTCTTTCCCCAGGGCGAGCACCAAGGATGGCGGCTCCCAGCGGCGACTTGACGGAGTAGACCTCGAGGTCGCCGTGTTCGGCACCCCGCACACCGAGAAGGAAAGTTTCGGTGCCCCCGCTGTGCCCGGCGTCGTTGCCGTCGTCGTAGCGGACCGTCACCACCATCCCGGCCTCGGCGATGCCGTCGTCGGGAGGGTCTTCACCGATGACGGCATCGGTCAACAGGTCGTGAATCTGCTGGATCCTCGCGTGCCGTGCTTTACGCACGAGAACGCTGTTGTCGTCGTCGTCCGCCTGCGGTGCGACGGCGTTCAACGCACGCAGGGTGGCGAGTTCTTGCTGCAGGTTCTGGTAAGCCTGCTGCGAGAGCCACACAGTTTGCGCGTCGTTCTTCATCGTCGACCATCCTTTCGCGATGACGGGTTCCTCGGAGAGCCTGATGTGCCCAGGTGCGCCTGTCGTCGGAGTCGATTGCGGGCCCCGGACCGAAACCTTGACTGGGGCCGTCTGGCCGGGGTACGCGCGTCAGCCAGGGCGTGCAGCAGCGTCACCGGGACGGCGGGGCCGTCGGGCGTCACGACCCTGCGTTGTTCTCCGGCGCGCGCACCGACGATGGCCCGACCGAGGGGCGATCGCAGCGGGTAGAGCTTCCTGTCGGTGTCGCAAGCCCCGTAGCCCCCGAGCTTGAACGTCTCAGTGCGGCCGGTCTCGTCGTAGCGCACGGTGAGGACCATGCCTGGTTCGGCGACGCCGGGGCTCGGACCCTGTTCAGTCCCCGGCTGGCGAGCGCTAGTCATTTCGACCATTCCTTCGGATGCTTGGTGGGAAATCCGTTGTCAACGCCCGCCGTTGGCGGCGGGCGATTTCGGAGTCGACTCCATGGTTGCCCGACTCGGTGCACCAGGGTTTGCCCCAATCGGACAACGAGCTGAGGGCTCTTTGTCACGCCGCGACATGCCGCAGCTGGCGTTGGACGGGGCGCTACAGCTGGGCGGGGCTTTCTGCGCGAGCTTGCTGGGCTCTGGTCTGTCGGCGCATCCGCCGAAATAGTTCAATGCTTCCGCCCAATGCCAGCGCGACGGTGAACGAGACGGCGAACGCCACGAAAGGTCTGTCCTCGAAGGCGTGTCCGCCGACAAAGCCGATCCCTGTGTTCAGCGTCGCCCACAGGACGGAACCGATCGCGTCGAATACGAGAAACGTGCGATAGGGAAAGTCCAGCATGCCGCAGGAGACGGTGGTCGCGGTGCGACCTCCGGGCACGAACCGGGCCACCATCACCAAGGGGCCGCCGTGCCGGTCCAATTCGCGTTGCGCCCACTCCAGCCGGGCTTTGCGCTTTCTCCCGCGGGCGAACCACCGGTGCACCCGCTCATCGGCCGAGTTACCGATCGCATAAGCGAGGTTGTCACCGAGAAATCCACCGATGGCCGCCATCCCGATCACCAAGGCCAGCACCATCGACCCGTCGGCGGCCAAGATTCCTGCCGTCAGCAGCACCGTCTCGCTGGGCAGGACGGGAATCACGGCATCAAAGCCACAAATCGCGAGAACCAGCGGATATTCCCACCATGAGCGGCCGAGCGTGTCGAGCAGCGAGTCAAACATCGCACGCCGCCACGCCGTTCACGCCGTCAGTCCCGTGACCTTGTGCGGTTCGGCCTCGCCGCGCTCGACCGCTTCGTCGTGTTTTGCCGCCGCGCGCTTGAGCAGTTCGTTCAGTGCGTCTTCGTCGCGGACCAGCTTGCGGAATTTCTCGCCGAGGTGATCGATCTGATCGCGTTCTTTGATCAACTTCTTGAAGATGCGTTCGCGCTCTTCCGGATCGTGGGTGTATTCCGAGTCGAGGTAAGCGGTGGCATGCCGCCGTGCGTTGGCGATCGCCATCTTCGCCCTGCCCTTCGGGCTCAGCAATGAGGCCGCCACGGTGACAGCCAGGAAACCGATGATCACGACGAGCGAGAGCGAAGTGCTGATCTCGACTACCGGCACCGACTCGCCGTCGTTGATGAACGGGACATTGTTCTCGTGCAGAGCGTGCAGTATCAGCTTCACGCCGATGAAGCTGAGGATTGCCGCCAATCCGTAGGAGAGGTAGACGAGTCGGTCCAGCAGGCCGTCGAGGAGGAAATAGAGCTGCCTCAGGCCGAGTAACGAGAACGCCGTGGCGGTGAAGACGATGAAGACGTTCTGCGTCAGACCGAAGATGGCCGGGATCGAGTCGAGCGCGAAGAGCACGTCGGTGCCGCCGAGCGACACCATGACCAGCAGCATCGGTGTCATTGCCCGCTTGCCGTCGATCTTGGTGAACAACTTGTCGCCGTCGTAGTGCTCGCTGGTGCGAATGACCTTCTTGGCCATGCGGACCGGGAGATTGTCGGCTTTGCGGGATTCGTCGTCGTCATCCGGCATCAGGACGTGGCCGGCGGTGACCAACAGGATCAGTCCAAATACGTAGAAGACCCACGCGAAAGCGTTGATCAGCGCGGCGCCGAGAAAAATAAAACCGCTACGAGCGATCAGCGCGAAGGCGATCCCGAACAGCAGCACCTTCTGCTGGTCCTCGCGCGGCACCCGGAAGCTGCTCATGATCACCAGGAACACAAAGAGGTTGTCGACGGAGAGCGCCTTCTCGGTGACGTATCCGGCGAAATACTCCGAGCCCGGTTCGATACCCCCGAACATCAATACGCCGACGCCGAAGAGCAAAGCGATGCCGACATAGCCGGCCGACCAGACCGCCGCCTCCCGCAGAGTCGGGACGTGGGCCTTGCGGACATGGAAGAAGAAGTCGAAGGCAAGCAGAGCCACGATGCCGACAACGGTCAGGGCCCACACCCAGTCCGGGACGATCATGGCCTGCCGCACCGCTCTTTCATCGATCTACCTTCTTGACCTCTCCGTACCCGTTCTGCAGCAACAGTAGGCCGCTGGGTAGCAACAACCGGCGAGGAAGTTTGGCGAAATCGGTCCGGTCAGTCCGTGCCGATCAGCGGTGACGGTGTGCAAGCCGTGAGATTGGCGCGACGTCGGAATGACGGGAACTAGCCACACAAGCCGCGTGTTGTGGTCCGCGCGCCCTGGCGGCAGCGCGCGCTTCGGCCGGATTGTCCGACTCCTCCTCGGTCCGCTCCGCGCGCGCTTACCTCGCTCGGCGGGCGAGGCGCTCGGAGTCAGAGATCAGCACACTCTTGCCCTCGAGCCGGATCCAGCCGCGGTGGGCAAAATCGGCGAGCGCCTTGTTCACCGTCTCGCGGGAAGCGCCCACCAGCTGCGCGATCTCCTCTTGAGTCAGGTCGTGCGTCACCCGCATCGCGCCACCCTCCTGGGTGCCGAAACGCTGGGCGAGCTGCAGTAGCTGTTTGGCCACCCGACCGGGGACGTCGGTGAAGATCAAATCAGCCAGGTTGTTATTTGTGCGGCGCAACCGGCGAGCCAGCACCCGCAACAGCTGCTCGGCGATCTCCGGGCGATCGGCGATCCATGCCCGCAGCGCGTCGCGGTCCATCGACACCGCTCGCACCTCGGTGATCGTGGTTGCGCTGGACGTTCGAGGACCTGGGTCGAAGATCGACAGCTCACCGAACATGTCGGACGGGCCCATGATGGTCAGCAGGTTCTCCCGGCCATCCGGTGACCGGCGCCCGATCTTCACCTTTCCCGAAACGATGATGTACAACCGGTCGCCTGGCTCACCCTCGGCGAAAACGGTATGTCCGCGAGGGAAGTCGACTGGCTGCAGTTGCTTCGTCAATGCTGCGACTGCGCCGGGCTCAACCCCTTGGAAGATCCCCGCCCTTGCCAGGATGTCGTCCACGTGTGCCTCTTCTTGCCTCTTCGGGTTCCAACGAATACGGGCAGGTCAACCTGTGACGGCCGACACGACTCTAAACGTAGGCCAATCGCATCGACCTGCCAACGCTACACACGATTGACGTGTCGAGTCGCCGTAAACTGCGAGTTGGCTCGGGAGTGTCTGTGAACCCGAGTTGGCAGGCCGGCTTCGGCCGCTCGCACCAGATCATGCGCGGACAGCGAACCGGCGTGATGCTTCCCCATCGAGGTGGATTGGCCTTCGGTGAGTTCCAGCGCTTGGCGACGATGCAGATAGTCCAGCGCCTCGGGCATGCCCTCCCTGGCCAGCGTGTGTACGTCCACGGCCTCGGCAACCTGCAGAAATTCGGCGACGTCGGTAGCGCTGACGGTGTCGTGGGCCAGCGCCTTCTCCAGCCGCCCGAGCCCGAGCGTCGCCAGCATCAGTAGGCCTGGGATGCAGGCGACCAGCAACCACAACACAGATCGAGTAAACATGGCCAAGGTCTCAGACAGATTACGAAATCAGTACTCTGTCGTAGGTGACAGCGGCAAAGTCGTCTGGGCGCTCAAAAGCGAAACCGGTCAAGCCCGGCCCCGGCCTCGCCACAAAACACGCCAAGCGTTTCGCCGAGGAAACCCGGACGGGGTTGGTACGACGTGCGCGTCGGATGAATCGCACACTGGCGCAGGCCTTCCCGCACGTCTACTGCGAGCTCGACTTCACTAACCCGCTCGAGCTTGCGGTGGCGACCATCCTTTCGGCGCAAAGCACCGACAAACGAGTGAATCTGACGACTCCGGCGTTGTTCAAGAAATACACAACGGCGCTGGATTACGCGCAGGCTGATCGGACGGAGTTGGAGGCATTGATCCGCCCGACCGGCTTCTACCGCAACAAGGCCAACGCGCTCATCGGATTGGGCCAGGCCCTGGTAGAGCGGTTCGACGGCGAGGTGCCGGCCACCATGGAGGAGCTGGTAACGCTGCCCGGGGTGGGGCGCAAAACCGCCAACGTCATCCTGGGAAATGCTTTCGGCATTCCTGGCATCACCGTCGACACACACTTCGGCAGGTTGGTGCGACGCTGGGGCTGGACGGCCGAAGAGGACCCGGTCAAGGTGGAACACGCCGTCGGCGAACTCATCGAGCGAAAAGAATGGACGCTGCTCAGCCACCGTGTGATCTTTCACGGGCGCCGCGTGTGTCACGCCCGCAAACCCGCATGCGGTGTGTGCGTGCTTGCCAAAGACTGTCCTTCCTACGGGCTGGGGCCCACTGAACCGTTGCTGGCCGCGCCGCTGGTGCAGGGTCCGGAAACCGAGCATCTGCTGGCCATGGCCGGGTTGTGATATCGCGGCTTTCCGGGACGACCCGCTGGACCATCGCGATTCTGCTTGTGGTCGCGGCCCTGATTGCCGCGTTGGCCACTCAACTCAACGACTCAGCACCCGGCACCAGCCAGTCGCCCGGTCGGCGGGAACATCGCCACGCCGACACGCCGGAGGCGCTGGCCGGCCCGCGGGCGCGCGCGGATCTGCCGCCCTGCCCGGCCGCGGGTGATGGGCCTGACGTGGCGGCACTGCGCAGTGTGGTGGTGGAATGCGCGGGCGACGGCACCCCCGTCGACGTCTCCCGTGCGCTGGCAGGAAGACGGGTGATCATCAACTTGTGGGCCTATTGGTGTGCGCCATGCACTGCGGAATTGCCCGCGATGGCCGAGTATCAACGACGAGTCGGATCCGAAGTGTTGGTGGTGACGGTGCATCAGGATGAGAACGAGACGGCGGCGTTACTGCGCCTGGCCGATCTCGGCGTGCGGCTGCCTACCCTGCAGGATGGCCGCCGCCTGGTAGCCGGGGCCTTGCGCGTACCGAACGTGATGCCAGCGACGGTAGTTTTGCGTCCGGACGGTAGCGTGGCCCAGACCCTTCCGCGTGCTTTCGGCAGCGCCGACGAGATCGCGGCCGTGGTCGGAAGCACGTGAGCACCGAGGGAGGGAGCCGGTGGGTTTAGCGGTTTCCCTGAAGCCTGACGTCGGTCCGGCGTGGCTGCGCCCGCTCGTCGACAACGTCGATCAGATGCCCGATGCGTTTCGGCGACGGCTGCCCGCCGATGTGCTGGCCATGGTGACAGCCGCCCGTGCTACCGCCAAGCTGCGCCGCGACGAACGGGAAGCCGCCGTTTTGGTGCTGTTCTCGGGCCCGCCGGACGCGCCCGCCGACGGCGGTGTTCCCGACGACGCCGATCTCCTGTTGACCGTCCGGGCATCCACGCTGCGTCACCACGCCGGTCAGGCCGCCTTCCCCGGCGGTGCCTCCGATCCCGAGGACGACGGGCCCGTCGCCACCGCGCTGCGCGAGGCGCACGAGGAAACGGGCATCGATATCTCCCGCCTGCACCCGTTGGCCACCATGGAACGCACCTTCATCGCGCCGTCCAGGTTCCACGTCGTGCCGGTCCTGGCCTATTCGCCGGATCCGGGGCCGGTGACCGTCATCAACGAGGCCGAGACGGCGATCGTGGCACGCGTCCCGGTGCGAGCGTTCATCAATCCGGCCAACCGGCTGACGGTTTACCGCAGCGCGCTGGGCCGGCGCTGGGCCGGACCGGCGTTTCTGTTGAACCAGATGTTGGTCTGGGGCTTCACTGGCCAGGTGATCTCTGCGGTGCTCGACGTCGCGGGTTGGGCGCAACCCTGGGACACCGACGACATCCGGGAGTTGGACGAGGCGTTGGCGCTGGTGGGGAAGCAGGGCGGGGCGCGATGAACTCGATGACACCGTCGCAGTGGCTGGACATCGCTGTGCTGGCGGTCGCGTTCATCGCGGCGATCTCAGGCTGGCGATCCGGCGCCTTGGGCTCCCTGCTGTCGTTCGTCGGGGTGCTGCTCGGGGCGGTCGCGGGGGTGCTGCTGGCCCCGCACATCGTCAGCCACATCGCCGCACCGCGTGCCAAGTTGTTCGCCGCGTTGTTCCTGATCCTGGCGCTGGTGGTGGTCGGTGAAGTTGCCGGTGTGGTGCTCGGACGGGCGGTTCGTGGGGCGATCCGCAACCGGCCGGTGCGCACGATCGACTCGGTGATCGGCGTCGCGGTGCAACTGCTGGTGGTGTTGACCGCCGCCTGGTTGTTGGCGACACCGCTGACCCAGTCGAAGGACCAACCCGAGTTGGCCGCCGCAGTCCGGGGATCGAGGGTGCTTGCCCAGGTCAACGAAGTCGCGCCGCCTTGGCTGAAGACGGTGCCCAAGCGTCTGTCGGCACTGTTGGACACCTCTGGCCTGCCCGCGGTGCTCGAGCCGTTCAGTCGCACGCCGGTGATTCCGGTTGCCTCACCAGATCCGGCACTGGCCAACAACCCGGTCGTGGCGTCGGTCGCGCCGAGCGTCGTCAAGGTGCGCAGTCTCGCGCCAAGCTGCCAGAAGGTGCTGGAGGGCAGCGGCTTCGTCATCGCGCCCAATCGGATCATGACCAACGCGCACGTCGTCGCCGGCTCCGACACCGTGCAGGTGTATGTCGGCGGCAAGCGTCTCGATGCCACGGTGGTGTCTTACGACCCCCGGGTCGATATCGCGATCCTTGCCGTTCCGGATCTGGAGGCGCCCCCGCTGATCTTCGCCGAGACCGAGGCGAAGTCGGGTGCCAGCGTCGTGGTGCTCGGCTACCCGGGCGGCGGCAACTTCACGGCGACGCCGGCCAGAATTCGCGAGGCCATCAAGCTCAGCGGGCCTGACATCTACCGGAACCCGCAGCCCGTCACCCGCGACGTGTACACCATCCGGGCCACCGTGGAACAAGGCGATTCGGGCGGACCACTGATCAATCTCAACGGTGAGGTCTTGGGCGTGGTGTTCGGCGCCGCCGTCGATGACGCGGACACCGGCTTCGTGTTGACGGCCAGTGAGGTGGCCGCACAGCGCGAGAAGATGGATGCCACCCAAAAGGTCGACACCGGCACCTGCGTCAGCTGAGCGGGTGGACCTGCTTGAAGAACCGCATCAGGTGGCGGTTGACCTCGTGCGGCGCCTCTTCGTGGCCGAAATGTCCCGCGTTGCCGATGGAGATGTAGCGGCCATGCGGGGCGTATCGCTGGCTGTGCTCGACCGCGCCGGCCAGCACATACGGGTCGGCGTCGCCGCGCAGGTGCAGCACGGGAACACCGAGTTGCTGAATCATCGATCGCATGAATCGCCGACCTTCACCGCGCAACTGGCTGCGCACCGCCCAGCGCTGATACTCCAGCGCGCAGTGGGCGGCTCCGGGAATTTGGATCGCCCGCCGCAGATGGCCGATCGACTGCGCGAAGTCTTCCGAGGCGACCCACTTGGCCGAGCTGCGGCTACGAACCAGGCGCTCGATCTCCTCCCCGTCGCGCCTGGTCAATAGCCGTTCCGGCCAAAGCGGCATCTGGTAGCGCAACAAGGTCGGCAGCAGCGCGCGGCTCTGATCTCGGCGGGTCAGCGTGGAGCGGCGCAGCGCGGCCGGGTGCGGCGCGCTGATCAGTGCGATGGCGCGCACCAGCCGAGAATGCAGCAACGCGGTGGTCCAGCAGGCCAGCCCGCCGTCGGCGTGGCCGACAAGTGTGGCCGACTGGTGCCCGAGCGCGCGGATCAGCCCGGCGGTGTCACCGGCCAGCGTCCAGCCGTCGTAGCCGCGCGGCGGTTTGTCGCTGCCGCCGTAGCCGCGCAGGTCAACCGCAACCACCCGGGCGTCCGACAGTCCCCGCAACTGATGGCGCCACGACCACCAGAACGAGCCGAAACCGTGCAGCAGGATGACCAACGGCCGCGCCGTGGCCGGGGTAAGGGCCGTAGTCGGATCCGAGTCAGCCAGCGCTTCGACGACGTGGAACCGAATGCCGTTGGCGTGCACGTCCAAGTGCCGCCATGGCCCGTCGATGCGGGTGATCGACGGATCTGGTGGCGGCATTTACCAACCCGACGGGTCGGTGGTCTTGTTGGTCGTGGGCGCGTCGGAGTTTTCCGATGCGATGGCCTTGGGCTTGTCATGACCGCCCGGGGTGAACGCCTCGCGCGCCTCTTTGACCGATTCAATGGTCTGCTGCGGGCCGCGGATACGGCGTACCTTCAGGTAGCCGAACAGTGCCAGCACTGCGGTGACCACGACCATGATCAAGAACACGATCAGGAATGCCACCCAGCGCCAGAGCCAGCTGTCGAGCAATTCGGCGAGGAAAAAGAAGAAAAAGAACGTGGAGTAGAACAGCACCACCAGCGCCGAGATGAAGAAGATGCTGCCGGTCAAGCCCTTTTTGACATCGCGCGTGATTTCGGCGCGGGCGAGTTCGACCTCGGCCCGTACCAAGGTCGACATCTGCGTTGTCGCATCCTTGATCAGGTCACCGATCGACGGGTCGGCGGACCTGGCGTGTGGGTCGGCCAACGGGATCGTGGTCAGCGTGCTGGGCACACTGTTGGTGCGATCGGCTTTGCTCACAGACGGTCCTCTCGGTTTCACTGCGCGGCGGTTCGCAGGCGTCGCGGTTTATGTTGCCATGCGCGACGATGCCGTTCGAGGCCAGCCGAGAGCCGGGGAAGGGGCCAAATCGGCCCTGAAATTGACGCTAGTGGCCATTTGGCAGCCGACAACCGTTGTGAGGGCATCAATTACACTGGCGCTTTCTTTCCTCTTCTCCGATTTCGACTGATTGACGGGAGTCGTGCTGTGCAGATCGCGCACCGCGGCTTGGTCGCGGCGACCGTGGCCATGCTTACCGCTTTTGTGCTCGTGCCCTCGAGTACCGCGACCGCCGACGACAAGATTCCGCTCGGGGGCGGTGCGGGCATCGTCGTCAACGGGGCCACGTTGTGCACTCTGACCGCGATCGGGCACGACAAGTTCGGCGATCTGATCGGCTTCTCGTCGGCACACTGCGGAGGGCCGGGCGCCCCGGTTGCCGCAGAGGGGCCGCAGAGCGACGTCATCATCGGGACTATGGTCGCCGGCAACGACATCCTGGACTACGCGGTCATCAAGTTCGATCCGGCGAAGGTGACTCCGGTCAACAACTACAACGGCTTCGCGATCAACGGCATCGGTCCGGACCCCACGTTTGGGCAGGTGGCCTGCAAGCAGGGCCGCTCCACCGGCAACTCGTGTGGTGTCACCTGGGGACCGGGCCAGGACCCGGGCACCATCGTGATGCAGGTGTGCGGTGGACCCGGCGACTCCGGTGCTCCCGTTACCGTCGACAACCTGCTGGTAGGCATGATTCACGGCGCGTTCAGCGAAAACCTGCCCAGCTGCGTCACCAAGTACATCCCGCTGCACACCCCGGCGGTGGTGATGTCGATCAACGCGGACCTGGCCGATATCAACGCCAAGAATCGGCCGGGCTCGGAGTTCGTTCCGATCTAGGGGCACCGAACGTCACGCTGGCGCGGCTGTCGACGGTCAACGCCACGCTGCCGTGACGCTCGACGGACGGCTTCGGTCCAAACTGGCCGAGCGAGCTACTTGCTTTGCCGAATCGCGTCAAACACGTTGGGATCCAGCAGCGTCGACGTGTCGCCCAGCTCTCGGTTCTCGGCGATGTCGCGCAACAGCCTGCGCATGATCTTGCCGCTGCGCGTCTTCGGCAACTCGGGCACGATGTGGATCTCCCGCGGCTTGGCGATCGGCGAGATCTCCTTCGCGACGTGGGTGCGCAACTCGTCGACGGTCTTGTCGTCGGGCTCGTAATCGGTGCGCGTGACGACGAACGCGCAGATGTTCTGTCCGGTGGTCTCGTCGGTAACCCCGACCACGGCAGCCTCGGCCACCCCGGAGTGCCCGACGAGAGCCGACTCCACCTCGGCGGTGGAGATTCTGTGTCCGGACACATTCATCACATCGTCAATGCGGCCCAATAGCCAGATTGCGCCGTCGGGGTCGTAGCGGGCGCCGTCGCCGGCGAAGTAGTAACCCCGCTCGGCGTACCGGGACCAGTACGTCTCGCGGTAGCGCTCCGGGTCGCCCCAGATGCCGCGCAGCATCGCGGGCCACGGCTCGTCCAGGACGAGGTAGCCGGTGACGTGTTCCTCGCCTTCCTTGTCCGGGGGAAGCGGGTCGCCGTGGTCGTCGACAATCTTGGCGCTGATCCCCGGCACCGCGGCCATCGCCGAGCCTGGTTTGGCCGCACTGACTCCGGGCAGCGGGGAGATCATCGCCGCGCCCGTCTCCGTCTGCCACCAGGTGTCGATGACGGGAACCCTGTTCTTGCCGATCACCTCGCGGTACCAGCGCCATGCCTCCGGGTTGATGATCTCCCCGACCGAGCCGAGCAGTCGAATGCTGGACAGGTCGTGGGCGTCGGGAATTTCGCGGCCCCACTTCATGAACGTGCGGATCAACGTGGGCGCGGTGTAATAGATTGTGACGCCGTATCTTTCGATGATCTGAAAGTGGCGGTGCTCGTCCGGAGTGTTGGGTGTGCCCTCGTAGATGACTTCGGTGACGCCGTTGGACAGTGGTCCGTAGACGCCGTAGGTATGACCGGTGACCCAACCGATGTCGGCGGTGCACCAGAAGACGTCGCTCTCGGGTTTGACGTCGAAGAGTACGTGGTGGGTGTAGGCGCACTGGGTCAGGTACCCGCCGCTGGTGTGCACGATGCCCTTGGGTTTGCCGGTGGTACCTGATGTGTACAGCAGGAACAACGGTTGCTCGGAGTCGAACGCCTCCGGGGTGTGTTTGGGTGAGGCCGACCCGACGACGTCGTGCCACCACAAGTCGCGGCCTTCGGTCCAGGGCACGTCGATTCCGGTGCGGCGCACCACCAGGACGTGCTCGATGGGGCTGTCCTCGACGGACACCGCCTCGTCGGCGGCTTCCTTGAGTGGCGCGGGCTTGCCGCGCCGGTACTGGCCGTCGCTGGTGATCAACAACTTGGCCCCGGCGTCGGCGATCCGTGCCTGCAGCGCGTGTGCGGTGAAGCCGCCGAACACCACGCTGTGCATGATTCCCAACCGCGCGCAGGCCAGCATCGCGATCACGGTTTCGGGTAGGAAGGGCAGGTAGATGGCGACGCGGTCACCGGCGACGAGCCCGAGGTCGGTCAGCGCGTTGGCCGCTTTGCACACCTCTCGCTGCAGATCTGCGTAGGTCAGTGCGCGGCGGTGGCCCTCGGGTTCGCCTTCCCAATAGATGGCAACCCGATCTCCGTTGCCGGCCTCGACGTGGCGGTCGACGCAGTTGTACGCCACGTTGAGCTTGCCCCCGACGAACCACTTGGCGAACGGCGCGTCCGACCAGTCCAACACCTCGGTAAAGGGTGTCTCCCAGGTCAGCCGTTCGGCCTGCTTAGCCCAAAACGCCAGCCGATCCTCTTCGGCCTCGCGATACAACTCTTCGCGGGCATTGGCTTGCTGGGCGAACTCCTCGGGCGGTGGGTAGGAGGCGGGAAGTTCGGTGGCATCGGCAGCAGTGGTGTCGGTCACTCCTGAGAGGCTAGCGCGACGGCAACCGACCGGTCCCCGCAGCCGTCTCGCTGACGGGATGCACCTGCAGCTGGCAGGCTTCGATGGAGACCGGGAGGGTGACCGTCGCCGTGCTGTTGGGGGGAGCGACCAACAGTTCGGTGTAAGTGGGGCACGGCTTGCCTGTGCCGTCCGTCGCCATACCTTCGACGACAGCGCGCGCTTGTTGTGACGGCATCAACGTGACGGTAGGCGGGGTTTCGGTCCCGGCCGGCAGGCCACCCATGTATCCGCGCAGGGTGGGCTCAGCCTGAACCGGCGGACCGCCGGCGCCCGTATGGACCTGGGGGTAGCCGGTGAGGGTGCATGCGTCGGCATCCGCGACGAGTGTGAAGGTCAGCGTGACGCCGCGATGCCCGGCGGCGGCCTCGGCCGGGTCTGCGCTCGTCGCGAGCTTTTCGGCTGGGCAGGGCGGTGCGTAGTTGGCGTCGTCTGCGTGCGCGACCCAGGCAATGGAACCGGACGCGGCGCACCCCGCCACGGCTGCAACGGCGGTGACCTGCCTCATCAGGGGTCGGGACACACCGGTGATTATCCGCTACGTGTCCTAGATTGCCTAAATTCTTCTAGGCGGCAGTGAGCAGGCGTATAGCGATCACCACGACACCCACTGCAATCAGCGCGGCGCCGACGCCGATGAACTTGCTGCCCGATGGTCGGTCCTCTGGTGGCGTCGGGTCTTCCTTACGGCGGATTCCTGGTTGCGGACGGCTGTGTGCGCGCTGCTTCAGGCCCACGACCACAAGGATCCATCCAACGGTGGGAACGCCGAGCGCCGCCACCAGAAATGCCGCTTGGAAAACACCGCTGGGCGCGGCGAGATAGGTGGCGGTCATTGCGGGGATTCTAGGTGGTAGCCCTCGAACTCGCCGAGGCAAGGTGGCGACCGGCGATGGCTCGGCAGGGCCCGTTCGGGTGCGTGTCCGCCGACGCATCACCTGAGCGGGGGCCTTAGGGTCGCATTCATGCGGCGGATGCGGGCTGTACGGGCCGCCCTCGGCGCTGTCCTGGTCGCAGTGCTGGCGGTCGCACCGGTGGTCGCCTGCGGTGGCGGCGTGCTGAGCCCTGACGTGGTGTTGGTCAACGGGGGGGAACCACCCAACCCGCTGGTCCCGACGGGCACCAACGACAGCCTGGGCGGCCGCATCCTCGACCGGTTGTTCGCCGGTCTGATGTCGTACGACGCCGACGGCAACCCGTTACCGGAGGTCGCCCAGTCTGTCGAGACCACCGACAACGTCAACTACCGAATCGTGTTGAAGCCAGGCTGGAAGTTCACCGACGGCTCACCCGTGACCGCCCACTCGTTTGTCAACGCCTGGAATTACGGGGCGCTGAGCACCAACGCCCAACTGCAGCAGGATTTCTTCAGGCCCATCGAAGGTTTCGATGAGGTGGCCGGCACCCCAGGCGACGGCAAACCGACCACGATGTCCGGCCTGAAGGTGGTCAACGATCTCGAGTTCACCGTGCGACTCAAGGCACCGACCATCGACTTCGCCTTGCGATTGGGGCACAGCGCCTTCTACCCGATGCCGGATGCGGCATTCCGGGACATGGCGGCCTTTGGCCACAACCCGATTGGCAACGGCCCTTACCAGCTTGCCAACAGTCCGGACGGGCCGGCGTGGGAACACAACGTCAAGATCGACCTGGTGCCAAACCCCGATTACCACGGCAACCGAAAGCCCCGCAACAAGGGTCTGCGATTCGAGTTCTACGCCAATCTCGAGACGGCCTACTCCGACCTGCTGTCCGGCAATCTCGATGTGCTGGACACGATTCCGTCCAGTGCGCTGACGATCTACCAGCGCGACCTGGGGGACAACTTCACCAGCAAGCCCGTTGCGGTGACCCAGTCCCTGGACACCCCGCTGCGCCTGCCCCATTTCGGCGGGGAGGAAGGCAGATTGCGTCGGCTGGCCCTGGCGGCGGCCATCAACCGCTCGCAGATATGCAAGCAGATCTTCAACGGGACCCGCAGCCCCGCACGTGATTTCACCGCCCCGTCGCTGCCCGGATTCGACCCGAACATCCCGGGTAGCGAGGCGCTGGACTTCAACCCCGAACGGGCCCGCCAACTTTGGGCACAGGCCAACGCGATCTCACCGTGGACGGGCCGGTACGCCATCGCGTACAACGCCGACAGCGGCCATCAGGAGTGGGTCGACGCGGTGGCCAACAGCATCAAGAACGTGCTGGGCATCGACGCGACCGGGGCGCCGCAGCCCACCTTCGCCGGCTACCGCACCCAGATCACCAACCGCACCATCGCCACCGCATTCCGGGCGGGCTGGATAGGTGACTACCCGTCGATGATCGAGTTCCTTGCCCCGCTGTATGCCACCGGAGCGGGATCCAACGACACCGGATACTCCAGCCGGGAATTCGATGCGGCGTTGGCGGCCGCCGAGGCCGCACCCACCCTGAGCGAGGCCGCCGCCCTGGCGAATGCCGCCCAACGAATCCTGTTCCACGACATGCCCGTTGTGCCGCTGTGGTATTACAACGCCGTTGTCGGGTGGTCGGCCAAGGTCAGCAACGTCCACGTCACCTGGAACGGTCTGCCCGACTACGAGAACATCGTGAAGGCCTGAGATGGGTTGGTACATTGCGCGCCGCATCGCGGTGATGGTGCCGGTGTTCTTCGGTGCCACATTGCTGATCTACGGCATGGTGTTCCTGCTGCCCGGCGACCCGGTGGCCGCGATCGCGGGGGACCGGCCATTGACCCCGGCCGTGGCGGCGCAGTTGCGAGCCCAATACCATCTCGACGATCCGTTCCTGGTGCAGTATTTCCGCTATCTGGGCGGTCTTTTGCATGGGGATCTGGGTCGGGCGTATTCCGGGTTACCCGTGAGTTCCGTTCTGGCGCATGCGTTTCCAGTAACGCTCCGGCTCGCGCTCATCGCACTGGTGGTGGAGGCCGTGCTGGGCATCGGGTTTGGTGTGATCGCCGGGCTGCGCCAGGGCGGCATCTTTGACGCCACGGTATTGATCGCCGGGCTGATCATCATCGCGATACCGATTTTCGTGCTTGGCTTCCTGGCGCAGTACGTGTTTGGCGTACGGCTGGGAATCGCGCCGGTGACGGTCGGCGCGCGGGCGTCGTTCGATCGTCTGCTGTTGCCCGGAATCGTGTTGGGTGCGGTGTCCTTTGCCTATGTGGTGCGCCTGACCCGGTCCGCGGTGGCCGCCAACGCACATGCCGATTACGTCCGCACCGCAACGGCCAAAGGGTTATCCCGGCCGCGGGTGGTCGTCGTGCACATCCTGCGCAACTCGCTGATTCCGGTGGTGACGTTCCTCGGCGCTGACGTCGGCGCCCTGATGGGTGGCGCGATCGTGACCGAGGGCATCTTCAACATCCACGGCGTCGGGGGAGTGCTGTATCAGGCGGTCACCAGGCAAGAGGCGCCGACGGTGGTGTCGATCGTGACGGTCCTGGTGGTGATCTATCTGGTGACCAACCTGCTGGTCGATCTGCTGTACGCCGCCTTGGACCCGAGGATCCGCTATGGCTGACGAGCGGGGCTTTCGGGACGGCTTTTGGCGCGACATCTGGCGAAAGGTGCATCGGCGGCCGAAGTTCATCGTGGCCGCCGCGCTGATCCTGCTGGTTGTGGTGGTGGCGGCGTTCCCGGCGTTGTTCACCAGCGCCGATCCGACTTATGCCGATCCCAGCCAGAGCATGCTGCCACCGTCGGCGGCACACTGGTTCGGCACTGATCTGCAGGGCCACGACATCTACGCCCGCACGGTGTACGGGGCTCGGGCCTCGGTCGCCGTCGGGCTGGGAGCCACCTTCATCGCGTTCGTCGTCGGCGGCATCCTGGGCGCGCTGGCCGGCTTCTACGGTGGCTGGATCGACGCCGTCGTTTCCCGCGTCACCGACGTGTTCTTCGGATTGCCGTTGCTACTGGCCGCGATCGTGCTCATGCAGGTGCTGCATCACCGCACGGTGTGGACAGTGATCGTCATCCTGGCCCTGTTCGGCTGGCCGCAGGTCGCCAGGATCGCCCGCAGCTCGGTCCTCGAGGTCCGATCCAGCGACTACATTGTCGCCGCCAAGGCATTGGGGCTCAGCAGGTTTCAGATCCTGCTTCGACACGCGCTGCCCAACGCGGTCGGTCCGGTGATCGCGGTGGCCACCATTGCGCTGGGCATCTTCATCGTCACCGAGGCGACGTTGTCCTACCTCGGGGTGGGGTTGCCGACGTCGGTGGTGTCCTGGGGAGGTGACATCAACGTCGCGCAGATGCGGCTGCGAGCGGGTTCGCCCATACTCTTCTATCCCGCCGGGGCGCTGGCGATTACGGTGCTGGCGTTCATGATGATGGGCGACGCGCTCCGCGACGCCCTGGACCCGTCGTCGCGGGCGTGGCGGGCATGAGTGCTCCGGAATCCCCGTTGTTGTCGGTCGAGGGCCTGGAAGTCCGATTCGGTGCCGACGAGCCCGTTGTGCGGGGTGTGGATTTCAGCGTGGGACGCGGTGAGACCGTCGCCGTGGTGGGTGAATCCGGCTCTGGGAAGTCCACCGCCGCCGCCGCGATCTTGGGGCTGCTGGCTCCGGGTGGTCGAATAACGGCCGGCCGCATCGTGTTTGACGGACGCGAGATAGCAGTGGGCGGTCGTAAGGTCGACCAGCGGCTGCTGCGTTCGATCAGGGGCCGCGAGATCGGCTACGTGCCACAAGACCCGATGACCAACCTCAACCCGGTATGGAAGGTCGGCTTCCAGATCCGGGAAGCGTTGCGAGCCAACACCGATGGACGTGATGCGCGACAACGCGCGGTGCAGCTGCTGGCCGAGGCCGGCATGCCCGACCCCACCCGACAGGCCCGGCAATATCCGCACCAACTGTCCGGTGGCATGTGCCAGCGGGCTTTGATCGCGATCGGGTTGGCGGGTAGGCCACGGCTGTTGATCGCCGATGAGCCCACGTCGGCGTTGGACGTCACGGTGCAGCGGCAGGTCCTCGATCACCTGCAGCGCCTCACCGACGAGCTGGGTACGGCCTTGCTGCTGATCACCCACGACCTGGCGCTGGCCGCCGAGCGGGCCGAATCGGTGGTCGTCATTCGCCACGGGACGGTGGTGGAATCCGGCCCGGCGCAGGCGATTCTGCGCGAACCGCAACACGAGTACACCCAGCGGTTGGTGGACGCGGCTCCGTCCCTGACTGCGCGGGATACACGTTCGGCCCAAATCCGCTCACAGGTGGTGGCGCAGGCCGTCGAACATGCCGCCGAGCACGCCAGTGGCAGCGGTGACCAGTACGTTCTTGTCGTCGAAAACCTGACCAAGATTTACCGAGAGTCGCGCGGCGCCCCTTGGCGTCGAACGGAGTTCCGTGCCGTCGACGACGTGTCCTTTCGCGTGAAGCGGGCCAGCACGCTGGCCATCGTCGGAGAATCGGGATCGGGCAAATCGACCCTGGCGCGCATGGTGCTGGGCCTGCTGCGGCCGACGTCGGGGTCGGTGCTCCTCGACGGAGTGCAGAACGTCAACACCTTGGATCGAGCCGCAGCGTTCGCCTTCCGGCGTCGCGTCCAGCCCGTGTTCCAGAACCCCTACAGCAGCCTGGACCCCATGTACTCCGTCTTCCGGGCCATCGAGGAACCGCTGCGCATCCACCGCGTCGGTGACCGCAAGCAACGACAGCAGGCGGTACGCGAACTGGCGGACCAGGTGGCGTTGCCGGCGTCGGTGTTGGGCCGGCTGCCGCGGGAGCTGTCGGGCGGTCAGCGGCAACGGGTCGCGATCGCCCGGGCGTTGGCGTTGCGGCCCGAGGTGTTGGTGTGCGACGAGGCGGTCTCGGCTCTCGACGTGCTGGTGCAGGCACAGATCCTGAAGCTGCTGACGGACCTGCAGGCCAGCCTGGGTTTGACGTACTTGTTCATCAGCCACGATCTGGCCGTGATCAGGCAGATCTCCGACGATGTGCTGGTGATGCGCGGTGGTCGGGTGGTGGAACATGCATCCACCGAGGAGGTATTCACTCGGCCCGATCACGAGTACACCCGGCAGTTGCTCGAGGCCATTCCCGGCGCCGGCTCGGCACCCGGCTAGGTTGGCAACCTGTGACAGCTGACCCGCTCGGTGCCCTGATGGACCTGCCCGGTGTCGCCGAGGCCAGCGACCGCGCCCGCGAAGCGCTGGGACGGGCACACCGCCACCGGGCCAACCTGCGCGGCTGGCCGGTGACCGCGGCCGAGGCATCGCTCCGGGCGGCACGGGCCTCCTCTGTGCTCGACGGCGGTCCGGTGCGCTTGGAGGACCTCGCCGACGCCGGTGCCGTCAGTGACCCGGTATTCGCCGGCGCGCTGCGCGTGGCGCAAGCGCTGGAGGGCGGAGTGGGCACGCTGATCGGCGTGTGGCAGAACGCGCCGCTGCAGGCGCTGGCGCGATTGCACATGCTCGCGGCCGCCGATCAGGTCGATCCCGATCGGCTGGGACGCCCGCGGGCCGATGCTGAGGTCGCGCCGCGGCTGGAGCTGCTCGCGGAACTGGTCACCCGTCCCACTCGGGCCTCGGCGCCGGTGGTCGCCGCCGTCGCTCACGGAGAACTCTTGACGCTGAAGCCCTTTGGCAGTGGCGACGGAGTGGTGGCACGTGCGGTGTCGCGGTTGGTGACGATTTCGACGGGGCTCGATCCGCACGGATTGGGCGTTCCCGAGGTTCGGTGGATGCGCCAACCGGTGGACTACCGCAATGCAGCGCGGGGGTTCGCCGAGGGCACATCCAGCGGTGTTGGGGCGTGGTTGGTGTTGTGTTGCCGGGCCCTGCAGGCGGGCGCGCAGGAAGCTTTGGCGATCGCCGATTCGGTAGCTGGCGATTCGCGAAAATAATTGGGGGAAAACGTAAAGCGGGCGGCGACCGAAGGATTTCGGATCGCCCCCCGCCAGCACGGTTCCCGGTTACCAAGCGTGCACCTATGGGCTGCGTGGGTTGGCCTCGGCGCTTTTACGAACCGTCCGGCTGCAACCCCACCCAAAGGGCCGTCGACACCTTCCGATATTCGCAATTACGCAGGCCCGCAACACTTCTGCCATTATCGCGGCTATGACTCCGCGTGGGTGCCGAGAACCGTGCTGGGTGCTCGGGTCGGGAGAACGATCCTTCTCTTCCGGATCGCCCTTGGCCTTGCCGAGCTGCCGTGGTTCCTTTGTACTACTAGACCACTAGCACAGCAAGGGCTAGCAACGTGAAACTTATGAAACACCTTGATATTGCGCGAGTAACCGTTTGCTGACGGGGCACTTGGGGAAGTTGGGACTCGAGTGCTAGAAGGCGAAGCGGCGCAGCAGCGCGTACGTCACCGCGCCGGCGGCGAGGGCGCTGACCCCTACTGCGGCGGTGGTGGCGATCGCGGCGCCCGACGGCGCCGGGATGCGTTCCCGCAGCGGCACCGGGCGCGAGAAGGTCAAGATCGGCCAACCGCGTTCGCGAGCCTCCTTGCGCAACGCCCGGTCAGGGTTGACGACCGTCGGGTGGCCGACGGCTTCGAGCATTGGCAGATCGGTGATCGAGTCTGAGTACGCGTAGCAGTGTTCGAGCGGATAGCCCTCGCGGGCGGCCAGCTCGCGGATCGCCTGAACCTTTCCTTCGCCGTAGCAGTAGAACTCGATCTCGCCGGTGAATTTGCCGTCTTCGACGACCATGCGGGTCGCCATCGCGTGCGTCACCCCGAGCGCCCTCGCAATTGGGGCGACGATCTCCTCGCCGGACGCCGACACCACGACGACGTCGCGGCCGCACAGCTTGTGCCCGGCGATCAGGTCGGCGGCCTCGGCGAAAACCAGTGGAGTCACGATGTCGTGCAGTGTCTCGTTGACGATCGACTTGACCTGTTCCACATCCCAGCCGACGCACATGTTGGCGAGGTGGGCGCGCATCCGATCCATCTGGTCGTGGTCAGCACCGGACAGCAGAAAGAGGAACTGCGCATAGCTGGACTTGAGCACGGCGCGGCGGTTGAGCAGACCCTGGGCGAAGAAAGGTTTGCTGAACGCCAAGGTGGTGGACTTGGCGACGATGGTCTTGTCCAAGTCGAAGAAGGCGGCCGTGCGGGCGTGCGGGACGGCTGATTCGGGCGCCTGCGGCGAGGGTTGTTGCTGCGCGTCCGAGTCGGAGACGGTCACCGATCCAGCATAGGTCGACTAACGGTCACCGCAGTCTATTAGCCCCAAAACGAACTGGCGAACTACCGTGTTGTCGTTCTGTCAAGAGCGTTTACACGGCTCAGGCCGTATTTTTAATTATTGCCAGTACTTGCGTTAATCCCGTCTGGCATGTGTATAGTAAGCATTACTCGGCCTCGAGCCGAGAGTGTATCAGCCCGACCCCCCGGGGCTGATGCACGACGACCCTCGCCTCCTCCCCCCCTGGCGGGGGTCGTCCCTTTTCTGGGGTAAGAACCCTCCGCCACCGGCCGTTACTGACGCCTAGTCGTCGCTGCGGATTAGTTGCGGAGATCCGCCCGGTCTTGGGCATTGTGCACAGTCGCGTCTCTCTCCACAGATTCGGCTTTGGCACTTTCGTCCCATAGCGCGGACCGCGCACGGTAGATGCGTGACGACCGCTTCTCATGCCTCTGGCCTGCTGGCTCAGCTGAGCGATGCGCACCTGCGTGACGAACTGGACCGGGTTGCAGCGGCCGTCGGGCTCCGGGTTGTTCACGTTGGTGGCCGCACTGCGGTAAGCCGCAAGGCGTGGTCGGCCGCCGCGGCCATAGTGCTCGACGAGGCGGCCGCGGCGCGGTGTGGACAGGCCGCACTGCCGCGGCGCACCCACGTCACAGTCTTGACCAGTGCTGAAGTGGCCACGGCGACGTGGGCCGCCGCGATCTCCGTCGGCGCCCAACAGGTTCTGAGAATGCCTGAGCAAGAACGCGAACTGGTGCGCGAGCTCGCCGAAGCAGCCGAATCGACACGTGGTGACCAGCTCCGCGGCTCGGTCGCCGCCGTGATCGGGGGTTGCGGTGGCGCTGGCGCATCGGTGCTAGCGGTCGCGACGGCTCAGGCCGCGGCCGAGGCGCTGTTGGTGGATCTCGATCCATGGGGTGGTGGCCTGGACCTACTGCTCGGTGGGGAAGAGGCGCCCGGTGTGCGGTGGCCCGATCTTTCGTTACAGGGCGGACGTTTGACGTGGTCGGCGGTGCGCGACGCCTTGCCCCGGCAGCACGGCATCAGCTGGCTGTCGGGCACTCGCCAGGGTCGCGAACTGGAAGCGGGTCCGGTCGAAGCTGTGCTCGATGCCGGCCGACGCGGGGGAGTCACGGTGGTCTGCGACCTCGCTCGTCGATTGACCGATGCGACCCTCACCGCGCTGGACTGCGCGGACCTGGTCGTGCTGGTCACCCCCTGCAGTGTGCGAGGGTGCGCGGCCACCACGGCGATCGCGCCGGTGCTCGCTGCGGTCAACCCGAATCTCGGTCTGGTGGTGCGGGGGCCGTCGCCCGGGGGTTTACGGGCCGCGGAGGTCGCCGATATCGCAGGAGTGCCTTTGCTGGCATCGATGCGGTTCCAGCCGCGGCTGGCCGAACAACTCGAACATGGCGGATTGCGGCCGCGGTCGCGATCCGCGCTGGCTGATGCGGCCGGTCGGGTCCTCGAGGTGTTGTCACACGCGCGACAAAACGGCCGGGCCGCATGAGCGGCTCATTGATCGAACGCGTCCGCGAGCGGCTGGCGGCCGAATCCATGCCGCTGAAGCCCAACGTCGTGGCTGCAGCGATCCGGGCAGAATCCGGCGGCATGCTCGGCGACACCGAGGTGCTGGCCAACCTTCGAGTGCTGCAGACCGAATTGACCGGTGCCGGCGTCCTCGAACCCCTGTTATGCCTCGACGGCATCACCGACGTCTTGGTAACGGCGCCCGATGCGGTGTGGTACGACGACGGAAAAGGTCTGCAACGCAGCGAGATTCGCTTTGCCGACGAGGGTTCGGTGCGACGCTTGGCGCAGCGACTTGCGTTGGCGGCGGGACGTCGCCTGGACGACGCGCAACCGTGGGTGGACGGGCAGTTGGTCGGGATCGGACCGGGAAATTTTGCGGTTCGGTTGCATGCGGTGTTGCCGCCTATCGCGGTTGCAGGCACCTGCCTGTCACTGCGGGTGTTGCGACCGGCTACTCAGGATCTTGCCGCGCTGATCGCTGCGCAGGCGATCGAGCCGCAGGCCGCCGAATTGATCGACGGCATCATCGCCGCGCGCCTCGCCTTCCTGGTGTGCGGCGGCACTGGGGCCGGAAAGACAACCCTGCTGGCGGCGATGTTAGGTGCGGTTTCAAGCACTGAGCGGATCGTGTGCGTCGAAGATGCCGCCGAGTTGTCGCCACAACATCCCCACGTGGTCAAGCTGGTCGCGCGGAACCCCAACGTCGAAGGCGTCGGGGAGGTGACCGTGCGTCAGCTCGTCCGCCAAGCGCTGCGCATGCGACCCGATCGTGTCGTGGTAGGCGAGGTCAGGGGGGCCGAGGTGGTGGACCTCTTGGCGGCGCTGAACACCGGCCACGAGGGTGGGGCCGGCACTGTTCACGCCAACAGCCCGGCTGAGGTGCCGGCCCGGCTAGAGGCATTGGGCGCACTCGGCGGTCTCGACCGGACGGCGCTGCACAGCCAGCTCGCCGCCGCGATCCAGATCTTGTTGCACGTCACGCGCGACCAGGCGGGCCTGCGTAGGTTGAGCGAGATAGCTGTGCTGCGCCAAACCGACAGCGGTCGGGTCGTCGCGGTCACCGCCTGGCACGTGAGGCGGGGAATGACCGACCAGGCGGCCGAGCTGCTGGACCTGATGCGCATCAGGACACCGGCATGATCGGCCTGCAGCTGGCCACGGTCCTGTTGTCGCTGGCGTTGCTCGTCTCACCCTCCTCGCCGCGGCGCCGTTTGCCGGCAGGGCTCGACAAAAAGGTCTTGCCGGGCAGGCGGGCAGCTTGCGGCCTCGCGGCGGGTGTGTGCGTCATTGCCGTGGTGTCGATGCCTGTCACCAGCGTCCTGTCCGCCGCTGTGCTGGGGACAACGGTGGGCGTGCGGTACCGCCGCCGGCGTCGTGCCCGGTGCCGCGTGCGGGAGGGTCGGGCGCTGGAAGCCGCGCTCGATGTGCTGGTCGGTGAGTTACGCGTGGGAGCCCATCCGGTGAACGCGTTCGACGTGGCAGCGAAGGAGACCATCGGCCCGGTGGGCGACTGTTTGCGGGCGGTCGCGGCCCGAGCCCGCTTGGGTGCCGACGTCGCGACCGGGTTACGCACGGTCGCCACCGCGTCGGTATTGCCCGCGTACTGGGAGCGGCTCGCGGTGTGTTGGCAACTAGCCAACGACCACGGGCTGGCGATCGCCGCCCTGATGCGCGCTGCGCAGCGTGATATCGCTGAACGACAGAGATTTTCAGACAGAGTGACATCGGGTTTGGCGGGTGCTCGCGCCACCGCCGCCATCTTGGCCGGTCTGCCGGTGCTTGGGATGTTGCTCGGCCAGTTGCTGGGTGCCCGCCCCTTGGCCTTCCTGTTGGGCGTGGGCGGCTGGGTGCTTGTATCGGGGTTGCTGCTGGCCTGCAGCGGTTTGCTGTGGGCTGACCGGATTACCGATCGGGTGGCGATGTGATCGCTCCCGCGTTGCTGCTTGCCGCAGCTCTGTTGGTGGGCGCTGCTCCGACGCAGGTACGGCTCCGCGCTGGACTGCGGCCGCCCGGGCGCCGGACACCCGTGCGGTCGCCGGCCGGGTCGGATCCGTTGGGCCTCGCCTCCAGCCTGGACGTGCTCGCGGTGTGCTTGACCGCCGGCATGGCGGTCTCGGCCTCCGCGCGCGCGACCGCGGCATCCGCGCCGGTTTCGCTGGTTCAGGCATTGCGACGGGCTGCCGATTTGCTGGCGTTGGGCGCCGACCCATCCGTTGCCTGGTCGACACCACCGGGGCCACCCGTGGACCCGCCTGTCGAGGCACTGCTGCGACTGGCCCGCCGCTCGGCGTCCTCGGGAGCCGCCCTTGCGGAGGGCGTCGCCGAATTGGCAGCTCAGTCCCGCCACGACGCTGCCCATGCCGCCGCCGCGGCCGCCGAACGCGCGGGGGTGCTGATCGCGGGTCCGCTCGGGTTGTGCTTCCTTCCGGCGTTCGTCTGCCTGGGCATCGTTCCTGTGGTGGTCGGTCTCGCCGGCCAGGTCTTGCAATCCGGATTGCTATGAGGCCCACAAGGAGAGGAGAAACCGGTGCGCAGAATGTTTCGCGCCGTCGCGGCACGGTTGACGCTGCTGGCCGCCGACGAGTCAGGCATGTCGACCGTCGAATACGCAATAGGAACGGTCGCCGCGGCGGCGTTCGGGGCGATCCTGTACAACGTCGTGACCGGCGATTCAATCGTCTCGGCGCTGAACCACATCATCGGGCGTGCGCTCAGCACCAGGGCCTAGCGTCGAGTGCAGGCTCGAGCACCGTCGAGGCGGCCCTGGCCATCGCCACGCTGGTGGTTGTGCTGGTGGTGTGCCTGGCCGGGATCACGGCGGTCTCCATGCAGGTGCGCTGCATCGACGCCGCCCGTGAAGCCGCTCGACTGGCCGCGCGCGGTGACGACAGCGCAGCGGTCAGTGTGGCCCGCACTATCGCTCCAGCTGCGGCCCAGATCCAGGTGCGGCGCGACGGCGATTTCCTGGTGGCAACTGTCGTCGCCCACTCGACGCTGCTACCCGGGTTGGATATCGCGGCCCGGGCCGTCTCGGCCGCCGAACCGCGGTGAGCGTGGCGGGGCCACGGTGTTGGCGGCCGCGATGGTTGCCGTGCTGCTGGTTAGTACCGGCGCCGTCGCTTATCTGGGCGCGGCCGTGGTCGCTCGCCACCGCGCGCAGGCGGCAGCCGACTTGGCGGCCCTGGCCGGTGCCGCTCGGCTACCTGCCGGCGCGGCCGCGGCCTGCACACGTGCGACGGAAGTGGCTCGCTCGATGGCCATCGACGACGCGCAATGCGCGGTGGAAAACCTCGATGTGGTGGTCACGGTCGAGGTGACGGTGGCGTCTGCGGGTGCAGCGAGGGCCGCCGCGCGAGCGGGACCCACCGACCCGCGGCCGTGACGTCGTCGCGGCGATCCGCACGTCGTCGACGCTGCCGGCTACGTCAACCCGTCGTGCCCGGGAACCAGTCCGCCGCCGCCGATGCCGGCTTTGCCGTTGGTCGTACCGCCAATCCCGGCATTACCGCCGTTACCGCCGATGACGATCGTCGCGTTGCCGCCGTTGCCGCCGCTACCGCCGGTGGTACCGCCGGTGGCGCCCGCTCCGCCGTCGCCGCCGTTACCGATCACGCCACCTTTGCCGCCGCTATTTCCGTTACCCCCGGTGGTGGCGGCGCCGATGGCGAGACCGCCAGCACCGCCAGCCCCTCCGGTACCGAAAATGACGCCGGCGTTGCCGCCGAGCCCGCCAGCC
>NZ_MVHT01000086.1 GCF_002086275.1 Mycobacterium intermedium | reverse complement strand
CGAAGGCTGAATCGCACGATGGGGCATCACAACACTCCTCACTCAAAGAGGTGTTGCATCGATGGCTTGAAACCGCATCGAGGCCCGGTACGTAGGCCACACGCTCGGCGAGTGCCTCCCTGCGTGGACGCCTACCCCGTGCGCCGAATGTGGGGCATACGCACCCGAAACGTCGAGACCCGGTACGTAGGCCCCACGCTCGACGAGTGCAGAGAGAGCGCTCCGCGCGACCCCTATTTGGCGGCCCGAGTGGCGATCTGGTCGGCGATCCGGGCCGCCGCGTCGGTGATGTCCGGGCCACACGCCTGCACCTCGATCACCACATCCGACGCCGCGCGCAACGCATGCTGGCAGGTGCGGCCCGCACCGTTCGCCTGCGTGCGAAGTTGCGTGATGTTGCCCGGCTCGCCGGCGACGTCAGCGACGTTCCAGTCGGCGGCCTTGCCACTGGTGTAGGTGACGGTCTGATTGGCGCAGGCTCGCCACTTGTTACCCGATTCTTCGACGAAAGCGCGCGCCTTCTCGGCCGACGGGAAGGTGGCAGTGGCTTCGACTATCCGATGGCCCGTCTCGCTGTCCCTGGTTCTGAACTCTTCCCAGCGTCCCGCCGTTGGCCCATAAGGCTCGTACACCTCCTGCGCCAGCACCTCAAAAGTGCCAACGCAATCCGGGATCGACGAGGTCGCCTGCAGGTTGCGCAGCGCATCGCCGCGCCCGTGCGGCCCCAGGTTCGGGTCGCCGACCAGGGTGCCGAGCTCTTCGGCACCCAGCAGACCGGCGCGGGCCGGAGACCCGCCCCCCGAGCTAGGCTCGCCGACCGGGGCCGCGGCGCCTGCCGGTTGGGCCGCCGGCTTGCGCTCGCCGCCGCCCTTCTGGGAGGTGAAAACCACCACCAGCACGATCGCCACGATGACGGCTAGTGCGGCGGCCCCCAGCACCAGCAACTTCTTGTTGGATTTGCCGCCGCCCCCGCCCTGGCTGGGCGACGACGGAGCGGGCTGGGCGGCCGGCGGTCGAGGGCTCGTACCGGCGCCGGGTTGCGCGGACGGAGCCGTGGCAACCGGTATCGCCGCCTGCGTCTTCGCGCTGGACTCCGCCGTCTTTGCCGCAGCCTCCGCGTCTTTGGCTTCGATCTCCTTCAGCACGTTGTCGATCTCGGTGCGGGTGCGGTAGGTGACGTCGTGCCGCAGCCGCAGCATGCGTAACAGTTGGGCGATATCGCTGCGGGCGCTGGGATCGTCGCCGTCCTCGGCGAATCCGGATCGCAGCTCGACCAGCAGCTGAATCTGCTGCTGCGGGCTGAGCTCCTTTTCGGCGAGGTCGTTCCCCAACCTGGTGATGTAGCCGAACGGCACCGGAGGTTCCTCGGGCAGCGGCGAGGGCAACGGCTCGGCCTTGGCCCGTAGCGCGTGTATTGCGGTGACCAGTTGGATGCCGGCATCCACGGTTGGGTTTTGGTAGTCGATGATCTGCAGGGTCGCCACGGGATTGACCCGCACGCTGTCCACCGGTCCCACCCGCACCGGAAGGATGGGCCGCCGCAAAGCCTGTGCGTAGCGCAGCTCGGCCTGGCTGGGCTTGGACTGCAACCAGTTGTTGGAGAGCGCGACGATGAAGACCTCGCAGTTGCGGATCTGCTCGAGGATCGCGCTCCACCAGGCGTCGCCACCGCCGAGCTCTTGATCGAACCAAACTTGCTGTTGGGCGCGCTTGAGCGCGGTATGCAAGGCTTCGAGTGCCGCCCGGTCTTGGCTTGAGTAGCTAATGAACACTGCCATGGCAGTCTCTCCTCAACTGACGCGCAGGGGAGCTTGGATGCGCCGTTACCGTATCAGTGTTTTCACGTGCGCGGAGCCAGGCGCGGGGGCGACCGCCGCACGCCGCTGAATACCTCGGGCAGCTAACCGCTTTCGGGCAACACCGCGTCCGCCGGCGGATGGAACGCCGCGTACCGGCAGGTGAATTCTGCACCGGGAACGGGCCATTGCTCGCCGTCGACACCGCGCACAATCCAGTCCCCGTCCGCAGCGGTCGTCGGGCCCTCCAGCGTTTCGACCGTTTCGCCCGGGTAGGCGGGCCGCGCCTGCACCCGCCCCTTGCGGCGCCACCGGCCCGGTTCGTCGGCGGGCTCGTACGTCTCGCGGAAGATGTCGTCGCGCACCGACCAGGTCTTCCCGTCGGCTTGCACGGCCCAGTCGCCGGCGTCGGCCTGCATGGTGTGCCCGGAATCGGACTGCCATGTCCAAGGCTCGCTTCGTTGTTCGGCGGTCACCGTGCCCACCCGGATGAAGGATTGCCACAGCGGGCGCGACCGGTAGCCGAGTTGGCGCAGGCTCCACAAGGTCGCAGCCAAACTCCGTACCGCCGCGTTGAGTAGATCGGGGTTGCTTTCGACTTCGGACCAGTCGACCAGCTTGTCGTGAATCTTGTGCGCATCATCGCGCGGCGTACCGTATTTCCAGCCGTTGCGGCGGTAGTAGCGACACCAGTCTTCGTGCTCCGCCTTGGCCATGCTCAGCGCCGAGTAGTGGTCAAAACCCATGAGCGCCAACTGTTCCAGTGGCGGCAAGTCGGCCATGTCGGCGCCCGAAAGTTGCACCGGAGGGCTGCCCCAGGTGTTCCAGGTGTGCCCGGCGATCTGTTCGACCATCCACAGCGCGTTGCGCACCTGACGACGATTGGACCCGCGATAGAACTCGTCGAGCTCACTCCACGGCACCGCCGCGGGGCCGCGCGGCCAACTCGGGTCGAGGGTGGCGACATAGCGCTCGTGGATCAGTCGGGCCGCGCGTTCCCAGGTGTCCTGGACCTGGCCTTCGCGGGTGTCCAGCACCAGCGAGTAGGACTGCAGCCGGCCGACGACCTGCACCGAGTCGTCGGCGACGGTGGTGTTGAGGTCCGAGGTGTAGACCGGCATCTGCGGGAAGCGCGCGGCTAGGCGGGTTCCGATGGTCGCGGTGTGGGTGCCCACCAGGATCACGGCAGTGGTCGCGGGGTCGGCGTCGCCGATCAGACGCAGCATGGTCGGTACCGTCGGCGCATCGGCGACGGCGTCGATCATCGGCCCCTCCGAGATGAATCCCGCTTGCTGCCGGTAGAACTCGTGATCCTTCAAATAATCGTCGGCGTCACGTTCGACCAGGGTCAGCGCGGGTAGCGGGACCGAACCAGGTGGGGTGTAGAAGTCGCGTTCCAACGCCCGCTGGGTGAGGTTCGCGCACAGGGCCAAGGTCAATTGCGAAGTCCCGCATACGAATACGCGGCGTATGTTGCCGGTTGCGACGATCGCGTCGAGCAGGCGGCCGGCGGTCACCTCGTATTTGCCGACGACGTCGGCCGCCCACCGGATGTCGGATCCGCCGAACTGCTGGGCCCGCCACGCTTCGGCCAGCCAGGGGTCGTCGATGCGCACGATGAGGGGCAGTCGACGCTTGTTGGCGACCTGGGCCAGGCGACGGCTGATCAGGTCCAGCCACAACAGGTTGATCGCCGGGTCGGGCGCCATGAGGTAGAGGCGGGACAGGTTACGCCACAGCCGCAGCGACACCAGGGTGGACGGGGTGTTGAAATCCGCGTGCACCACCCGGGCGCCCAGCCTGCGCAGCCGCTGTGCGCGCGAATCCCCGGCATCGGTGATGACCACCAGCGTGCCGCGGTGGTCCAGGGTGCGTGCCACCCCACTGACGATCGATTCGGTGTCGTCCTCGACCCCCACGATGGCGGTGACGGACTCGGCGACGTTGGCCCGGAACCGGTCGACCTGGGACCGGAAGACACCGACCACCACGCCGCCCAACCCGGTAAAGATCGCCGAAACCGCTGCAATGCGGGCTATTTCGAGACCCACCGGGGTGGGGTCGGGGCAGATGTGTCCGCCCAGGGAGTAGTCGCCGCTGCTGCCCTTGATCAATTGGGCCGTCAACATCAACGGCGTGAAGAGGGCCGGATGGTTTTCGTCGTGACAACCCCAGTACGCGGCCAGGCCGAGGACCGCGCTCGTGCCGATCAGCACTGCGATCACGCTGAACGAAACACCGACCAAATGGTGGCTGCCGCTCGATCGGAAAGCCATCACGATCACGGCGACCAGGACGCCGACGACGATCGTGGTTGTCGCCATCGATCCAGGCCGGCCGAACCAGCGCAACGGGTGCGGGAGGGCGTCGACAATCGCCGGTTGAGCCGCCACCGCAGCCAGATATGCGACCAGCAGCACACCGACCGCTGCTACAGCCCGACGCGCCCACGGTGGGGCTGTTCTGCGGTGACGCATCCGGCTTCCTCTCCAGGCTGTCGGGTGCTCGGACGCGAACAGTAAACGCAGAGTTTCGCGGGGAAGGCAACAGAACCCGCGCGGGACTACCCGATGAACCGGGTCAACCGAGCCGACAGATGCGGCACCAGGCCGCCGTCGGCGTCGACCCGCTCCTCGACGTAGGCCAGGTCGCCACCTTCGACGATGCCGTAGAGCCGTTTGGCCCCGCCCACCAACACACCGGATCGACTGCGGGCCAGGGCATCGGTCACCAGCTCCCAGGACGACTGGGTTCGGGGTCGTCCGTAGAACAGTTCGATGTAACCGGCGGAGTGGGCCAGCAGCAGTTCGATGGCCTGCGATTCGCTCGGGTCGTCGGGATCGTTGACGAAGCGCCAGAAACCGGTCTCACGCAGCCCCGGTTCCTGGTATTCGCCGGATTCGTCGAGGCGCCAGGACCGGGCTTCCCAGTTCAGGTAGTCGCCACCGGCGTGGGAGACCACGATCTGCTGGCCGAATCGGTAGTCGCCGTCGGGTCCGCGGCCTTCACCTTCGCCGCGCCAGACCCCGACCAGCGGCAGCAGTGCGAGCAGCGTGTCGTGCAGGTTGGCGCCTTGCCGCAGGTTCGCGGTGTCGCTGGGGAGCGGCAGGTCGTCGAACGCGGGGATGTTGCGCGCTGCGGTCACCTTGGCGCGTTCCGCCGCGGCGGCAACGGCACGGTCGCCCGAGCCCATCGGAAGGACCGATTCGGTGCCCTCCTCGGCCGGGCCCTTGTTCGGGTCCTCGTCGGAGCTCACGACTCGTCGGTGATCAGCCGATACAGCGCGTACAGCGCGAACCAGGAGATGACCCCCGTCGCCAGGACCAGCATGATCTCGAAGAACAGCACCACGGAGACGAGTCTATTCGTGTTAGCTGTCTTCGCGACACATCCGGTCCTGGCGCGGCCCGTCAGGCGATCTTGACGTCTACCTCGTGGATGCCCGCACCCGTCGGGTTGACCACGGCGTCGCCGTTGCCGACGGCAGACAGCGCGCGCAGCGTCCACGATCCCGGTGCGGCGAAGAACCGGAAGTCACCGGTGGCCGACGCGACGACCTCAGCGGTGAACTCGTCGGACGAGTCCAGCAACCGCACGAATGCGCCGCCCACGGCCTGACCGTCACGGTCGACGACACGACCGGTGATCACCGTTTCCTTTTCCAGGTCAACGCTGGCCGGCAACGTCAGTCCTTGCTTAGGTGCAGTGCACATTTCAGCTTCCCAACTCGATCGGGGCGCCCACCAGGGAGCCGTATTCCGTCCAACTGCCGTCGTAGTTCTTGACGTTCTTGTGCCCGAGCAATTCCCGCAGAACAAACCAGGTATGCGATGACCGCTCCCCGATCCGGCAGTAAGCAATCGTTTCCTTCTCGCCGTCCAGCCCGGCGTCGGCGTAGAGCTTCGCCAGCTCCTCGTCGGACTTGAAGGTGCCGTCCTCGTTCGCGGCCTTGCTCCACGGCACGTTGATGGCGCCGGGGATGTGGCCGGGGCGCTGGCTCTGTTCCTGCGGCAAGTGGGCGGGGGCCAGGATCTTGCCGGAGAACTCGTCGGGGGAGCGCACGTCGACCAGGTTCTTGACATTGATGGCCGCGATCACCTCGTCCCGGAACGCCCGGATCGAGTTGTCCGGCTGGGACGCGATGTAGGAGGTTGCGGGCCGGCTGACCGGGTCGCTGGACAGCGCGCGTCGGTCGAGCTCCCACTTCTTGCGGCCGCCATCGAGCAGCTTGACGTCCTTGTGCCCGTAGAGCTTGAAGTACCAGTACGCGTAAGCGGCAAACCAGTTGTTGTTGCCGCCGTACAGGACCACGGTGTCGTCATTGGAGATACCGCGCTCGCTCAGCAGCTTGGAGAACTGCTCCGCGTCGACGAAGTCGCGCTTGATCTGGTCTTGCAGGTCGGTACGCCAGTCCAGCTTGATGGCACCGGGGATGTGACCGCCGTCGTATGCGCTGACGTCTTCGTCTACTTCTACGAAGACGACGTTGGCGGCGTCAAGATTGCTCTCAGCCCAGTCGGCAGAGACCAGGACGTCGGAGCGTGCCATGGTGATCCTTTCGATTTCTTCTTATGAACAGCAGGGGGCCAAATTTTTGTCTGGGGTTCCGCCTGGATGCGCGTTTGTGCACGGAAACGGTAGGGCACGCCACGGAAGGTCCGGGGTGGCTCCGAGCGTCGCGCGGATTGGGCGGCGGCTACTCAGCAGCTACAGCAACAACAACAGCCCGCGTCACGGCGCAGGTCACCTGCGCGACTCATGGAGAGCAGTGGCTCGAAGCGGGCTGACACGTCGGCAAGCTTACCCAATGGCGTCGTGGTCAAGCCACAGTGGTAAGAGGGCCGCGGGCCGGCCGGCTCGATGTGACTCAAGACTGCTTGAACTGGTTGAGGTCGACCGTCACTTTTTGGGTGATGCCTTCGATGATGACGTCCGAGCCCCGGGCCCCCACGGTGTTGGGCGCCACGCCGAAGGGGAGCTTCTGATTGGGCAGCCGGCTGCTGAAGGCGCGCAACACGGCTTGCAGTTTGTCGTCTGGGACCGATTGGTCCTCGGTGTTGGGTCCGGTGAGTACGCCGGTGGGCGTGATGATCAAGGTCGCCGGGTCGTCGGGAGCTATGGACAGGTCGACCGAAACGCTGACCCGGTGATCGAACTGTGCCGACTTGGGTGTGCCACTGAACACCAGGCCGTGACTGTCGGATATCCCCGATTCCGTGGTGCCGCCGGTCGCGTCGTCGTTGCTCTCGCGCTGCGGTACCTCGACCATCAGGTCGATGATCCCCAGATAGCGGCCAAGGTGCACCGAGTCGATGATGATCCGGCTCTCCAGCTCATCTACCTGCAGCTTCGCGTCGGGTCCGATCAGCCAGGATGACTCGGTCAGGTCGATCGAGTGCATGGTGGCCTCGAGCGTGGCCTTGCCCACCATCGCGTGTTCGACGCCGTTGGCTTTGATTTCCAGCTCGTCGTAGCGGTCACGCATCGCCTGGGGGATGAACGGAAAACCCAGGATGGCGACGAATGGGTCGGTGCCCAAATTTGCTGCCTTGCGCACGCTGGTGGAGAGCCGGTACTCGGCGTAGATGCTGGCCCCGAAGTCGACGCCGACCGCCCCAAGGATGATCACGGCAAGAACGATCCCCGCGGCCGTCGCGGCGATCAGCACCTTGCGCATCCGCATATTGTGGCCCATCAGACGCGCCGGACCTACCGGCCCCACCGGGGCGAAGTGGCACGCCAAAAGTGACAGTTGTGACGGCCGTGGTGCGGATGCCCCATGGTGTGACGCCGTGTGATCCATGCCCCGTTGCTCTTTTCCATCAGGCCAAACGCCAGGTGGCAAGTTATCGTTAGGTGAGCTGGCTATTAACGTCATGCTGCGCATGAAGCTGGGAGATGCCTTTCCCACGACGCTGGAGGGGCTTTTGGAGTTATTACTGCTGACGTCGGAGCTTTATCCCGACCCCGTGCTGCCGTCCTTGTCGCTGCTTCCGCACACCGTGCGGACGGCCCCGGCGGAGGCGTCCTCGTTGCTGGAGGCGGGCAATGCAGACGTCGTGCTGGTGGATGCTCGGAACGATCTCTCGGCCGCGCGCGGGCTATGCCGTTTGTTGAGCACGGCCGGGCGGTCGGTCCCGGTCCTGGCGGTAGTCAGTGAAGGCGGGTTGGTCGCGGTCAGCGCGGACTGGGGGTTGGACGAGATCCTGCTGCCGACCACCGGTCCCGCTGAGGTGGACGCACGACTGCGCCTGGTGGTCGGCCGCCGCGGCGGTCTGGCCGACCAGGAAAGCGTCGGGAAGGTCAGCTTGGGCGAGTTGGTGATCGATGAAGGCACCTACACCGCCCGGCTGCGCGGGCGTCCGCTCGACCTCACCTACAAGGAGTTCGAGTTACTGAAATACCTCGCCCAGCACGCCGGCCGGGTCTTTACCCGCGCACAACTGCTGCACGAGGTGTGGGGCTATGACTTCTTCGGCGGCACTCGAACCGTCGATGTGCACGTGCGACGGCTACGTGCCAAGCTCGGGCCCGAGCACGAAGCTCTGATCGGCACCGTCCGCAACGTGGGGTACAAGGCTGTTCGGCCGGCACGCGGCCGAACGCCGATCGCGGAGCACAACGACGACTCCGAGAGCGACCAACAAACATCCCAAGAGCCGCTGGCCGACCCGTTGCGCACCGGCCAATGACCTTTGACCTGCACTCGGACTGGCGCTCCACCCTAACCCCGGTCCAGCAGCAGGCGGTACGCGAACTCGTCACGGCGGCAACGCAATTCGACGGGGTAGCCCCGGTGGGAGAGCAGGTGCTGCGGGAATTGGGTCAGCAGCGCACCCAGCATCTGCTGGTCGGTGATTCATCGCCGGACGACGCCCTTTCCGGCTACCTCAACCTGAGTGCGGACGGCGCGATGGCGGAGTTGGTGGTGCACCCTCAAGCCCGCCGACGCGGTATCGGCACCGCGCTGATCCGCGCGACCATGGCCAAGACCAATGGGAGCAACCACTTTTGGGCCCACGGCACGCTGCAGGCCGCCCGCGCGACGGCGGCGGCGGTGGGACTTACCGCCGTCCGCGAACTGCTGCAAATGCGTCGCTCGCTGCGCGACAGCACCGACCCGGCCGCGGAGTTGGCCGGTGAGATGGCTTCGGCAACAGCCGGCGAGGTGCGGATTCGTACGTATGCGGGTGCATCCGACGACCAGGAATTGTTGCGGGTCAACAATGCCGCGTTCGCCTATCACCCCGAGCAGGGCGGGTGGACCGAAGCCGACCTGGCCGAGCGCCGCGACGAACCCTGGTTCGACCCTGATGGACTGTTCATGGCCTTCGATGCCCGGTCCGACACGTTGCTGGGATTCCACTGGACCAAAGTGCATCTGGACCAACCGGGTCTGGGCGAGGTCTATGTCGTGGGTGTCGACCCGGCCGCGCAAGGGCGAGGTCTGGGCAAGACGTTGACGAAGATCGGCGTTACTTGGCTCGCGCAGCGACTTGCCGAGGCGGCCGAACCCACCGTGATGCTTTACGTGGAGTCGGACAATGTCGCCGCGGTGCGGACCTACCAGAGTCTCGGTTTCACCACGTACAGCGTCGACACGGCCTACGCGCCGGCGGCCGCGGGTTAGACATCTACTGGCCGGGTTTTCGCGCGCGGGCATACTTTCGCCGCGACTTGGCAACTTTGTTGAAGGAGCGTCTGGCTACGGGCGTCGTCACGGCTAACTAGCGTTTCGGGAAGCGGGATCGGTGAGACTCGACACCGTAAGCAGGGGACCGGCGCTGGCAATTGCGGTCGTGGGGGCCACCGTCTGCAGTATGGGCCTCGTCGCCTGCGGGAGCGATGACAGCCGCGACGTCGGGTCGTCTGCCATTTCCCGAACCTCTCCGGGCGACGCGTCCTGCGGCGGAACGAATGAGCTGAAGGGCGAAGGCTCCACGGCACAGCAGCATGCGATCGCGCATTTCTCCCAGGTCTGGACACAATTGTGTCCGGGAAAGACCGTGTCCTATAACCCCACCGGGTCGACCGCCGGCCGCGACAACTTCATCGCCGGCCGGGCCGATTTCGCCGGATCGGACTCGCCGCTGATCGCCGCACAGATCGGCCCCGCCGCGCAACGATGCAAAGGCAATCCAGCCTGGGACCTACCACTGGTGTTCGGGCCAATTGCGTTGGCGTTCAACCTGACCGGCGTACCAACCTTGACCTTGGACGCCGACTCACTGGCCAAAATCTTCAGCGGCGGGATCCGAAGTTGGAACGATCCGGTCCTCGCCGCGCTCAATCCTGGGGTGCGATTGCCAGATACCGAAATCACCCCGGTGTATCGAAAGGACTCCTCGGGAACCACCGACAACTTCCAGAAGTACCTGACCGCCGCCGCACCACAGAGCTGGGCGCGAGGCGTGGGCAGCGAGTTCCACGGCGGCGTCGGTGAAGGCGCGGAAAGGTCGGCCGGCGTCATCCAAACCGTGCAGGCCATTGCGGGATCGATCGGATACGTCGAGAACGGCTTTGCCGACCGCGCCCGCATGCCGGTCGCGCAGATCAAGACCGGCACCGGCGTCGTACCGCTGACCGACCGTACCGCTCGGGAAGCCGTCGCCGCGGTCAGCTTCGTCTCCGGCGGCAACGATCTGGTGCTCGAACTGAAGTCGATCTACAGCGGCGAAAAGCCGAACGCCTACCCGTTGATGCTGGCTACCTACGAAATTGTGTGCTCGAAGGGGTACGACCCGGGGACCTCCGCCGCTGTCAAGGCGTTCCTCACTACAGCGGTGAATGACGGGCAGGCGGGGCTTTCCGCAGCCGGTTATGTTCCACTGCCGGATAAGGTCAAGGAGCGGCTGGTGACCGCGATCAACGACCTGCAGTAGGACAGGAACACATGGCGACACCAAACCCAGCCGACGCCGGTGCGGGCGGGGTCGTCGCGGCCCCGTTCAAGCGACCGCGCGTCACGCCCCTAAGTCCCTGGGGCCAAACCAAGCCGTCCGCGGGCGACCGGATGTTCGGCGGGCTGTCGCGGGCGTCCGGGGCGGTGATCGTGGCTCTGGTCGCGGCCATCGGTGCATTCCTGTTGTGGCGCGCGGTGCCGGCACTGCAGCGCAACCACGAGAACTTCCTGACCTACCGCGGCCCGTGGATCACCACCGACACCTCGGCGATGCACTTCGGAGTCCTCGACCTGCTGCAGGTCACCCTTTTCGTTTCGCTGTTGGCCCTGACCCTGGCGATGCCGGTCGCACTGGGTGTCGCCATCTTCTTGACCCAGTACGCGCCGCGACGGGTTGCCGGAGCGCTGGCCTACATGGTGGATCTGCTCGCCGCGGTGCCCTCGATCATCTACGGCGTCTGGGGCCTCTACGTGCTGGCGCCGTGGTTGCGCCCGGTTGCGGGCTGGCTTGAGGCCAACCTGGGTTGGTGCTTCCTGTTCGCCCGGAGCAGCCCCTCGAACGCCGGTGGCGGCACAATCTTCACCGGTGGAATCGTCCTGGCGATCATGATCCTGCCGATCATGACGGCGGTGACGCGCGAGGTGTTCGCGCAGACGCCGCAGGGGCAGATCGAAGCCGCGCTCGCACTCGGCGCCACCCGTTGGGAGGTGGTCCAAACGACCGTGCTGCCTTTTGGACGGTCCGGATACATCTGTGGCGTGATTCTGGGTCTGGGACGCGCGCTGGGGGAGACGGTCGCGCTGCTGATCATCCTGCGCGGCACCCAGGAGGCGTTCGGCTGGTCGCTCTTCGACGGTGGCTCCACCATTGCCACGAAGATCGCCGGTGCCGCGCCGGACTTCGACGATCCCTACCGTGCCGGCGCGTATCTTGCGGCGGGGCTGACGCTGTTCCTGCTCACTTCTGTGGTCAACGGCGTGGCACGTACGGTCGTCGTGGGGGCCGAAAGAACCAACCCATGACCTCGATCCTGGATCGTCCCCTCAAGCCGCGCACGTTCTCCGGGCTCGAGCCGCGGCGTCGCATCGCCAACCACGTCGCGACGGTGCTGGTCACCCTGGCCACGCTGATCGCCCTGACCCCTCTCGTGTTGGTGCTCTTTTCCGTCGTCGCCCGCGGGATTCACGCGGTCACGTCCAGCGCGTGGTGGACGCATTCGCAGGCGAACATGACGGCGATGGATCCCGGTGGAGGTGCCTTCCACGCGATCGTCGGCACCCTGATGCAGGGGGCATTGAGCGCGGCGATCTCCATACCCATCGGCATCTTGGTGGCGATCTACCTTGTCGAGTACGGCGGCAACAGCAAGCCGGCCAGGGCCGTCACATTCACGGTGGACATCCTGACCGGGGTGCCCTCGATCATCGCGGCCATATTCATCTACGCCGTCTGGGTATCGGTATTGGGCTTCCCGCGGTCGCAGTTGGCTGTCTCGCTGGCGTTGGTGTTGTTGATGGTGCCGGTGATCGTGCGCACGACCGAAGAGATGCTCTGGGTCGTGCCGATGGATCTGCGCGAGGCGGGCTACGCCCTTGGCGCCCCGAAATGGAAGACCATCGTCAGAATCGTGATTCCGACCGGGTCGTCGGGGATCATCACCGGGATTATGCTGGCGCTGGCCAGGGTGATGGGTGAAACCGCCCCGCTACTCGTCCTGGTTGGATATTCGCAGCAGATGAGCTTCGACGTGTTGAGCGGATTCATGGGGTCGCTGCCAGGCATGATGTACGACCAGACGTTGCTGGGCGCTGGGACACACCCCGTTCCCACAGACCGGCTGTGGGGCGCGGCACTGACATTGATCGTGGTTGTCGCGATCATGAATATCGGGGCCAGGGTGATCGCACGAGTCTTGGCCCCGAAGACGTCTTAGGCAGTAACTAGGCAGGAGCTGGCAGTGGCCAAACGGTTGGACCTCAAAGAGGTCAACATCTATTACGGGTCGTTTCATGCGGTCTCCGATGTGACGTTGTCAGTTCTCCCCCGCAGTGTGACCGCCTTCATCGGGCCGTCCGGATGCGGCAAGACCACCGTGCTGCGCACGCTGAACCGGATGCACGAGGTGATTCCTGGTGCGCGAGTCGAAGGCAGTGTGCTCCTCGACGACGAAAACATCTACGGCCCAAAGATCGATCCGGTCGGCGTGCGTCGGGCGATCGGGATGGTCTTCCAGCGGCCGAACCCGTTCCCCGCCATGTCGATTCGCGACAACGTAGTGGCGGGCCTGAAGCTGCAAGGCATCCGGAACCGCAAGGTCCTCAACGAGACCGCCGAACTGTCACTGCGCGGCGCCAACCTGTGGGACGAAGTCAAGGACCGGCTCGACCGGCCCGGCGGCGGGTTGTCCGGTGGCCAGCAGCAACGGCTCTGCATTGCGCGGGCCATTGCGGTGCAACCCGACGTGCTGCTGATGGATGAGCCGTGTTCGGCGCTCGACCCCATTTCGACGATGGCGATCGAAGACCTCATCAGCGAGCTGAAGCAGAACTACACCATCGTCATCGTCACCCACAACATGCAGCAGGCCGCGCGGGTGAGTGATCAGACGGCGTTCTTCAACCTGGAATCCGTCGGTAGGCCCGGCCGCCTCATCGAGATCGACGACACGGAGAAGATTTTCTCCAACCCGACCCAAAAAGCCACCGAGGACTACATCTCGGGTCGCTTCGGCTAGTGCTGCGTCGGTGAGGTCTCGTCCTCGGGGAATTTCCCGGTGGCCTGGAAGATGACCCGCCGTGCCACCTCGACGGCATGGTCGGCGAAGCGTTCGTAGAACCGGCCCAGCAGCGTCACGTCGACGGCGGCCGCCACGCCATGCTTCCACTCCCGGTCCATCAACACACTGAACAGGTGGCGATGCAGGTCGTCCATCGCGTCGTCTTCTGCGCGAATGCGCGCGGCCTTCTCGGGGTCGCGGGACAACACCACTTCCTGGGCGCTGTTGCCCAATTCCACAGCGAGACGGCCCATCTCGGCGAAGTAACCGTTCACCTCTTCGGGCAGCGCATGTTGGGGGTGGCGGCGGCGGGCGATCTTGGCAACGTGCAGTGCCAGCGCGCCCATCCGGTCGATGTCGGCCACCATCTGGATCGCGCTCACGATCGATCTAAGGTCCCCGGCAACAGGCGCCTGCAGGGCGAGCAGCACGAACGCGCTCTCCTCGGCGCGCGCGCTCATGGACGCAATTTTCTCGTGGTCGGAGATCACCTGTTCGGCCAGCACCAGGTCGGCCTGCAACAAGGCTTGAGTGGCCCGCTCCATGGCCTGCCCGGCCAGGCCGCACATCTCACCGAGCCGCTCCGACAGTTCCGAGAGTTGCTCATGGTAAGCGGTCCGCATAGGTAAAGCCTACGTTCTCCATGTGAGGAACGCCCCCAAAGGACACTCGCGCTATTCGCAGGTGGTGTCGGCGGCGTTCGTGACGGTCAGATCTTCGGGCAACTTGGTGGGCGTCGTTGCGGAGCCGCGAGTCACTTGGACGCTCACCGACGTCCCGGTGGGCGGGGGAGAGACGACCGAACTGAAATCCGGGCCCAGCACCACCTGCACCACTTGGCCGATCCCGGTCACCCGCTCGATCTTCGAATTGCCGAACGCGGCGGCGACGGTGGCGGCGGCCTGCTCATTGCCGGGTGAGAAGAACACCGTGGTGGCCTTCAGGGGGCTCGGATAGTCGTCCGGCGTCATCACGTTGAAGCCGTTTTTCTTGAGCTGGTTGGCGGCCGTGGTGGCCAGACCTTGGGTGCTCGTCCCGTTGGACACCTGCACCGTGACCTCGCTCGGCGACGTCGTCGTCAGCTGCTCGTGTTGGGGCTCGTTCGCCGGGTTTGCCGGCGGCACCTTCTTGGTAGTGCTTGGCGAGGTAGTTGGGCTCGACCCTAAGGTCTGCGCGTTGTGGTCGTTTTCCTTGGGGAGCGGCTCGTCGTTGATGATCGCGGTGAACAGCGCCTTCATGTCCGCGGTACGCGGCGGTTCATTCCCGTCCTGGTCCGTTACGCCGGTGGGCACGGTGACGAACGTGACGTGCCCCGCCGCCATGTGCTGCAGCGATCGGCCCAACTCGACCAGGTCCCTGGTCTTGACGTTGTCGACATAGCTGTTGCCGATGAAGATGTTGACGGCGTTGTTGAGCTTGTTGAGGTTCAGCAAGGTGTCTTCGGAGATCATCGAACGCAGCAACGACGACAAGAACCGCTGCTGGCGTTTGATTCGGCCGTAGTCGCCGTTGCTCTCGGTGGTGACCTGACGGGCTCGCACATAGTTCAGCGCGGTCTGGCCGTCGATCCGCTGCCGCCCGGCCCGCTCGAGCACGGTGCCCAATTCGTAGTCACGCAACGGCGTGGTGGTACACACCTCGACGCCGCCGATCGCCTCGACCATCCGCGCGAAACCGACGAAGTCGACCGCGATGAACCGGTTGATGGCCAACCCCGACAGCTTCTGGATCACCTTCACCAGACACTTCGGTCCGCCGAAGGAGAACGCTGAGTTCAGTTTGGTCTCGGTGTAGACCATCTTCGGGCCCATCGTGCCCGTCTTCTCGTCGTAGATGGGGCCGTATTTACCGGTTTCGGGGTTCCAGGCCTCGCATTGGATCGGGTTGATGGCCAGGTCACGCGGGAAAGACACGGCAACCACGCGTTGTCGGTTGGCCGGGATGTTGACCAGCATCACGGTGTCCGACCTGGCGCCCCCGGCGTCCTCGGTGTCTCCGGCTCCGATGGTGGAGTTGGCTCCCAACCGGGAATCCATTCCGACGATCAGGAAGTTCTCGTCGCCGTACTGCCCGACGGGATCAACGATGTCGTTCGATTGCGGGTCCAACGCGCTGACGGTGTTCATCCGGTCGTTCTTTGACGTGCTCCAGTGCCAAGCCCCACCGGTCAGCACCAGCGCCAGCACGGCGAACATCGCGGCCAGTGCGCGCCCGGCCACCAATATCCGCCGTCGGGTCTTCGTCTTCGGCTCGCGGGTCTTGGGTGCGCGGGCCGACTTCTTGTGGGCCTTCGGGGCCTTCTGCTTCTTCGGTTTCTCTGGCGACGCGCTGGACGGTTCGGACTTGTCCGTCTCTGATGGATCGTGGGCCGACCCCAGGTCGGGAAGTTCCTCGAGGAGTTGCAGGGCGTAGGCCGGCGTCGGGATGACCTGGGTGTCCGCCGAATCGTCGAATTCGTCCGCCTCCGCGGCGTGCTCCGGGGTCGAATCGACAGGCGCGTGCTCGCTGTCGGGCTGCGGTTCGGGTTCGGGTTCCGGCTCGGGGTCGGGGGCGAGGTGGCGACGGCGGCGGGGACGGTCGGCAGGAGCCCCGAGTTTGGCGATCAATTCGGCGACGCTGACGCCACCGTTGAGATGAGAGCCGCCCTTCTTCTCTTGCTCGGGCTTCTCGCCGTGCTCCGGTTCTGCGAAGCTTCCAGCTCCCGACCGGGTCACCTCGTCATCGGACGGTATCGAGAACCGCTCCCACGGCGCGGCGCCTGACATTCGGTGCTGAAGAGGAGTAGACCGTTCAACAGCACTGCCGGGATCCGATGCGTGCCGAGGCTGACGAGTGGCGCCGCTGTCGCCGTCACTCATGTCCTACCGGCCTCCAAAGTGCAAGCGTGTCGCGCGGACGTCAGGAATGTGATGCGCACGCGTCAGCGCAGCGCTCCTCATTAGCGCCGCGCAGATGCAGCAAGGTTCACATCGTACTTACTAATCGGCGACGACGCGATTTCAGCTGCGTCTCGGTTCGACCACCACCGGCGGCTTCAGCCGCCCGAGTGCATCACATCGGCGCCTTCGGGCACCCGGCAATCGTCGGGATCGTCCAGCCAACCCTGCGGAAGAGAAACTCGCGCAGGAGAGCCCTGGCGTCCCCGCGGGCCGTTGCCCGCCTCGGGGAACGGGACGCTGCCGTCCAGCCGGCTCAGTAGTTCATCGAGCTGTTCGAGGGTCTTGACCAGTGCCAGTTCCCGTCGCAAGTCTGACCCGGCGGGAAATCCATGCAGGTACCAGGCGACGTGTTTGCGGATGTCGCGCATGCCCTTGTCCTCGCCGAAGTGCGCGGCCAGCAGGGCGCCGTGGCGACGGATGATGTCGGCAACCTCGCCGAGGTTCGGTGGCGTGGGCGCCGGGCGGTTGGTGAAAGCGGCCGACAACTCGGCGAAGAGCCATGGTCGCCCGAGGCAGCCGCGGCCGATGACGACGCCGTCGCATCCGGTGCTCGCCATCATGGCCAGCGCATCGCGGGCGTCGTAGATGTCCCCGTTGCCCAACACCGGGATGGTCCGGACTTCTTGCTTGAGCCGGGCGATCTGATCCCAGTCGGCGGTTCCCGAATAGCGCTGGGCGGCCGTGCGAGCGTGCAGCGCCACCGCGGCGGCACCTTCGGCTTCGGCGATGCGGCCGGCATCCAGGTGGGTGTGGTGCTCGTCGTCGATGCCGATGCGGAACTTCACCGTCACCGGGATGTCCGTGCCTTCGGTGGCGCGCACCGCGGCGGCGACGATCTGTCCGAACAGCCGCCGCTTGAACGGTAGTGCCGCCCCGCCCCCGCGCTTGGTCACCTTTGGCACCGGGCAGCCGAAGTTCATGTCGATGTGATCGGCCAGGTTTTCGTCGGCGATCATCCGGGCCGCAGCGTACGTGGTGTCGGGGTCGACGGTGTAGAGCTGCAGCGACCGCGGCGACTCGTCGGGGGCGAACGTCGTCATGTGCATGGTGACCGGGTTGCGCTCGACGAGCGCACGCGCGGTCACCATCTCACAGACGTACAGTCCGCTGACGGTGCCGACCTTCGATACTTCCAACTCCCGGCACAGCGTCCGGAACGCGACGTTTGTCACCCCGGCCATTGGGGCCAGCACCACCGGGCTGGCCAGGGTGATAGAGCCGATCTGCACCGCGGGACTACCGCCCGCTCATCACCAGCTTGCCGGCCGTGTTGTGGAGCTCGGCTGCGGTGATCCGCTTGCCGGTGCGCTCCTCGCGTTCGAGTTGACGCTGCTTGGAGATCTCGAACTTCTCGCAGGCAAGTTCGAGCTCCTCGATCAGCAGAGCCAGGTCGTCGCGAAGTTTGGCGGCTTCGCCGGTGAAGTCTTCGCGCTCGAAGATGCGCCACTTCTTCAACACCGGCATGACCACATCGTCGAGGTGGATGCGCGGGTCGTAGACGCCGCCGACAGCGATGACCACGGCCTTGCGGCGGAACTCGGGCACCTGGAAGCCCGGCATCTGGAAGTTGCGCAGCACCTTGTGCAGCGACCTCATTGCCTGGTTGGGGGCAATGTCCAAGCCCGCTCCGCTGACGTCGCGGTAGAAGATCATGTGCAGGTTCTCGTCGGCCGAGATCTTGGCCAGCAACTGGTCGGCGATCGGCTCGGCGCAGGCTTTGCCGGTGTTGCGGTGCGAAATCCGGGTCGCCAACTCCTGGAACGTCACGTAGATGACGGAGTCGAACAGGCTCTCGGCGAACAGGTCGTCGCGGACCTGGTGGTTCTGGCCCGGGCTGAAGCCCCGGTTCACCACCTCGATGCGCAGCTTCTCCAGCTCGTACGGGTCGACCGCACGGGTCACCACCAGGTAGTCGCGTAGCGCGATTCCGTGCCGGTTCTCCTCGGCGGTCCACCGATTGACCCAGTAACCCCACGGTCCGTCCAGGCCGAAGTTCATCTTGATCTCGCGGTGGTAGGACGGCAGGTTGTCTTCGGTCATCAGGTTCTGCACCATCGCGACCTGAGCGACGTCGGTCAGTTGGGACTGTCCGGGTTCCCAGTCCTGACCGCCCAGCGCATAGAAGTTCTTGCCGTCCGACCACGGGATGTAGTCGTGGGGATTCCAGTGCTTGTGCATGCTCTCGTGACGGTTCACGCACTTCTCTACGACTGGTTCCAGTTCGTGCAGGAGCTGCAGGTTGGTCATCTCGGCCGACATGGCCCCTCCAGTTATCTGTGTCTGACGGTTTCAGTCAATATATCTGTGTCTGTCAGTAGCATCAAGTTTGGTTCCGGCGAGTCAGGTCACAGTCGGGCCACGTCTTCCGCCGGTTGAACTGCCGGTTTGGATGCCCGAATCGGGCGGATTTTTAACCCCTGTTGACTCGCTGCCAAGCCTGCTCTAGTCGGCCGCGGGTTGCGGCACATAGGCGGCCGCCGTACTCAGCATCATGTCGACGCAGTAGTCGATGAACTGCTGACGACTCGCGCCTAGCTGACCGTTCAGGTAAGCGATGAACAGGCCGGTCAGAGCGCCGATCAGGCTGGTCGCCACGAGCTTCTGCAGCACGGGATCGGCGATCCGGGACAGCTTGCGCTGCAGCAAGTCTATGAAATTGGGCATCCACTCCGCGCCTGACAGGGTCAGCACAGGTTCCACCGCCGGCGCGAGCAGCAGCACCCGCCCGCGGACCGGGTCGTCGACCATCAACGCCACGAACTGCTCGACCGCCTCGCGCGGGGTGCTCGCCGAGGTCAGGGTGGCCATCGCTTTCGCGCAGACGTCGTCGTAGACCGCGCGGACAAACTCGTCACGGTCGGCGAAGCATTCGTAGAAGTACCGCTCGGTGAGTCTGGCGTGGCGGCAGACGGCGCGGACGGTCAGCGCCGGTCCGCCTTCTCCGCCGAGCAGCTGCACACCCGCGGCGATCAGGTCATCCCTGCGCACCGCGTTGCGATCCTCGATGGGGACGCCGGACCATCGACCCCTTCGTTGACCGGTCGGCACGTGACTCCCTAAGCTAAAATAATTCTGACAACGCCTGTAGTCCGTTTTGTCCCGACCTCATACCACGAGCACCAGGAAACAACAGTGACTCAAGATACGTCCGCTTCGTGCCCGGTGACTAGCGGCGCACCCGACGAACTCGCCGCGGGGTGCCCCGTCTCCTCGCCGCTGGGTTATGACGCGCCGCCGGTGCCGCTCGGCCCGGATTCGCTGACCTGGAAATACTTCGGTGACTGGCGCGGCATCCTGCAGGGGCCGTTCGCCGGCTCCATGCAGAACATGCACCCCCAGTTGGGCGCTGCCGTCGAGGATCACTCGACGTTCTTCCAGGAACCCCTGGCGCGGGTGATGCGCTCGCTGTATCCGATCGGCGGGGTCGTGTTCGACGGTGACCGTGCCCCCCAGACGGGTGCCGAGGTGCGCGATTACCACATCGACATCAAGGGCGTCGACAAGCTGGGGCGTCGCTACCACGCGCTGAATCCCGACGTCTTCTACTGGGCGCACAGCACGTTCTTCATGGGCACGATCCTGGTCGCGGAACGGTTTGGCGGTGGGCTGACCGAGGCGGAGAAGCGTCAGCTGTTCGACGAGCACGTCCAGTGGTATCGGATGTACGGGATGAGCATGCGGCCGGTGCCGAAGTCCTGGGAGGAGTTCCAGGAGTACTGGGACCACATGTGCCGCAACGTCTTAGAAGACAACTACGCGACTCGGGCCGTGCTCGACTTGACGCTGTACAACAAGCTGCCGATCGCTCCCTGGCTGCCGAATTGGCTGTGGGGAGGCCTGACCAGGCTGTCTCGGCCGTTCTTCGTCTGGTTGACTACCGGGTTCTATCACCCGGCCGTCCGCGAACGGCTGGGCTTCACATGGAGTCGCCGCGACGAGTGGCTGCACCGGCGCTTCGGCAATCTGGTGTGGGCGGTCTTCTCCTTGGTGCCGCCTCGGTACCGCAAGCATCCCCGGGCTCGCGCCGGTCTGGACCGCGCGAGTGGGCGCATTCCCGCCGACGCGCCGCTGCCGCAGACCCCGGCCCGCAATTTGCCGCCGTTGGAAAACCGCGGCAACCCCAAGCACTACTGCCCGGTGGCCTGACCCTTCGACGTGCCGTCAGGCGTGGGTGTGGTGGTGCACCGCTTCCAAGCCGGCCTGGTGCACGTGCTCATGCGTGTGCTGGGTGCCGTCGTCGTGTGAGTGCGGGTGTTCGTGCCTGACGTGCTCGTGGTCATGGGCGTCGTGATCGTGGCTGTGGGTGACGTCGCCGTGCGTATGTTCGTGCTCGTGCGGCGCGTCGTGGCTGTGTTCTGACATCGGTGATTCCTCCTTCTAGTGCGCCGAGCGTGAATTGCTCGACGGTTTTTCGGCGTGGTGCGCCGCAGGATTCACACCGCGCGCCACCCGGGTTGCCTTCACTGCCTGCAGTCCGTCATCGGTGCGGTGATGACGGGGGATTCCCGGGCCGGCGTGTTCGGCGTTGAAAACCGCGTCGATGACGAGCTGGCGCACGTGGTCGTTTTCCAGGCTGTAGTAGATCGTCGTGCCCTCTCTGCGGGTGCGCACCAGGCGTGCCATCCGCAGCTTCGCGAGGTGTTGAGAGACGGAGGGGGCGGGCTTTCCCACGTGCTCGGCGAGCTCGTTGACCGACATCTCGTGGTCTGCCAACGACCACAGCACCTGCACGCGGGTGGCATCGGCCAGCATTCGGAAGACCTCGACGACCAGGGCGACCTGATCGTCGGGCAGCCGCAGAGGTCTATTATCTGCATGCATACGCAGATAATAGCGCAACACTGCTGGCCCTGCTTGAGGTCGATCACAGTTCGCTGGCGCAGCGCTGTCCCGTTGTGACGGCCTGTGATATTAACTAGACAAGCTATGTTTTCTGATTGGGACAAGGAGTGGTATGGCACGGACCGAGAGTGATCGCTGGGACCTTGCGACGAGCGTCGGCGCGACGGCGACCATGGTCGCCGCGCAGCGCGCGCTGGCAGCTGACCCGGAGTACGCGTACATCGACGACCCGTACGCTGCGCCACTGGTGCGCGCGGTGGGGCTGGACGTCTATGTCCGCCTGGTGAATGGGCAGATTCCGGTCGACGAGGACTCCGAATTCGATCCTGCGCGGATGGCCAAGGGGATGGCCTGCCGCACGCGGTTCTACGACCAGTTCTTCATCGACGCAACGCGCAGCGGCATTCGCCAAGCGGTCATTCTGGCGTCGGGTCTCGACGCGCGCGCCTACCGGCTGCCGTGGCCCGTGGGCACCGTCGTCTACGAGGTCGACATGCCCGAGGTGATCGAGTTCAAGACCGTCACGCTGAGCGACCTCGGCGCGGAGCCCACGGCCGAGCGCCGCACGGTCGCTATCGACTTGCGCGACGACTGGGCCACTGCGCTGAAAGAGGCCGGCTTTGACACGGAGCGCCCCTCGGCGTGGAGCGCCGAGGGGCTGCTCGTCTACCTGCCCGACGACGCCCAAGACGCGCTGTTCGACAACATCACCGCACTGAGCGCCCCCGGCAGCCGGCTGGCGTTCGAGTTCGTCCCCGACACCAGGATCTTCGCTGACGAGCGCTGGCGCTCACACCACGACCGGATGGCTGAGCTCGGCTTCGAGGTCGACTTCAACGAACTCGTCTACCACGGCGAACGCAGTCACATCCTCGACTATCTGGCGCGCGCGAACTGGCAGACGTCGGCGCACACCGTCGCCGAACTGCACGAGGCGAACGGCTTCGTCTACCCCGATGACGAGCTAGCCGCCGCGTTTGCCGATGTGACCTACACCAGCGCTGTGCTGAAGGGCTGAGCTCAGCTGCTCTTGAGCAGCTCGTCCTTCAGGCGGCCGGTGATCAAGTCCTGGAACACGACGCGAGCCGGTCCGTACAGGTCCTGGAACGTCGACACGAGCGCGTCCCGGTTGTACTCGGGAATCGAGCCGGTCGGCGGAGTCCAGAAGCTGTCGATGTCCATCAGGAAGAACGGTCCGGTCTGGGGCGGCGTCACGCGGCGCAGGTGGTAGTTCGCGTCCAGCGCCTGGCCGACACCCGGCCCGTACCGCACGATCAGCGACTTGCCGGGTTGCGGCTCGCGGTACACCGCGGCGCCCTGCCACTCGGTGAGGAACAGGCCGCCCGGGGTGATGCGCTGCGGCCCCAGCAACTGCTCGTCGATCCAGTTGCTCCAGTCGATCCGGCCGTCGACGCCGGCCGGGACGCGGATCTCCAGGACGTAACGCAGACCGATGCGCTCGACCCCGACGATCGAGGACACCTGCGCCCGGGCGTCGATGACCCGCAACACGATGTCGGTGAAGGCCTCAAAGCTGGTGTATGCGCTGGTCTCGACGACGACGGCCTGGTTCTTCAGAGACGCCGCCACGGTGTTGTCGCGGTTGCCGTAACGCACGAAACGGTCCGCAACGGGCTGTGGGGGAGCGCCGGGGGCGGTCATCCCCCAGCTCACGTCCTGCGCCTGTCGTTCGATGGGCAAGTCGTTGATGAGGAGATGCTTGATCTCCCGGCTCGCCGACTCCGTGAGTGAATCGGTAGCCGGGTGACGAATCTCCATGGTCACCAGAGCGACGGGTGCGTTGGGTTGGACCCCATTTTGATTTATCTCCGGAAGCATGCCCGCGAGCATAACCAACCGCTTGGGTGGTCCATACGGCATACGGCGGAATCCATCGTCTCTTCTCAGGCAGGTACGCTTCTGGGCCCCAATCAGCGATGTTGCGCGCTGGTGGGCCGGAGCTGGACAGGGGTTGCAAAGGTGTCACAAAGGGGTCGCTGAGGGATCGCAGAGGGGGCGCCGAGGGATGGCAACGGGGACGTCATACGAGGCGGAAAGTGCCCCCAGTAGGACTCGAACCTACGACCTGCGGATTAAAAGTCCGTAGCTCTACCAACTGAGCTATAGGGGCGCGGAGACTCAGGATACTGTGTAGCGAGTCGGTGCTCGTTTGAGGATTAGGGCCACGGTGCCCTAAGCTGACTTGGCTCCCAACCGAGAACACGTTGCGAGTACCCCGAAGAGATTCGGTTCTGGCCCCCTTCGTCTAGACGGCCTAGGACGCCGCCCTTTCAAGGCGGTAACGCGGGTTCGAATCCCGTAGGGGGTACCCTGCACGTGAGGCAACGGAGCAGTAGATAAGCAAGGCCCTGTGGCGCAGTTGGTTAGCGCGCCGCCCTGTCACGGCGGAGGTCGCGGGTTCAAGTCCCGTCAGGGTCGCCAACACGGCGAGGCACACGCTGCCTTCCGGCCAGGTAGCTCAGTCGGTACGAGCGTCCGCCTGAAAAGCGGAAGGTCGGCGGTTCGATCCCGCCCCTGGCCACCAGGTCTGACCAGCATCGACACGGGTCTTGCACTCGATTGTCAGTTTGATTCGTCCGGTTCTTGTCCGGTCTTCGGTGAGTGAATCTCGGTTGCGTGAAGCTGATCGAGGTTGCTCGCAACTTGGTCCAGCTCGTCGGAGTAGAGGTCGCTGTAGATGTTCGCGGTCACGGTCGGCGTTGAGTGGCCCATGGTCTTCTGGACGTAGCGAAGATCAGCGCCGGATCTGCGGGCCAAGCTGGCATAGGTATGGCGCAGATCGTGGATGGTCAACGGAGCCAAGTTGGTTTTCTTCAGGGCTTTGTTCCAATGCGTATGTCGGCGCCAGTTGTTGGACCGCAACATCGCGCCGTTGGGTGAGGTGACGGCTGGCTCGTCAGGTGCCCGCCCGCCGATCTTCGTTTTGAGGATGTCGACGACAACTTGGGGGAGCGGCACGGTGCGGATTCCGGCGCGGGTCTTGGGTGGCCCAATGACGATGTGGCCTTCGACTTCCGGTGCTGCCCGTCGGACGTAGAGGCGACGGCCGGTCAGGTCGATGTCCTTGACGCGGAGACCGACGAGTTCGGACCAGCGCAGGCCGGTGTAGGCAAGGATCGTCACCACGTCGCCCTGATCGCCACATGCCATGGCGAGCCTCTGGACTTCGTGAGCGGTCAGGTATCGGTGACGTTCCCGCTCGGGAATGCGGCCCGCTGAGACGCCGAGGGCGGGGTTGCGGTGAATGCGGCCGTCCTGGTGAGCGACATCGAGAATTGACCGGAGGAGTCGGAGCGTGGATACCTTCGCCCACGGGCCGACTTTGAGGCCGTCAACGAACGCCTGAACGTCGGCGCGGGTGATTTCGTCGACCGGCACGTGGCCGAACCGCGGTTTGATGCGCAGTTCCCAGTGCTGGGTGTAGCCGCTCCAGGTCTTCGGCGACACTGCCGGCTTCTTAGAGTCGGAGAACTGCGTCCAAATCCGCTGCAGCGGTGTGCGACCGAGGCGTGGGTCGAACCGACGGCCACCGAGGGCGGCTTCGTTGTCGCGTTCGGATTTAAAGGCTTTGGCCTCGCGAAGTGTCGGAAACGTGGCCGACGTTTCGACCCAGCCGGATGGAACGTCGGGGTCCCGGACCAGGTAGCGGACTTGGTAGCGGGGCTCCCCGACCGCGTTGAGCCGTTTCCGGATGCCGCGCGGCATGTTGCCGGCCATTACCGGCGCACCTGTTTGAGCCAGGCTCGGACTTCGGCAGCATCCCAGCGACGGACCCGCTCAGAGAGGGTGTAGCAGGGCGGTCCGATCTGCTCGCCGGTCGTTTCGCGGAGCGCAGCCCAGCGGTTGAGTGTCGCGGCGGAGACGCCGAGCAGCGCCGACACCTGATCTGCGGTGAGGAGCTCAGGAAAGCTGCCGGTGGACATGAGGGCCTCCCGGAGACCGTGAATCACCATGGCATCACCTCGCTGCACGGATCGAGTCGAACCATGCACGGGTGCATGGCAATCCGGTGTCGGCGTCGGACTGGCCGCTGGTAATTCCCCAGAGATCGAAAGCCCATCGCTCCAAGGCGGAGATCATGGTCTCTCCGCAGCGTAGGAGTTCTGCGTCGTCGTGGAGGACCAGCGCGGTGCCGATGACTTCGCCGCAGGACCCGAGATGCCTGTACTGGTCCCATCCGTCTCTGCGGACGAGGTTGGCGCGCTGCATCAGATCGTCGGCATGCCGGGTCACTTGATCCTGGTCGGGTGGTTCGAAGATAGAGCTCATTGCGCTGCCCTCCCCCGAGGCGAGCTTGCCGGTTGGTATTGATTAGCGGTGAAACGGATTTGTTCATCGGACCAGAAGTCGGCCCGCACCTTGGTCACTTGTCCGTCTTCGGCGACGACGTAGCCGGTGCCTGGTCTGTCGGGGCTGATTCGGTGTGCGGGCGCGGCATCGGCCATCCCGTCGCCCAGCACCATCGCGACTTCGTCTCGGGAACGTAGTCGAAGCGCGATGGTCTGGGTGAACAGCCCTCGCATCGGTAGGACTTCCTTGCGCGGATCTTGCAGAAACGCTGCGACCACGATGCCAAGGGCACGGCCCTTTGTGAGAATGCGCGACAACGATGCGGCGGCTTCTTTGCGCAGGGCTGGGTCACTCATGTACGCGGTCACTCCGGCCAGCTCGTCGATGAGCAGCACCACCAGGGGTGACGCCTTGGTCGGATTGTGCTGGCGTGTGCGACCCGCCATCGCGTTGCCCCGCTTGTTCATCAGCTTCTCCAGCGCGGCAAGGGTTTCCACCGCATCGGCCTCCGTGGTGGCGATCTTGGTGAACAGGCCGGCCCCGACCGACAACTCGACGCCGTATTTCAGATCGATGCCCACGAGGTGCACCACACCGGCAGCCACGGAGGGCCCGAGCCCGCCGGCGATGCCCCAGAAGATGGAGCCCTTGCCTGCGCCCGAGCAGCCCACGGTGAGGGTGTGCCGGCCGCTCAACGGCAGAGTCCAGACTGAGCCGTTTTCGCATCGCCCGAGCGTGACTCGTGCGGTTGCCACTGCTGTCGGCGGCGCTGGGTGACTTGTGGTCGACAGCTGTTCCCGCATGACCAGCTCGATCTGAAGCGTCCCAGGCGAGACGACTACAGTCCGTGCTGAGTAAGCTCCCGCAGCGTCGCGAATCGCCGGAACGGCACGCTCCAAGTCCTCGACAGTCTGCCCCATCCGTGCTCGCACCGTCAGTCGCAGGGTTGTGCGAGACACGTCTGTTCCCAATAATTTTGGATGGAACCAGCGCGTTGACGTGACTTGCCGACCTTCGTTGTCGCGGCGCATGACCTGCTCGGAGGTGGACAAACCGCAGCGCTTGCACAACTTTTGCCACGAAAGGTGTGCCCAGAAGCGCCAGCGCAGGAGCCGGGCAGGTGTTGCGAATCGTTCCTCGTACGTCTCTGGTGAGTGCAGCCGCCAGTAGATAAGGGCTGCGCCGGTGACGGCGACGATGACCGCCACGCACAGGGCGAGGTTGGTGAGGAAGTCCAGCACGTGATGGAGCCGGAACGGGGTATCAAGATCGACGGGGGCGAATGGATCGGGATTCATGCCGATTCCCGGCTTGTAGTTGCGCTGGCGGATGACTTACCCGGTGCTCGCATATCCGAGGCGCGGAAAGACCACGCGATCCTAGAGAAATCGCCCGACCGCTCGATGTACGGCAGGGCTATGAGCCCATCGAAAATGACTGGTGTGAAGGGTGTTCCGCTGGAGTTGGTCGGTGCCGTCGGCTGCGTCGGCGCGGCGAACTTGACGGTCACCGTGCGGCTTCGCTTCGGTGCGGCGGGATCGCCGTCGAGCACTTCGACCTGCCACATCGGTAAGCCAGTGTCGCGGTCTCTTGCCTGAACGCGGTTCTCGCCGGAGGACTTATCGAAGTCGATCATCGGCGTCACCTCGGATACGAGGAACGCGCCGAGCGAGAACACCTGGTCGTGGGAGATCTGGAGCCATTTGGGGATGGACACTGTTGAACCTTTCGAGTGGATTGAACTAGATGTCTACCCAACCTAGTCGTCTAGAGGAGTTAGTCAAGCGTCGAGCGCGATATTGGTCGCGTTTATGGATTTAGCGTGCAGAGAAGTCGTATTCGAGCAGGTAGGCGGATGCGACCTTCACGGTGTCGCATACTTCGACAGCCACGTCGTTGGTGTCGTAGGCCGTCCGAACCACCGTCAAGACAGGCACCCCTGCCGGGAGCTGCAGGGCGCGATGCTCTTCGGGTGTAGGCATCCGGGCGCCGACTTCTTCGGTGAATCGGGCCAGGATGTGGCCGGCGTCTTCGAGTCGGGCGTAGATGCCGCCAGGCCCGGTATCGACTTGTTCGATCTTGGTGTTTTGGGCCAATGCCGCAGGAATGTACGAGATCGCAGTCTCGACTGGTCGACCATCGGCGAGGTAACGCCGCGATCGAACGACAACCTCGTCGTCTGCAGTCAAGCGAAGACGTTCAGCAACAGTCGAACTCGGCTTCTCGCGCGTCACAATGATGTTGTCGACTTGTGGCGTGTAACCCGACTTCTCTGCCTCGACCGCGAACGCCGCTTTGCCGCTTGCGCGATGTCGTCGAGCGAATCGATCGGAGGCGAGCCTATGGATCGCGGGTGTGGGGCGGACGAACACGCCGCGGCCGTGTTGCGTGACTACGAGCCCTTCGCTGCCGAGCACTTGCATCGCCTGCCTAACGGTCATGCGTGCCACGCCGAAGTGCTTGATCAACTCGGCCTCGGACGGCAGGCGGTCCCCTGCGTCTAGCTGGCCAGAGCTGATTGCTTCGCGCAACATGCCGGCGATCTGTCGATACGGCGGCTTGTCGTCCGCGCGGTCGATCTGGCCAAGTTGCAGCACCGCAGAGCCTTCCCTTGCATGTCTAGACGACTAGTAGTGTAAGAAAACGACACGCCCATGTCACTACTGGAGTCCGGCCCCGAGGATGGAGTCTCGCATGGCAGCCACGCCGAAACACTCGGTTAGCGTCGCGGGCATTGTGGTCCGCGACGACGGCCGCGTCCTGGTCATCAAACGTGATGACACCGGCCACTGGGAAGCCCCAGGTGGCGTCCTTGAGCTTGATGAATCATTCGAGGCTGGCGTTCAACGCGAGGTTCTCGAAGAGACTGGACTCGCCGTGACCGTCGAACGACTCACCGGTGTCTACAAGAACCTGACTCACGGAATCGTGGCGTTGGTTTATCGCTGTCGGCCGACGAGGGGTGAACCTCATGCCACCGCGGAAGCGCGTGAAATCCGTTGGATGACAAAGGACGAAGTGCAGTCAGCGATGGCGCCGGCGTTCGGGGTGCGCGTTCTGGATGCCTTCGAAGAAGCGCCCCAATCGCGGGCGCATGATGGCGTCAATCTGGTATAAGCGGCGTCGCCAGTGCGCACTTCGCGGAGCCGTGTTGACACCGGAACTCCGCCTCGGAGCCTGATCGAAGCTTAGGTGCCACGGGACCGGGTCACCGTCGGTCTGCGGCGCACTGAACGAGTACCTCAAAGTTCGTCCAAAGGTCCCGGCGTGTTTCATTGCGCTACTGACGCTGATACCTAAAATCAGGCTCCTGACTGTGGGCGACCTGGGAGGACGCGGGTGGGGCTCTCTGCCGTCATGTGGGTAAGTTTGGCGTTTCAGGCGATACTGGGCGCAGCCAGCATCGTTGAGATCAAGGGCCACAAGCTCATTCGGAAAGCGCAACCGGATGCGTGGCAAGACTGGATTGTCCTTGGGCTTTCGCTGCTCGCGGCTGGGCTCACGTTCGCGCGCAAGCCACTGTTCCCTTCGACCGCCTCAGTCTTCGCGGTCACCGCGTTCATCTTGACGTTCGCTTTGCTGCCGCCGCTGGTAGGCGCGTTCGAGCACCGGTTTCGTGCTCACGGTGAAGAAGTTTTTGCACTGTCCAGGTTCGGTGGTCACATCATCACCAACTTCTTTGGCGGCTCGGCCGTGGCGGCGTTTTTCTGGGTGGGCCACAGTACACCCGGCTTTACCACGTTCACCCAGCAATTCAGCGATGCATCCGCGTTCAACGTCGTCCTACCGCTGGCAACGGTCGTGATCTTCGCCTTCGTTAGGCAACAGCAAGTCGCGCAGTGCCCAAACCTCAATCAGCTTGTACACGACAAGAAGGAGAAGCGAGAGGAGTTGTCCGCCGGCCTCCGGGGATACTCGCTCACCGACGCACACCAACTGTTGAACTGCCTATATTTGATAGCAGCGTTGTTCATGGGTGCCTCAACGATCTTGTACTTGTTGGCCTTCACCATAGTTCAAGCCAGACACGGCACCCCGGTCGCCTTCTCACCGCAGATGGCGATCGCCATGGTGGCATTAATGGGGTTCCTATTCGCCTGTGGCACACCGATGTCCTGGAGGAGCAATGATCGAAACCTGTGGATGAGCCTTGATGAGGTGGCGTGAAAGTGGGCGCACCTTCCCGAGGATGATCAT